>JANOBD010000219.1:0-99289 GCA_031411495.1 Phycisphaerae bacterium | reverse complement strand
TCGCCGAATAGGTCGGACGCGAACCCGACACACCGCTCCATGTGGCTGATGATGCCAGTCTGAGGGTTGCCGTCGGGGTCGAGATAGTGAGCGTTGACGTGGCGCTTGTATGCGTCGACCAGACTCGCAACCGACATTGCCGTGAGCGTCTCGGCCGGCGAGGCAATCACGCGAGGCGCGGTGATCGGCTTGCGGCCATTGGCGAGCCAGTCGGCGACGAGCTGGTGATACTTCACGCGCGACGGGGGCGAGCCGTACGCGCCCAGCAGGTAGTCCTTACCGCTCAGCGTGACGATCGCTTGCTGCGATGCTTTGTGAAGTCGATACGCGGGAACGTAGTCGGGCGAGACTCGGGGCATGGTGCGAACTCCTTCGCCAATGACGGAATCATCATTCCGTCAAACGAGCGATTGAGCCGCACTGCCTACGCTGGCAGGTATCCATATCTATCGGATTCGGCGTGTTTTACGAACAATGGACCTGAACGGGATCGAACCGATAACCTCCTGCGTGCAAAGCAGGCGCTCTCCCAATTGAGCTACAGGCCCTGGCGTCTCCAGACGATTGCCGTCTCGAGGGGTCGTGGATCATACGGATGTTTCCACCAGTCACAAACCCTCAGGCAAACGATTTTGACGCAACGTGCATACTAATCCATGGACGGGCTGACGAGGATCGACTCCGCCGCCTTGGTGCCTACGACGCGTGTCTGGTCCCCGCTTTCGAGTTGAAGGGTGCCGGCGATGGGATCATTACGAATGAGCGAATGCCTTGTACCGGGCGTGAGGCCCATCTCGTCGATCATCCTCAGGAACTGTGGGTCCTGGTTGTTCACGCGCTCGATGCGGACGCGTTCGCCACTGACGCATTGCGAGAGCGGGCGGGCGGATTGCCGGGGGAGTTGGCCTTGCGCGTTGGGAATCGGGTCACCGTGCGGGTCCGCACTCGGCCTGCCAAGCAGTTCGTCGATCCGTTCGAGCAATTTGTCCGAGACAACATGCTCGAGTTCTTCGGCCTCTTCATGAACTTCGGACCAGTCGTACCCGAGCACCTTGACCAGAAAGAGCTCAACAAGCCGGTGTCGGCGAAGGACGTGCAGCGCCAGCGCTTCGCCCGCCGAGGTGAGAGAACAGCCATTCCGCGGCTCGTAGATCACCAACCCTGCATCGGCGAGGGTGCGGATCATCGTTGTGACGGTTCCGGGAACGACATCGAGTGCAGAGGCAAGTTTGCCGAGCTGAATGAGGTGGCCAGGCGTGCGTGTTTGCTCGGTATAGAGCTGTTTCACGTAATTTTCGACGGTGCTCGTGGCCATTTTCAATCACTATCGGCTTGATTTTGATTACTCAAAATACTAATCTCGCCAGGTCAAATCGACATCCACCCATCCTACAACAGACGGATTTGATCGCAATATGAATCAGCCAGCAGACCCGAATCCCGCGCTCCTTCCGTACGTCGCTCCCGCAACGTTCACGCATTCGCCCAGTCTTCCCGAGTCGCATCGATCGATTTCAATCCCTGCGAGCGGTTTCTGGCGCAAACTCCTGGCGTTTTCCGGGCCTGGCTTCCTCGTTGCCGTCGGCTATATGGATCCGGGCAACTGGGCGACCGATCTCGCCGGCGGATCGAAGTTCGGCTACACGCTGCTCAGCGTCATCGTCATCTCCAACTTCATGGCGATCCTGCTTCAGCATTTCTGTGCGCGGCTGGGGATCGCGTCGGGGTTGGACCTGGCGCAGGCGTGCCGTGCGAGCTACTCGAAACCGGTCAACCTCACCCTGTGGGCGCTATGCGAACTAGCCATCGTTGCATGCGACGTCGCCGAGGTCATCGGCACCGCGATCGCGCTGCAGCTTCTCTTCCATATTTCCCTTCCCGTCGGCGTTCTCATCACCGCGGTCGATGTGTTCATCATCCTCATCCTGCAGCGATTCGGCTTCCGATATCTTGAGGCGTTTATCGTCACGATGATCGGGATCATCGCGGCCTGCTTTGTCGTCAACCTGATCGCGGCGAAGCCGGATCTTGTCGCGCTGGCGAAGGGGATTATTCCTTCTCCGCAGATCGTCACCAATCCGGAAATGCTGATGATCGCCATCGGCATCCTCGGCGCGACGGTGATGCCACACAATTTGTACCTCCACTCTTCCATCGTTCAGACCCGCGCGTCGAATCGCGATGACGCCGGCAAGCGCGAGGCGATCAGGTACAGCACCCTCGACTCCACCTTCGCACTGATGTTCGCCCTGCTCATCAATGCGGCGATTCTCATCCTCGCCGCGGCCGCGTTCCACGGAGGCGCGCCGGTCGAAGAAATCGGCAAGGCATATGAACTTCTCTCGCCCACACTCGGCGTCGGCGTCGCCAGCACACTGTTCGCGGTCGCGTTGCTCTGCTCGGGCCAGAACTCGACCATCACCGGCACACTCGCCGGCCAGATCGTGATGGAAGGATTCCTCAACCTGCGCATCCGCCCGTGGCTGCGACGCGTCATCACGCGCGGACTGGCGATTATTCCTGCGGCATTTGTCGCGTTTTCGTACGGCGAAACGGGTACGACTTCGCTTCTCATCCTCAGTCAGGTCGTGCTCAGTCTTCAGTTGCCGTTCGCGGTTGTGCCGTTGATTCTCTTCGTCTCGAACCGCCAAAAGATGGGCGTCCATCGCCCGCCGACCTGGCTCATCTCCATGGCGTGGCTTGTTGCCGCAGTCATCATCATTCTGAACGTCAAACTGCTTTTCGATACCGTTCACGGCTGGATCGCCTGATCTGTCGTTGTGTGGTGATGGCAAATCGATACGCTGAGTGATCGATGATCCGCGTGCGTTTCATGACATCCCGGCAACTCGATCAGGACGTCGAGGCGCAGATTGTGATGCTGACGCAACTGCCCCGCGTCGACGTGGTGGTCGATGACGATCCGCTGCCCAACCGCTTCGCGCTCATTCTCCGCCGGGCCTTTCGAACATTGCGGAACACGCGCGTGCCGGACGTGATGGTGACTGCAGGTGAACCGGCGTTGGTCGCGGCGGCCATTGCGTGGCGCGGTGCCCTCGTCCATCTGCCCGTCGGAGATCTCAGCAATACCGAGCGGCGCCTGCTCCTCTGGCGAAAGGAGAATGCGACGCTCGCCGTGTGCAGCACGCATCGGGCGGCAATCCACGCGATCCGGCAAGGCATCGACAGCAGCCAGATCCGCGTGATTCGCCCGCTTCCGCCCGCGCTTCATGCGACGCGCGAGCAGATCCGCGCGAATCTGGGGATTGCTCCGTCGACGGTTTGCGTCCTGCTCGCCGGGCGCGTCAACGGCGTGGGAAGCCATCCGGTCGCTCTGTGCGCGTCGAGTGTGCTCGCCTTTCGTGATCCGAGTTGGCGCATGATCATGGACCCCGGCGTTCATACCGACTACGTCGTGCGCACCGCGCGCAGCACGAGCCAGCCGGAATCGATGGTGCTTTGCCCGGACTGTTCGGCGCCGGAACTCGCCGCCGCATCGGATGTAGCGCTCATCGATCCCCAGTCCCCCCCGTCGTTCGTTTCGATCGCGAGCGCGGCGATGAATCGCGTGCCGATCGTGGCAGACCCCGCGACCTGGAAGCGCGAACAACTGCAACACGTCCCCGCGACCCTGGTACACGATCGGAAGTCCCGAACCTGGGCCCGCGCGGCCATCGAAAGGATCGAGAACCCCAGCCCCGACGAACTCGATCGCGCCCAGTCAGCCCTCGCCGCCTCTTGCCGATTCGGCGCGATCGCCAAACAGTGGCTCGAGGTGCTCCAGATCGCCACCGGCCGACGCAAGCCGCTCGCGGCGTAGCTCCGAAAGTGATGTACCTTCGATGAAGAACCGACTGACGATTTCAACCCTGGTTTGCCCGAGCTGGCCTCTGGAGACCATCCTCGAGCGAGCCGCCGCCGTTGGCGTCCAGGGCGTCGACTTCAGGGGCATCCAGCAGAATGTCGATCACACGACGTTGCCCGCTTTTTCTACCCAGGTGGACAAGACCGTTGCGCTCCTGCGCGGGCGCGGGCTCGAAGCACCCTGCATGTGTTCGTCGGTGGCGCTGATGACGCCCGACCCGCTCAAATGGGCAGGAATGCTGGAAGAATACCTGCGCTACCTCAAGGTCGCGGACGCGTTCGGGAGCCCGTTCATCCGCATCTTCCCCGGCCGCACGCCGGCCGACATGTCTCGCGACGCGGCGACCGTCATGGCGCGCCAACATGCACGCCAACTCGCTTCACTCGCAAAGTCCCATCGCGCCAAGCCCCTTTTGGAAACCCATGACGACTGGGGCGCATCCGCCGAAGTGATCCAGTTGATTGACGACTGCGATCCGGATGCGTTCGGCGTAGTGTGGGATGTGCGTCACACCTGGGCCGCGAAAGAATTGCCCCAGCAGGTGATCGCGACGCTGGGGCCACGGTTGAAGCATGTTCACGTGAAGGATTCGGTGATGAGGGATGGCCGGGAAGTTCCGGCGCTGCTTGGCGAAGGGATCGTGAGCGTGCGCGAGTCGCTCATCGCGCTGCGTGACGCCAATTACGACGGCTGGATCTGCCTGGAAACGGAGAAGCGCTGGTACCCCGAGGTCGCTCCCGTTCCCGAAGAGAGCCTGCCGCAGTTCGTGGCGTTCGTCCGCGGCGTCTGAATCACGAGATCTTTCTGACCCCCTGCGGCCACCGCACCGTTTCTGCGAAGCCGGGTAATCGAAAGCGCTCCAATGTGGGACATTTTGAGACATTCGGGGAAACCGCCGCAGACGTTTCGATCGGTATCCATTTTTCAAAGAACGCCGCCGGCGCGCAGTTCTGCCGCCGGCAAAATCAACCCGCCACCTTGGTCAGGAGGTGACGTCGACGTCAAGTGATTTCCGAGGCAGACGAAGACTTGGCGAGAGATAAGTGAGGGCGTGAATGCTGCAAACCACTGCCGCCGGCAACGCGAAGTTCCCGGTCGCCCGGTTCGCGGCCGGCGGGTGGCACAGGTAGGTACGCCTACCTGTGCGTGACGACGCGACAAGCACAGGCAAGAGTACGTCCCTGTGCCACCCGGCCACGCGATACGGCAACCTGTCGCGCGGGCCGCGGTCGAGTATGCTGCTCAGGCGCACATGAAACGACGGACCAGACGATGGGGCCGCATCCTCTTCAACACACTCACGGCGATCTCGCTGCTGCTGGCACTCGCGACGGCGGGGCTGTGGGTGCGGAGTGCATTTCATGGGGACGGAATCGGTAAGTATTCCTGGTATCCGACGCACGATGGCAGAATCTATTGTCGTTACTACGGCATCAGTTTTGAATGCGGGGCAATCCACTATTCCCGCAGAATGGTACTCTACTATGTCGGGCTGCCGACAACTTGGAATCGTGAGACCTTTATGCCGTTGGATGACACACCATTCCTTCAGCGATTCGTGCCGGCAAAGCTTTGGCCAAATGTCTATCGGTTTGCTGCGACTGATGAGTTGGAGGTGAGTTGTCCGTTCTGGATTCTACTGCTTCTATTCGTTCCGCTTCCGCTCTTGCGATTGAATGTCCTATTGCGCCGACCACGGCGCAACAATAATGGTCTCTGCCCCGTCTGCGGCTACGACACCCGCGCCAACCCTGAAAAATGCTCGGAGTGCGGGCACGAGATCGCGCCCGTCTGAAAGGATGCCACACTTTGGCTGCCTGCCCTGAGTATTCGAAGGGTACTCGCCAACGTGTGCCTTCTGAGGCGATCGAACCCCACCGCACGTTGCGAGTACGCAAAGTGCGGCACCCGGCCGTCAATGACGAATGGTCGAAATCCGAATGACGAATGAAAACCGTGTGGCCACGGATTTTGTCGGGGCGGCTTCAGCCGCCGAGATCGATTCACCGGCGGCTAAAGGCGCCCTACATTCACCCGGCTCGGACCTCAGCGAATCACTTCGTGCCCGCCCATGTACGGCCGCAGCACCGGCGGGATTTCGATCGAGCCGTCCGCCTGCTGATACGTTTCGAGAATCGCGATCATTACGCGCGGGCAGGCGATGGCGGTGTTGTTGAGCGTGTAGGCGAAGAGCGGGCTCTTTTCTCCGGTCTTGCGATATCTCAGGTTCAGGCGGCGGGCCTGGAAATCCTTGAGTGCGCTGCCGGAGTGGGTCTCGCCGTAATGATTGCGGCTGGGCATCCACGTTTCGATGTCGTACATCCGCCACTTGCCCTGGCCCATGTCGCCGGTGCAGTTCTGCACGACGCGATACGCCAGGCCGAGTTGCTGAAGGATGTACTCGCTGTTGGCGATGATCTCTTCGTGGATGGCGATGTGCTGGGCTTCATCGGCGGCGTGGACGACGACTTGTTCGACCTTGTCGAACTGGTGCACGCGATACAGACCGGCCGTGTCCTTGCCGGCAGCGCCGGCTTCGCGACGGAAGCAGGTGCTGAGCGCGCACATCTTTTTCGGGAGCTGTGTCTCGTCGAGAATCTCGGTTCCGTAGTAGCTGGCGAGCGGCACCTCGCTCGTGCCAACGAGGACGCTGTTATCTTGTGTGACATACGCCTGATCGCGGCCGGCCGGGAAGTAGCCGGTGCCGATCATGCACTGCTCGGTGACGAGGACGGGGACATGAAACGGTTCCCAGCCGCGGGCGATGAGCGTGTCCATCGCGAAGCGGAGGACGGCGTTGTAGAGCATGGCCCCCATGCCGCGCATGACGTAGGCGCGTGAGCCGGCGATCTTCACGCCGCGTTCGAAATCGATGAGGTTCAGCTTGCTGCCCAGCTCGATATGGCCGAGCTGGCCCTTCTCCAAAGGTCTGGGCTCGCGGCCCGGTGCGTTCCACTTTCGGACGACGACGTTTTCGCTGTCGTCCTTTCCTTTAGGCCAGGACGGGTCGGGAATCGCCGGCAGTTGCAGCATGATCTGCTGGGATTGTTCTTCAGCTTCGGTCTGCTCCTTCGTGACTGCTTCGTGCTGTGTCTTGAGGTCGGTCGCCTTGGCGAGCAGCGCTTCGAGTTCGGGCGATGTGCCGCCCTTGAGCTTGCCTTTGAGCTTTCCCACTTCGCCGCCGATTTTGCCCTGCTCGGCGCGAAGTGCATCTGCCTTGGTTTGCGTGGCGCGGCGCTGTTCATCCGACTTGATCCACGCGTCCACCAGTTCCGGCGAGCCGACGCGCTTGATGCGCGTGGCTTCTTTGATCAACTCGGGATTGTCGCGGATCAGTTTCGGATCAAGCATGGTTTCCTCTGCGTTGCGAGTCGTGCATTTGTAATCCAAGCGCGATTCGACATCCACCCGTTTAGCCGCGGTGCCCGCACAGCGCTCTCGTGCGTCGCAAGCGACGCGGTTAAATCTCAGGCGTTATCACACGGCGTCTTTATCGGATGTTACGAACGTCTACCCGAATCGAAACCGAACACGCGATTCGTATCTTCACACCCGTCCAGTTACAGGGAGGTGTTTCATGCGTCGAGTTGTGCATCGTTCGGTTGGTGGCAAGCGTCGCTCGTCGACGGCACGCCGCGTGACCGCGCCCACCGGCGGAACCGGGTTCGGACGGCTGCTCGCGCAGCTGTTCAGCGCTGCGGATTCGTTGGAGCGCAGTCGCACTCGCGTGGGCCGCTGACAAACTCGAAGACTCCAAATCCCGCAAGG
Organism: Phycisphaerae bacterium; assembly: GCA_031411495.1. Taxonomy (GTDB): domain Bacteria; phylum Planctomycetota; class Phycisphaerae; order Tepidisphaerales; family Tepidisphaeraceae; genus JANOBD01. Next base: position 91,656 of record JANOBD010000219.1, on the reverse strand, counting down.
GTTTTGGAGCAATCGCCGGCGCGATCGATCACGTGACGACCGGCCGGCAACGTCCCTGGATACGACGGCCCGCGCGAAAGTGCGGGCCGTCTTTCATGTTGACTGTTCTTACGGCATTCCTTCCCGCTCGGCGATCGCCTAGAATGCACGTTCCAATGCCCCTCACCAACAACCAAGTCACCGCCGCCCTTCGCACCGTCAACGATCCCGAGCTCTTCCGCGACATCGTCACGCTGGACATGGTCAAGGAGATCAAGATCAGCGACGACGACGTCGAGGTGACGGTTCAGCTCACGACGCCGAACTGCCCGCTCAAGGACCGCATCGAGAAGGATGTGACCGATGCGCTCAAGAAAATCGGCGCTTCGTTCATCAAGGTGAATCTCACCGCGCCCGAAAAGGTCGCAGGCGGTCCGAAACGCGAAACGCTGCCGCAGGTGAAATACATCATCGCGGTCGGCGCTGGCAAAGGCGGCGTGGGCAAGAGCACGCTCTCGGTGAATCTCGCGATTGGCCTTCAACGGCGCGGCTATCAAGTGGGATTGATGGACGGCGATATCTACGGCCCGTCGATGCCGACCATGCTCGATCTCGCCGGCCAGACGCCTTCGGTGATTGAAGTAAACGGCACGCGGAAGATCCGTCCGTTCCTGGTCCACGGCATCCACGCGGTGACCATCGGCGCGCTCGTCGAGAAGGAAAAGCCGCTCATGTGGCGCGGGCCGATGGCACACGGCGCGTTCAAGCAGTTGCTTCTCGACAACACCGAATGGCCAGAGCTGGACTTTCTCATCATCGATCTTCCGCCCGGGACCGGCGACGTTCCGATCACGCTCTGTCAGCTGCTTCCGCTCACCGGCGCGGTGATTGTCGCGACGCCCCAGCAGGTGGCTCTGGATGATGCGACCCGGGCGGCGAGAATGTTCCAGCAGCTCGGCACGCCGATCCTCGGCGTCGTCGAAAATATGAGTTATTTCGTCGCAGCCGACGGGAGCGAGCACGACATTTTCGGTCGTGGCGGGACCGTCGCCGCCGCCGAGCGGCTGGGGCTGCCGATGCTCGGCGACCTGCCGATGTTCAGCGAACTTCGGAGCAACTCCGATGCGGGCAAGCCGCACGCGAATTACGAGCAGAATCCACGATTGCGCGGTGCGCTGGAACTGCTCGTGCGCAACCTGGAGGCGGCCGTCGCACAGGCGATCGCCAAACCGGCCGTGACCTTAGAAGTATCCTGAGGGCGGGCAACCGATTTCCTGTTTGCTCCGTCGGAAGTGTTTGTTTCGTTACAAACGCATTTCGCGTTATAATTCCAACCCACGGGAGTTTTACACATCATTCCCGCCCACGCCGCGCGGTCCGTGCCTTTGTAGAGGCCCTGGCGCGCGAGGTGAATTCGTTCGCTCTTGGAGGACAACTCATGACACTCGTCAAACGCGCCGCCCTTTTCGTTCCAGCAGTCGCGATGAGCGTCGGCACACTCGCCTACGCCCAGACCGATCCGAACCTGCTCACCAAGGATGACGTCATCTCTGGAACAATGCAGATCGATTTCAAAACCCGTACGAACCTCGACACCAGCGGAGACCTCAAGGAAGGTTCCGCCGCGATGAACACGCCCGATTCGTACAAGCTCGACCTCTTTGTCGCCGAGACCACCGAGTACACCGGCGAGATCCAGCGGTTCCCGAAGCTCTACAGCAAGATCCTCGGCCGCAACAAGCAGGACGCGAAGATCTTTTACAACGTTCAGCTCAACGTTTTGAACCCGAAGGACCTGAAGCAGAAGAAGACCGTCGGCAAGTGGGTCGGCACGGTTCCGGTCGATCCGGCAACCGGCGCGTATGACCTCTCGGGCGGCGGTGCGCAGGAAAGCGCGCTCCGCGTCGATGTCGATGCCGTCGGCTCGGCGCAGGCGTTCAAGGACAACTTCGGCGGCAAACTCATCGGCAAGTCGGAAAAGAAAGAGAACCTCGGAAGTTCGCTCTACAAGCGCGTCGTCGGCAACAAGACCGTCGAAATCAAGGTGACCAAGTCCGACCCCATGAGCTTCCAGGGCATTCAGCTCGCCAAGGGCCCGGCAACCGTCTATCCCCGCGCCACCGTGAACGGCAAGCTCGATTACGACTACGAAACAGGCAACTACTACGCCGACAACATCAAGTTCCACTACACGCTCGACGGCAAGGACATCGAAGACACCGTCACCGGCACCATCAAGTGGGTCGAAGATGCCGACCGCGCCTCCAACGGCAAGGGTTACTACGACTTCAACCTTCGCTTCAACGAAGACAAGAACAAGTCCGCCACCGGCGAAGGCGCAGCGTTCGACAAGATGAGCGATGAAGACGCCTTCTTCGCGGTCGACACCAGCGTCCCGTCGCTGACGGGCAAGATTGAATACGTCGACACCTTCCTCTCCGGCGGCACGACGCCCTCGAGCAGCAAGGTCACGTATCACCTCAATGCGAACAAGCTCACGAAACAGCAGGTCGTGAACTTCTTCAAACTGTGGATCATCGCGGTTGGCCCGACCAACGACGAGTAATCCGCTCAAAAGTCACGCTGTGAGCGATGGCAAGTCGCTCACAGCGCTTTTCGGGATTCACCTCTGATCAGAAGACGGGGTGGGTCGGAGTGCCTGCGACGCCCTTCTCTCGGAGTTTCACCATGTCCATCTCTCTCTTTGCGCGCCTCAACCATCGTTTCGGGAAGCGGGCGGACCTTGCGGATCGCCGCCGCTTCATGAAGACGTCGGCCGCGGTGACGGCGGGCGTGCTGCTTTCGGGCTCGTCGTTCGCGCACGCGCGGTCGTTCGCCGCCGGCAAACGGGTGGTGGTCATCGGTGCCGGTTTTGGCGGGCTCTCGGCCGCGTACGAACTCAAGGCCGTCGGCTATGACGTGACGGTGATCGAAGCGCGGAATCGCCTCGGCGGACGCGTGCTCTCGTTCAATTCCAAACTCGGCGGCGAGTTTGTCCCCGGGAAGAACGTCGAAGGCGGCGGCGAACTCATCGGCAACAACCATCCGTGCTGGGTTCATTATGCCGACAAGTTCGGTCTCGACTTTCTTGACGTGACGATGAGCGAACTCGAAGCGCCGATCATTCTCGACGGCAAGCGCCTCAGCGAAGAAGAAAGCAACAAGACCTGGGAAGGAATGGAGGCCGTCTTCGGTCGGATGAACGACGACGCACGGCCGGTCATCGCCGATCGCGCCTGGGAGACGCCCAACGCGGCGACGCTCGACAAGATGAGCGTCAAGAACTGGCTCGACAACCAGACCGACCTCGACGCCCTTACCAAGCGTGCGTGTGACGTGCAGATCTCGACCGACAACGGCGTCGAAATCGCCAATGAAAGCTATCTCGGCCTGCTCACGAGTATCAAGGGTGGCGATGTCGAGCGATACTGGACCGACAGCGAAGTCTATCGCTGCAAAGGTGGCAACCAGCAACTCGCCTACAAGCTCGCCGAAGGTATCGGCCATGATCGAATCATCACCGAACTCGCCGCGAACTCGGTCGAGATCAAAGGCGATAAAGTAATCGTCACCTGCCGCGACGGCCGGACGATCGAAGCCGATGACGTCATCATCGCGGTTCCGCCGACGGTGTGGAACAAGATCCGCTTCAATCCCGGATTGCCGTCAGCGATGACGCCGCAGATGGGCGTCAACCTCAAGTGGCTTTCCGAGCTGAAGCGTCGATTCTGGAAAGACCTGAACGTCGCGCCCGATTCCATGACCGACACGTTCATGAGCCAAAGCTGGGAAGGAACCGATGCGCAGGAAGGCGACGAGCACGCGGGGATCAACGCGTTCAGCGGCGGCAAGGCGGCGGAACTTTCACTTGCGATTGCGCCCGCGGAACGCGATTCGAAGTACGTTGAGCTCTTTAATTCGATCTATCCCGGCTTCAAGGAGAACTTCGTCCGCTCGCGCTACATGGATTGGCCGCGCGAACAGTGGACCGGCGGCGGCTACACGTTCCCGGCCCCGGGCCAGGTCACCACGGTCGGTCCGCTGATGTACAAGGGCATCGCCAACAAGATTCACTTCTGCGGCGAGCACACCTGTTACGCGTTCGTCGGCTACATGGAAGGCGGGCTGACCAGCGGCACGAGCCTGGCTCGACGGATCGCGAAGCGCGATGGCCTGAGCGTGCCCGAAATCGCGATGCCACCAGCGCCCGTAACCGAGATCGTCGAACCGAAGCCGGAGGCACCCGCGACACAACCCGCCACGGCGCCGACCACGGTGCCCACGACGCAGCCGATGTAGCGCCCCGGAAAACCCGAAGCCTGAACGGGCGTGCAGGCGCACTTAAGTCGGCACGCCGACTTCGTCGCGCTTCTCGACGCGCTGGTTCTCCGCGCTCCGAGCGCGGTCCACGAGGATGGTCGCTTCCAGCACGGGTGGGATTGCCAATGGGATCGGGCGCAGCGACACGGACCCGGTTGGCATCGACGCTTTGCGTCCCGCGATCGCCGTCAGCAGCGTCGCGCTCGCCGCATTGCCGATCACGCCATAAATGAACGTGAGCTTGGTGGGCAATGTGTACATGAGCGTTCCCATCGGGATCCAGTATGCCCAGTTCACAAGCAGCACCGGCACGACTTCGCGCAGGAACCAGTTCGCATCGACGTCTCTGAGCGCCGCGCCCAACTGGTAATCCCGACGCCGCCAGTTGAAGCTGAACGTGATCGCGGGAACCGCAAAGAAGGTCGAATAGACGAACTGATCGATGCAGACCTTCGCGATTACGGTGCCGGCCGTCTTGCTCGTGCCGAGCCAGCCATTCATCCAGAGATAGAAGAACTCGACGATCACGCCGAGCACGACGAACAGCAGCGAGTTATGCAGCATGAACGTCAGCCGCGAGCGCGGCCATCCTCGCTCGACTCGTGTAAGCGATTTGAACACTTCTGGCAGAAGCCCACAGGCAATCGGCATCGCGATTGCGGCGAAGGCAATGCCAACTTTCGCCTTCACCTCTGCGATTCGATCGAACACCGCCGTGACCGGCGGCCAATTGAAGTAGCTCAGGACGATCGCGAGTCCGAGCAATTCGATCGCGACAAACGGCTTCCACAGTTTGTGCAGGGTCTGCAATCCCGGCTCGATGGATGATCGAAGATGGGATTTCATGAACGGATACCGAAGAGTTTCGATGCATGAGCCATATCGACGTCTAGCCCGGCGGGCTACACCCGGCAGCGACGCCTTTATATTCTATGTGAATATAATTCAAATGAAAGGCTATTGTGCGTTGGATTTGTCAGCGATTTGAGGCAACTACGCCTTTTTGAAGAGCAGGCTCGCGTTGTGGCCACCAAACCCAAAGCTGTTGCTCAGGGCATAGTTGATGGTCATCGGGCGCGCGTGGTGAGGGATGAAATCCAGGTCACAGCCTTCATCCGGCTCGTCGAGGTTGATCGTCGGCGGCGCGATGTCGTGGCGGGTCGACATCGCCGCGATGATCGATTCCACCCCGCCACTCGCGCCAAGCAGGTGGCCGAGGTGGCTCTTGGTGGAGCTGATGGCGAGTTTCTTCGCGTAGTCGCCGAAGGTCCGTTTGATCGCACGGATTTCGGCCAGGTCGCCCAGGTGCGTGCTCGTGCCGTGGGCATTGATGTAGTTCACCTGCTCCGGCGCGATGCCGCCGTCGGCGAGCGCGAAATCGATCGCCTTGCTCGCGCCGGTGCCTTCTTCGATCGGGGCCGTGATGTGGTGCGCATCCGCGGTCGTGCCATAGCCTGCGAGTTCGGCGTAGATGGTCGCGCCGCGGCGTTTCGCGTGGTCATAATCTTCGAGGACGACCACGCCTGCACCCTCTCCCATGACGAAGCCATCACGGTTCTTGTCCCAGGGGCGCGACGCCTTGGTCGGCTCGTCATTCCGCTGCGACAGGGCGCGGGCGGCAATGAAGCTGCCCATCCCGAGTTTGCAGAGCGCTGCTTCGGAGCCGCCGGCGACCATGATGTCGGCGTAGTTGTGAGAGATGTATCGGCTTGCGTCACCGATCGCATTGGCGGCGGTTGCACATGCAGTCGAGACGGCTGTGCAGATTCCGCGCAGGCCGAACATGATGCTGACGTTGCCGCTGGCCGCGTTGGCCATCATCTTGGGGACGGTGAACGGGCTGAGTCGATCGAAAGAGCGGGTGATGCAGGTGGTCTGCGCGTCTTCGACCGTTTCGAGCCCGCCGATGCCGGACCCGATGATCACGCCGCATCGGAACGGATCTTCCTGCGTGAAGTCGACGCCGGAGTTCCGGACCGCGCTGACGGCGGCCGCGATACCGAACTGGGCGAAGCGATCGAGCTTTTTGACGTCGCGCTTTTCGACGCCGTATTTCGTAATGTCGAAGTTCGTGCACTCGCCGCCGAAGCGGACTGGATAATTCGAGAGATCCCAACGGGTGATGGGGCCGATCCCACTCTTTCCCGCGCAGAGGTTTTCCCACAGTCCGTCGACGGTTTCGCCGAGGCTGGTGACAACCCCCATCCCTGTGATCACGACGCGTCGTTTGCTCATAGTGGGCAGTTGGCGGTGCGCGGTGGTCAGTGGAGGAGGCATCTTTCTGCCCACTGCTCACTGCCGACCGAGCACTCACTTCCCTTGATTCGCCTTGATGTAGTCGATCGCCTGACCGACGGTCTGGATCTTCTCGGCCTCTTCGTCCGGGATCGAGAGTTCGAACTCGTCTTCGAACTCCATGACGAGCTCGACGGTGTCGAGCGAGTCAGCGTTGAGATCGTTGATGAAATGCGTTTCGCGGGTGATCTGCGCCTTGTCGACGCCCATCTGCTCGCTGACGATCTCGATTACCTTTGTTTCGATTTCTTCCATGTCGCTTTCCACCTTCTGGTGCCCACTCTGGGGCACGCCTACGCCGAACGTTCAGCCCGACGCCCGAAGCGTCGCTCCGAGAGGCGAGAGACTATACGAGGCCCGCCCCTGTTTGCAAATTGAGGATATTCGCCAATTCCTCCGGTCCACTGCCCTACCTGTTGTGCATCGCCGTGACTGGCGTCTCCGCCAGAAATCATCCTCGTGTGCTTCGGGGCACCAGTGTGACCACCCACTACATCACCATCCCGCCATCCACGATCAACACCTGCCCGGTGATATAGCTCGCCCCCTCGCTCGCGAGGAACGCGACCGCATTGGCGATCTCATCGGCCACGCCGAATCGCTTGAGCGGAATCATCGGCAGCACCTTTTCTTTCACTTGCGGCGGGAGGACGTCGGTCATGTCGGTCTGGATGAATCCCGGCGCGACGACGTTGCAGGTCACGCCCTTGCCGGCGAGTTCCTTAGCGATCGACTTGGTCAAGCCGATGAGCCCGGCCTTGCTGGCGCTATAGTTCGCCTGTCCGGCGTTGCCGGCCACGCCGCTCACGCTGCCGATGTTCACGATGCGACCGCTCTTGCTTCGCATCAGATATCGTGCCGCGGCGCGGCAAGAGACGAACGCGCTCTTGAGGTTCGTGTCGATGACGCTGTCGAAATCTTCATCACTCATCCGAAGGAACAGGCCGTCTTTGGTGATGCCGGCGTTGTTCACAATGACGTCGATTCGGCCGTGTGCGTCCGCCACCTTTTCAATCAGTTCCGCCAGCGCGGTCGAGTCGGCGATGTCGCAGGTGTGCGCCTCGGCCGTACCGCCGGCCGACTTGACCGCTTCGACGACGGCGTTCAGCTTGTCCATCGACCGGGCGATTGCGACGACATGGCTGCCGTCCCTGGCGAGCTTTTTGGCGATGGCTTCGCCGATGCCTCGGCTGGCCCCGGTGACGATGGCGACGCGTTTTTCGGTCATAGGTTCGCGAGTTGTAGCTCATGGAGCGGATCGATGCACGTTTGCCGATGTATCGCGGTCGAGATGGGCCCAGTCACCTTTCCAGCCGTTTACTTTCACAAGTCTGTTGTCACGACGCGAGGAATCTCTGGCAAGTCCCCGCAAAGATGTGCGGTAGATCGACATTCCAACGCCGCGCACATCCGCTAAACTACTGATGCAAGTGATGTCGGACGCTGATACAATCAGACGTCCCCCGAAAAGGGCAGAGGGGACTGACTTTACGAACACAGCTGGAGATTCAGCATGAAATATCGAGTTGCGGGGCTGGTTGCGGCGGCATGTCTGGCCGTGGCCGGGCTGTCCCTTGGAGCATCAAAAATCGAGTTGCGCGACGGGACAGTCGTCGTCGGTGAGATTCGCAAGATCGGAAACAGCTACCAGATCGTGAAGAGCGACGGCTCGCGCATGTTTCTTCCGGTGAGCGAAGTCCTGTCGATCGACGGTCACGCCGTGGCCGCGCCGGCGACGGCCCCGACGGAAGCATCAAAGTCTCCGGCGGGCCAGAACGCGAACGCTGGCGACGTCACCGCCTCGGCGTTCAAAGTTACTAAGAGCAAGGCCGACAAGACCGACGCGCCCATTGTCGCCGTTCAGCTCTGGGACGCTTTCATCGAAAAATATCCCAATAGCCCTTTCATCGACGACGCCAAAAAGGAACGGGAAGGCTGGGACAAGCTCTACAAGGACAAAGCCGAACGCGTCAACGGCAAGTGGGTCGGTGGGCAGGAACTCAAGGACCTGAAGAAGAAGTGCGACGACCTCTTCCGCGAAGCGGTCGACCAGACCCAGGAAGTCGGCGTGCGCGGCGAGCCCGGCATGCGCAAGCTCGAAGAGGTCATCAAGCTCTATCCCAAGCATTTCGGCGCGAACTTCGAGATGGGCTTCTACAACCTCGTGAAGGCGACGCGCACCCAGCAGGGCTCGGCGGTATCGCTCTCCAAGGCGTTGACGGCGCTCGAACGAACCTCCGACATCGCACCGACCGTTCCCGAAGTCTGGTGCAACCTCGCGATCGGCTACAACTTCACCAAGCAATATCAAAAGTCGATCGAGTGCGCATACAAAGCCGTTCAGATGCGCGACGAAAAGAAGTTCGTCGAAGTGCTTGCCAACGCCATCTACCGCGCGCCGCAGGCAATCGTGAACGTCAACCCGAAGATCCGCGAAATCAATGAACTCGCGCAGATCCTCTTCCGCAAATACGGCGTCGGCGGCGCTGGCGGCGAATGGTTTTACTATCGTCCGACGCCGGGCGCCAGCAGTGAAGACGTTCCGGATGGCGAAGGCAAGCGTCCGCCGGGCGTCCAGTGGACCGGCTCAGGATTCTTCGTCACCAACGACGGCTATCTCATCACCAATCACCACGTCGCCGCCAGCGACGCGCACAAGGCCGTGCCGGAAGGCATTACCTGGCGCATCCGCCTGGACGACGGAACCGAATTGCCGGCCGAGTTGGTCCAGATGGACGAAAAGGCCGACATCGCCGTGATGAAGGTCAAGACCGACAAGCCCACCCCGTTCCTCAAGATCGCCGAGGATAATCCCGAGCAGGGATCGGAGGCGATGGTGCTCGGTTACCCCGCGACCTTCAGCGACGCCCCGTCCCTGCAAATCTCCAAGGGCACCGTCAAAAGTGTCCACAGTGACGAGGAGTATCACGTCTGGTTCGATCTCAACACCACGCACGGCAACTCCGGCGGCCCGATCATCGACCGCGACGGGCGGTGCATCGGCATCCTCACCGCCGGCGGCAAAGTCTATGACATGATGTACGTCTTCGGTGTCGGCCCGAACCAGATCGAAAACTTCATGAAGGAAATGGGCGACAAGGCGCCGAAGGTTCAGTACGAGAAACCGATCACGACGGCGGATGGCGTCTTCCTCGACAGCCTCAAGCTGACACGTGAATGTCGCGGCGCGACCGTGTATGTGATGGCGATCAGTGGCGCCGGCGACATCAAGAGCGGCGGCGCTCCCGGCGGTGGCGATGCGCCTTCGGCGCCCAGCGACCCCGGCGGCGGTGGCGGCGGTGGTGGGAAAGGCCCGGGCAAGTAAGCTCGACACGCAGCAATCAAAACGGCAACCGGATCGGGCAAGCGCCCGATCCGGTTTCACTTTCTGGTCTGTGGTTGTTCCGTAAGTAGACGTCGCTCGCGGATCAGTCGGCCGCTTCGTTGTTCCCCGGGTTGCCGCGCGCCTCGCCGAGTAACTTTCGAAGGTACTGATTCTCGCGCCGAGTCGCCTCGAGATCGAACACGAGGTATTTGATGCTCAACCGAAGATAGTCGAGCGATTCCTGGAGCGAGTTTACCGTCACCTTCAGCTTCTCCTGCCGCTCCTTCGTTTCTTCGGCGAGCGCCTTGAGCTTGCTCTGTTCCGGCGCGGGTAACGATGCGATCTGCTGCATCAGGTTGTTCATCTTCTGGTTGAAATCCGCATCGGTCATAGTGTTGCTCCGCTCCGAGGTAGTCGTCCTGCATTGACCATGCCCCACGGCTGCGCTAAAGCAAACCGAAGCTGCACGAGAAGTAACCCGCAGCGCCACGAGACTCGCCGATTGTCCGGGCGAACGACGGCGGTGCCGTCTGCGCGGCTTATTGGGACGCCGCACCGCAATTTCTGTATCAAACCGGCACTTCCAGCGGGCACTGTCGTCCTCTGAATCGTAGTCGGATCGAAGGCCCTATAATCCGACTCGATGACGATGCGCCTGGCATCAACATGGAACTTCGCGACACTTCGCGATTGAGGCCGCCGATGAGCAACGATGCCGGAAACCCTCGACCCGACCCGCGTGCAGAGCAGCGAGCCCGCTCTGCCGCGCCGTCGCCCTCCGGGTCGCGAGCGGGTCGACCGCCCACCGATCCGAGGCAGGTCCGAAGCGCAGATGCATCGCCGAGCCAGGTACGTCCCGCCCGCCCGCAGGCACCCACCCGCCCGGCGAGCGGACCCCGTCTCGAAGGCGTTCTCGAGCAGGACGAACAGGTGCAGTCGATCGAGGCGATCGTGCCCAGCGGTCTCTCGACATCGACCTATCTGCCGAGCGCCAGGCGGAGTCCCGAGTTCGATCGTCGCCGCAATCGCCTGCAGCAGTATCAATTCCGCCAGATGGTCGTGCCGTCGGCGATCGTGCTCAGCGTCTCGACGTTTCTGATGGCGATCGGATGGTTCATGCTCGACGCGACGAGCGCGCTCCGTGACAATTCGCTCGGCAAGACGATTCCAATCACGCTATTTGCGATCTCGCTTGCGTTTGCCATGCTCACCGCCCTGCTGGTCTCTCAGGCCGGTGCGCTGCGCCGGGCGATTGATGCCGATGTGGACCAGGGGTAGCCACGTTGATTCGTTTGCCTTCGCTTCCTACACTCTTTCAGCAATTCAGAAGGAATAAAAACATGGCAGGACCAGCGACACTCGAGTTCACCGATCAGAATTTTGACAGCGAAGTTCTCGCCAGCGAGGTGCCCGTCGTCGTCGACTTCTGGGCCGAGTGGTGCGGTCCGTGCCGCATGCTTACGCCGACGATCGACGCGATCGCCAGCGAGTTTCAGGGTAAGGTGAAGGTCGGAAAGCTCGACACCGAGACGAATCGTTCTGCCGCGATGAAGTTCAAGATCAACCTGCTTCCGACCATCCTCGTCTTCAAGGGCGGGCAGATCGTCCACAAGTTCGTCGGCCTGACACAAAAAGGCGACTTTCAGCAGGTGCTGAACGGCCTACTTAAGTGAAGCCAATCTGACGGCGAATCAATAGCTACCGGCTTCGATCCGCTTGAGGCCTTTGAATCCGCGCGCGTGATAAATCGGCCGGCGGTGCAGTTCGAGCCCGCCGCGTACGATCGTCACGTCCTCGATTCGCTCGACGCGCTCGAACGCGCGTTCGGTCACGCCGTCGGGATCGAGCTTGCCGAAGATGATTGCGTCGCGCCCGATGAGTTCGGGATTCTCGAGATCGCGGTCTTTCCAGACATCAAACTGGCTGTGCCGGGTGCGCTCCCTGCCGATCAGGTAGGAGCCGACGTTATAGGTTTTCGGCTGCCCGTCGACATAGAACGCCAGGAGCGATGCTTCCTGGTATGAACGCGCCAGGACGAAAGCGCCCGGATGCTCGCGCAGTGCGCGACTCACCGCCTGCCCATACTCCGCGTTGCCGCGCGACTTGATGATCTGCGCGAGATCGACCTGCCTCGGCTTGAGATGCCAGCGCGCCGCCAGCGGATAAGTAAGATGTGTCTGGTGGATCGCGCACAGCAGGATAAACCCGACGATGACGTGTGCCCAGAAGAAGCCGCGCACCGGTTTCCATGTTTCGCGCGACCGCAGGCGGGTGGAGATCCACCATGCACCCAGCGGCACGAGCGTAAAGAAAGCCGGCGCGGGCCAGTTGGCTTCGAGCTCCACGCGCAGTGCGGCCACCATACAGCAGAGGAAGTGGCCGGCACCGATGCACAGAAGAAACCGCGCGCCGCGCAATTCGACGGACGGGATTCCCTGGGCTTCTGACTGGTGAGCGCGAATCACTCGCCTTGCACCCGACACTATGAACACTGCGAGGATCGGCCCCACGATGCCGGCCTGCGTCACGAGCATCAGCGGCAGATTGGCATACCACGCGCCCTCGGTCGAAGTCACGCCCGTCTGCTTGCCGACGTGTTTGAACGTCACCCAGTCGTGAGAGTAGTTCCACCAGATCGGCGCGAGGAAGCCGAGCAACGACACGAGCAAACCGATGTACGGCCACGGCGTCTTGAGCCACTTGCGCGACGGTCGATCCGTGATCAGGAAGAGTGCGAGCCCGACGTACCAGAGCGGCATCGCGTACTTCGAAAGAACGCCGAGCGCGCCCGCCAAACCCATCGCAAGCCAGGCCCACTTCCTTTCCGAGAAGACCGCCAGCGCTGCGAAACACGTCGTGAGGGCCCAGAAGAAAAACAGCGGCGAATCCGTCGACATCGCCAGGCTTCCCACGATGTACATCGGCACCGTGTGCGTGAGAGCGACCGTACCGAGCGCGAGCCTGTCGCTGCCGAACAGTTTTCGCATCAGCCAGTAAACGCAGACCGACGTGCCGATGCCCAGCACCCCCGCCGGCAAACGTACCGCCCACATCACGTCGCCGAAGAGGGCGCAGCTCGCGCGGATCACCCACGCGATCATCGGCGGCTTGCTGTAGTACGCGACGTCGAGTTGCCGCGACCAATCCCAGTAATGCGCCTCGTCGCCGAAGAGGTCGATCGGACAGTTCCACCGAAGGAAGATGAGGTGAAGAACGAATCCGAGAAGCAGCATCGCCGCGAGAACGAACCGGCATCGTCCCGGCGAAAGTGAACGCTTCAGCGACTCCATTGCCGCGCGATCATACGGGCCATCGTTGATTCTCGGAACTCTGTCCGACCGCGCCCGTCGCGCTACGACAATCAGATCATTTCTTCACGAGATCGATCTTGATTCCGCCCGCCGGTTTGCCCTTCTCAAAGCTCGTCCAGTCTTCGACCAGCTTGCCATCGGTGATCGTCATCTTGAGGGTGCCCATGTACTCATCGTCCGGCGATGCGAGGTTGGTCGCGTCCTTGAACGTGAAGGTCAGTTTGCCATCCGCCGCTTCAGTGAGTTTCATGCGCGGCTGATTGCCCGAGGCACAGTAATGCGTTACCAGCAGGTCGTCGCCGTCGACGGCGTACATGTTCACCATTTCGTAGGCGCTGCCAGGCATCATCGTTTCCATCAAAACGCTTCCACCGGAAGTGACCTTGAACTCGACCGAGCCCTTCATCCCCGGAGCGGCATCGGGAGCCTCTTTCCACGCGCCGACGAGTTTTGCCAACTGATCAAACGCGGCATGCGCATCGATCTTCCCGGCCGGCGCATCCGGCTTTGCGGCTGGCGCATCGGACGTTGCTGCGGGCGCTGTTGTCGGCCCGCCGAAGGTCGAGATCGCCGAAGGCTCGCAGCATGCGGGCTCGCTCACGCCGCCGCCCATCGCCGCGATCGCCGTCGCCAGACACATTGCGCCGCCCGAGATCAAGATCGCTTTTCGCATGCCTTCACCTTTCGAAAAAGAAAACTCCTGGCCGGGCAGGAGTTTGGTTCGAGACGCGCTGTGATGTCAACAGGAATCCAGAGATTGCCGTCGCGCTACGGATAGGTCGTCCGCATGATGGTGCCATTGTCGTTGTCGAGCGACACGCTGAAGTCGATCCGCAGCCGGTTGTAACTCTTGTTGTGGGGGCTCAGCGTGCCGCCGGCAGGATCGGAGAGCGGGTCGGCGACGCCGGTGTTTTTCATCTTGAAGTCGCGGGCCAGGAAGTAGTCACCCACGCCCTTGACGAGCCTGCCGGTACCGCTGCGGATGTCGACGTACTCGAGTTTCTGCTTGCGGTAGTTCAGGTATTTGAAGTTGCCCGCGTAGTCGACTGAGCCATCTGCGTAGAAAAGCGAATCGTAGGTGCGAGTCACTCCGTCCGATGCGTTGGCCGCAGCGAAGCGGTAGGTCACCGCGGGTTGGGTCTCGGCATAACCGCGGAGCGCGCCAGGGCAGATCGCGACGCGTGGGTCCTTCAGGTACGGCTTCATTACGTTCACAAAGGCGAACGGATACCTGTCCGATCCGTTCAATTGTTCGAACGGATCGACCGAGAAGTTCGTGTTCTGATAGATCGGTCCGGCGAACCAGATCGGCTCAATGACCATCGGCAGATGGCCGCGACTTTCCGTCACGTAGTTCTGTAACGCCACGCCGATCTGCCGCAGATTCGATCCACACACGACTCGCTGCGCCGCTTGTCTCGATTTTGAGAGAGTTGGCAGCAGGATTCCTGCCAAAACCGAGATGATCGCAAGGACAACAAGCAGTTCGATGAGCGAAAAGCCGAGCCGTGGACGGGATCGCATTCTGCCTTTCCCTTTCTTACCGTCGTCGGCGCCCCATGAGCAACGACGCGGTTGCCACAGATGCTAGCGAAATTGGTTCCGGAACCACGGAAATTGAGAGCGTCGGACGATTTGCCGCACCCGAGGACTGAAAGACGGCGGCCGCATCCGGCGCGCCGGCAACCGGGACCACTGCGTGCTGGCGCAGTTCGAAGCCGAAGTTGGTCGCGGGCGCTGCCAGCCAGGCCGACACCAGCGACGAAACATCGACCCCGTAGTACTGATCAAGTCCCGTCACCACGAACGAGCCGATCGGCGTCGGGTCAATGGCAGGCTCGTTTGAAAAAGTCACCGACGCCTCATCCCAGGCGCCAAGAACTTTATACACATCGACCGTGACCGGGCTGGTCGCACTCGGATCAGATGACACCGTCGCGAACGGCGTTCCCGCCTTCGAGCGGGCGTAGACGCTGAGCGTCGCCGCCTCGTTCGCGTTCAGCGAAACGCCGGTGAGATCGAACTGGATGAGCGAATGAACCGTGTGGATGCCGCTCGATTCCAGGCTCGCACCGATGTACGTCGCATTTCCAAACGGCAGGCCCGACGGGATCGCGCTGTAGGTGAATGTGTCCTTACTCGTCGCTTCGTCCGGCGAAATCACCACGGGGTTCGCCATCGCACTCGCGGCCAGAGTGAGCGCACTCAGCGCGGACAGGGTCGTCAATCGCATCTTCTTCTCCTTGAACGGGTCATCCGAAGTAAACAGGCTACTTGACCTGTACATTTAGCAGACACGCCCGCGGAAGCAATCAACGATCTTGTCGTTGCGACAAGATGCCATAGGCCCGGCGATGACAATTCCTGTGGACTATTACGACTGTTTCGGTCGTTCCGACTTACTTCTTGGCTGGTGTCGCGGCTGCCGTTGCCGACGTGTGCTGGTAGATCAGCCCGAGGATCGCCGGAATGCTGATCGCCAGCGGCACCAGGTAGTGATTGTTGGTGAGCGCGTTGTTGACGGGGTCCTTGATGCTCTGGATCTGGTACAGCCAGCCGAGCACGCCGGAGATGAACATTGCCGCACCCTGGAAGCCGGTGGCGAGGATGATCGTCCACCGCAGCGTGATGTGGCTGAGCATGTAGAGGAAGATGAGCCCCATCACCCCGCCCGCCCAGGCGTAGGTTGGGTCGAGGTTGGGGAAAGTTCGCCAGACACACGAGCCGACGACAAACCCCACACCCGCGGCGATGAGTTGGATGGAAAACTTCAAGAGTGGCCAGGCCGCGAGCCCGCCGAGGAAACCGCCGATGAGCATGCCGGGGATGACGGCGTTCCCCTGCTTTCCGAGCATTCCCCCGGCCCAGGTGCCGATGATCGCGCAGTTGAGCGACATGCAGAACCGATGGGCCGACTGTCCGTACGCCAGAAACCCGAGCCCTGCGATAATCAGGATCGTGGCCGTGCCCTGCGACATGTGCTGGCAAGACTCCAGGACCTGCGAAAGCCCCGGCCACTGGCTGGGCCACGTGAGGAACCAGGCGATGGAGTCGTTGACCATTTCGACGCCGTGAGCCGCTGCGGGATGGGTGGTGGGGGCGAGCATAGGTTAACTCAATAGATCGACCTCGGCGGACTGGAAACTTTTGCACATCGGAGAGTGCCCCGTTATCAGACCACCAGGCAACGATTCCAAAAATCGAATCGGAACTCTTCTCCGATCACTGGCTCCCACTGGCGGACCGAGCGCGATCCCGCAAACGGCGCGTCCATGACGTTCGGGTCGAAGGCTAGCGCTGCTGGGACGCGGCCACCCGTTGGCGGTATGCGATGAGGGCACTCGTGTTCGGCTCCTCGCCGGCGAAGCGCTTCGCGGTGAATTATCCGGACATTTGGCGTTAGGGTCTCCCTCGCTTGGAGGTCTTCTTGGACCAGGGAGTTTCCATGCCGATGAACCGTCGTGAGGTTGTGGTGCGCGCGAGTGCGGGTTTGCTTCTGGCAGCGACGGGCAGGCTTGCTCTCGGGAGAGAATCTCAGCCGACCACCCTGCCCACCGCCGACGCGTCGCCAAACACCCGAAAGGTCAAGCCGCCACCGATTCCTCCTGAAGAAGTTCGTGAGTTCGTCGGCGCGGCACACGGCAAAATCGATCGCGTCCGCGAGATGCTCGCGGCCCGCCCTTCACTCGTGAACGCGACATGGGACTGGGGCGGCGGCGACTTCGAAACCGGGCTCGGCGGCGCATCGCACATGGGCCGGCCCGACATCGCCAACGTCCTGCTCGAAGCCGGCGCGCGGCTCGACCTCTTCGCCGCCGCGATGCTCGGCCACCTGCCGATCGTCCGCGCCGCGCTGGAGATCCATCCCGCCTGGCTCAACACGCCCGGCCCGCACGGCATCCCGCTGATCACTCATGCCGAGAAAGGCGGAGATGCCGCGAAGGATGTGCTGGCGTATCTGCGCGGATTGAGCGCGTAGGTCGTCGGCTCGACGGGTTTCGGAGCATTTTTAAAAACACTGCCGACGCCAGTCACTCGCGTCGGCGCAGACGCAGCATCGCGCCGAACACGATCATCGCCGCCGTGCCCGGTTCCGGCACCGCGACCGGCTCGGCATAGAGGAAGTCGTCCATCGCGACGACGTCGTCGTTCGGGTTCCCCAGGACGCCGTTCGAGACGATCGTGTTGCTGCCGCTCGTGATCCGCACGCGACTGATCTTCTCGCCGGCGTTGGCGACGCCGCCGACGAAACTCAGCCCCTGATTTCCCGAGATGATCGAATCGCGCGAGAAGAGGAGGGAATTGTTGGCGTCAAAGAACTCGACCTTGGTGCTGCCGGCGGTTTCGACATCGACGAATATCACACCGAACGCGCTGGTGGTGGCCGGCGTCGCCGTGCCGGGCGCAAAGAAGGCTACGTCGGTGATGCTGCTGTTCACGGCGGTGAAAATGCGCTGCGCGCTGAAGGCTTGGAAGTCATTCGGAAATCCCAGGAGCGGCGGCGTGGCGAGGCCGGCATTGGCGCTGACGAGGAAGCCTGTTCCCGGCGTGCTGAAGACGACGCCGCGCGGCGAGTTGGAGTTGAAGAAGTTCGCCGGCAAGCTGTTGGCGTCGGCAAGCGCGTCCGGCACGCCGTCCCAGTTGATCTCGCGGCGGATGCCCCCGAAGGACCCATTCGCGCCGGCGACCGTGCCGCCGCCCACCGCGGCGCGGAACGCGTCCCGCGTCGGCGTGATTGCCGCGGCATTCACCCCCGCGGATTCGAACACGGTGATGCCGGCAGTGGTTGGCGCCGCACCGGCGAGCAACATCGCCGCTGCAAGCGAAACAACACGAACGAGACGATCGCAGGAAACACAAGCGTACATGGTCTCTCCTCTAAAATAGGCTCCGGATCGAACAGAAATGGTCCGCGATACGACACGCCGACTCGGTTTTCGATCCGCGCGAGGCGCAAATGTAATGTGAGCGACCGACCGCTACAGGCCCGGCCGCAAGTTCCTACGTGCGAAAGTGTAGCCAGTGACCGGGCGTCCCACTACCCAAAATGCACCGCGCTTTCGCAAATCATCCTTCGCTGCCAGTTCAGGTCTGACGAAACGGCTCTCGTGTTGATGTCCGTATTGACGTGCATTCGTTTCAGCGTGAAACGGCAGCGCCGCTTACCCTCCGGTCCGTCTGACGACACCCTGATGATTTGCCGATACCATTCCAGTCCCTATGAACTCACCGACGCGCTTTACGCTCAAGGACTTCCGTGCTTCCGCCGCCGCCGGCAAGAAGCTGGCGATGCTCACGTGCTACGACTTCACAACGGCCCGGCTGCTGGCGAAAGCGGGGATGAAGATGTTGCTGGTGGGCGACTCTGCGGCAAACGTGATTCTCGGACACGACTCGACGATTCCAATTACCCAGACGTTTCTAGCCACGCTTGCCTGCGCGGTCCGGCGAGGGGCGCCAGACGCTTTGGTGATGGTGGACATGCCTTTTGGGACCTGCCTGAGCACGTCCTCCGGTGCCCGCAACGCGGCAGAGATGGTGAAACTTTCCGGTTGCGACTGCGTGAAGATTGAGACCACCCGCGGGCACCTCGGGCTGATTCAGCGGCTCGCCGACGCGGGGATTGCCGTCTTCGCGCACCTGGGATTGATGCCTCAATCGGTGGGCGTGATGGGCGGCTATAAAGCACAAGGCCGCAGCGCGATGGACGCGTACGCGATTGCCGAGCTGGCAGGCGATGCGGTCAACGCGGGCGCTGCCGGGATTCTGTTAGAAGCGGTGCCCCCGGAGGTGTCTGAACTGGTCACGCAGCAGCTTGATGTGCCAATCATCGGTTGCGGCGCAGGTCCGGCGTGTCACGCACACGTCGTGGTCGTGCACGACATACTGGGATTGAGCGAGTTCGTTCCGAAGTTCGCGCCCCGGCTGTGCGACGTCGCCACGCCGATCGTGAACGCGGCAACGAAATATGTGAAAGATATCGAGAGCGGAAAGTACCCCGCGAAGAATCACGCGTATCAGATGCCCGCCGACGAAAGCCGAGCGCTGAAGGCCGAGGCGAAAAAGGTGGGCATCGAGATCAAAGGAAAATGAGAGCCACAAGGAAATGACCATGAAGACACTTAAACACTTTTCGGTTCTGTCTCTCGCGGCCGCTGCCGCGATCTCTTCTTCCGCCCTGCTCGCGCCGCTGGCGCGCGCGGAAACGCCGAACGAGCAGGCCGCACTGGCGCGCATCGACGATCTGGCAACGGCGATGAAGCACGTGAACAAGATCATCGAGCCGACGGTCGTGAGCATTGACGTCACCAAGACGACGGTCGCCGGCAACGGCCTTGGCCAGGATCAGGAAGACCTGCTCCGCCGATTCTTCCCCGACACCGACGGCGACGGCGAGCCCGATGTCCCGCCGGGCATGAAGTTCCACTTCGGCAACGGCGACGGACAACCCTTCAAGCAGCAAGGCGAAGGCAGCGGCGTCATCCTCGACGTCAAGGGCGACTCCGCATACATCCTCACCAACAATCACGTGGCCGGCGGCGCAGAGAAGATCGTCGTTACGCTTTCGGACGGCCGGCAAATCACCGACGCGGAAGTCGTCGGCACCGATCCGCGAACCGATCTCGCCGTTCTCAAGGTCAAAGGCGAGAACCTGACCGGCGCAAAGTGGGCCGACAGCGATTCGATCGACAAAGGCGACATCGTCATGGCCTTCGGCGCCCCCTTCGGCTACGTCGGCTCGATGACCCAGGGCATCGTGAGCG
Organism: Phycisphaerae bacterium; assembly: GCA_031411495.1. Classification (GTDB taxonomy): domain Bacteria; phylum Planctomycetota; class Phycisphaerae; order Tepidisphaerales; family Tepidisphaeraceae; genus JANOBD01. Next base: position 71,662 of record JANOBD010000219.1, on the reverse strand, counting down.
CCCTGGGCCGTCAGGCGGGCATCCTCGGACGCGACGGCTATGAAAACTTCATCCAGACCGATTGCGCCATCAACCCCGGCAACAGCGGCGGACCGCTCGTGAATGTCCACGGCGAAGTCGTCGGCATCAACACCGCGATCGCCTCGCAGACCGGCGCGTTTAACGGCATCGGCTTCGCCATCCCGTCCAACCAGGCGCGCTTCGTCTACGAGAGTCTGCGCGACCACGGAAAGGTCACGCGCGGATTCCTCGGCGTCTCGATCTCGGATGTGACGCTCCTGCCCGGCCGCGCCAAGGCCGTCGGTTACACCGAACGCGTCGGCGCCTTCGTCAGCGAAGTGAAGAACGACACGCCCGCCGAAGGCAAGCTGCAGCCGAACGACATCATCGTCTCGCTCGACGGCGCGCCAGTGTCCACCGCCAACGCGCTGCGCATGAAGATCGCCACGATCGAGCCGGGCAAGGACGTCAAGCTCGGCATCGTCCGCGACGGAAAGAAGGAAACGGTCGAATTGAAGTTGGCGGCCTTCCCGGAGGATCAGAAGCAGGCATCGGCCACCGGACAAAAGGATCACGCGACCGCGAACGCCGGCATCGGCGCGACGTTGACGGATGCGAATGCGAATCGCCTCAAGAGCTTCGGCCTGCCGGGCGATGCGAAAGGCGCGCTCGTGACCAGCGTGAAGGCCGGCTCGCCCGGCCAGCTCGCGGGCCTCGAAGTCGGCGACCTGATCACCAGGATCAACGGCAAAGACATCGCGAATGCCGAAGATGCATCCGCCGCATTTAAAGAGGCAAAGCTCTCCGAAGGCGTCAACGTGATGATCCGCAACAAGGACGGCACGAAGTCGGTCTTCGTGCAGGTCGAAGAGTAATGCTGTCTGATCGAACCTTCACACGACGCGAATCAGGACGAGCAACTTGCTCGTCCTGATTCGTTTTTTGAGATTTGTAGCTTCAGGCAGGTCTCAACCGGATTCGTCAACAGAGCGCACTCTGTCATCCAGAAGCCGCTTCAGCGGCTGAAGGATCTCGGATCGCGATGGTGAGGATCGATTCGATTTCAGAACACTGGAAAAATCGACCCCTACAACGCTGGGCATTTTGCGGAGCCACAAGGGCGCGAAGTCGGCGACAAAAATCACAGAGAAGACCTGGGCGGATCAACAACTCAACTGTAAGTTGCAGCTTCGTGACTTCGTGGCTTCGTGTTTAGAAATAAATCATTTCGCCGCCATCGCGGCGACGATCTGCCGGACGTCGCCGACCTGGGTGAGCTTGATGCCGAAGTTTTCGCCGACTTTCACCGCGATACCGATGCCGATCGCCTTGTTGTTGATCAGCAGTTCCAACGGGTCGTCGCTGCTCTTGTGAAACTCGACGATCGAGCCGGTCGAAAGGCGAAGCACTTCCTGGATGTCGATTTTCCGCTCGGCGAGCTTCACGATGACGGGCACGCGGATCTGCAGGATGCGCGAGAGCTCGCCCTGGGTGACCGAAGGTGTTTTGGCGGCGGGCTTTTGAGTGAGAATGGCCATGCGAATCCGTTCGCTTCGACCTGGGGATTATCGGCCAAGTTCATGCACCGGCAAGAGGGCGCCCGGCCTCAATTGCCTGAAAATCGATTGCGCACCCGGAATCATGCCAGAGGCAGCGCGACGCGTCGCTTCCCGTTCTTCTTTCGCACCTTGAGCCGGGCCGCGGGTTTGTTGCGCGGCAGAATCGATCGGCCGAGCTCTTTCTCCGCGAACTCGCGAAGCTGCTCGGCACTCGTGAAAAGCTTGTCGTATCCGTACTCAGCGCCGTGGTAGTCGCAGTTGTCGGTCGTGTATTTCCGGCAGATTCGCGGGCGGGTCTCATAGATGCCGCAGCGATTGTCGGGCTGAAGGTGTTTGCACTTGGTCAACACGCCGATGTACCACTGCCCGTCTTCGATGAAGACCACGACGTTCTCGTGCAGCAGATACCAGCGGATATTGTCGTAATCGGTGACGTCAGTCGGATTATCGATCGGCAGCGCAAAGTAGCGGCAGCAAAGTGCGACGCATTTCTCACAAAGACTCGTGGCCATGAACAGTCCCGTTAGCAGGTACGTTCGATCATACCGAAACCCGCACGACTGTCACTTGCCGAGCAACTTCTCCAACGTCACGAACTCGTATCCGCGATGCTGAAGCGCCACGACCAGTTCGTCGAGATAGTCGTGCATCTTGTCCTGCCGCATCGAGCCGGCGTGGAGCAGGAGGATGAAACCGTTCAACCCGTACTCGGCGGTGGACTCGTACTTGAGGATGCCTGCGGAGATGTCTTTCGATGGCGTGAACTTCGGGTCGGATTCGGGAATGTAGTCGCGGTTCGAGCCGCTGCCCGGCGTGAAGTTAATCAATCGCAGGCCGAGTTCGGCAGACCATTCGACCTGCTCGGCGTTGAACCACTCGTAGGGCGGGACGAAGAACGGGCTCGGCGGCGCCCCGAGCGCTTTCAGGTCATCCAGATTCTTTTTAAGGTCGGTGAGAAACTGCTCGCGCGTCACCAGCGACTTTTCGCGATTTGCCCAATCACAGTACAGCAGGTGCTTGTCACTGTGCGGACCGAGCAGATTGCCCGACGCGAGGACGGCTTTCGCCGAGTCTGGATGGAGGCGCAGGAAGTCGCCGGTGACGAAAAAGCTCACCGGCACGCCGCGCTCTTTGCCGATGCGAAGAATCGCCGGCACGCCGTCGTCGAAATCCCCGCCGGTGAAAACCAGGCTGATTTGCTTCTCGGTCACGTCGCCACGAACGATGCCGCCATGATCGAACTGGAACCCGGGCACCGGCTGCGTTTGTAGCGCAAGCAGGATGGGAATGAGGGCGACGAGTGCGAGCCGGCGCATGGTGTATCACGAGTGAGAATGCATCGCGTCGCGGAGCTTGCTCAGGGCCGACTGCTCCAGCGCCCGCACGCGATGCTTGCTGATGCCAAGTTCCTGGCCGAGGCGTTCATAACTCAGCGGGCCGGAAGGCTCGGGCTGGCCATCGATGCCATACTGCCTGGCGATGACGGTTCGCTCCTGGATTGAGAGCGACTGCAGGAGCTTTCGAACCTCGTCCCGATCGGCGAGCCGTTCGAGCGTTGAATGGTTACGCGCATCGGCGATATCGATCTCGGTATCCAGCCGCGACGCAGACTGTTGGCGCAGTTCGGGAACGATGCGGGCGAAACCCTTCATGAGCGCCAACGTCGCGTAAGTGCTGAAGCGGACATTCTTGTGGACGTTGAAACTTTCGGCCGCACGCATGAGGATGATGTTGCCTTCGCTGACCAGTTCCATCAGAGACGGATTCGAATGCCCCGCCACGCCCATCGGGCCAAGGTGTTTGCGGGCCACGCTCACGACGAGGCGCAGGTTGGCGCGAACGATTTCGTTTTTCACGTCGTTGGCGCGCTTCTGCATGCGCTCGAGCGCGATCAATTCGCGAATTCGTGCCGTCTCCGGGTCGAACCGGCGTCGCGCGGCCGCGTAGCGATACTTCAAGTAGTGGAACCTGAGGAAGAGCGCCCTCTCCAGAACCGGCGTGAGCAGCGGTGTGCGATACAGGTCACCCAGATATGGCGGCAAGCCGCGCGGCACGCGCACTTCGTCACTCACGAGCGAATTGCGGGCGGATGCGACGATCGAGTTGATCGCGCCATCCGCGTCATCGAGGTGATACAGCGGATCGTCGTGGAAGCGGACTTTCCGTCGCGTCATCCGCACGATCCGTTCGTCGATCGCGATTCGATAGATCGTCGCACGCGGCCGGTGATATCGTCGGGCGATCTCCAGAAGCGGCACGCCGCGACGCGCCAACCGGACGATCTTCGCACGGCGGAGCGACTTGGGCTCCTTCCGACACCGAGCCAGGATCGAGGTCGACGTCGTCTGTTCGTGCTTGCGAAGCGTGTGCAGCACCGTGAGCGGCGAGCGTTGGAAACGGCGGGCCAGTCGACGCGTGAGATCGGCTTCGGTGCACCGAGTCGCCACCAGTCGCTCGGCATGTCGAACGAGCGAGCTGCGCTCAACATCGGTCAGGGGCAACAGGTTTGATTGGCTGACGACCGATTCAGTATTTCGCGCGATGAATCGCTCGATGCTCGAAAGCAGGAAGCCCACGCGTTTTTTGCCATCCGGAAAAACGAACCGCCGACTGACTAAGCCTTTGCGACGCCATCGCTGGATCGTCTTGCTCGTGACGTTGAAGCGCTCGGTGACGTCATCGATCGCGAGCACCGGTTCATTCACATGGGCAGCGACGAGGTCGAGAGATGAACTCACTTCCTCGATCAGCACGCCAAGGTCATGAAAGAGCGCGAGGCCGGTGTATTGCTCGGCTTCGATTCTGCCGCGTCGTTGATAGCCGGTGACGCGGAAGATCACGAAATCGCGCGGGTAACTCTTGGCGGCGTCGAGGTCATATAGGAGACCTTCGGCGGCGTTAAGCTGGGCAATACGAATGTCGGATGGCGCAAACTCCAACTGGCGGGCGAGCGATTGGATGAATTCGAGTCGGTATGCAGCCATCGGTGTGCGATTATCGGCGTGCTCCGCATCAATAATCAAGTCGATTCGGGATAATCCCGCTTTGGACCGCATTAAAATCGCGTCCCCGCCGCCGGACGTCATGTATACTCCAGCATCCATGGCCCAAACCCGTTCATTGGTCCGTCATCCGGCGTGCGAATCCCTCGAGTCGCGGCGCATGCTCGTGGCGGGGTTTCAAATCCAGTTCATCTTCTCGAGTGATCTGGCTGACCCGGCCTACACCGCGTACCAGGCGTCTTTCGTCACGGCCGCCGCGCGGTGGACCTCCATCCTGACGGAAGATATTCCCGACGTGGGCGCCGGCGCCTGGGGCGGTGCGGTCGACGATGTCCGCATCGAAGCCAGTGCGGATGTGATCGACGGCCCGGGTGGCATTCTCGGCAGCGCTCAATATCAGTATCGTCGAACTACCGGCGCCCGGTTACCCATTAACGGCGTGATGCAGTTCGACACCGCCGACCTGAACAACTCGACAATCGTCGACGTGATCACCCACGAGATGGGTCATGTCCTTGGAATCGGTTCGCTCTGGAGCAGTGCGGCCCTGGTGAACGATTACGGCGGAACCAACCCGACCTACATCGGCGCGTCGGCCCTGGCGGAATATCGAAACCTGATGGCGAACCAGGCGCTCGCATCGATCCCGGTCGAGAACACCGGCAACACCGGTACACGCGACGTCCACTGGCGCGAATCCCTCTTCGGCCGCGAACTGATGACCGGCTACTACAACACCGGACAGGTCAACCCATTGAGCCGCGTGTCGGCTGCATCGCTGATCGACCTGGGCTACCCGGGCGTGAACCCCGACGCGACCGACAACTGGGCACCCAACAGCGGCAACCCGATGCCCACGATTGCCAGCCTGAGCCCGTCCGTCGCGTCATCCCCCCTCGGAGGCACATTTACTCTCACCGCGAACAGTGTGAACGACGTCTCGGGCGGCGTCGCGAGCGTCCGCTTCTACCGAGAGACCAACGGCATCCCCGGCCTGCAGGCGTCCGGCAACGTCACGACCAAGGACACACTCGTCGGTACCGACAACACGGGTTCCGTCTGGAGCGCCGAGATCTCGCTCGGCGCGCTGCCGGCGGGAAGCTACACCTATTACGCGCAGGCGACAGATGCCTTCGGCGCCGTCTCGGTCTATCGGTCGGCCAGCCACATCATCGTCGCGCCGCCGGCGGCACCGTCTACGCCGGATCTCAATTCGGCGAGCGATTCCGGCTCGAGCAGCAGCGACAACATCACCAATGACAACACGCCCACGCTGAGCGGTACGAGCAGCGAAGCCGCGGGAACTACGATCCACGTATTCGCCGACGGCGTCGAGATCGGCCAGACAACAGTCGCCGGCAACGCATGGACGTTCACCCCGAGTTCCGGCATCGCAGACGGTACCCACTCGATCACCGCGACGGCAGAAAACGCCGGCGGCACGAGCCCGGCCTCCGGCCCGCTTTCGATCACGGTCGATACGGCCGCACCGACGCTCACCTCATCATCTTTCGTCTACGCGACGATGCTCGGCGTGAAGTTCGAGTTCAATGAAGACGTGACCGCCTCGCTCGACTCGGCCGACCTGACTTTCCTGAACACCACCAGCAGTTCGACGCGCCCGAGCCAATATGCCGGCTCAACGGCAAACGTCGCATCCTTCAAGTTCGCGACCTTTCCGCCGCCCAAGGGGGATTACCTCGCCACGCTGACCGGCACCGGCGTCACTGATCTGGCCGGCAACGCGCTGGCATCGGACCCGACGGTCAATTTCTTCTATATCCCTGGCGACATCAACCAGTCGCGGTCGGTCACCTTCGACGACCTGCTCATCCTCGCGCAGCACTACGGTCAGCCGGGCACATTCGCGGACGGCGACATCAACTACAGCGGCGTGGTAAACTTTGACGACCTGCTCCTGCTCGCCCAGAACTACGGGCAGACACTCGTCGTCGCCCGTGCCACTTCGACGTCTACGGCGCGATCACGCGGCAATTCAGATCTGCTCTCGTGACTGGCCCGCTCGGAACGATTCCACATCCGACCGTGTATCGAGATCGATGCGTGCTGCGTCACACGAGATGCGCTGGACGCGCAGTGCCGGATCGTTCATCAGCGATTTCGCACCCCGGTCGCCGCTGAGCGAAAGCAATCGATCGAATACCGTTCGCGCGAAGACGGAGGGGACGCCTGGCGCGCCGTCGTACTCGCTCGCGACGATGTCGAAGTCGTTCGATCCGAAGCCATCGATCAGCGCGCGGAAATGGCTCTCGGGAATGGACGGCTGATCACACAACGCCAGGAGTGCGGAATCGACGCCGGTCGACTCCGCGGCGCGGATGCCCGCGGCGATGGATGTGCCCAGGCCTTGCGACCAACTCTCGTTCCTGACGATTTGAACGGGAAGCTTTTCGACGGCGGCGGTGACCCGATCCGCGTCTGCACCGACGACAGCAATGAATACAGTCGGATTGATCGCGAGCAATCGCCTGCAGAGGTGATGAATCAGCGGCACGCCATCGACGTCGATCAACTGTTTCGGCGAGCCCAGCCGTCGCGAGCCGCCGGCGGCAAGGAGGATGATCGCGAGGCGACTCATGTTTGCGGCGTCGCCGTCCGTGAGGGCCGAGTCAAGTCCTGCCGAGTCGGCGCGATTCCATGGATCGGGCCCTCACGCGCGCAGAGTGGCCCGCCGCTCGTGCCGGACATCGATGCGGCCACTTCCGCGATGATTGCGAGCGCGATTTCCTGGGGCCGCTCTGCACCGAGGTCGAGCCCCACGGGTGCACGGATCCGCTGACGATCCGAGTCACTCAGGATGACGCCGGCGAGCGCCAGTTCGTCGATCAGCGCCTCGGTCCGCGTCGCCGGCCCGAGGCAGCCGAGGAACGAAGACGTCGTCAGGAGCGCGTCGGCAAGATAAGCGGCATCGTCTTTCATTCGGTGGGTCATGAAGACGCACGCGGTCTGCCCATCAACGTTCACCTGCCGTGTCCATTCTCCTGCCGCGGATGAGAGATAGTTGACGCCCGCGTCCACCATTGACCTCGGCAGCTTGTGATCGACGACGATGATCGACCAACCAAGCTCCCGCGCGAAGTGAACCAGCGGCGGGACATCCGCCCCCGAGCCGAATATGAGGAGTTGCGTGGGCGGCCGGATCTCCTCCACGTAATCGCCAGATGGAGTTTCGATCGATTCGCCGCCCGCCATCGGGATCGACGAAAGGTCGATCCTGAGCGTTTGCGAGGCGCGCTCTGCAACGGATTCGCGAAGCATGCGGATGACGTTCGGCTCGTTGACCAGGTCGAGCCGCTCGATGAGCACGTCCACCACGCCTCGACAGCCCAGGCCGAACTCGTAGGTTGCGTCGTCTCCGGAGCCGGTGTCGTAGCGAATCAACTCGGCTTCGTTCACGGCCTTGAGGAACCAGGCGCGCCGCGTGACATCACCTTCCAGGCATCCGCCGCTGACAACGCCGACGCGCGAACCATCCGCGCACAGCATCATGCGCGCGCCGGCTTTGCGGTAGGTTGAGCCGAATGTGCGAAGCACGGTTGCCAGGACGACGGAAAATCCATTCGCGCGGGCGTGATCGTAGAGGCGAAGAATCGAGCGGGCGTCAGACATGTTTAGACCATCAACAGGGTCTTAAGTGTCTTCACGATGACCCGCTCCGCAAGTTCGACCTTGAAAGCGTTTCCGGGCAGCGGCTTCGCATCCTTCAGCGCAGCCTTGGCGGCGGCCTGGAAAAGTTCCTCGCCCGGCTTCTTTCCGATCAGGACGGCTTCCGCATCGCTGCTCCGCCAGGGCTTGGTCCCCACACCGCCGAGTGCGATGCGCACCGAAGCGATACCCGTGTCATTCAGTTCCACTGCCGCCGCGCAGCTCGCGAGCGCAAACTCGTAGCTGGCGCGGTCGCGCATCTTCGTGTAGAGCGATTTCGCAGCGCGAGGCGAGTCGGGAATGAAGACCGACGTGATCAGTTCATCGCGGGCGAGCGTCGATTCGATGTGCGGCGTCGCGCCGGGGAGCGTGTGGAACGCTTCGATCGGAATCTCCCGCTTTCCGCCAGGGCCTTCGACGCGGACCACCGCTTCCAACGCCACGAGCGCAACCGCCATGTCGCTGGGATGCGTGGCGTAACATGCATCGCTGGTGCCGAGGACCGCAAGCGAAGTCTCGAGCCCACCCTTCGCGCTGCAGCCTGAGCCAGGCGACCGTTTGTTGCAGGGTGAGATTCCATCGCGGAAGTAAGGACAGCGAACCCGCTGCAGCAGATTACCGCCGACACTCGCCATATTTCGAATCTGCTGCGTCGCGCCAGCGAGGATGGCCTGGGGAAGGACCGGGAACCTTTGCTTCACCACGGCATCGTTGGCAACGGCGGTGTTCGACGCGGCGGCGCCGATTTCGAGGCCGCCATTGGCCGATCGAATGTCTTTCGACGGGAGCCGGGAAACGTCGATCAGGGTCGAAGGGCTTTCGACATCCAGTTTCATCAGGTCGACCAGCGTCGTTCCGCCGGCGAGAAACTTGGCCATCTGGTTCGAGGCAATTGAAGAGATCGCGCCCGAGTTATCATTGGCCCGCGTGTAGGTGGTGGGATGCATGGTTCACCAGACTTAACGGCTCATGACTGAGCCGGCTTCATGGACTCATTTACCGGCGACCTCGAGGATCGCCGAAACGATGTTCGGATAAGCGTCGCAGCGACAGAGGTTGCCGCTCATGTATTCCTTGACTTCATCTGCGCTGCCGCAGTGCCCTTCTTTCACGCATGCGACCGCCGACATCAGCTGGCCGCTCGTGCAGTAGCCGCACTGAAACGCATCGTGTTTGATGAACGCCTGCTGCATCGGATGCAGGTCTTCGCCGCTTGCCAGGCCCTCGACGCTCGTCACTTCACGGCCATCGACCTGGGCCGCGAGGGTGAGACACGAAAGCACGCGTTGGCCGTCCACGTGAACGGTACAAGCGCCGCACTGGCCGTGATCGCACCCTTTCTTCGTACCGTTCAGCGAAAGCGATTCGCGGAGCGTGTCGAGCAGCGTCGATCGCGGGTCGATCTGCAGTGATTGCTCCTTGCCGTTGATTTTGAACGAGACTTTGTGAAGTTCGCTCGCCGGCGCGACGTTGGAATCGTCGGCATGAGCGAACGGCGCGCCCGCGATCACCGCGCCCGCGGCCAGGCTACCGGCTACAAACTCGCGTCGGCTGACCGTTGTTGTCGGTTCATCGGACATGCTTCACCTCACTGAACACGATCGTTCAAAGCATTTCTGGAAATCGTCTAGATGATCTTGTGTGGACTGATCGGGAGTTCGCGGACGCGGACGCCCGTCGCGTGATAGACGGCGTTGGCGATCGCGGCGGCGATTCCGGTGATGCCGATCTCGCCGAGCCCGCGGACGCCCATCGGATTGAAATACGGATCCGGCTTGTCGGTGAACATCACCTCGATGTCGCCGATGTCCGCGTTCACGGGAACCGCGTAATCTGCAAGGTTGTCGTTGATGGTTCGGCCGGTGCGCAGGTCGTAATGCGTCTGCTCGGTGAGCGCCATGCCGATGCCCATTACGATCGAGCCGACGCCCTGCGACCGCGCGGTCTTCGGGTTGATGATCCTGCCGACATCGAACATGGAGACGACGCGGCGCACCTGCACGCGGGGCATGAGCGGGTCGATCGCGATCTGGACGAAGTGAGCACCAAACGAATGGAACGCGTGTTGCGCCATTTCCGGCCCCGGCGCGCTCGAGCCCATCGCTTCGACGAACGGTTTACCGGTGGCCTTTACCGCCTGAACCAGTTCATCTCCCTTCCCATCCGGTTTTCCCAACGTTTTGGCCAGTTCCTGCGCGGCGTTGACGATCATGCCCGAGACGGTCGCGGTGGTGTTGGAGCCGCCGGCAAGCGGGCCGGGCGGGAGGATCGAATCGCCGAGTTCCATCTTCACCAGCGATGGGTCAACGCCGAGCGCATCCGCGGCGATCTGCGTCAACACCGTGTAAGCGCCCGTACCCACGTCGTGCGCGGCGGTGGAGACGACGACACGGCCGTCGTTCATCATGCGAATTCGGGCGGCGCCGCCGAATCGATTCCCGGGGAACGTCGCGGTGGCCATTCCGTAGCCGATCAGCATGCCATTTTCGGTCATCGACTTGGGCTTGGGATCGCGCTTCGACCAGCCGAACTTCTCCGCAGCGGTCGTATAACACTCCGCGAGATAATTGCTCGAAAACGGCAGTCCGGTTGCGGGAAACTTGGTCTTGGCGTGGTTCTTGAGACGGATTTCAAGCGGATCGAGCCCGAGCTTAGATGCGAGCTCGTCGATCGCACTTTCCAGCGCGAAGGAACCCGGACACTCGCCCGGCGCACGCATGAACGTGGGCTCCGGGAGATCGAGCGGGACGACTTCGTGTTTCCATGCCAGGTTCGGCACGTCGTAGATGGCACGGGTCGTGCCCATTCCGCACGGCTCGACAAATCCGCCGACTCTCGAGCCCTGCATCCGCGCGACGTGGCGAATAGCTGTCACCGTTCCGTCGCGACGGGCGGCGACAGAAATCGTCTGGCGCGTCATCGGGCGATGGCCGCAGCTCGTGAACATCTGGGCGCGGGTGAGCACAAGCTTCACCGGCACGTTGCACTGCTTCGCAGCCATCACCGCGAGAATCGTGTGTGGCCAGATGAAACCTTTGCACCCGAATGCGCCACCGACGAACGGACAAATCACGCGCACGTTTTCGCGCGGCATGCCGAGCGAATCGGCGATGATCGCGCGCGTGCCCATGACCCATTGCGTCGAATCATAAACCGTCAATCGGTCGCCTTCGAAGACGGCAATGGTCGCGCTTGGCTCCATCGGATTGTGCGACTCGTGTGGCGTGTTGTATGCCGCCTCGTGCATGACCGAATCGACTTCGCGCAACGCAGTGTCCACGTTGCCGATTTCCTCGGTAAGCGCTTCCCCGAAAAAATCTGGAGTCAACTTCACCTGGGCATCCGGGGAATTGAAGTCGAGCGCGGCGGGTTGCGCTTCGTAGTCGATCTTCACGAGCGACGCCGCGTAGCGCGACTGCTCGAGTGTCCTGGCAACGACAACCGCCACGTGCTGGCCGGCGTGATTGACTTCCATGTCGCTCAACGGCAGGCGCATCTCTGCTGGCATGCCGCCCTTCATGAAATCGGGTTGATACGCTTTGAGAGTGGGCTTGTTGTTCGGTGTAAGGATGTCAATCACGCCCGGCGCGGCCTTGGCGGCGGCGACGTCGATCGACTTGATCTTCCCACGGGCGATCGTGCTTTGAACGATCGTCGCAAAGGCGACGCCTTGAACCGGCGCTTCAGCTGCATAGCGCGCGCCACCGGTGACTTTCAATTTGCCATCCACTCGATCCAACGGCTTGCCAACGGCGGTCTGCATCGACGACTCCGGTTAGCGGGTATAGAAATGGTGGCCCTAGGCCCTTTTTGCCACACGATAGGCGCGATCTCGACGCGCAAGCAAAACTTCCGACTTTTTTCCCGTCGCGCGCCGGGTGTTGCGGCTCGGCGGCGAGCGAAAGAGAAATGCGCAGCGCCGTTGGCGCTGCGCATCCGCTTTTATCTAGTCGCCGCTCCGATCAGAAGACTCAGTCGACGCTCGCCGGCTCGACGTCGCGGGTACTGCGCTTCACGTCGTCGGCGATTTCTGCGAGCAGGCGGGTTGGGCTGGCCCCGCTATTCGCGCCCGCCCGAAGCAGACGATCAAACTCGTCGTTGATCTGAGCCTGGATGCCGCGCAGTTCGTCTTGCACGCTCCGGCGCTGGTTGAGAAGTTGCTGAAGTTGATCCTCCACCCGCTGCAACATCACCATCTTCTGATGGGCACGTTGGAACAACTGAACGCTTTGGGGCGAATCCTTTCCTGCCGTCTGAGCGGTGTCGATTGCCGACATGTCCTTACTCGCTTCCTGTTGGGTTTTTGTCCTGGTTGTCGTCCGGATCCGGCGGGACTCTCCCAGTCCGACGCCGACGAATGATCATGTGGTTCGCGAGGGTTGACGTCAATAGATCGTGCCGCGGGCGCCAATTCATCCAGACTCGGTAGCCACATCTGGCGGCAACCGCGGCGCGCGATTGCCCGCGCGACGGGTTGTCTGTAGCATCTGCGGATTAACTGTGCCGCATGGCGCTGGGCCGCGTGCGCATGGAGTGACCGTACAAGAAGACGCCATTCATGCGATTGACCGATACCCTCAAGATTCAGAACATCAAAGTTCCGCTGGTCGCGTCGACCAAGACAGATGCGATCCGTGAACTGATCGATCTGCTTCACGTCAGCGGCGATGTCACCGACAGTGGCAAGGTGCTGGAAGCGGTCCTCGAGCGCGAAGCGACGCGCACCACAGGCATCGGCTACGGACTGGCGATCCCGCACGGGAGAACCGCCGGCGCGACCGGGCTGACCATGGCGATCGGCCGATGCCCTGGACCGATCGATTTTCAGGCCATCGACGGGCGGCCCGTTTCGATCGTCTGGCTGCTCGTGAGCCCGCCAGACCGCTCGGTCGCTCACATCGCGACATTGGCGCGAATTACTCGACTGATGATGATTGACCGCTTCCGCGCCGACATGAATCGAGCGGCCAGCGCCGAGGATGTGCTCAAGTTGATCAGCACGCAGGAAGATCAGATGGGCTGATCGCGCGATTAGCGTGGATCGTTCCCGACCATTCAAGCGCTCATTCGGCGAAACGCCGCGCGCTGCAGCTCACTCAAAACCAGTTGCAGCTTTTGCCGGTGTCGGCGCGATTCCACATCGCGCTCATTGTGCATGAACTCGAAACCGCAGACGGCCGAGTCGTCGTCGCGGTGCGTCTGCTCGGGATGGCGAAGCCGCGCTTCGAGAAGAATTTCGTGCTTGCCGAATCGGATTTCCGTGCGAAATCGTTGATTGAACTTCAGGTTCAACGCCTGGTGCGAACTGGCGCGGACGAGCGCGCCGAGCCCACCTTCGCCTAGATTCATGGGATCACACGGCAGTTCCTGACTAGGCAGCGGACGGTCGCGAATCAGGACGTAGTCGTTCACGCGCCATAGCTTCACAATCAGTCCATCCTCCGGCGTGACCGGAATACGGAACACTCGGCGGCGCTGCGACGTCGAGAACTTTTCCGGAAGCTTGAGTTGGAGCGCGGTCACGACCCGTTTGTCAGTCGTGAGGAAGGTGAGATCGATCGCTACCGGCAACGAATGAAACAGAATGTCCGCGTTGTCTGACCGGATTGTGACGTGGACCGGAAGCGATTCGGCGATGAGTTGCTCGACCAGCGGACAGTCGGCCTTCTCCAACAGCAGCGACACGACCGACTCGTCGATATGGAGGAGCTTTGATCGTCGAATCGACGCAACAGGGCTGCTTGGCAATGAAATGATGCACGATGCATGCTCGTTGGCGGCGGCGATGAGCAGTTCGTCTTGAGTTTCGGTCATAGGTTGTGCTCGACTGCTGGCTGATGAATCTCGGATCACCGTTAAGGCATACCGCTTAGGCCGCTCCGCTACGGTCTAATCGGCCATGGCGGAGCCTCACTTCAACTCCGCCCGACGGTCTTCAACAACAGAAGTAAGATGCCAAAAAAATCGATGCGCTGGTTGAAGTGATTATCGGGCTCAAACTATGATCTACGTGGTCTGGCCGCCGGTCAGATCGCATTCGTTCGAGTAAAAAAGCGTTTGGACGGGCCCGAAGCGGTGCAATAGGGAAGCACTCGCCGGTGTGCTCTTGTCCCTTGCGGACGGAATCCTGAATGTCCACTGAATCGAGAATCCTGTCGAAGCGATTATCCCGAACCGTATGCGCGGCCGCATTGCTCGCGCTCAACTCCTCGTCGTTGGGAAGCGGTTTGGTGCAGATTGAGCGAAGCCCCCTCTCGATGTGGATCGACAGCACGGTCAATCCGCACTCCTCGAGCGGCGACTCGCTCAAGAGTTGGACGGCCGCGAGCGGCGCGCCGTATACGAGCTTTGCAGCCAACTGGAACCCCGTGGCGTCGCCGGTGAGTGGCGATGACCTCCTCTTCGGCACGCTCAAGTCGGGCAATTACTCGGTGGTACAAGACAGTGCGCTCACGCTCGGCAATCTGTCCGTCAACCGCGCGCTCGCAACCGAACAAGTGAACTTCGGGGGAATTCTGACCGCGGCGTCGTTTCGGGTCATCAAGGGCGTCGCCAACATCACCGTTCCGACCTTCAGCGTGACGGCGGCCGGCGCGACCAATGCGGATTCTTCGATCGTGGTCGGAAGCGGCGCCGGTAACTCGGCAGTCATGACCTTCGCAGGTGTTGTCGGTCGCTACTACGACGCGCGGGTTGGCGTCGGCGGGGCAAGCGGGACACTCCGGTTAACCGGCGTCAACACCTCGCTCTTGCCTCAAGCGCCTTACGTCACCGATTCCGTTTTCGGCGGCGCCGCCGACGCTGCGAATGCCACCATCGTCGTGGACGGGGCGACCGTGCAGGCCTGGGTCATCAGCACCGGGCGAATCGGCTCCACCAAGTTCACCAATAACGCCAACGTCAAATCGATTTCGAGTCAATCCGGCGTCGGCCAAGTGCAGATCGGTTCACCGGATGTAAGTAACGTCTCGATGGAAGTCTCCGCGTCGGCCGACCTCCGCGTTAGCGGCGAGGACGGGATGGTCCTGGTCGGTTCGGGAGTCGGGTCGGTGACTACCACGAACATCCTTTCCGGCGGTTCGCTGACGGCAGATCTCTTCATCACCGGAGCGGACAGCACCGCGGGCACCGCCTCCAGCACGAACACCATCAACATCAGCGGCGCAGGTACGACCGTCACCACGACCGAAGCGTTTGATACCAATGGCGGCTACCGCTATTCCAACAACCGACGCGGCAGCACCACCATCAATATCAACGGCGGTGCGAAGCTCTATACCTCCCGTTACGACTCGAACGCGGCAGATCGCGACGCGGATACCGGAGCCGCGTCCAACACGATATTGAACTTGTCAGGTCCCGGTTCCCTGATCTCGGCCCAGACGGATACGTCCGGCTTCTTCGTCCTCGGCCTCGGCGATCGAACCACCGATGTGACGACGGTTTCGGATTTCGCCAGGATCGACGCAAAACAGGTAGCGATCGCCACCGGTGCGGGCGCGACCGTGACAATGAGCCTGACCACCGACGCGAGTATTGCGACGGGATTGCTCGAGATGGCCCGACCCTTTCGCACCGGCCCGGCGACCGCCGCCACGCTCAACCTCTCCAGCGGTGCGCGAGTGGACTGCGCCAACCTCATCACCTCGAGCGCACTTTCCGCCAGCACGACGATCCTCGTCAAAGATCCCGGCACCACGATCGCATCGACCGGTGTTGCCATCTTCGGGGGCGTCAGTGGCGATTCGCTAGGCGGCGGAAGCACGAACTTCACCATCAGAGATGGCGCGAGCGCGCAATTCATCGCGCTCAGCGCCGGCGGCGCTTCAGCAGCCGGAGCGGGTACGGGATACACCGGCACGCAGATCACGCTCTCCGGCTACGGGACTCAACTTTCTCTCAGCGGCAGCGGCGGGCTGATCGGCCTGCCGACCGATCTCGCATCCGACCTGTTGCTCTCGGCCAACGCCTCGACGCGGTCATCTCTCACGGTCGACAGCGGCGCGAGCCTGCGACTGGTCGATAACAACATCAACCCCAATCTCGACGGCGCGATCGCCATTGCCGCCGCCAGCAACACAATCGCGACCATGACCGTTGATGGACCCGGCACGACGGTCGACAGTGGCAAGCTGATCACGATGGCGGAAGCCCCCACGGCCAATGCGTTCACCAACGCGAGCGCGACGCTCACCCTTCGCAATGGCGCGTTCGTTGGCGTGTACGAAAACATGGCGGATCCGGCCAGCGGGAATCTGCAGATGTCGATCCGGCCCAGCGCGGGTTCGACGGCGACACTGAATATCGGCGGCGGCGCGGCCGTTGAAGATGCCGACACGCTCCTGGCGATCGACGGAACTCTCTTCGTCGGTGGCAGCGGCGACGCGTCGCCTGTTCCCGGCGGCCGATCGACGGTCAATCTCAACAACGGCTCGCTCTCCGCAGCCGCGGTCGCGGTCTACGCCAATTCGTCCGTCAAGATCAATGGTGGTCATCTGGCGACCGACAACCTCATGTTGCTCGGGGGTCGGGTGGACATGAACGCAACGACGCCTGTCGCCATCGAACTGGGCACGATACGGACCAGCAGCGGCGGCGTGATGAACGTGGGCAAAGGCGGAGCGGCTGTTTACTACAGCACGGCGAACTCTTCACCGAGCGACCTCGCGGCGATTCGCCAGTTGGTCTACAACGGTTTCAATGGCGGCGCGTGGAACGGGACCAACGGCATCACTTCGAGCCTGCTGAACGCCTCCACCGCGAATTACGGCATCGGCTATACCGACATCGACGCGGTCGCGATGACGGCGTTTCTCGACCTCTCCTTCTCGCCGGCGGCCCAGGCTGTCGTGTTCCGCTATACGCTTCGCGGGGACGCGAATCTCAATGGCACGGTGAGCTTTGACGATCTCTTGGCGCTGGCACAAAACTACGAGATGGCCGGCCAGCGCGACTGGTTCCAAGGCGACTTTACCTACAACGGCCACGTCGATTTCGACGACCTCCTCTGGGTCGCGCAGAACTACGGATTGACGTTCCTCAGCAATGGCGCGCTGGTGTCAGACCCTTCCGCGGCGGCGCGGTTCGCGAGCGATTGGGCGATGGCGCGATCCATGGTTCCGGAGCCGACAATGCTCTCGATCGCCCTTGTGGCCGGTTTTTGTCGTCGGCGGCGGCAGAACTGATCGGCCAAGCTGAAAATCTTCGCGCAGATTCACATTTCCCTGCCTCGAAGCCTCCTCGACGGCGTCTAAACTTCCGGGGGACCGCCATTTGCCGTGTACCTTCTAGAGTAATTGTCGTGATCGCGGTCGGCGCGATCGTCGACACGTTGATTTGACCCCGGGAGCGCTCGTTCCATGTCGATTCCGTTCACCATCCGCTGGCGCATGCTCTGCGCGATCCTGCCGTCGCTTGCGCTTCTGAATTACGCCTCGGCGGCATCGTTCAACTGGAACAATCCCGACGGCGGCGCGATGAGCGCTTCGCTCAACTGGTCGCCCGTCGGCGTCCCCGGTCCGGCCGACACGGCCAACCTCCTCACCACGCCCACGCTCAGCGGCTTCATGCAGCTCACCCTGCCCGCCAATCAGGCGATCGGCGCCTTCGTCAATGGCCATTTCGCCCAGAACACGATCGAAGGCCCGGGCGTACTCACGCTGCAGACGGGCGGCCTGAGCTTCACCGATTCGATCACCGAAGCGCCAGATGAAGCGCTCGATTCGCTCTTCATCAATGCCACGATCAACGGCGCTGCCGGCTTGACGAAAAACGGAGCCGGCTTTGTGCGACTCGGCGCGAGCAACCTTTACTCCGGCGGCACGGTGATCAACGCCGGTGGCGTCACTGCCACCGCGGACGCGAACTTCGGCGCGGCCGGGTCGACGATCACGCTCAACGGCGGGACGATCCGCGCGGGTTCCTCGTTTATCTCCACGCGACCGATCTCGCTCGGAATCAACGGTGGGCGAATCGAATCATTCGGAAACCTTACTCTCAATGGCATCATCTCTGGCAGCGGCCAGCTGAACAGTGGCCGGTTCACCGGCGGACAACTCACCCTCGGCGGCGTCAACAACTATTCGGGAGCGACCAACATCGACAATGGTTCGACCGTGAACCTGATGGGCCGCATCACCTCCGGCGCGACCGTGCGGATTGCCGGCACACTGAACGTCGGGTCGGCGAGCGTCGGCATGGCGAGCAATCCACTCAGCGATGTCGCGAATCACGATCTCTACGGTGGCCGATTGAATCTGTTCGCCCCTTCATCGACCACCACCGAGACGATCGGCAATTTGAATCTCGTCTACGGCACGAGCACCATTAACCTCGAACCCAATGCGAACGCCGGGATGGCATTGACGGTCGCTGCCCTCAACCGTTCGTCTCGCTCAACGGCGTTCGTCCGCGGGCGCGATCTCGGCAACGGCGCGCTCGCCGCCAACCGCGCGATCCTGAATGTCACCAACACCGCAACCGTCCCACTCATCGGTGGCGGTGGCACGACGGCGACGAACGACTCGATCATTCCGTTTCTCATTGGCAACGCCAATACCACCGGCGGTGTCAGCCCGGCGAGCGTTGTGGACGCCGGCTTTGTCACGCGCACCACGAACGGGCTGCGGATTCTCGACTCCAACGATTACGCGACGACCCTCGGCGTCGCCGCGAACGATAACGTTCGCATCACCAATTCCATGGTCACGCGCAACACCGCCGCGACGATGAACAGCCTGCTCATCCGCGACACCCTCGCCTCCGGCGGACCGAGTGGCATTCAAGGAACCGGCGCCCTGACGATCACGAGCGGCGCACTTGCGGCTGTCAGCGACCTGGCCGGCGAAGAACTTTCGATCGACAACCCCATCGCTTTCGGCAGCGAAGCGATCATCCACCTCGCGCCCACGTCGGACGGCTATTCGGGTCTCACGCTGAACGGCGCGCTCAGCGGCACCGGCGGGCTGACCAAAAGCGGTTCCGGCGAGTTGACCCTTACCGGCACGAGTTCCATCAGTGGACCGTTCACTATCAATGCCGGCCTGGTCAACTTCACGGGTTCCGCCACCACCGGGTCGAGTTCGCTCGGAAGCGACACGACGATCACCATCAACGCCGGCTCCTCGGACAATCAGTATGTCGGCTTGCGCGCGATGACCCCGCTGAGCACAGTCAGTCGCGCCATTACCATCCACCAGGATGCGGCCGCCAATTCGCTGGCGATCATCGGCACGCTGGGCGGGTACGGAACGAACTTCAGCGGCCCGATTGTCATCGAAGGCGGCTATCTGAACCTGCTGGGCGACACCGATCCGCAGGTATTGACATTCAGTGGCAGCATCAGCGGCGCAGGCGGGCTGCGCGAGCCCAACCTCGCCATGCCGCTCGCACAGGCTCTTCGCATCACCGGGAGCAACAGTTACACGCTGGGAACCGTCATCCGCATCGGCCGGTGGGAAGTCGGCTCCAACTCGGCGCTGGGCAGCGGAAGGGTTTACTTCACCGGCGACACCGACAGCGGCAGCATCGTCGCATTCGGCGCGGCGCGCACCCTCGCGAACCCGCTCGTCTTCCGCGCGTCGCCGACGTTCGGCGGGAGCAACGCGCTCACCTTCACCGGCAGCGTCGATCTCGGCTCGGTGGCGCGCGATGTCACCATCTCCAACACCGCCGACACGACCTTCGGCGGCGTCGTCTCGCGCGGCGGAATCGCGAAGTACGGCAGCGGACGCCTCGTCCTCTCCGGCGCGAACACGTACAACGGACAGACGATTATTGTCGACGGTAATCTCCGTGCGGCGAACTCCGGCGCGCTCGGCGCTGCGACCGGGAGCGAACGCCAGGCGACTTTCATCGCCGCGCTCGGAGCACTTGAACTCTCGGGCAGCATTTCGTCCGGCGAATACCTCTTCTTCGGCGCAAATGGCCTGCCCATCACGTCCGCGCGCAGCGACGGCAACCTTCGAAGCGTCTCGGGCAACAACACGCTGACCGCGCCGATCGCCTTCGACAATATCGGCACGGTCGGCATCGACGCGGGCGGTACGCTCACGCTCACCTCGGATACGAACGACAACACCGCCGACCTCACCGCCAGACTCCGCAAGGTGGGCGCGGGCACGCTCAATGTGCGGAACGTGAGGTTGCCGGGTCTGCAAATCGATGCGGGACAAGTGCGCGTCAGTCCCAGCGGAATCCCTGCCGGTACCAGCCGTGTTTCATCGCTGACGATTGCTGCCGGTGCGACGCTCGACCTGACGAACAACGCGCTCATTCTCGACTACGCCTCGCCGTCGCCGCTCGCGTCCGTACAGTCGATGCTGCAGGGCGGCAAGATTCTTACCAGCGTCGCAACGCCAGGCGCGGCCGTCGGCTTTGCGGAGGCGTCTCGACTGTTCACGACGTTTCCCGCCAACTTCGCCGCGCAGTCGGTCGACTCGACGACGGTCCTGCTCATCCAGACCCTCAAAGGCGATACGAATCTCGATCGCACCGTGAACTTCGACGATCTGCTCAAGCTCGCCCAGAACTACAACCTGACCGGCAAGACCTGGGCGGATGGCGATTCGGATTACAACGGCGCCGTGAACTTCGATGACCTGCTGGCACTCGCTCAGAATTACGGCGGAACCGTCACCCTAACACAGTTGACCGCTGCCGCGGGTGGTCAATTCGCAAGTGATTGGACGCTGGCAATGGGATTGGTTCCCGAGCCGTCGCTCGCCGCGCTGCTCGCCACAGGCGCGGCGCTGGCAAGACGCCGGCGGTTTGTGCGATGATGCGCCAATGCCGCTCCATGCCGACCTGATCATTCACAACGCCAACCTGCTCACGATGGACGAGCGGGCTCCTGGCGCCCGCGCGATGGCCTTGCGCCGCGGCATCATCGAGGCTGTCGGAGCGGATGCGGATGTGCTGCGGCTCGCCGGCGAGACGACAATCGTTCACGATCTGCACGGCAAAACAGTCGTCCCCGGCTTTCACGACTGTCATCTCCACCTTTTATGGTTCGGCAAGCTGCTGACCGGGCTGGTCGACTTGGCCGGCGCACAATCGATCGACGAGATCCTCTCGCGAGCCAGCACCTTTGCGTCGCGCACGACAGGATGGATTCGCGGATTCGGTTTTGATCAGGACAAACTCGCCGAGCGACGTTTCCCGACGCGCATCGATCTCGATCGGATCAGTATCACCCGCCCGATCATCCTGTCGCGCGTCTGTGGCCATGCGGCCGTCGCGAACTCGGCGGCGATCGCACTACTGACGCGCGAGGAGCGGGCCCAAGGCGACGCCGCAAGCGGTCTCTACACCGAGAGTGCGATCCGCGCGTTCTACGACAGGATCCCCGAGGCAGACGACGAAACGCTCGAGCGCGCCTTGCTCGCGGCGTGTGATGCGGCGTTGAGGACGGGAATCACCAGCGTGCAGACGATGCTAGACACGCCGGATCAGCTCAAGGTCTACACGCGGCTGAAGAACAGGATGGGCCGCTTGCCGATCCGCGTCGTCGCGATGCCGCCCGAAGCCGCGGCAGAGACGTTGTTTCGCCACGGGATCGTTACGGGCTTCGGCGACGAGTGGCTGCGCCTTGGCGGCGCGAAGTTCTTTTCGGATGGCTCACTCGGCGCGCGGACGGCGCTTTTGAGCGCGCCATACGCAGATGATCCGAGCGCCATCGGCCAGCGCATCTATCCGGACCGATCGCTCCACGATCGCGTCCGCGCCGTCGCGGCAATGGGCTTTCAGATCGTCGTGCACGCGATCGGCGATCAGGCGCTGCGCGAGACGATCGATGCGATCGAAGGCGCGCTGGACGGCGCAGACAATTGCACCGCGCGACATCGAATCGAACACGCCTCGGTCTGTCCGCCGGAGCAACTCGAGCGCCTGGCAAAGCTGGAAATCGCCACGACGCTTCAACCGCAGTTCGTCACCAGCGATGTCTGGACAGGCGAACGACTTGGCGCTGCGCGTCGCGGCTGGGCGTATCCGTTCGCCTCAATGGTTCGCGCGGGCGTGCCGGTGGGATTGAGCAGTGACTGCCCGGTAGAAAAGCTCGACGCCTTCGCGTGCCTCGCGGCGGCGATCGGACGACATGAATGGTCGCCCGACGAGACACTCACGCCGCTCGAAGCGCTGCGCGGCTACACACTGGGCAGCGCATATTGCGGACGCCGTGAACGCGAGCTGGGATCACTCGCGGTGGGGAAGCACGCCGATTTCGTCCTCCTTAGCGACGATCCGAGGTCGATCCCCGCAGGCGAAATCCGCAAGATGCGCGCCGAGCGCGTCTTCGTCGCAGGCGAGGAAGTTCGTCGCAGTGGCGATTCCGCTCGATAATTCCGGGTGTTTTTCGCAATTCGCGCTCAGCGGCGAGTTAGCCGCTGCGATCGATCGACCCTTGACCGACCTACCCCCACCTCTATACTCGAACTCGCTCAGATCAAAAGAGCAGTTTGTCGTCTTATCATTCTAACGGAGTCCGTGTCCCATGCCTACGCTCGCCAAGAAACCCGCCAAAGCCGCCCCCAAGAAGGCCGCTGCCCCAGCAAAAACATCCTCGAAAGCCGTGAAGCGTGTCTACTTCTTCGGCAACGGAAAGGCGGAGGGCCGTGCGGAGATGAAGATGCTCCTCGGCGGCAAGGGTGCGAACCTGGCCGACATGACCCTCGTCCCGCTCCCCGTGCCGCCCGGCTTCACCATCACCACCGAAACCTGTAAGGACTACAACGACCTCGGCCAGAAGATGCCCAAGGGCACCATGGACGAAGTTCGCCTGAACATCGCCAAGGTCGAGAAGGCCACCGGCAAGAAGTTCGGCGACCCGAAGAATCCCCTGCTCGTCGCCGTCCGTTCGGGCGCGGCCGTCTCCATGCCCGGCATGATGGACACCGTCCTGAACATCGGCCTGAACGACGAAGTCGTAAAAGGTCTGGCCAAGCTCAGCGGCAACGAACGATTTGCTTATGATTCGTATCGCCGACTGATTAATATGTTTGGCGACACGGTCAAAGGCATTGACCACCACTATTTCGAACACGAGCTGAGCGAAGTGAAGAAGGCCAAGGGTGTTGAGCTCGACACCGACCTGGATGTCGACGGCCTCAAGGAAGTCGTCGCTCGCTACAAGAAGATCTATAAAGACCGCCTCGGCGAAGAGTTCCCCAGCGACGGCTTCACCCAGCTCGCCGCCGCCATCGAAGCGGTGTTCCAATCCTGGATGGGCGACCGCGCCATCAAGTATCGCCAGATTAACGACATCCGCGGCCTCGCCGGCACCGCCGTCAACGTTCAGTCGATGGTCTTCGGAAACATGGGCGACACCTCCGCCACCGGCGTCGCCTTCACGCGCGACCCGTCCACCGGCCGCAACATTTTCTACGGCGAGTTTCTCGTCAATGCTCAGGGCGAAGACGTCGTCGCCGGCATTCGCACGCCGCTCGACTGCAATACTGAGATGGCCAAGTGGTCCAAAAAGGGCTGGGCAGAACTGCTGGCCGTCAAGAAGACCCTCGAAGCACGCTACAAGGACGTCCAGGACTTCGAGTTCACCATCGAGAACGGCAAGTTCTACATGCTGCAGACGCGTAACGGTAAGCGCACCGCGCAGGCCGCCGTCGCCATCGCTGCCGACATGGTGAAGGAAAAGCTCATCGACGAGAAGACCGCCATTCTCCGCGTCGATCCCGCTTCGCTGGATCAGCTCCTTCATCCGCAATTCGATCCGAAGGCTGAGAAGATCGTCCTCGCCAAGGGCCTGCCCGCTTCGCCGGGTGCGGCCGTCGGCAAGCTCGCCTTCACCGCGGAAGAAGCCGAAGAACGTGCCCACAACGGCGAGAAGATCCTTCTCGTGCGTCGTGAGACCGAACCAGCAGACATCGGCGGCATGCACGTCGCTGAAGGCATCATGACATCCACCGGCGGCATGACCAGCCACGCGGCCGTCGTCGCCCGCGGCATGGGCACGCCCTGCGTCGCCGGCGCGGGCGCTCTGCAGATCGATGCCAAGAACAAGAAGCTCACGGTCAACGGCAAGACCTACGGCCCGAACGACACGCTCTCCATCAACGGCTCAACCGGCGAAGTCTACGAAGGCGCCGTCCCGACCGTCGAAGCCGGCCTCACCGGTCCGTTCGCAACCATCATGAAGTGGGCCGACAAGTATCGCACCCTCAAGATCCGCACCAACGCGGATACGCCGCACGACGCGGAAGTTGCCCGCGGCTTCGGCGCCGAAGGCATTGGCCTCACGCGCACCGAGCACATGTTCTTCGACCCGCAGCGCATCCATCACATGCGTGAGATGATCCTCGCCAGCGACGTCGAGACGCGCAAGACCGCCCTCGCCAAGCTGCTGCCGTACCAGCGCGAAGATTTCATCGGCATCTTCAAGGCCATGGCCGGCCTGCCCGTCACCATCCGCCTGCTCGATCCGCCGCTTCATGAGTTCCTTCCGCACAACGAGAAGGATCAGGCCGAGCTGGCCAAGAGCCTCGGCAAAACGCTGGATGAAGTGAAGAACCGCGTCGCCCAGTTGCACGAATCCAACCCGATGCTCGGCCACCGCGGCGACCGTCTGGCCGTCACGTATCCCGAGATTCTCGAGATGCAGGTTCGCGCCATCATCGAAGCAGCCGTCGAGACCAAGAAGGCCGGCATCAAGGTGCTGCCTGAGATCATGATCCCGCTGGCTGGCACTGCGAAGGAGCTCGATTACCTCAAGAAGATCACCGTCGCGACGGCGGATGCGGTCTTCAAGGAAAAGAAGACGAAGGTCGAGTACATGTACGGCACGATGATCGAAGTGCCGCGTGCCGCCATCACCGCCGACGAGCTCGCGCAGCACGCCGAGTTCTTCAGCTTCGGCACCAACGACCTCACGCAGATGACGTTCGGCTACAGCCGCGACGACGCCGGCGTGTTCCTGCCCGATTACCTCGCGAAGGAAATCCTTGAGAAGGACCCGTTCCAGAGCCTGGACATCGGCGGCGTCGGCAAGTTGGTCGAGATGGCCGTCAAGCTCGGCCGCAGCGTGAACCCCACCCTCAAGTGCGGCATCTGCGGCGAACACGGCGGCGACCCTGCGTCCGTCGAGTTCTGCCACAAGGTCGGCCTCAACTACGTCAGCTGCAGCCCGTTCCGCGTCCCGATCGCGCGCCTCGCTGCGGCCCAGGCCGCCATCAAGGCCGACGGCAAGATGAAGGCGTACAGCACGAAGTAATCCCTCGCGAGAGACTCTCCTCCGGCCCCCTCTCCCAGTATTACGGGAGAGGGCTAGGGTGAGGGTCCGAACGACAGTCAGAAGCCAACACAAAGGCGGCCGATCCAACTGGATCGGCCGCCTGGTTTACTATTCTGGATGCCACGACTTGGTATTCGAAGTCGTCGAATGCTTTCGAGTTACCAGAACACTTTGGCGGGACTTTAGCCATCGTTTCCGTACCACTAATTGAGTACAGGTCGTGGCACCCAGGATGTCTCAAACGCGTGTGGGTCCATCGGTATCGTCGTCAGCGTGCTGCCGCCGAAGATCCGGGTGACGAGGGCCACGGTAGGGCATCCCGTGGCAACGCGGCTTCGCCTCTTGGGTATTTGTTGCAACCCTTGATCTTCGGCATTTCCCATGTATCTTGCGGCACCACAGAAGTCGGCCCAGCGCGTTTTGATCGGTTTGGAAGAGGAACCGGGTTGACGATGCGAGGCGACAACTGACGGCCTGCATGTTTTGCCGATAGTGTTCGGGAAGTTCGCCGCCGGCATTGAGGGAGTGCCGTCGGCACCTGTTCTCACATACTGCGTTGTTTCCACGATCCGTGATCGGTCGGGGCCACTCTCGTTGTTCGAGTGCCGATCGACCGCGCGGTCTGGCTGTCGCGGTGCGATCACGCGGAAGAAGTGGATCAAAGGGGTTCAACCATCGTTCTGCAAGGCGAATCCGGCTCATGATCCCATTTGATGCGCTGCCTCAAAACGTTCTCCCCGAACAACCTGCACTTCAACAACCCTGGCTCTCGACCGGACTGGTCGGCGGCTATGCCGCCAACGCGTTCGGACCGCGCCAAATGGTCACCGCCAAGCATGTCGGCGCCGGCGTGAACTCGATCGTTCACCTCAACGACGGCACGACGCGAAGAGTGGTCGCCGCAACCAGCACGACGAATGTCGACCTGACCGTGCTCACCGTCGACGCCGATCTGCCAACCTGGTGCCCGGTGCGCGAGGCGGTCAACTTCAACCCGGCCGATGCGATGTTCATCGGCGCCGGACGCACCCCCGCGGCGCCGGTCCTGAGCGCATTGGGCGCGGTACGCGGTTGGTACTGGGGCGACACCTCCGGCACTTTGAACTGGACGCGCTCCGAACTCGCCTACGCCCGCTACGCGCTGGAAGACTACGAAGTGACCTTTCGCGCGGCGCCCGGCTCCTTCGCGATGACCGCGGGCGACAGCGGCGGCGGCTTTTACACTTCGGACGCAGCCGGCAACTGGAACCTCCAGGGCGTCGGCGTCGGCATCTACCTTTACAACGGCCTCACTGAAATCAATGGCGCCAGCGCCAGCCAGTTCAGGCCGGCGCTGCCTCCCTACAACGTCACGTATCAAGGCAGTGAAATGCTCATGCCGCGGACCTGGTTACGGTCGCTGACCCCGATCGACGGCGACGCCAACCTCAATGGGACGGTCGACTTTGACGACCTGCTCGCCATCGTCCAGAACTTCGGCGGCACCGGCACGTGGTCGAGCGGCGATTTCACGGGCGACCAGCAAGTCACATTCGACGACATGCTGTTGCTCGGCCAGCACTATTCAGGTCCGCCGTCAGATCTCGACTTCTTTCAAACGCTGGTTCCAGAGCCGGGCACAATCGGTCTCATCTGTCCGCTGCTGATCTCTCGAAGACGACGTTGAGAGTCGATTCCGGGCTTTTGCCCGCATATCATCCGCATGCGAAACGCACTGCTTTCACGCGTCTCTTTCGCGTTGCTGGGCGGCGTCGCGTTGCTGGCGGGTTGCCGCAGCCACCACCACGACGACCCGGTGGTCTATGATCGATATCCCTCCGTTTACGACCGCCCTACGTACGCCTACCGCGACTATCCGTACGAGTATTACGACGAGCGTTATCCGTGGCGACCCGGGTTCTATGAGGGCGGCCGACTCTACCGCGTCGATCCGCACGACCTACACCCGCAGGCGCGGTATTACTCACGAGATGCCGATCGAGAATGGCACCGCGATCACGATGCATCCCGCGCGCGGAATTGGAGCGACTCGCGAACGCCGCGCGAGTCACGCGACAGAAATGATTCGCACGATCCTTCCGACGCGCGTCAATTCGAAGGTCACGGCCGCGTCGTTCCGGACGACCGACGCAGGTAGGAGAAGCGACGTTGCCGATGTTCGCCGGCGCGTCTGCGGTCTGCGGACCGCAGGGACCGGCCGATGCCGAATCGTCGCATACCTGAATCGGAACCGTTCCCCGCTGGTTGTTATCGCAGGTGCGGCAAGATGCGCCGTCTCGCACAATCGCAGGCTCTCATCGAACCGATACAGTCACTGCATCTCATCCTTAACGATGGGAACCCCTCCGAGGAAGGCAAATGACTGTTTCTCTGAATGATCGGGCGACCTGGCTATGCGGAACCTCCTGCTCGTGCTCTCATCCACCCGGCGAAACGAAGCGCGCATGGCGGGTCGTGCTGCTGGGCGCACCTGGCGTTGGGAAGGGAACGCAGGCTCAGTTCCTTTCCGAAAAGCTCGGCGCGTGCCATCTCTCCACCGGTGACGTGTTTCGCGCAGCCAAAGGGCGGCCCGAGAGCGAACTGGGTCCGGCAATGCGCGAAGCGCTCGGCTACATGAAGCGTGGCGACCTAGTCCCCGACGACACAGTCCTCAACGTCCTGCGCGAACGTTCCTGCTGCCTGGTCTGTCACGGGGGAATGCTGCTCGATGGATTTCCTCGAACCGTCGCACAGGCGGCAACCCTGCAGGGCATCCTGGCTCAGCTGCACGTGGATCTCGATGCGGTGATCGATTACCGCCTGCCGATGGACGAGATCGTCTCGCGCCTCAGCGGCCGACGAACCTGTTCGGCGTGCAAGGCGGTATTTCACACCCAGACGCGCCGGCCGAAGGTGGACGGCGTGTGCGACCACTGCCAAGGCAACCTCATCCAGCGCGAAGATGATCGGCCGGAGTTCGTTCAGGTTCGCATGCAGGCGTACGAGCAAAGCACCAAGCCGCTCACGGACTTCTACGCCAAGCTGGGCAAGCTGATCGCCGTCGACGCCTCCGGATCGCCGACCGAGATCCTCGAGCGTGTGCTTGCGAAACTGAATGTTTGAGCACGTTGCGGCTGCAAAATGCGGCACGGAACGTCAGAGGCGGCAAATCTGCCGTCGCTTCGCAGCGGTTGACGAATGAATGGTCCGTTTTTTCGCGGGCGCGGGTTTTTGCTGATGCCGCCGAGTTCCGCTTTCCCCGATTCTGTACATATGGACAACAAAACCGTCCGCCTTCTTGTCGTCGTTCTGCTCGTCTTACTCGTCCTCGCCATGCTGCCGACTTGGCCCTACAGCTCTGGTTGGGGCTATTACCCCAGTGGCGGGCTCGGGCTGATTCTGTTGATCGTCGTGGTCGTGCTTCTTCTCGGCAAGAGATGACGCGGTCATCGGCATCCGCACAGCATGTCGATCACGATCGGCCGATGACCGGACCGACTCGTTCATCGAGAATCTTTGAGGATTTCGCGACGAACGACGTCGCGGGCGGGATCGACACGCATTCGCTCTTCGGCGGTAGCCTGACCGAATGCGCCGTCCGGGAAGGCGGATCGCCTTTCCGATGCCGCGTGCATCAAGGTGCGGCCGGCAAGTTCGCCGAAAAACTCGCTCGGCTACGTATCTGTACGTGTTCCGGTCTTCTCGCGGCGTGTGTCTTTCCCGCTCACGCCGTACACTCGACCGACTCATGCACCTCCCGTATCTCACCTCTGACTTTCCCGGCATCGGCGGGTCCATTCGACGCCGGCCGGAAGACTTCTTCGTCCAGGAACTTCCGGCGTACGAGCCAAGTGGCGAGGGAGAGCACGTGATGTGCGAGATCCAGAAAGTCGGACTCTCGACTTTCGATGCGATCGACCAGATCGCACGGACGCTGGATGTGAACCCGCGCGAAATCGGCTTCGCCGGGATGAAGGACGCCGACGCGATCACGCGACAACATCTGACCATTCCCCGCGTTTCGCTCGAGAGCCTGATGGCGATTCAGTCGCCGAAACTCTCCATTCTCAGCGCGGAAAGGCACCTCAACAAACTACGGCTCGGACATCTCAAGGGGAACCGCTTCGCGATCAAGATCCGGGATGTCGAGCCGTCTCATGTCGTGCGCCTGCGCCCGATTCTGGACCGACTTGAACAAGTCGGCATGCCAAACTTCTTCGGCGAACAGCGGTTCGGTCGTCGTGGGGACAACGATCAACTCGGTGCCGCTATTCTGCGAAGCGATCACGACGCGCTCATCAAGCTCGTCCTGGGCACGGCAGTCAAAAACGTCGAACCTTCCAACGTGTTCGAGGCCCGCCGTTTCTTCGACAACGGCGACCTCGAAGCGGCGATGCACAAGTGGCCGCGGTCCAGCGGCATGGAGCGGCGCATCCTCGCACGCTTCATCAAGACCGGTTCCGCGTTCAAGGCGCAGATGTTGATCGAGCCGAAACTCCGGCGGCTGTGGATGTCTGCGCTGCAGTCGCGCGTGTTCAATGATGTCGTCGCCGCCCGGATCACGTCACTCTCCCGGGTGATGAACGGCGATCTCGCGTATCTGCATGATCGGGGGGCGTGCTTCATCGTTGAGGACGCCGAGAAAGAACAGCCGCGGGCGAACGCATTCGAGATCAGTGCCACCGGACCGATGCTGGGCTATCGCATGACTTTGCCGGCCGGCGAACCGCTCGCGATCGAGCAGGTGATCTACGATCGCTTTCAGATCACGCGCGAGGATTTCAAGCGTCCCTCGCACGACAAGGCCAAGGGCGACCGCCGGCCGCTCCGCGTGCAGCCGACCGACACACAACTCGCCGGCGGAATGGATGAGCACGGCGCGTATATCACCGTCGCGTTTTCGCTACCGGCGGGTTCGTTCGCGACTGTCCTGCTTCGCGAGCTGATGAAGAACGATCAACCGCTGGAATCCTGACTCCCCACTTTGCCGGTCGAGCGACGGATCGTCGCGAGGATCATGCGCAGAGAGATGAATGCGATCCCCGCTACTGGTAGAACGATCCAGAGCAGGGCCCGCCGGATGAGGCGGTCGCTGACGTCGTTGGCAGACTGCTGGAGGCTCGCAGACGCGTGCTCGATCGCCTTCACGCGTTCTTCGCTGATCGTGACTGCAGCCTGGTCGATCGCCTTTCGACGCTCATCGGAGATTCGCACCGCGGCCCGATCGATCGCTGCGTCGATCTTCATCATCATGTCGTCGCGCAACATCCCTGCTTCCTTGGCCGCATCGAAGATCGACTGCTTTGCCTCGAGCCGAAGCAGATCGGGCATTCGGACGGCCATCCACATGGCGCGGTCGACCTGCTCGTTGGTGGATTTGAGATCGACGAGCGAGAACGCCCGCGACCGGTCGGCATCGCGACCGACGTATCGCTGCAAGTCAACCGCCTTGGCGGTCGCGTAGCGCAGGTCCGGGTTGTCAGCCAGGTAGTCCTCGATGAGGTAACTCAACCCGTTCACTTCTTCGGGCGCGAGCGCCTTTTCCGCGATCGTCCAGAGGTCGTCGTTGCAGTACTTGTAAACGACAACAAACTCGCGTGCCCATGGGTCGAGCGGATCGTCCTGGTAAGACCCGTCGCGCGTCGTCGCAACGGAGTTCAGCCGCTCCAATCGCCGGTCGGCGCCGCGCGCTTTGATGGTGAAGGCAAATGTCGCGTCGAGAAACCCGGTCATCGGCTTTGGGTTAGACGCGTTGGTCAGGCAGAGGTTGACCACCGACAGTCTTTCGACGTTGGCGCGAGACCGTATGCGGATATTTCGCGCAAGCGCGAGGTCGAGATCCTCCGGCGACGCTGGACCACTGCGGACCAGCGCCAGCTTCGCATCCGCGTCGCGGACGATCTGATCACAAAGCTGATTCACGCGGGTCGACGCGGTGTCGGAAAACGCGAGAAGCTCGGCCCGCAACTGCTCGTCGGGGAGTCGGCTGACGATCGTCTTGAGTGGCTCGCCCTTCTGCGTCGGCCGCGACAGAGACGCACATCCGCAAGCGTGTGCCGCGACGAGCGCGCCGATCAACCAGCACGATCGCACCTCGATTCGAAACCAATCCGAGCGACACATGATCCCTCCATACGCGGCGGCATCTTCTACGTCGCGGCAAGGGAACATTATGTCAGCTCGTGCGGGAACCTTACAGAGTTTTCCGACGTCGCCGCGCGCGAGCCTGCCAATTGGTGGAGAGGTCAATTGCTCTCAGAAGAGCGAAGCCTTTTCATCCGCGCCTGCGTATCGCGATAGACGAAATCCCACTTGACGACCATGCTGTAGGCCTTGAGCGCCTCGACCTTGTCCTTCTTTTCCTCCAAGGCCCTGCCGAGCGAGTACATGATTTCCTTCGCGGTTTCGTCGCCGGATTGGAGCGTCGGATAGGTTTCGGAGAGCCCCTTGAGCGTGTCGGCGGCTTCATCCGGGAACTCGGCGGCGAGAAACGTCTTTCCGAGTTCGAGGGTCGCCCTGACGCGGAGTTTCGGATCGTTCACCGAGTTTTGCAGCAACGGGATGGCGTCCGTGTACCGGCCCAGTGCAACCATCCGGAGTGCAACCTCGTACTTGTACTTCGATTCGGTCGGATACTGCTGGGACACTTCCTCGTAGAGCGCGAGTTCCTCTTCGTTCTGCGCCTGCTTGAATGCCTTGTACTCCTGGAGCCCCTCCGGCGTCGCGTCTTTTCCTGCCGCCTTGGCGCGGAGCAGGCGCTCCTGGTTGCGCAGGTCGATCAAGCGAAGGTCGATGAGCAAGAGGCGGAAACGAAATGCGCCGGTCCGTTCATAGGCGCCCTGCAAAATGGTGGCGGCCTTCTCGATCGCATCGGGAGTGCCGATCTTTTTCAATGCGTCGACGTACTTGCCGATCTTGGACGGATCGTTCGGGTTGGTCTTGAGATCTGCCTCCGCCTCGCGGGCGACCTTCGCCGTGTAGTCTTCGTTGAGGACGTCGCGTTCTTCCTGTAGCAGGTCCGACTGCTTGTTCATGTCGCGAACGCTCTCGCGATAGCTCTTGTGGTACTTGCCCTTGTCCATCGCCTCGTTCGCGGACAGGTTTTTCAGATCGTTTTTCAGATCCATGTCGTCGGGGCGCATCTGCAGCATGCGCTGGCACACTT
Source organism: Phycisphaerae bacterium (assembly GCA_031411495.1). GTDB lineage: Bacteria > Planctomycetota > Phycisphaerae > Tepidisphaerales > Tepidisphaeraceae > JANOBD01. The sequence goes on along the minus strand of JANOBD010000219.1, from coordinate 39,049 downwards.
CGACCGCAAGCGTCCAATGGCCGAGTTTGGCGTAATGGTCGCGAAGTCTCTCGAACTTCGCATAGTCAGGTTTTGCGAGCTCGTTGTTGGCTTTTCCCAGGATCTGCCCCATCCAGAGGACGCTGTCGTAACAACCGGCGCGATAGGCGGCTTCCAGGAACGCGAGCATGTTGCCGGTGTCGCCGGGATCGAACGCGAGCAGATGCTCGGCGTTGATCATGCTGGTGCGATCGTCCTTGGACTTGGTCGGATACTTCATCGCATCGAGCATGCCGATCTTCTTGCCGCCGCCCGCTTTTCGCCGCAGCGCGGCATCCCGAAACGCCTGGTGAGCTTCGACGGCTTCGGGATCGAGCTTCAATCCGCTCTCAAACATCGTAAATGCGTATTCGTATTGCCCGGCGCTGACCAGGGACGCGGCGCGCTCGAAGAAGCTCTTAGCCTTTTTGCGGTCCTCATCAGGGATGACGATGTAGTTTTCAGACACAGTTATGCTTCCATTCAAGTTGCTGCCGTGAGCCAAACGCTGGCGTTGCAAGCGATTGCGCCCCAACGAAGAGAGAGGCGAATCTAGCCGTTGGCCGTTGAAGCTGTCAACGCCTTAGCCTACCCTCCGACGCACCCATACTGTAGCCCAACCGCGCATGAACGAAAACTTAACGATTATCCGGTACCCCGACCCCCGGCTCAAAAAGGTCAGCGAACCCGTCACCGCGTTCGACGCCGAGTTAAAGTCGCTCGCCGACCACATGCTCGAGATGATGCGCGCGGCCAAGGGCGTCGGCCTGGCGGCGCCGCAGGTCGGCATCAACAAGCGGCTGTTCGTCATGAACCACAGCGGCGAAGCGGGCGACGATCGCGTTTACGCGAATCCTGTCCTCACCGTCATCGATGGCGAGGCCGAAGCCGAAGAAGGATGTCTGAGTCTGCCCGATATCCATATCAACGTTTTCCGAGCCAACAAGGTTCGCCTGGACGCGCAAGATCTCGAAGGAAAGCCCGTCAGCGTCGAACGCGAAGGTTTTGAAGCCCGAGTCTGGCAGCATGAAACCGACCACCTGCTGGGCATCCTGCTCATCGACCGGATGTCCTTCACCGACAAGATGAAACACCGCAAGAGATTGAAGGAACTGTCGGCAGCGTTCGAGAAGAAGAAAAAGTGAACGGCGTGGAGTCTAGGAAGTGGTTAAACACGAAGCCACGAAGTTGTCGAATGGACGGCTGCGAGTTAACGGCTTTTACCGGAAATCAGCTTTACCTAACGGGAACAAACGAACCGCAATTGGAAGCGAAAACTCTCCAAGTGAGTTTGAAAATCATCGTTGCAGCGTCGTGACTTCGTGGCTTCGTGGTTAATCCTCTGATGAGTCTTACGGGTATCAAGATCCTCTTCGCAGGCAGCGGCGCCTTCGGCGTGCCGAGCCTGAGACGGTTCCTCGAGCGTGGAGCGGAGATCGCGCACGTCTACACGCAGCCATCGAAGCCCGCCGGTCGTGGACACAAGCTTACGCCGACGCCGGTCGGACAGCTCGCCATCGATCAAAGCTTGTCGTTCACAGAAGTCGCCGACATCAACGCTATCGCCCTGCCGCCGGCGGATCTGCTCGTCGTGATCGCGTTCGGCCAGAAGCTTTCGCCGGGCGTTATCGAGCACGCGCGGCTCGGCGCGATTAACCTACACGCATCGCGCCTGCCGAAATATCGCGGCGCGGCGCCGATCAACTGGGCGGTCATCTGCGGGGAGAAGACGGCCGGCAACTCCGTGATCCGCCTCGCGCAGGCGATGGACGCGGGCGCCGTGCTCGCGATGAGTGAACTGGCAATCGGCGAGCTCGAAACCGCGGGCGAGTTGCACGATCGGCTCTCTCTCGACGGCGCGAATCTCATCGAGCGCGTCGCGAGCGAGCTTCGCGACGGAACTGCTTCGCCGATCGAACAGGACCATACACTCGCAACGAAAGCGCCGAAACTCTCGCGTGAGAAGTCGTCCATCGACTTTTCGCGCGATGCCGAATCCATCGCCAACCAGATTCGCGGCATGCACCCGTGGCCGGGATGCCGCGTTCGGCTGCTGAGTCAGGATGGCGTCGAACTCGACCGCATGACGCTGGTCCGCGCCAGGCGCGCGGGGCTCCATGAACAACCGCCGGCCGGCAGCGTGCCGGGCGAAGTGCTTTCCGACTCCAGTGTCGCGTGCGGCGCTGGCGCGTTGGAGATCGTTGAACTGCATCCCGACAGCCGGGATTCGGTGCCGCTGAGCGTCTATCGAATTCGCGAGAAAACGGCCGGCCGCTGGATTCCCGGCGCCCGCCTGGAGTCGGTGCGATGAGCATTTCGCCCGCACGGTCGCTCGCGCTCGCGCAGCTCGATGAACGCGATTTGCCGAACTGGGAATCCTCGACGATCCGGCGGGACCTCTCCCCGAAGGACGTCGATCCGCGCGACATCGACCTTGCCGACCGGATCACGCAAGGCGTGATCAAGCAACTCCTCGTGCTGCAGCGACTGATTGTCGAATACTCCGGGCGAAAGTTGCGCCAGATCGATGAGCCCGTTCAGAAAATCCTGGCGATGTCGTTCTATCAGCTCCGCGCGATGGAGCGCGTCCCGATGCACGCCATCGTGAGTGACGCGGTCGAACTCACGAAGCTCGTCGGCCATCGCAGCGCAGCACCGTTCGTCAACGCCGTCCTGCGGAAGGCGAGCGCCGACAAGGCGATCGGCAAGCCGGTGGCCGCCAAGTCGTCGACGGAGCGCGCCGAGCTCGAATTTTCTATCCCGCGGGAATTGTTCAATCGCCTCGCATCCCTCTATGGCGAGACATCAGCCCTGCAGCTCTGCGAAGCATTCGATCGCGAGCCGCCGATGCTCGGGCGACTCATCGGCAACTCGACGATTGCCGACCTGCAGGCGCGATCCATCGAGGCAACTGCGCACGAGCAGCCGGGCATCGTCGTGTTGCCGCCGCTTCGTCGCGCCGAGCTTCGGGAGTTGTCGGACGCAGGGATTGTGCAGGTTCAGGACGCGACCAGCGCGGCGGTCGTCGATGCGCTGGATCTCCGGCCCGGCCAGCGCGTTCTCGATCGGTGTGCCGGCCGTGGTACCAAGACACAACAGATCCTCGAGCGCATCGGCGACGCCGGCGAAGTCGTCGCGATGGACACGAACAAGTCTCGACTTCGATCGCTCTCGCAACTCATCGAACGGCGACAGATCCCGAACGCCAAGACGTTTGTCGCCGGCTCGATTGTTGAATTGCCGCAGCCTGATCGCCTGTTCGATCGCGTCCTCATCGACGCGCCGTGCTCCAACTCCGGGGTGCTCGCGCGCCGGCCCGAGGCGCGCTATCACCAGGAGGTCGACGATCACACAGAGCTCATCCAGCTCCAGCAGCAGATTCTCACGGACAGTGCAAGCGCCGTCGCGGTCGGGGGCCTGTTGCTCTATGTCACCTGCAGCATTTGGCGCAGCGAGAACGAGCAGGTCGTCCAGAACTTTCTCGATGCCGATGACCGATTCGAGCTCTCTTCCAGCATGACGACGCCCCTTTCGATTTACGGCAGTCCGGCCCGTTATCGAGACGGCGGCTTCTGGGCGCTGCTGAAGCGGATCCGCTAAATCCTGCCGCGCACGGTTCGATAACTCGAAAAGTCGCCGGCAAATTTCGCCGATACGCTAGGCATGAGCGTTTGTGTCGTTGCGGGAATGGCGGTCGGGATCTGGGCACTGCTGAGCGTTCTCAGCGGCGAACGATACCGCCAGCAGCAAGAGCTTGAAGCCATGCGAAAAACCGTGCGGAAGGCCGTTGAACAGGACGAACAAATCGTGGTTTCTGAGTCCCGATCACACTGATTGCGCCTGAGACAATCGTTCCACATCTCACTTTTCCGGCGGAAGTTGTGTAGACTCGACGTAGAATCAAACCGAACGGCCACGTCTGTTTAGCCGCTCACCTGGAAACCTATGTTGCCGGGTCTACAGTTGAGCGAGGAGAGACCATCATGCAAAAAGCCAAATCTGCTCCGATTGGATGGATGTTCGCCGCGGTCCTGGTTTTGTCGCTGGCCATGTTCGGTGCCGGCGTCTACCTGGCGGCGAAATATCAGAACTGGACGGTCATTTCCGCCGGCGGCCTTGCGGTGGTCGGAACGCTTTTGGCATGGCCGCTCTCATGGGCCTGCGGTGCGAATGCGGTTGACCGGCAACTCGAATCGCGTCTCCAGCCGATCCTCTCGAAGTTCGACCTGGTCGTCACCCATCTCCAGCTGATCGGCGAGCAACAGCTCATCAGCGACCGTGCTAAACAGATCGCCTTCCGCGAAAAGGATCGCGACGCATTCCGCCGGGCGGTGCTCGAAGACCTCTCCAAGCAGGACTACGACGCGGCACTTTCTCTGGTGGAGGCGATGGAAACCGAGTTCGGCGCGCGCGGCGAGGTGGAACGGATTCGCCGAGAGGTCACCGCTCGAAGAGATGAGTCGGTGCGTCGTCAACTGGATGGCGCGCTCGCGGTTGTCGACCGCCACATCGAAGCAGAGCAGTGGCAGGCAGCATTCAAGGAAGGCGAGCGGCTCAAGACCGTCTTCCCCGATCAGGTGCGCGTGCAAATGCTCGCTGGCGAGATCGAGCACCGTCGCCAGGCCGTCAAGCGGCAACTCTTGGCGCGCTGGCAGGAGACCGTGAGCCACAAGCAGGTGGACGAGGCGATCACCATCCTCCGGAAGCTCGACAACTATCTCACGCCGGTCGAGGCGAGTGGCCTCGAGGAAGACGCGCGGATGATCTTCAAGGAAAAGCTCGCCAAGCTGCGTGCCGAGTTCACGACCGCCGTCCAATCCCACACCTGGCGTGATGCGAAGCGGCTGGCGGATACGATCATCGGCGACTTCCCCAATACGCAGATGGCGCGAGAAGTCCGCGACATGATGCCGACCATCGAAGACCGCGTTCGCGAACTCGCGAATGGGATGCCGGCGATGTCGACATAATGTCGTCGACCCTAATCAACTCGCGCGAGCGGCGGATCGGGTGACTTTCGTCGCCGGCTGAATGCCGAACGCCCACTCTGACGCGGCCGCTTACCGGCACGCGTGTTCGTTCGCCCGCCGCGTGAGCTTCAGTGCTCGATTCAAATCTATCCGCCCACTTCGAATCGCCGCAGGCGTTATACTCCGCGGCCATGTGGAGCTATGTCTCAACCGCGCTGCCCTGGATCGGCTACGTCGTCCTGCTCGTGCTGATCGTGGTTGGGCTCCTCGTCAACATCCTCGGCTTGCCAGGCCTGTGGTTGATCGTGCTCGGCGTGGTGGGCTACGCGTGGATGACGGAGTTCGCGTTTATCGGCTGGTGGACGATCGGGATCATCATCGCGCTCGGACTGTCAGCCGAACTCATCGAGTTCGCCGCCGGCGCGGCGGGATCTGCGAAGGCCGGCGGCAGCAAACGGGGCATGGCGGGCGCGGTGGTGGGCGGCATCGTCGGCGGCGTTGTCGGCACGCCTTGGTTGCCGGTGATCGGCACGATCATCGGCTCCGTCATCGGCTGCGCGCTCGGTGCGTATCTGATCGAGTGGACGATCGGCAAGACCCATACCCAGTCCATCGCCATCGGCGTCGGCGCCGCCAAGGGCAAAGCCATCGGGCTCGCGGCGAAATCGGTGTTCGGCGTGGCAATGGGCGCTGTCGCGATCACCATGGGATTGCCGATCCACTGGGGATCCGACACGCGTCAGACGGTGCCCGCTGCGCCTTCTCCGTCGACAATGCCGGCGACACAACCGGCGACCGCTCCGTAAGTGCTTCCCGGGGCCGAATCGCGCGGCGATCGAGCACTTGCGCATCCGCGCGGTCTGCCGCGGCGGGGTCGCGAACATCAATCGCCTGAATCAGACCGTCGCGCCGATAAAACTCGCCGATCGTGGCGTCTCTACGCTCGTGATCCGCATCGCCAGCGCCGTGGCATCATCCGTCAGCGGCTCCTTGCCGCGGAATCGGTCGACGATCTCCATCACGCGCGTCATCAACTCTTCGGGCAGTTCCGACGCGCCGTTCAGTTCGACGCAGAGCTGCTCCATCGAGTAGCGATCGCCCGCCGAATTGCGGCATTCGATGATGCCATCCGTGTAAAGGAGCATCGTGCACTGCGTGTCAGGCAACGGAAAATGCTGAACGTAGTAGTGCGTGTCGCCCTCGACGCCAAGCACCAGCTGTGGCCTGGTGCGGAGCAGTTCGGGTCGACCGTCGTCGACGATGATCGGCGGCGGATGGCCGGCGTTGATCACTTCGAGCGAGCCTTCCTCCTGATCGATCACCACGAGCAACAGCGTCACGAACTGGCCTGAAAACGCCTGGCCACACAACTCGTGGTTCACTTCGTTGAGCGTTGCCACCGGATCGCCGGTACGGGTGAGCGTGGCGCGGATGAGCATCTGGGTCGTCGCCATCAGGAACGCGGCAGCAAGCCCGTGGCCGGTGACGTCGCCGATGACGACGGCTTCGCGGCCGTCACGCAAAGGGAAGTAATTGTAGAAATCTCCGCTGACATGACTCGCCGGCTCGTTCATCGCGAACACGTCGAGCCCGCGTCCCTTGAAGCGCGCCTTGGGCAGCCAACTGAGCTGGATCTGGCGCGCCTGGGCAATTTCGTTGGTCAGCAGTTGGTGTCGGAAGCGCTCGAGGCGCGAACGCGAGCGGATGAGCGTGACCGCCGTTGATACCATCACCCCGGTGAACGTGATGAGAAGAATCGGCGCCCAGAAGAGCGTGCCGGCGAAAATCTCGTTGACGAGTCCGCCGGCGTCGGCCATCGTCGAACCGACACTCACGAACCAGACTTTCTTGTCAGTGAGCCGGACGGGTTCGATCGCGACGATGCCGCGCTCGATCATCTGGCCGCGGGCGAACTCGACATTTTCGATGCGTTCGACGCCGCCCATCGGCCGGGCACGTTGCACACCGACGAGCTTTCGAAACCCGGGCGTGACGGAATCTTTTTCCAGGTTGACGCCGACCATCGTCTTGTCGAGCGCGCGGACAACCACCGTCTTGCCGTCGTAGAGCGCTGCGCCGACTTTCTGCTTCGAGTCGTTCAGCGGGTCGATGAACTGCTTGGAGAGATCGTCCAGCGGGACCACCGCGGCGACGTACATCGGCTCGGTGGACGAGAACCGCACCCACGCGAAGGAGAACGCGAAGCCGTCGATGGAAATGCGATCGGAGATGCCTTCATCCCCGCCGGCTCGAATGACGCCGACGAGCGCGGGCAGGATCGCACTGCTGGGCGAGGCGCCGGGTCGCTGCTCGCTGTCCAGGAGTGAGCTGTCGTCGATGCGCAGCGCGATGAGGTGAGAGGCGCGGGCGTCGATCTGCTTCCAGACGGCCTTGAGAATCGAACTGCCGACGATTCGCTGGGCTGGGCTTCCGCGGTCTTCGAGGCGATTGCGCACGTTAGCGCCGGGCCCGTCGGCGCCACTCTTCTCCGGTCGTTCGCCCCGCGTCTGCCGGTTGGGCAGGATCGGGCCGATGTCGCGCATTTCGGAACGCGTGAGCAGGCGGATGTTGTCGAGGACCCCATGGAAATAGTTCTCGATGCCCCGCGCCGTCTGCTGTGCGACCAGTTGCTGCCGCAGGCCGGCCTGATCGATCGCCTGTTCCTGCGCGCGGCGATACGCGTTACGAACGCCCACGCCGGTCAGGACCAGCAGCAGGACGAACGCCAGCACGTGCAGCAGGAGCACGCGGATGACAAAGAGTTTGGCGGCTCGCTCCATCGGAGTTGGATGATGGTCGGCAGAGGGGAACGCGTCCAGTACAGGCTGATGAAGCGTGCCGGGCTGTCGAGGGATTATTTCTTGAGCGACGCGTCGAGCGTAATCGGCACGCTGGCCAGCGCCTTGCTGACCGGACAGCCGGTCTTGGCTTTCTCGGCGTTGGTTTTGAAATCGGCTTCGCTGATGCCCGGGATCTCGGCCACGGTGACGAGCTTAATGCCCGTGATGCCAAACCCCTCTCCGACTTTTTCGAACTTCACCTCGGCACGGGTGTTGATCTGCCTGGCGGTGTGGCCGGCGCTGGCAAGGATGTGCGACAGCGCCATGGAAAAACATCCTGCGTGAGCGGCGGCGATGAGCTCTTCGGGATTCGTTCCCGGTTGTCCGTCCTCGCTGCGGCTTTTCCAGCCGTAATCGGTGTCGAGCTTGCCGCTTTGAGTTTTGAGGTGTCCCTTTCCTTCGATGAGGGTTCCGTTCCAGGCGGCGTCGGCGGTTTTGACGGACATGCGAGTCTCCTTGAAGTGGTGTTGGTAAGGTGTGGGAAGTTTAGGCACCTTCCATCCGATTGCCATTCACTAAACAAAAGCAAAGCGGGATTCATTGAAGCGGAGCGGGCGGACCGATACCCTAACTTTGTACGAACATTTGAAAGAGAAAAGACAACCGCAGAGGCGCGGAGGAAAACGAAGGTGAGCGCAGAAGTGAATGCATTTCTCTGCGTAGCCTCTGCGCTCTTCGCGCCTCTGCGGTTGCCTTGGAGAATCATGAACGCCGCCGTCATCCAATCTCTCAAAGACAAGCTTCGCCATCGCTGGCCGGGCGAGGGGGCGCGCAGTCAGATCGCGGGGATCGATGAACTGCTCGGGCCGGCAGGCTTGGCGCGGGGGGCGATTCATGAAGTGCTCTCGCCGGCGCGGCGGAGCGTCCCTCGGCTGTTCGCGCTGCTTCTGGCGCGAGCGGCACTGGGATCAGGCGCGATCGTCTGGTGTTGTGAAAAGGAAGAAGATACTGGGACATGGTATCCCCCCGCCGCCGCTGCCATGGGGATCCCGGCCGATCGTCTCATCCTCCTCAAGCCCGGCGACGCGAAACAGACGCTCTGGGCGCTGGCCGAGTGCCTGCGCTGCAAAGGCGTGAGCGTCACGATCGCTCGATTGAAAGGAAAGCTCGGCTCACTGGATGCGCGGCGACTGCAACTCGCCGCCGAAGCCGGAGGCGGCATCGGCCTGCTGCTGCGGTCGGCCGTTTCGAGTTCGACACCCGGCGTTTCCAATACCGGACACTATGCGGCTGCGACACGCTGGCTCGTCGAGCCCGCGCCCGGCGAATTACTCGTGCAACGGTGGAAAGTCACGTTGCTTCACGGCGGAAACGCACTCTCCGCCGCTCATCGTCACGGAGGACCTATCGATTCACCCATCGTCCTTGAGGTCCATCGTGAAACCCACGCCATTACGACCAGTCGCTTCATCCGGACACATCCTCTGCATCCACCTCAAGAACTGGCCGATCAACCGGCTCAAACGAAGGTTGTTCGCTCAGCAGTGTCGCGTCGCACTGCATAATCATTCACAGAACATTTCACCACGAAGCCACGAAGCCACGAAGTTGTCTGTTGGCATTAGCAAGCACACTGCGAAGAAAAAAGAAGAGACTGATTTCTCAGATCACACGGATTCACGAACGGTTTCTTCTGATTCTTCTGGATTCCAATCTGCGGAATCTGCGCAATCTTTGTCTAAACAATTCGGCAAGCCGCTCGAAAGCCGACTATCGTCTGAGCGGCAAGTTGATCTTCATGGCTTCGTGGCTTCGTGGTTCAACTCGTTTGATCACCCAGTCGTCATCATCGAACTCGTCCGCGCCAAGCAGATCGTCGTCAACGCGTGCCGGGTCGCACAATCCCGCGGCATCCGACCCGGCATGACTCTCGGCCAAGCCAAGGCGCTCTGCGCCGATGTTCTCGATTTCCCGCACCAGCCCGAGCGCGACCGCAAGGCGCTCGACTCGCTCGGCCGGGCGATGATGCGCTTCACGCCGGTGGTACACGTCGAAGCGCCGGACGCCCTGTTGCTCGATGTCACGGGATGCGAGCGGCTGTTTCACGGTTACGAGAACCTGATCACGCAGGTGAATGCCGCACTGCGGAAGTGGAAGATCGCCGCCAACTGCACGATCGCGCCGACGGCCGCCGGCGCGTGGGCGATCGCTACCTGTTCGCGGCCGGGCTGGCAGATCGTTTCTGCGGCGCAGCTCGATGGCGCGCTCGATCCGCTGCCGGTCGGCGCGCTGCGCGTCGAGCCGGAGGTCGTCGAGAAGCTCCAGCGGGTCGGCATCGACACGATCGGCATGCTTCGTCGGTTGCCGCGCGACACATTGCCTTCGCGCTTCGGGCCGACCCTGCTCGATCGGCTCGCACGGGCGCTGGGCGAGATGCCCGAATCGTTCGCGCCGGTCGACCGGTCGGATCAGATCCGCGCCTCGATCGAGTTCGAATACAGCGTCGATTCGCTCGAGATCGTCTGGGAGATCGTCCGCGAACTGCTCGACCGCGTCATCGTCGACCTCACCCAGCGTGGCAGCGGCGCGCGACAGTTGCTGCTGCGCTTTTACCACTATCACGGCCAGCCGATCGAGCAGCTCGTCCGCCTGGCACGGCCGTCGCGCGATCCCAAAAACCTGTTCAACCTGATCCGCTGTGCACTCGAATCGATCCAGACCGATGAGGGTTTCACCCGCATCGACCTGGATGTGCCGGCGTACGAAAAGGTCACGCTCCGGCAGATCACGATGCACGATCGCGAACTGGCCGATGCGTGGCTGGAATGGAGTTCACTGGTGGAACGATTGCAGGTTCGCCTGGGCGCGGACGCGGTATTGAGACCGCGCTGGAGCGAGTCGCATCTGCCGGAGAGCGCTTGCGCCTTCCAGCCTGCAACCGCAGACGGATCGAAGAACGAAGCGCTGGCGGTTCACGACATCAAGCCCCTCAGTGCTCGCCCGCTGTGTTTGCTGCGCCGGCCGATCGAAATCGGCGTGATCGTTTCCCCTTCGGACGATCGCGAAGGCGCGCCGATCTCCTTCGCCCATGGCGGCGAAGTGCATCACGTCGCCCTCTGCGTCGGGCCGGAACGCATCACCGGCCCGTGGTGGGAAGGGAACGACAAAACCCGCGACTACTTCATCGTCGAAAACGCCGGAGGCGAACGCTTCTGGCTCTTCCGCGTGATCGAGACGTGGAAGTGGTATCTGCATGGAAAGTTCGAATAAGGCCCACGAAGACACACGAAGGACACGAAGAAGAAATAGAGGAGAGGAGACCGGATTGCGAGATTTCACAGATTGAGTTGCTCGTAGCATGAGCGTCTCGCTCATGTCGTGAGTCGTTGGGCATGAGCGAGACGCTCATGCTACCGATAAAGCCGGCTTGACGTAGACGAATCGCTCACGGCTTCGATATTCAATTCTTCCATCTGCGCAATCTGCGAAATCCTTGTCCATCCTCTTAGTGACCTACGTGATCTTCGTGTGACTTCGTGGGTAATCAATGCCGGAAACGCCCGACCCCAAGCTCTACTCGCCGTCCTCGATCGACTCGATTCGACACGAGCCTATCGATCGTTCGTATGTCGAGCTCGACATCGCCACCAACTTCTCCTTTCTCCGGGGCGCTTCGCATCCGGATGAATACGTTCTGCGCGCCATGCAGACGGGCTACGGCGCGATCGGCATCGCCGACATCAACACGCTCGCCGGGATCGTCCGCATGCACGTGGCCGCGAAGGAGGCGAATCTCAAGCTCATTGTCGGCGTGCATCTCACGCTCATGGACGGGCCCGACCTGCTCGTGTGGGTTCGCGACCGCGCCGCCTACGCCCGGCTCTGCAGGCTCCTCACGCTCGGCAAACGCCGCACCGAGAAAGGGGAATGCCATCTCGCCATCGGCGATGTGTGCAACGACTGCGAGGGCTTCTTCGCCGCGGTGATTCCGCCGATCGACCTCTCACCCGATTCGATCGCCGCACCGCTCCAGCAGTTTAAGGACGCGATGGGCCCATCGCTCTCCATCGCCGGCTGTTGCGACTTCACGATCGACACCTCACGGCGAATCGATCAGCTCACCGCGCTTTCGCGCGCTTCGGGCGTGCCGATCGTTGCGACCAATCACGTGCATTATCACGATCCCTCTCGCCGGGCGCTTCAGGATGTTCTCACCTGTACACGCCACGGCTGCACGATCCAGGAAGCCGGATACCGGCTCTTTCCCAACGGCGAACGTTATTTGAAGTCGCCGGAGCAGATGAAGCGCCTCTGGCGCGATCACCCGCGCGCCCTGGAACGAACGATCGACATCGCCGACGCCTGCAGCTTCAATCTGGACCAGCTCAAGTACGAGTATCCCGACGAGATCGTGCCGGCAGGAACAACGCCGATTCAGCATCTCACCGAACTCACCTGGGCCGGCGCCGCCGAGCGATATCACGGCGTGGTGCCGGAGAAAACGAAGAAGCTGATCGAGCACGAGCTGACCCTTATCGCGCAGCTCCACTTCGAAGCGTACTTTCTTACCGTCTACGACCTGGTGAAGTTTGCCCGCGAGCGCGGCATCCTCTGCCAGGGCCGAGGGTCGGCCGCGAACTCGGTAGTCTGCTTCTGCATCGGCGTCACCAGCGTCGATCCGGAGCGGATCGACGTGCTCTTCGAGCGGTTCGTCTCCTCCGCGCGCAATGAGCCGCCGGACATCGATGTCGATTTCGAACACGAGCGCCGCGAGGAAGTGATTCAATACATCTACACCAAGTACGGTCGCGACCGCGCGGGGATGACGGCCGAGGTGATCAGCTATCGCGGCCGCTCGGCGGTGCGCGATGTGGGCAAGGCGCTCGGTTTCGCGCAGGATCAGGTCGACACGATCGCCAAGCAACTCGACTGGTGGCACCGCGGCACGATCACGCCGGAACAGATCCGCGCCATCGGCCTCGACCCACGTGATCGCAAGGTCCATCACCTCATGGACCTCACCTCTCAACTGCTCGGTTTCCCGCGCCACCTCGGCCAGCACATGGGCGGCATGGTGATGACGCGCGGGCCGCTCTGCGAACTCGTGCCGATCGAGAATGCGCGGATGGAAGACCGCACCGTCATCGAGTGGGACAAGGACGACATCGATGCGCTCGGCATGCTCAAGGTCGACATCCTCGCGCTCGGCATGCTCACCTGCATCAGCAAGTGCCTGGAGATGGTGAAACTCCGCTCACGCGAAGACGGCCACTCCCAACTGCACATGATCCCGCCGGAAGATCCGCACGTGTACGAGATGATCCAGGACGCAGACACCGTCGGCGTGTTTCAGATCGAAAGCCGGGCGCAGATGTCGATGCTGCCACGCCTGAAGCCGGCCTGTTATTACGACCTGGTGATCGAAGTGGCGATTGTCCGGCCCGGACCGATTCAGGGCGACATGGTGCATCCGTATCTGCGCCGGCGCGACGGGAGCGAGCCGGTGAGTTTTCCGAGTGAAGAACTCCGCAGCGTGCTCGGCAAGACGCTCGGCGTGCCGCTGTTCCAGGAACAGGCGATGCGCGTCGTCATGGTCGCCGCCGAGTTCACCGGCGATGAAGCCAACCGTTACCGCAAGGCGATGGCCGCGTGGAAAAAAGGAGGCGACATCGAGAAGTTCGAGTCGCGCATCCTCTCGCGGATGATTGAGAAGGGTTACACGTCCGAGTTCGCGCAGCAACTTTGCCTGCAGCTCCGCGGCTTCGGCAGCTACGGCTTCCCCGAGAGCCACGCCGCGAGTTTTGCGCACCTGGTGTACGCGTCTTCATGGATCAAGCGCTACTACCCTGCCGCGTTCTGTGCGGGGTTGCTCAACAGCCAGCCGATGGGATTTTACGCGCCGGCGCAGATCGTGCGAGATGCGATCGAGCACGGCGTGGACGTACGCGGCGTGGATGTGAACATCAGTGAGTGGGATTGCGGGTTGGAGGATGACATCCCCCTCGCCCCCGTACCCGGGGGAGAAGGCCGGGTTGAGGGGGTAGCCCCTGGCGGGTCAAAGGTAGTCGAATCTCACGAAGCTGCTTCTTCGACGTTCTCAAGCAACTCGAACCCTTCGAGCACTCTCCCCCTCACCCTAACCCTCTCGCGACAAGGCTTCGCCTATCGCATCCCCGAATACGGGGGCGAGGGGACCGGAAATCGCCTACGGGCGAATCGCATCGAATACGACTCCTTCACCGACCCGCGTTTCCTCAGCGCCTCTCAGCAACTCCAGAAATCCGACTGGGGCCATCTCGGCCCGGCCGTTCGCCTCGGCTTTCGCATCATCAAAGGCCTGCGAAAAGAGGAGATCGCCAAGCTCGTCGAATCTCGCCGACGCGACGGGGCGTTTCGATCGATCGAAGAACTCCACCGCCGCACCCATCTTTCCTCGGCCGCCATCGACTCACTCGCCGAGGCGGACGCGTTCGGCTCGTTGCAGCGTTCGCGCCGCGCGGCGACGTGGGAATCGCTCGCGGTGAGCGACACGCCGATGGACCTGTTCGATCAGCTCACGCCCGAGTCAACACCGATCGAAGCGAACCAGCTGCCGGCGATGTCGCTCGGGCAGGAAGTGTTGGCCGACTATGCCACGACCTCGCTCTCGCTCAAGGCGCATCCGATCTCGCTCATGCGCGATGAACTCAATCGCCGCGGCGTGATCACGTCGGCACAGCTTGAGAAGCGGAAAGTCGGCTGGGTGAAAGTCGCGGGCCTCGTACTGCTGCGCCAGCGACCGGGAACGGCATCGGGCATCGTCTTCATGACACTCGAAGACGAAACCGGCATCGTGAACCTGATCGTGCGACCCAGGATCTTCGATCAGTATCTCGCCGCCGCGCGGCACGGTCGGATTCTGCTGGTCGAAGGCCGTGTCGAGCGCAATGGCAAGGTGATCCACGTGATGGCGCGACACATGTTCGACATCGGCAACGAGCTCGAGAGCGGCCAGCTCTTCCGCTCGCGCGACTTCCACTAGTGAGGCGGGAACACACCGACAAAGGCGAGTTCCCGACAATCAGACCCTTATTCCTTTCCGAAAAACCACTTGCGCCTCATCGAAGATTCCTGAAATGGCAAGATATTTGATGCTCAAAATCATCAAATAATACGGATCCTGACTGTTGTTCGCGCGCGGTGGATTCGCGCGATTGGTTTTGGTTTGTCATGATGCACCGATGTTGATTGTCGAACGAACTGCGGGCGATGTGGATGAACTGCGGGCACGCCTAGCAGCCGAGCGCAACGCGCTGCGGCGGGACCGCTACCGGGCGGTTCTCTTGGCGATCGCTGGCGACCACGCCAAGGACATCGCGCGAGCGCTGGGCCGGGCCCGACGCAGCGTTCAGGACTGGTCCTACGCTTACCGCGACGGCGGCGTCGAGGCGATCCAGTCCAAACCCCGCACCGGCCGCACGCCCAGGCTCTCGCAGGACCAGGAAGCGGCGTTCAAGGCCAGGCTCGATGCCGGTCCTACGTCTGCCGACGGTGGCATCTGTACGCTGCGCGGCAAGGACGTGGTGCGGATTCTGGAGTCGGAGTTCGGCGTGAAGCACACGCTGGGAAGCATTTATGGCGCGCTGGCACGCATCGGCTACTCGTGCCTGGACCCGCGTCCCCGGCACGAGAAGAACGACCCGGCGGCGATCGAAGCGTTCAAGCACGCCCCCTTTTTGTCCGCAACGTGAGTGATGCCATCACGCCCCACGGCGGCAAAACACGCGTCTTCTTCATGGACGAGGCCCGCCTGGGTCAACAGGGTACGCTCACGAAGGTGTGGGCGCCGACCGGCTCACGACCGACGGCGGTGAAGCAAACCCGCTACGAGTGGGTCTACCTGTACGCGGCCGTTGAGCCTTCTACCGGTGAGTCGGTGGCGCTCCTGGCCCCGAACGTGAACACCGCGACGTTCAACGTGTTCCTGAAGATGCTGGCCGCGGAGGTAAAGCCCGACGAGCACGTGGTGCTGATCATGGACCAGGCGGGTTGGCACAGGAGTCGGACACTGCAACTGCCGGACTGCATCACGGTGCTGTTGTTGCCGCCGTACTCACCAGAACTCAATCCGGTGGAAAACCTCTGGCATCATCTACGCAGCCACTACCTGAGTAACCGGGTCTACGATGATTACGACCACCTGCTCGATGCGGGTAGCGAAGCATGGCGGGCGTTGACCCAAGAGGTCATCAAACGCGTCTGTGCATGCCCTTACCTTGAGCGCGCGCAGCTTCCATGATCCGTATAAGGTCTGATAAGCGAACACCTCGACCCCTTTGACGCCCTCACGGCGATTCCGTTTCCGCTGGAGATGGGCATACACGTGACACATCCGTTTTTCGAGAGGGAGAGATGAAGCCACCTGCTTTTTCCGCCGTCGCTCTGATCTTCAGTGTCGTCTCTGTCGCCAACGCCGCCAGCATCGACTATGTCGGCCAATGGCACAACACGACATTCAACTCGACGGGTGCCGCCACGGCAACCGTCACGACCGCCCTGCCCGCCGTCCAGGTTTCGCTGGACCTCGACGGTAACGTCTTTGGCGGCCAGAACCCGACGCCGCTCGTGCTTACCGGCTCGATGAATCCGGATGCCAGCGTTACCTTCAATCCCGTCACCGAACACCCGACATACGGCAACGTCGCCGCGTCGATCAACTCGCTCGGCGTCCTGACCGCCGACTGCACGGCAGTACCCGGACAGGTCGCTACCGTGCACATTACCGGCCAGACATCGCCCACGTTGATCGACCTCACCTATGGCATCAACTTCGAATCGGGCCGCTTCGATGCCACCGGCACAATCATCATGCGGGCCACGCCGGAGCCGACCTCGGTGATCGGACTGTCTGCCCTGCTCACAATTCGCCGACGCCGATGACCTTCGACGCGAACGAACCAGCGCGGAAATGCCGATAAGAACGGCACATGGATCTCGTTCGCCGTCATTCCGACTGGCTCTTCATCCTCTCGGCGTTCGGCGCGTCGAGCCTGATCTTTCTCATCCAGCCGATCATCGCCCGCGAATTGCTTCCCACGCTCGGCGGCGCGCCGGCGGTCTGGACCGCGTGCATGCTCTTCTTCCAGACGTGCCTTCTCGTCGGCTACGGCTGGGCGCACCTGGGCCCGAAACTGCTCGGCGACCGGGCGCACGCGGTCGTCCACCTCTTCCTGCTCGGATCATTGGCACTCTTTCTCCCCATCGCGCTGCGCCACGACACCAACAGCGCGGCAAGTGCGAACCCCGCGATCGATGTGTTGAAGGTTCTTGCGGTGTCGATCGGCGCGCCCATGTGCATTCTCTCCGCCACTTCGCCGCTCATTCAGCGATGGCATGCGGCAATCAATCCCGAACGCGGCGACCGCGTCTACCGGCTCTACTCCATCGGAAACGTCGCGAGCCTGCTCGTCCTAATCGCGTACCCCCTGGCAATCGAACCATTCACTACACTCGCAGCGCAGCGAACAATCTGGTCGATCCTCCTTTCGGGCGTCGCCGTGCTACTGGCGATGGGCGCGCTCTTGCGTGCCACGACTCGCATTACCACGCAATCGAAACAGGAAGCCTCCACCGTGTCGCGATTCGCCTGGACCTGGTGGATTCTCCTGAGCGCCATTCCATCGAGTTATCTGCTCGGCGTCACCACTTACCTGACGAGCGACGTGGCGGCCGTCCCATTTCTATGGGTGGTGCCGCTGGCCCTTTATCTTGCCGCCTTCTCGATCGCATTCGCCGGCAAGACGATGCCGGAAATGATTCGCAACGCGCTCGCGCCGGGGCTCGCATTGCTGTGCCTGGTGTTTGTCGGCGCCGGATGGACGACGATGTCCGTGCCGGTGACCGTCGTCCTGCACGTCGGCACGTTTTTCTTTCTCACCGCGAGCTGCCTGAGCGAGCTCTACCGGCGCCGGCCCCCGAAGGATCGCCTCACACAGTTCTACCTTTGGATCGCGGTGGGTGGCGTGCTCGGCGGCATCTTCAACTCGATCCTCGCACCGATCCTGTTTCGCACGACGGCCGAGTACCCGTTCGCGCTCCTGCTGTGCGCCGCTATGGCGATTCGTTGGCCCAGCCCAGCTCCGGCCGCGGAGTCGGATACGACAAAGCGAACAAACTGGCTTTATGTGGGCATGGTCCTGGTGGTGCTCGTCGCAGCGACGACGTACGCCGCGCAGGACGGACGGCTGCGCTTCGGGCTGAACGCCAACTGGGTCATGTTGATGATGGGCGCGCCGATGCTGCTCTGCTACATCGCGCGGCGCCGGCCGATCGTGTTCGGGCTTACCACTGCCACTCTTTCGGGCACGCTGCTGGCGATGGGCGTCGCCGGATTCGGCGCAATCGAAGTGCGACGGAGCTTCTTCGGCGTTCATCGCGCGACAGCCGCCACCGTCGCGGGCCGCGACGTGATGGAACTCTTTCATGGCACGACGCTGCACGGGCGTCAATTCGTCGACAGCGGGACACATCGGCCAGTCGATAGCGATCAACCGCTGACCTACTATCACCGCTCCGGGCCACTCGGCTCGGTCCTGGTGGAGCAGCATCCAACACGTATCGGTGTCGTGGGTCTCGGGGTAGGCAGCATCGCAGGGTACGTCAACGCCGGGCAATCACTCACCTATTTCGAGATCGACCCGGTCGTCATCGACCTTGCGGAGAGAAGTCCGTATTTCTCATTTCTTCGCGAGGCCCGCACGCGCGGCGCCGAGGTAAGGACGATTGCAGGCGATGCACGCCTCACGCTGCGCAACGCAAGCGACGCCGCGTTTGACCTGCTGATAATCGATGCCTTCAGCGGCGACGCGATACCCGTTCACCTGCTCACGCACGAGGCGTTCGCGCTATATGCGAGTAAGCTCGGTTCAACTGGGACGCTCGCAGTCCACATCTCAAATCACTATCTCGATCTGCGGCAGGTCGTCGCCAATGGGTCTTCACCACTCAACGGAATGACGCTCATCATCGACGAAGCCCACAGCCCGGAAGTGGAAAAGCTTCCCGGCCGAGCCGCAGCAACGTGGATCGTCCACACGCGCGATCCCATCCTGGCGGCAAAACTGGTCGCTCATGGCTGGTCTGACCTGAAGCCTGACGGACACACCCTGTGGACGGACGACTACTCCAATCTGCTGCGAGTGCTTAAATGAAGTGGAGAGTCGGCGACTATGCGCCGGCTCTCCACGCTCCCCTGCGGCTTTCCACTCATTAGAACTTGAAGTTGTCGATGTTGTCCTTGTTGAACACCGTCGGCGGGCCCGTGATGACCACCGTGTTCGGGCCGAACTCGCGCTCGCCGAGCTTGCCAGCGGTGAACTTTACGCCCGGCGCCGGCTTGAGCGTTCCCCTGGCGATCTGCCCGGCGATCTGGCCGGCGAGATAACCTTCGTCGTACGGGCTCCAGAGCGCGAACGCCTTGACCGTTCCGTTCTTCACGAAACTGCGCATCTCGCTTGGCAGGCCGAGGCCGGTGACGACGATGGTGTCTGCCTTCTTTGCGTTCTCCACCACCTGTGCCGCACTGCGGATGCCCACCGTGGTTGGCGCGATGATGCCCTTGAGATCGGGGTACTTCGTGAGCAGTGCTTCTGCTTCGGTAATGCTCTTTTGTGGCTCATCGTTGCCGTAGACGATCTCGACGAGTTCCATCGCCTTGTATTTCGGATTCTCAGCGAGGGTTTTCTTCATCACCTCGATCCAGGCGTTCTGGTTCGGTGCGTCCGTCGTGGCGCTGAGAATCGCGAACTTGCCGGAATAGCCAATCATGGAGCCGAGCAACTCAATTTGCCCTTCTCCGACCATCTGCGGATTCGCGGTAAGGACGCCCACGGCACGACGTGACTCGTTGCCGGTGAGATCGGAGTCGACACAGATGATCGGCACGCCCTTCTTCGTCGATTCATCGAAGGTTGCGTTCAGCGCATCTGTCGAGTTCGGCGAGATGGCGATCGCCGACACCTTCTGCTGGACCTGGTCCTTGATGATGCGGAGCTGGCTGGTCGCGTCGGCGTTATCGGGCGCCTGGGTGCGCGCGGTGAAACCGTTCTCCTTGGCCGCGTCGGTGTAGCCCTGGATGAGCGATTCAAAATACGGGTTGCCGGTGTTCTTCGGGATGTAAACCAGAACGCCCGACTTCGCCGCGTCGGATGTTGCCGCAGGCGTCGGAGCGGATGTCGATTGATCGCAGCCTGCAAACAGGGCTGCGCTCGCGGTCAGAATCAGTAAGGATGCCAGACGCATGAAGTTTCCTCCGTCGAATTGATCGGTCTACGTTGTTCGTCCACTGCGGCGACTGAGCCGCGCAAGCAGTTCGTTCACAACGACTGCCGCGATCAGCATCGTACCGGTAATCGCGAGTTGGTTCTCGGCGCGGACATTCTCGACGCCCATCACCGTGCCGACGACCGCGAGCAAGAGAATGGCAAGCACGGTACCGAGGATGCTGCCGCGGCCGCCTTTGATGCTCGTTCCGCCGAGAACGACAGCGGTAATCGCCGTCAGTTCTGCGCCGTTAAAATGCTTGTAGCTGGCCGTGGTGATGATCGACATCTGCATCAGCGCTGCCAATCCCATCGCGAAGCCCGCAAGCGTGAAGAGGATCAGTTTGATCCGGTCGGTACGGACTCCCGCGTAGCGCGAAGTGGATTCGCTCGTGCCGATTGCGTAGACGCGCCGGCCGAAGGTCGTGAGGTGCAACACGATGCCGGCGACCAACGCGAAGGAGAAGAAAATCAACACGGGTACACACGGCAGGCCAAAGATCTGCCGCATGTCGAGCCCGACGAACCACGCTGGAAACTTGCCGATCGATTGCTCGCCCATCATCACCATCGCCAGGCCGCGATAAAGCGCGAGCGTACCCAGCGTAACGACGAGCGGCGGCACGCGAAGGCGGGTAACGAACAGCCCGTTGGCGAACCCCAGCAGCGCTCCGATCAACGGCGCGATCACCAGAAGCGCGCTCATCGGCACATTCGCATCGTGATGGAGTAATGCCGTTAACACCATCACGAGCACCGCGCCCGATCCCACCGAGAGATCGATCTGCCCGGCAATGATGATAAATGTCATTGCCAGCGCGAGGAGCGCGATGGGCATGAGGTCCGATGACCGCTCCAGCACATAACCGATGCCGAAGAACTCGGGGGAACGCACCGATCCAACGGTGTATGCGATCACGAGCAAGACGAACGCGATCAACACCGGCGAGCGGAGGACGACCAGGGCGAAACGCTTCACGCTTCACGCCCTTTCCGCCGAAGCAGCGAGTCTGACGTAATAGCGAGCAGGATCGCGCCGCCATAGAAGACACGCTGCCAGAACAAGCTGATACTGAGAATGGAAGTGGCCGCATCGACCATCGCGAGCAAGAGGCATCCGAGGACCGTACCGAACACGGACCCCGAGCCGCCGTTCACGGCCGCCCCGCCGAGGACAACGGCACTGATGACGATCAGTTCCATCGGCGGCTTCGCGCCGGCATCGGCGGGGTTGATCGTGCCGAATCTCGCCCCGTACAGGATCCCCGCCAATCCCGCACACGCGCCGCCGAGCGTGAAGACGGTGAGAATCGTCCGCGCAACCGGCACGCCGCGGAGTTGTGCCGCTCGCGGGTTGCTGCCGATCGCATAAATGTATCGGCCCGTCGAGAAGAACCTGAGGAACAGCGCCATCGCCACGGCAACTGCGGCGGCGATCCACACGAACCAGGGAATGTCGATCGGCCCCTGCTGGGCGATCGTCGAGAGCGCGGGCGGCAGGCTGTCTTTCGCGACCTGTTTTCCGCCCGACCAGATATAGACCAGGCCTCGATACGCGGTGAAAGTTCCCAGCGTGGCGATGATGGCAGGCACACGAAGGAGCGAAACCAGCGTGCCGTTGATCAGTCCGAGGATCGCGCCGACAAATACCGAAACGATGATTGCCACAGCGACAGGCAACCCCGGATGCGTGACGAAAATGCCGCCGGCAATGATGGCCGCGAGCCCGAGCATCGACCCGACCGACAAATCGATGTTCCTGCTCAGGATCGCCAGCAATTGGCCGCTCGCGACAATCACGATCAGCGGCATCGCCGTGAGGATCGAGCGGAGGGTGTCCGCAGATGCGAAACGGCGATCCTTCGCCGTGAGTAATGCGAACACGAGAACAACGAACAGCAGCACACCCCATTCACGACTCGCCGAGAGTGTGCTCCACCTGCGCTGCGCGCGACCGGCATCCGGCCTAACCCCGTTCGCCGCGTCGTCACCGACAGTCGCCGCTCGCATCACGCGCTCTTGTGTCGCCTGTCCGCGCGCGAACTCGCCGGAAATGCGGCCCTCCTTCATCACAATCACACGGTCGCTCATCGCGATGACTTCCGGCAGATCGCTGGAGATCATCAGGATGGCCGTACCCTGCCGCGCGAGCTCGGCCAGGACGTGATGCACCTCGGCCTTGGCGCCGACATCGATGCCGCGGGTCGGCTCATCGACAATCAATACCTTCGGCTTGGTTTCCAGCCACCGCGCGAGCACCACCTTCTGTTGATTACCGCCAGAGAGCTCGTTCACCGGTTGGCCGACATCGCGGAGGCGCGTCTTGAGGGTACGTCGCCACGCCTCGGCCATCTGCGATTCGCGTGAGCCGCTGATGAATCCGAACGTCGACACGGCGGGCAGGCTCGCGAGTGTGGTGTTGTTCGCGATGCTCATCGGCAGGAGAAGCCCGTTGCGTGCGCGATCTTCCGGGACGTAGGCAATTCCGGCAGCGATTGCATTGCTGGGCGAGCGGATGGGCATCGCCACTCCATCGACTTCGATCGTTCCGGAGTCGCGCTTCCGAATGCCGAAGATCGCCTCGGCCACTTCCGTCCGCCCCGCGCCGACCAAGCCCGCGAGCCCGACAATCTCGCCGGAGCGGACTTCAAATCCGATGTCGCGAAAGCGGCTGCCGGATGTCAACCGGCTGACGCACAGCTTCACGGCTCCCGGTTTCGCGTCCGGCTTCTCGTACATATCGCCCAGTGGACGGCCGACCATCATGCGGACAATCTCGGACTTGTCGGTCTCTCTGACATCGCGCGTGCCGATACAATTGCCATCCCGCAAGACCGTGATCCGGTCGGCGATTTCGAATACTTCGGGAATGCGGTGGCTGATGAACACCACTGCGACGCCCGTCTCGCGCAGGTTGCGAACGATCGCAAAAAGTCGCTCGACCTCGCCAGGCGTGAGTGCGGCAGTCGGCTCATCCATCAACAGGATCTTCGCGTCCTGCGCGAGGGCACCCGCGAGCTCGACCATCTGCTGATCGGCGATCGAAAGACCACTCATCCGCTGGCGCGGGTCGAGCTTCACGCCCAGCGAGTTGAGCACGGCTGCCGTCCGGCGGTTCATCTCGCCCCAGTTGATCTGGCCGATCGCGCCGCGTGGCACGCCCCGGCCCAGAAAAATGTTCTCGGCGATCGACAGGTCCGGAAAGTTCTGCGGCTCCTGGTGGATTAAAGCGATGCCCGCCGAGAGCGCGGCATGCGGTGACGAGAACGCGACCGGCTGGCCGAAGAGTTCGATCTCCCCGCCATCGGGCTGATGAACGCCGGCCAGGATGTTCATTAGCGTGCTTTTGCCGGCGCCGTTCTCGCCCATCAGCGTGTGCACTTCGCCGCTGCGAATATCGAAGCTAACGTCGTGAAGTACCGACACACTCCCGAAGGATTTGGCGACGGAGCGGCCTTGCAGGGCAATCGTGGGTGGATTGATAACGGTCATGAAGCAGTTGCGATATCGCCGACCCTACCATACCGAAAGTTGCCGGCAATGCGGTCGCCCCGGGGACGACAAGGCGCTGGATTATTTTCCGAATTTTCCAAGGGTTGGGCGGCGTCATGGTGTTTGAAGCTCTACGCGGATGTTCGTGCGAGTCAGTGCGAGAGTTTTTCCTGGCAGTTGGGCTCGGGATTTGGCGCATGTCATCTGACACGAACGACTTTCAACACCAGAGACGACGATGAGCCACGTGTCAAACATTCGTAACGCGAGCACAATCGCCCTGACCCATGCGCGTGACCTCCCGACGCGCATGCTAGACTCTCGTCCCGCCCGACCATCATTGCGGGCGGCGCGCCAGGTCGCCGCTTCACGGAAGAGGCCGATCGCCCGAGTGGCAGGAGACGAAATGAAACAACCAACGCCTACGGCGCCGCAGGTGACGGTGCTGCTGCGCTCGATCGAGACGTCGCCCGACGCGGCCGGCAAGCTCCTGCCGCTGGTGTATGATGAACTTCGCGCCATCGCGCGTGACCGTCTGCGCAGTGAACGCGCCGGCCACACGCTTCAAGCCACCGCGCTCGTTCACGAAGCCTATATGCGGATGATCGGCAGCGAGCCGACCAACTGGCAGAATCGTGCCCACTTTTTCGGCGCGTGCGCAAATGCGATGCGGCAGATCCTGGTCGATCACGCCCGCCGGCGCGACGCCCATAAGCGTGGCGGCGGCGCCGCGAAGGCATCGCTGGACGGCATTGACGCCGCCGACTCGCGCGATGCTGAGCTGATCCTTTCCGTCCACGAAGGGCTCGATCTGCTCCGCGCCGAGGACGAACGGGCGGCCCAGGTGGTCGAACTGAAGTTCTTCGGCGGGCTGGAGATGAACGAGATTGCCGAAGTTCTCGGCGCATCCGAACGAACCATCCACCGCGAGTGGTCGTTCGCCCGCGCCAGACTGGTCCAGCTCCTGGGTGACAAACGTTCGAGCGACGAATGAACGCCCGCGTGAAGGACATTTTTCTCGACGCCCTCGATGTACCGGCCGACCAGCGATCCGCATTCGTCCAATCACAATGCGGTGACGACCCCAAGCTGCGCGCGGAGGTGATCGCATTGCTCACAGCCCACGGCGCCGCCGGAGAGATGTTCCACCGCGAGACGGCGACGCTGGGCGTCGGCGACGACCCGAGGCCCACGCGAACGCAGTCTCCGGCCGTCGGTGATGTCATCGGCCGTTTCACGCTGCTCAAACTGCTCGGGGAAGGTGGCTTCGGCGCCGTGTTTCTCGCTGAACAGTACGAACCTGTCGTCCGCGACGTAGCGTTGAAAGTGCTCCGGGTCCACGCCCACATCGAAGAGATCGTCGAGCGGTTCGAAGCCGAGCGCCAGGTGCTGGCCATCATGGAACATCCGGGCATCGCGCGGGTGTACGATGCCGGCACCACCGCGGACGGTCGGCCGTTCATCGCCATGGAGTACGTCGATGGCCTGCCGATCACCGACTACGCCAAACAGAATGCTTTGACGCTTCCACAGCGGCTCGCGCTCTTCGCCGATGTCTGCAGCGCCGTCCAGCACGCGCATCAG
Organism: Phycisphaerae bacterium; assembly: GCA_031411495.1. Classification (GTDB taxonomy): domain Bacteria; phylum Planctomycetota; class Phycisphaerae; order Tepidisphaerales; family Tepidisphaeraceae; genus JANOBD01. Next base: position 13,906 of record JANOBD010000219.1, on the reverse strand, counting down.
AAAGGCGTGATTCACCGCGACCTGAAACCGACGAACATCCTCGTCACGACGATCGATGGTCGACCGGTTCCAAAGGTGATCGACTTCGGCATCGCCAAGGCCATCGATCCGGAACAGCCGATCTCCGCCGCGCAGACCCAGGCGTTTCAGATCATCGGCACGCCGCAGTACATGGCGCCGGAACAGGCGATCGCAGGCGCAAAGGATGTGGACACCCGAAGCGACGTCTACAGCCTCGGCACGGTTCTGTATGAGCTTGTTGCCGGCGTGCCGCCCTTCGACATCGATCGACTCAAGCGCGCCGGGCTGGACGAGATCTGCCGGCTCATCCGCGAAGAGACGCCGGTCAAACCCTCGACGCGGCTCTCGAGCGTCGCGGGCAACACGCAGGCGGGATCGGCACCGCGGACGATCGCACAGACGCTTTCGGGATCGCTAGACCGCGAGGTGGACTGGATCGTGATGCGGGCGCTTGAGAAAGACCGCACGCGTCGCTACCAGTCGCCCGCTGAGCTTGCGGCCGACATCGCACGCCACCTTCGCCACGAAGCCATCAGTGCCGGCCCCCCAAGTCGCATCTACCAGCTCCGGAAATTCGCTCGGCGCAACCGCGCGGCCGTGACGGCGGCTGCGGTTGTGGTGACGGCGCTTGTCGCGGCGACGGCGATCTCCTCGATCATGTATGTGCGCAAGGCGCGCGCCGAGCAGGCTGCACACGCGAGCGAGCTTGCGGCACTCAAGAGCGAGCGCGCCGCCCTGCAGAGCGAACAGGAAGCGAGGCACGAACTCGCCCGGGCAACCGCGATTGCCGATTTCACACGCAATCTCCTCGCTGGCATCAAGCCTTCCGTCTCACGCGGCCGCGATACCGAGTTGATGCACGACCTGCTGCTTCGCGCGCTCGACACCAGCCAGGAGACGCTCGGCAAGACGCCGGACTTGAACCTCGTCATCCGCACCATCATCAGCGAAGCGCTCTACGATCTCGGCGACTACAAGGAAGCGCTCCGAGCCGTGAAGGAGGCGTATGACAACGGTGCGGAGGCGCCGCGCGAAGACCGCTGGCGCGGGGGCATCGCCATCACCAACGCATTGATCGATGACGAGCTTCCCGACCAGGCGAGCGCGATGGCCGATCAACTCACCAGGGAAATCGAAGCGGCAGGCATGTCCAGTTCACCGATCGGGCTCGAGCTCAAGTTCACCAGGGTCGCGCTGGCGAACAACAATGATCAGTTCGACTCCGCCGAGAAGTGGGCGAACGAGATCATTGACGAGTTGAAACGGAAAGGAACGTTCGAGTCGCGCCTGGGCATGCGGACGCTCAATGCGATCGGGATCTCGCAACTCCAGCGCAACCAGGCAGAGAAGGCGGCCGCCACGTGGACAGATGCGCTTCCGATTATGAAGCGCGTGCTCGGAGCGGATGATCCGCTCGTCATCAGCATGATGGGAAATCTTGCGTCCGTGTTGATGGATCTTGGCCGCAATGACGAGTCCGCGGAGTACCACCGCGAAGCGCTCGAGAAGATGCGACGGCTGTATCGCGACGATCACCCCGTCAAGATCACCATGCTTGCGAACTTCGCGTACTTTCTCACCTCGCAGAAACAGTACGACCAGGCCGTCAAGTTGCTGGAAGAAGCCGAAGCGAACGTCGGCAAACTGGATCCGTTTGACGGCGTTGCGCTTGGCATCCAGGGGCAGTTCCTTTCGACGGACGAAGCACGCGGCCGTTGGGACCTGTATGTCGCCCGCTGCGAAAAGCTGATGAAGATGGCGCGCGAGAAGTTCGGCCCGGGTTCGCCACGTGGCGTCGGCAGCGCCGCGAACTACATCCGCGGGATGGTTCGACTCGGCCGCGCTCCGGAAGCGATCAGCTTCGCAGAATCGCTGGGCGACCCTCCTGCACCCGAAGGAACCGCCGGCCGCGCCGCGCAAAACCTCTTCGCGGCGATGGGGCAGGCTTATCTCCAGGTTGGCCGGGTCGCCGACGCACGACGATGTCTCGCGCAGTCCGTCGACGCGACTTCTACGGATCTCGGGATCGACGGCAAGCCGTTTCGCGGACGTTCAATCGGCGAACTGGAGCGCGCGCTCGCCGCCGTCGATCGAGGCGAACCGATCGATCTGACCGCGCCCACGACCCGTCCGGCCACGCAGTCAACGACGCAGACGTCGAGCTGAAAACGAAAAACGCGCGCCGGCATGACCGGCGCGCGTTCCGTTCGATCCTTCAGTTTGGTTCCGAGCAGCGATCAGGCGAGTACGTCATTGCCTTTCCTGCGGACCGTGGCACGCGGCGCGATCGGTGTCGAACTGAAGAGCGTTGTGTTGTACGCCTGCGCGAGCGCGAGCAGGTCGTCAAAGTTCACCACGCCGTCGTAGTTCGCATCGCCCTGCGCGAACGTCTTGCCCGTGCCGCCGTAGTTCTGGGCGAGGGTGAGCAGGTTGTCGAAGTCGACATCCAGATCGCCGTCGAAGTCGGCATTCTTGAACGCAAACGGCGTATCGCTGTTTGCCAGGAGCGTGTTGCCAGCCGCGTCGGCGACCTGCCCGGCAAGCACGCGGATCCGGTAGTGGCCATCCTTCAGAATGCTGCCGCCGAGCGGGTTGCCGGTGCTTGTGAAGTTCAACGTGGCGATCGTTCCGCCGCCGCTCACGCCTGCAAGCGACAGGTTGACGACCTGGTTGGTGTCGGTGTTCACGAGCGAGAAGTCGCTTGCCACAAGGCTGGCGCCGACATCTTCGCTGAAGGTGACGACGATGCTCTGTGGAACAGCAGACGCCGTCTGGAAATTGAATACGCTGCTCAGCACGGTCGGGGCGACCGTGTCTCCGGACGGCGCGTTGCGGGCGCCCGGCGTGAGCGCGCCGCCGACCGGGAAGTTCGCCGAGACGAGCGTCCCGAAGTTCAATTGCGATTGGACCGTTCCGGTCGTGTCGAGATTGCCGGCGTACCACGCGGCAGCGCTGTTGGCAGTCGTGTTGTCCGGGAAGCGGACGAGCGCATCTGCCGCGTCGCCGCTCGCGGTTGTGAAGACGGGAAGCACCGCGCCGCCGTACCCGATGTCACCGACATCCGGATCGAGCGAGGCGACCGAGTCGATGACGACGATGCCCGGATCCAGGGCAAGCGTGCCGGTGTTGTCGACGTCATAGTCGGTGCCGGTCGACGGGAGCGCCACGCCGACAGGAACGAAGACGAGCATGAACGTGTTGCTGTCGTTCTCGATCCCGGCGCCGCCGGTGACATCGAAGAGTGTCGTACCGAACACGCCGGTGTTCGGATCGATCGGCGCAAAGCCCGGAGACGCATTGGCGCCGACAAGCAGAAGCCCGTTGCTTCCAACCGTCGCGCCGGTGAGGTTGATGATCGCGTCGAGCGTTCCGGCGGCAGTGCCTGAACCTTCGATCGAGAAGAGATAGACGTTGATCAGCAGTGCGCTCGTCGTGCCGCGCAGTTCCACAAACTCGTACGGCTGATCGACACCAGGCGGGTTGATGTCGAGTTCGTTGAGCATCAGGCTTGCCGGCGGCGCCGGGTCTGAGAGGCTGATCGTCACCCGGCCAAGGCCCTCGCGAAGGATCGTCGATCCGGTGGCGCCCGAGAGTTGCACGTCGATCGTCTCGGCCAGTTCCGCGTCCGAATCGTCGTTGACGGTGAAGGTGACGGTCTTCTGATATTCGCCGTCGGCGAAGTTCAGGGTTTGCGTGAATGCGGAGTAGTCGGAACCGCTGGTTGCCGTGCCGCCTGTCGCGCCGATGGTGACCGACGCTGCGCCCACCGCGCCGCCGGCACGGTAGACGATGATCGACACGGTCCCGACGCTTTCGGCGACGGTCTGTGCGATCGGAATCATGACAAAAGCGCCGGCGTTGGCGCCGGTCGGATAGTTCGCCGCGCCCGGAGTCAGGACGGCGCCGGCCGGGAGGTTGGCGGACGAGTTGGTCGTCCGCGGGTCGTAGACGCCAGTCTCGCTCGCGCCGTTGAGTGACGGATCGAGGAGATCGCCGTTGTACCAGGCTGCAACGGTCAGCGGCGTGACGTTGTCGGGGAACCGACTTGCCGCACCGAACGCACCTGACGGCTGAGTGAGGATCGCACCATACGCGATATCGCTTACACCGCCGTCAAGCGAGCCGACGGCATCGATGAGCGAGGCTCCGGCGGGCAATTCGAGCGCGCCGTCGCTGTTGGCGTCCAGATCCGTGCCTTCACTGATGGGCGTCAGCGAATAGATGAGCGCGAAACTGTTGCTGCCGTTCTGGAGAATGCCGGATGTGGTGTCGAACCTTGCATCGCTCACATGGCTTGCACCCGCGGCCACCGTCAGCGATGGGCTGCCAATGACGAGGTAGCCACCGCTTCCCATGCTGGCCGAGCCGAGGCTGACGACCATCGTCGCGGTGCCGGAGGCGGTCGCGCCGTCGCCTTCGATGGAGACGAAGTAGAAGTTGGTGAGCGGCGCGTTGGCCGTGCCGCGAAGTTCGACAAACTCCTGGCTGGTGTCCGCGCTGGCGGGGTTCACCTTGATTTCGTTGAGGACGACGGTCGGAATGGGTGTGTCGTTGTCGTTGATCGTGATGGTTGCGGCCGGCCCGACGCCGAACCCTGCCGAAGGACTGCTGAGCGATGCGGTGAACTGCTCAACCGCTTCGGCGACATTGTCGTCGATGATCGTGACGTTAATCGTCTGCGTGTCGATCTGATCGCCGAAGCTCAGCGTGCCCGAAGCCGCGGTGAAATCGCTGGGAGACGTGGCCGATCCGTTGACGAGCGTGTAATTAACGCTCGCCGTGCCGTTGAGGTTTCCAATGCGCTTGACCGTCAGCGAGACGGTGCCGACGTTTTCGGAAACAGTGTAAGTCGCCGGCTGGAACGCGAAGACGTCCGAGCCGAAGACGCGAAGATTGTCGACCGCGACCATTTGATCGGCACCGACCGAATCCGTCGTCATGATGCGGATCTGGACGATCGAAGCGCCGATTGTGTCATTGGGGAGCGTCACATCGAAGCTGGTGGTAAGGCCGGTCGCGTTGAGGGCGGGATCGGCGGCGTTCTGGACGTAACCGGCAGGGACGTTCACATAGTCGCCGCTGGTGGCGAGTCGATATTGCAGCGCGAACGACTGCTGCGGAGCCGGCGTACCGGTCGTCGCAGAGCCGTCAATGTCGATTAAGTCATACTTAATGCGTACCGGCGCGGTGCGACTCGAATTGTCCAGATAGAGCTTTAGGTAGGTTTCGTGAGCCGTGCCCGAGCCTTGCATGCCGACGGTTCCATTCCCGGACCCGCCGATCGCCGCAGCGAGTGCGAACTCAGTCACGCCGCCAGCGGAGAACGTATTCGGATTACTTGCATTAGCGTTGATATCCAACGTCGGCGTAGTGTCGGTGAGGACCGTCTGAGGGTCTTTGTTTGAGCCGGTGGTATTGGTTTGGAAGTACCCTTCGATGCTCGGGACGCCGCTCCAGTTGTCGTTCGTCGTGATGAGCCCCGTGTTCTCCCAGTTCTGAATCAGGCTTCCGGAACTCAAGTTCCAAGGCGTGGAATCGAGGTGACGTCGATTCTCCAGTTGATCGACGGTGGGACGTGAGGCGTTGAGCAGAATGCGGGCGCGAGGCGATACTCCGGACATGCGTTTTCTCCTTGTTTGTCCACGATTCGGATTTTGAGTCGGCCGGGAAATTGCCGGCGATTGGCAAGGGGCAACCTTACCACGATCGGCCGACACCCGTCCACCAAAAAGGCCCCTTCCGCCGCGGCAAGGCGTCGCGACCAGGAACGGTTGATCCCGACAGGCATTTTTTCTCACGCAGTTGTTCCAGTGACGCTAAAACGCGGTTAACAGACGGTAAGGAGACCGTTTGCGCCAGCGGTTCCTTCTCCGCGCTGCGCGGCCGGATTAGATCGAGATCCACGACCCCGATGCGGTTCCCCGTCGAGCCGGCTCCTCTTCCGTCATCCAAATCAGCGATTATTCGACCGCAATCGAACCGGTTTGTAGCTGATTCCGGGCGATTGCTCACCGACGGATGGAACTCTGAGTGTCACCCGCCAGTGAAGCGCGCCTACCGACCACGTTATCGATCTCGTCACCTCAACAGTCTCGGGGACGATTTCATCGGCACCGCGCCGGTGCCCGACGCGGTACCGGGTTCGGCAATCCAACCCGGCAGCACATCAGGGGCGATGCGGGTAAATCTCGAAGCAGGTGTCTTCAGGACGGAGACTGCGATTTCGAGTTCGTTCAGCTCGTCGAAGGCGCGGGCCTGGGCTTCCGTCGACCAACGTCGTTTTTGACGGGCCAGTGGCAATCGGAAAATTGCCTCACGATGTCCATGTCGGATCAGCGCATTTGTTCTTGCCGACAAACGACTTTCGACGAGAATCCGACCAAAGATCCGTAGCGGTGTCTCGCGTTTCTAATGAATCGAGCGCTGATCTTGTTTTGGAGGATAACGCGTTGACCTATCGGATCGAAAAGGATGATGCAGCCACGCGTGTATCGGCCGGCACCCACACCTACCGGATTTTTGATGGTCACCATCTGGTTGCGACCTACTGGCACAATCATTGCGGCGACGATCACGGAATTGAGTTCATCGATGGCCCCACGGAACGCGCTCCCCTTGGCCCTATGATCGAGTTTCTGGAGGGTGGAGGTCCGGAACCAGTGCGGCTTTCGGATCGCGCGCAGGCATATCTGAAAGCGCGTGGGCGGCGTGGCGAACCCGCCGGGCTCGACATTTCCCGCATGATGCAGGCCGAGCAGGAGATCGTCCGCCTCGCAGCCGAGTCCGAGCGACAACGGCGGTTGTACGAGACGGTGCTGACCAACACGCCTGACTTTATGTATGTGTTCAGTCTGGACCACAAGGTTCTCTATGCCAACGAAGCTTTGATCAAGATGTGGGGCCGTGGCCGTGAGGGTGCGATCGGAAAAACGTTTCTGGAGATCGGCTACGAGCCTTGGCACGCGGAAATGCACGACCGCGAGATCGACCAGGTGCGGGCCACCCGGCAGCCAATCCGGGGCGAGGTCGCGTTTACCGGCACGCACGGGCGTCGACAGTACGAATACATCTTTGTGCCCGTCATCCGAGCCGATGGCGAGGTCGAGGCGGTCGCGGGGACGACCCGCGACGTGACCGAGCGGAATGAGTCGCAGAGGCGGTTGCGAGAGAGCGAAGAGCGGTCGGCGTTCGTGCGTCGCAGCAGTGGCGTCGGATTCTGGTACTGCGACCTTCCGTTTGACGTACTGCAGTGGGACGATTTGGTGAAGGCACACTTCCACCTGCCGCCCGACGCCACCGTCACGATCGACACGTTTTACGACCGCCTTCATCCGGACGATCGGGAGCCGACGCGCCGCGCCATTGAGCGGAGCATCGCAGACCGGACGAGTTACAACGTGGACTATCGCACGGTGGATCCCAACACGGGAGCCGCGCGGTGGGTGCGGGCCATTGGGCGGACCTTTTATTCCGCCGACGGTACCCCGACCCGGTTCGACGGAGTGACGCTCGACGTGACCGACCAGAAGCGGGTCGAAGAGTGGCAAACGTACCTGATCCGCTTGTCGGACACGCTACGCACGGTCGCCGACCCGGCCGAGGTGCGGGCCGTGGCCAGCCGGGTGCTCGGCGAGCACCTGCGTGCGAACCGGGTGGTCTATTTCGAGATCGTCGGCGACGAGTACGTCATCGAGCGAGATTACACCGCTGGCGTTCGGCCGCTCGCGGGCCGCTATCCGATCGCCTCCTTCGGTCCGGCCGTGCTCAATGCCTTGATGAACGGGCGTACGTTAGTGGAGGCCGACGCCACCGCCGAGGGGGGCCGGTTGCCCGGGGAGAGAGAGGCCTTCGCGGCCATCCAGGTGCGCGGCCACGTGGATGTTCCGCTCGTCAAGGACGGCAAGTTCGTCGCCGGGATGTCCGTCCATGTTTCCGACCGGCGCGAGTGGACTGCGCAGGAGGTTGCCTTGATTGAGGAAACCGCCCAGCGGACCTGGGCGGCCCTCGAGCGGGTTCGGGCCGAGGCGGCGTTGCGGGCGAGCGAGGAGCGGCGAAGGCTGGCCCTCGACGCGGCAGAGTTGGGCGCGTGGCACATCGACCCGGCGACCAATGCCTTGAACACTGACGATCGGTTCCGCATGATTTTTGCCGGCAACACCCTGCCGATGGATTACGAGCAGGCTTTCGCCGCGATTCATCCGGACGACCGAAAGCGAATCCGCGAAGCCATGCAGGCGGCGACACGCCCGGATGACCCTGCTTCCTACGCCGAGGAGTATCGGGTCGTACATCCGGACGGCTCGATACGCTGGGTCTTCGCCAAAGGAAGGGGGAGCTACGACCGCGAGGGCCCGGGGCGGCGGGTGGTCAGCTTCGACGGCACCATCGCGGACATCACCGCGCGCAAGCTCATTGAGGAGGAGCGCGAACGCCTGGTCGGTCAGCTCAAGGACGCCGACCGGCGTAAGGACGAGTTCCTGGCGACGCTCGCCCACGAACTTCGCAACCCATTGGCCCCGATCCGTAACGGTCTGCAAGTCATTCGCATGGCCGAAGTCGACGGAGCTGTCGCGCAGGTTCGGGCGATGATGGAACGACAACTTGGGCAGATGGTCCGGCTGGTGGACGACCTCCTCGATGCAAGCCGGGTCACAACAGGCAAGCTGCAACTCCGCATGGAGCACGTAGAACTTCGGACGGTGATCGACGCAGCCTTGGAGACCAGCCGACCGGCTATCGAAGAGGCACGACACGCCCTCACCGTCGTCGTCCCGGACGATCCGATTTTTGTGAACGGAGACGCGACGCGGCTGGCACAGGTTGTGTCCAATCTCTTGAATAACTCGGCGAAGTACACGCATCATGGCGGGCACATCGCGTTGACCGTCAGGCGCGAGGGCACAACAGCAATGGTGTCGGTAAAGGATGACGGCGTCGGTATTCCGCCGGCCATGCTGGACAAGGTGTTCCAGATGTTTACGCAGGTCGACCGCACATTGGAGAAGACGACCGGCGGGATGGGCATCGGGCTGTCACTGGTGCATGGGCTCGTGGCGATGCACGGCGGAACCATCGAGGCCCACAGCGAAGGCGAGGGACGGGGCAGCGAGTTCATCGCGCGCCTTCCGATCTTGACATCGCCGGTCCAGAAAATCGAACCGTCGGGAACCGACGATCTCGTGGCGCCGCCAGCCCGCCGCATTCTGGTTGCTGATGACAATGTCGACGCTGCCGAATCGATGGGGCAATTGCTCGAACTCCTCGGGAACAGCGTACGCATCGCAAACGACGGCTTGAAGGCGATCGATGTTGCCGAGTCGTTTCAGCCTGACCTCATTTTGCTGGATATCGGAATGCCAAAGCTCAACGGCTATGAAACCTGCCGTCGAATTCGCGAACAGACCTGGGGCAAGACCGCGACGCTGGTTGCCTTAACCGGCTGGGGACAAGAAGAGGACAGGCGACATTCGAAGGAAGCGGGGTTCGATCATCACCTGGTCAAGCCAGTCGATTTCGAAACGCTCGAGAAGCTGCTTCTCGGCTCAACGAAGGCGGAGCCCGCCTGAATCGCGAAACCCGGTCCCCGATCGGATCCTCAAACGCATCGAGTCGACGGCCGATCACCTTTTGGGCTATCGGGTTGCCGATCCCGCGCGCGGCGGTCGACCGATGCCAAAAAGGCCCAGGGCTGCGACCAGTGAAAATGACACGGGCTCCGGCACAAGCGCCTGCGCCAGCGCCCAATCGGCAGCGAAGTCCGAGCGGGTTGTCGATGGCTGAAGCGCGGATTGTCCGTAATGCTGTGCCAGCGCCAGGAGATCGTCGAAGTTCACGCTCGTGTTGCCGTCGAAGTTGCCGCGCTTCCAGTCAAAGTTCGGGCCCGACTGTCCGTAGTTCTGAGCCAGAATCAGCAGGTCGTCGAAGTTGACGATGCCGTCGAGCGTCGCGTCGCCGGACACGGCCAGCGCCAGCGAGAGTTTCGTCGGGCTTTTCAGGAGCGCGAGCCAGTGGGTTGCGTCGATCCGGTTGCCGGTGACGGTGGAGAACTGCCCCGACACCGCACCGGCGGTAAGGACATCCAGGCGTTGCCCGGCTAACAGATTGAGGCCCGGCGCCGGCATCAGGGCAAGTGTGCCTCCGAGCGTAGCCGCGCCACCGAGGGCAATCTTGTCGAAATCCGTTGGAGTGTTGATTTCGAAGTTCATCGTCCCGGCCGTCAGCAGGGTACCCGTCACGGAAAGCGTTCCCGTCGAGTTTCCGGGATTCAGTTGGCCTTCGTTGACGAGCGCACCCTTCACCAATCCCGAACCAAAAAGTGTTCCGCCGGCGAAAATGCGAAGGGTTGATGCGGCAGCTGCGGACGTGCTTCCCACGGCGATGGATCCGCCGGGGACGAGATCGATCGTGCCGGCGCTGAACAGTCTCAGCGTGCTACCGACAGTGATCGAGGCGCCGCTGCCGACACTGAGGCTCGCGGCACCGCCTGGCCCGGCCTGGCCTTCGACACCCGCCACCGACGACGCCGGCCTTCCCCCGACGTAGAGCGAGTTGCTGATGACCCACTTCGAATTCGCATCGCTGAGAGAGACATTTCCGACCGAACCGGCGAGGCGGGCAATGATGCCGTCGGCGCAGTCCACGCGTCCGCCGGTCGCGATCGAGAGTGTTCCCTGGCCACGGAATCCGACATTGAGGCCGCCGTCGCCGCTCCAGAGAGAACCTGCACCGCGAACGGTGACGGATGAGCTGCTATCATCGAACTGAGAGAGGATTCCGGAGGAGCTCGTTGGGGAAGCGGCCTTGAGGGTCGTAAGCCGGCCTGCGTTTTGAACGACCACGCTCGCGCCACCGTGACCGCCGAACACTCCCTGTGCGGACGATGTAGCGGAGGCGGGAACGGCCCCGCCACCGTCAATGACGAGGTTGCCGGAACTGTTGGGATTCGACCCGAGCAGAAGGAACTGTGAAGTGGTGAATGCACCGCCGCTCTGCACGGTGAGGCGGGCGTCGCCGCCGCGCCCGATCTCGAACGAACCGTTGGTGTTCCACGCGCTGCCCGATCCGCTGACCAGCAGGGTTCCATCCGATCCGGCCTCGGTGGCCATGATCGACGAAGTCGCAGTAACAACTGCGCCGCCGGTCACGTTGACGAACGCAACGCCGGCGCGGCCGACCTCGAACGGGCTGCTCGAGTTCCAAGCGCTCCCGGAACCGCTCACCGTGAGCGTCCCGACCGAGCCGGGCTCAGTGGCGACGATGGAGATGTCGGCATTGACGACCGCACCGTTGCTCACCGTAACGGCTGCGCTGCCGCGGCGCCCGATCTCGGCGAACGCGCCGGTGGCATTCACATTGACGACGCTGCCCGCGTCGGCAATTGTGCCGATCGCAACGGAGCCCGGCGCGGACGCGAAAACCAACGAAGGCGTCGGTACGGCGCCGGCGGGCCGGAGATTTACGTGCGCCCCGGACCGGATCGACAGCGCACCATCGTCGCCGAACGTGGAAACGTCGAGGAAGCCCGCGTCGAGCCGCGCGCCACTCTCAATTGTCGCCGATCCTTTGGTGTTGTATCCGACAAAGAATCCCTCGGTGTTGTCGTAGAACGTATTCGCGCCGGAAAGCAGCAGCTGATTGTCGGAGGGCGATGTGGACGACTGCTGCGGCGCATCAGGATCATAGCCGATAGACGTGAAGCCAACCTGAGACGTGGATGCGGAACTGAGCGATAGACTGCCCTGCCCGCGCCCACCGATGATCGCGCCGCCCGCGCAGTAAAGATGAGACGCGCCTGAGAATTGAGCCACGCCGGACGAGTTGATCTGGTCGGCCACCACGAGGTAGGCGGTCGTCAGCGTCGAACTGACGGAAACGCTCATCGACGCGCTGCCTCCTTCGCCGACAAATGTTCCGCTGCTGGTGTTGATGGACGAACTGGAGTTGACGTCGAACGTTCCCGACGACCCGGCGAGCGTCGCGATGCGAACGGCGCGGGCGTTGACGCTGCTGCCGGTTTGAAGCTGGGCCGTCGCCGCGGCGCCGTTCCCGACATCCAGGTCCAGCGAAAGGTTCCAGATGCTGCCGCCGGCGATCACCACGCCAGACGGGTTCGACGTGCCGGAGTTCACGCCGTTACCGATGATGCCGTAGGTGGTATTGAGCGTCCAGGCACCGTCGATCGTGAGCGCACCGGTCGCGACATCGCCGACGATGGCGCCGCCGCTGGTCGAGCCGGCAACGGGAACCGTAAACGAACTTGACGGGCCAGTTAGTGCAAATGGCGGCTTGACGTCGCCGGAAGAAACGATGTTTGCACTGGCAAGACCGGAGATTACCGCGTTCGTCACCAGAAGGGTTGCATACGTCAATGAACTTCGAACAAAGTCGCTCATGACTGTTTCTCCCGAGTGAGAAATGAATGTTGTGTCACAACGTTCTCGGCCGCCCCATTACCCCGTTCGGTCCTGACAATGTCAAGGAATTCATTCGCGGGAATGGCGCGCCGAGACTGCAATTGCCTGCCTCAAGCGCGGTCGGGCATCGACGGCTGAGCGAATACATCTTGGGCGGTTTTTTCAGCGACCGATGACGCAGAAACCGTCACGAATTGATTACAGCAACGGGTGGATCTTGGCACGCCGCGCCGCACGAGCGGGAGGATGAAGAACGGAAAGATCAAGGACGTGCTGAAGCTCTCGAGGCTACAAGGCGAGGATCGAATCGATCGAGTACGTGCCGAGACGGGCCGCCAGCGGCACGCTTCGGAACTGGGCCCTCTGGGATTCGAACCCAGAACCAAGGGATTATGAGAGCGTCGCAAAGCGTAACGGGACTTGCGAATATTGGCTGGATTTCAGCATTTGTTAGGTATATGTTTGGTGTTCTTCGACACCCATTTCCGACACCACGCTGGAGTGAGCCATGCCGAAATCCCCTCCTACCTTCGTTTCCAAGCCGTATCCGTCCTTCCCACTCTTCCCGCATAAAAAGGGCTCGTGGGTCAAGAAGATTGACGGTACGCAGATCTCGTTCGGTCCCACCCGTTCGACCGATGATGAACCGGCGTACCGGAAGAGTTGGAGCGATGCGCTCAAGGCGTATGAAGCGTTCATGGAAGCGCGTGCCCGAGGTGAAGCGCGCGCCGCAGATCCGTTCGGCGAGACGATCTCGGAGATCATCAACATCTACCTCACGGAAAAGCACGATCAGGCCGAGCGTCGAGAGATCGAGATTCGTACGTTCGCGGAGATGCGAAAGGCGCTCAACTTCTACGCGTGCGAGCTGGGATTGAACACGCGGATTCGCGCGCTGGAAATTGATCCGGAACCGATCCGTCGATATCTCGGAAAGCTCCGCGATCGATTCGGCTTTCACGCGTACAACCGCAACATTCGCTATGTGTGCGCGATGTGGAACTGGACCGGCTCGCCTGTGACCGGCTCGCTCGGCCGGCCATTTAAGTGGCGCGAGCTGCATAAGGTGCGGCCGGTGCGCGAAATTCGTAGGCAGAAGCGACTGGAGCGCAGCGAAGGCAAACGAGACTCGTTTAGTCCCGAGGAAGTCAACGCCCTGCTTGCTCACGCGCCCACGGTCACGCGCGCCCAGATCCTGCTCGGCTACTTTGCTGCGTACGGGAACACGGATCTTGCCGAGCTGCCCGACAACGCGTTGAAGATCTACGCCCTTCCCCAGCGCATTCACTTTCATGGACGCGTTGACGAGATCCCCGCAGGTTGGGGGCTGCTGCACTTTCCGCGACCGAAGACTGAAATCACCCGGCACGCGATTGTGCCGGCTCTGGTCGTCGACGCGATCGTCGCGGTGCGCTCCCTTCAGCTTCCTTTCAATAAAGAAACAAAGCACTTGATGTTCAGGACGACGAGAG
>JANOBD010000218.1:0-1596 GCA_031411495.1 Phycisphaerae bacterium | reverse complement strand
CGGTGTTCAGCTCATTCAAGGGCCGCGCCCAAGATGGCCCCTCGAATTGACTCGAACCGTTGCCTGCCGGTTCGTTCAACGAGTCGAAGAACTCTCGCCATTCGTCGGCAACGGCGGCCGGATCACGCTCATAGAGCGCCTGCATTTCCTCGACATACGCCGCATTGACGCCGTTGAGAAAAGACGTGCGGGCGAAAGCTGCGTTCTTCGCTTCTCTTGACATGATGGTCGTCCGGTGTGGAGGCAACTGCGTCGTCGATCTAATCGATGCCCGCTAGCGAAGCCAGGGCCATCGGGCTACGGCGCGGTCACTCTGCCGTGTGGTATGAGCTATCAATTCCTTAATTGTTGGCGCGCGTCGCCACACTCATACGTTGGCGTCCAGTCGAGTGGTATTCAACCATCGGCCAGCACTTTCATCGCTGCATCGACGCCGCCCGGCTTGTATGGGAATTTTGCTTGCCCGAGTGCCAGTTCAACTGTCGCAAGCGCGCCGAGCAGCATTGGTTCGTTCAGGTCCCCCATATGTCCTATCCTGAATACGCGGCCATTGAGCGGACCAAGCCCGCTGCCCAGGCTCAAGTTGTACCGGCTGTAAGCCAGACCGCGGAAGGCATTGGCATCGACGCCGTCTGGTACGAGCACGGCCGAAACCGAATCGGATGCCCGCTTGGGATCGGCGCAAACCAGCTCCATCGCCTTGACCTGACCGGCAATACCCTCGGCCGAGATGGTGACCTTGTTGCGCGCTCCATCCCCCCAATGGGAGACAGCCGCGCGGGTGGCGTTCGCGAATTTGCGATGGCGGCGGAAGATAGCGTCCAATCCCTCGGCCTCGATCATGGCCAGCGACTCGTCGAGCCCAAAAAACATGTGAACGGGCGTAGTGCCGGGGAATTTCTGCGGTGCGCGGGTCTGCATGTCAGCCCAGTTCCAGTAGCTTCGGGCAGATCCACCGTGCTTCGACTTCTCCAGCGCGCGCTCGCTGACGCCGGTGAACGACATGCCGGTCGTCATCATGAGACCCTTCTGGCTGCCGCCGACAACGACGTCGACGCCCCAGGCATCCATCTGGAAGTCGAATGATCCAAGGGAAGAGATCGTATCGACGAACAGCATGGCGTCGTGCTTGGCATCGTCTATGGCTCGGCGCACCTGATCGAGCGGCATCATGACGCCCGTTGCGGTCTCGTTGTGAGCGACCAGGATTGCCTTGATCTCTCTCCCCTTGTCGGCCTTGAGACGGGCCGTCAGTGCGTCCATCGTGACGCCTACGCGCCAGTCGGCCGGCAAGGTCTCGACGACGGCCCCAAGCTCGGTCGCCATTTGCGCCCAGTTCAGCGAGAAGAAACCGCTTTCGAGCGACAGGACCTTCTCACCACGCGACAGGACGTTCGTCAGAGCCGCTTCCCATGCGCCATGACCATTGGCCGCATACATGAACAGATGCTGCTTCGTCTTCAGCACACGCCTGACGCCTTCGTGCACGCGAGCATGGATCTCCAGAAAGTCGGGAGAGAGGAAATCCGCCGTTGGCTTGTTCATCGCGTTCAAAATGCGATCCGGGATGTTCGTCGGACCAGGAGCGAAAAAGAA
>JANOBD010000217.1:0-53166 GCA_031411495.1 Phycisphaerae bacterium | reverse complement strand
GATGCACACAAAACACAGCCCGCCCATCACGCGCTCCGGGCTCCAGCGCTGGCTCAGGAATGCCTCATTGCCGAGCCCATTTTGCAAAGTGAGCAGTGCCGTGTGCTCGCCGATGAGCGGCGGCAGCAAGTGCTCCAAGTCGGCATTGGCCGTCGCCTTTAATGAGATGATCACGAGATCCACGGGCCCGATCTCCGCCGAGATCCCCGCGCACTGCACACGGGGCAGCCGCACTTCATTTCCCTTTGTCAAAATGCGCAGCCCATCGCGCCGCACCACGTCGAGATCCGAGCGCATCAGGAAATGCACATCATGCCCCGCATGCGTCAGCATCCCGCCATAGTAGCACCCCACTGCGCCAGAGCCTACGATCGCAATTCTCCCGAGTGAAGACCGATTCATCGCATGGATTCAATTCACCAATCCGCAATCCGCAATCCAACAGTGGGCCCGCCGGGATTCGAACCCGGAACCAAGGGATTATGAGTCCCCTGCTCTAACCGTTGAGCTACAGGCCCGTTCATTGATTATGAGTCACTTATGAACGCATTGACCGATTCCGCTTGCGGTTGTGCAAGGGATTGTGCAAGAGTCTCGGTATGAAACGCCCCGAAATTCTCGAACAAGGAAACGACACTGTATCTGCGGATGCTCACCGCTACACGTTCTCCGCCGCACGCGATTCCCGCAATAGAAAAGTCCCTGGCCTCTCCGTGAGGAACGGTCGTTACTACGCGTGCCTCTGGGTCGAAGGCCCCGGCGGAAAGAAGACGGCTCGCCGTTTTCCGCTCGAAGCCTCGAACATCACCGAGGCCAAGGAGCAGCTCGAAATCAAACGGAACGACCGCCGTGAGGACAAGCTCCCGACCTCGGGACGCAAGCCAATGCTCGCCGACTACATCGAGACGTATCTCGAATCCGCGACACGGCAGAAGCGTCGGCAGAACACTCGCGACAAGGACCGCGCTGCTCTGCTCCGCTGGCTCGCTCACATCGGCAACGTGACGGTGAATCGCATCACGACGAAACACATCGCCAGCTATCAGGACAAGCGGCTCGGCGACGACGTGACGGCCCGCACGGTGAACCTCGACCTCATCAGCCTGCGCGGACTGCTCAAGCGTGCGCTCAAGGACGAGCACATCCGCGCACTCCCGAAGCTCGACGACCTCGATGTCGAACCACGGCAGAAGCGCCGGCTCCTCACGCCCGACGAATTCCAACGGCTCCTCACGACGGCGATGAAGGAACTCCCGAAGAGTGGGCAACAGTTCACCGACTACCTCCGCTTCCTCGCCTTCTCGGGATGCCGTGAGCAAGAGGCCCTTTGCTTGAAATGGGCCGACGTGGATTTCGCCGCACGGAAAATCACCATCGGCAGAAACGCGCCGACGAAGAACGGCATGGAGCGCACGCTCGAATTCAATCCCAAACTCGAAGGCGTGCTCCGTGAAATGAGCACGCGCCGTCCGCCGGATAGCGAGTGGCTCTTCCCCTCACCGCAACGCGGGCAACAGGACCGCCGCACGCTCACCTTCCGCAATGCGCTCCGCGCCGTGCGCGTGAGGGCCGGCCTCGAATGGTTCGCCTTTCACGACCTCCGCCATTACTTCGCATCCGTCTGCGTCATGCACGGGCTCGACTACATGACCATTGCCGAGTGGCTTGGTCACAAGGACGGCGGAATCCTCGTCGGAAAAATCTACGGTCACTTGCTCGACGCGCATCGGCGGAGTGCAGCGGACCGTTTGCAATTCGGCATCGCATCGGTGCCGGCGGTCGCGGCTGTGTAGCAGGAGCGCCGGCAAAGCGCCTGCTCGACGTTGAAGGCTTCGAGCCCCAGACTTCGTGCAGAGCGATGAAAGCTTTCCTGATGCTCGGCCTGATGTTCGCGCTGGCTTGTGCAAGCAACGCTCTCGATGTCGTCACAAAGAGCGGCAAGCTTTACAGCGGTGCGAAAGTGACCCGCGTGGAGAAGGACGGCGTCGGCATCATGCACCGTGACGGCACGGCCTTCGTGGACTTCGATGACCTTCCGCTCCAACTCCAAAAGCAATACGGATGGACAGATGAAAAATCGACCGCTCGAAAAGCACAGCGTGAAGCCGAGCGGCAACGGCAGATAACCGCACAGCTTGCGGCGAGAGAACAGCAGGAGAAAGACAAGGCCATCCGCGAGGCTCAGGAACGTGAGCGGGCGGCGGATGCGCGTCGCAAGGTTGAGATGGAAGCGCAGAACAAGGCCGACGACGAAGCAAGATTCCTCGCGAAGCAAAACTCAGCACGAAGGGCGGCGATGATGCCGTTCTACATCAGCCTCGCAGCAGTCGGCGCTGTCCTTGTGTTTTTCTTTTCGCCTCCCGGTCGCCGCTGGCGTGCAAAGAACCAACTAGGACTTGCGGTGCTGGTGCTCATCGTCTTCACGCTGATGCTTCTTTCGACGTGCAGTATCCGCGTCTATCTCCGCTGAAACGCGCTGTGCAATAATAGCGCCGGCAACGTGGCTCGGACCCCGTCACTCCGTCACTGCCTCTGGCTGTCCGGCTTTTCGCTGCTCTTCGACGGCGTCATTGATACCTTCGCACGTAGCTTATCGCGATGGGCTTCGACTTGGCGAATCCATTCCCGAATTGGCGCGAGTTGTTCAAGGACCGACTCTGCCGTCTCGATGCTGTAGTCGCCGATATAGACCTTCGGAGCGAACAACCCGAACTCCATCGCCACGCGCTCAATCATCGGCATTCCCCAACGCGCCCCCGCCGCCTTTGGCGCACAGGCCCGAATCTCTCCCGCTCGAATAGACGCCCGCAACGCCTTCGGTGAAAGCAAGGCTCGCTTGGCCGCGTCCTCCCATGCCGTCCGCTCCTTGTCGGTCTTGCACTCCTTATCGAGAATCCGTCGGTGCTCCGCCGTGAACTCGAACGGCTTTTCCTTCGCCTTCTGGCCCTTCGGCATCCGCTTCGTCCACTCCGCCCAACTCCTAACTCGCGGCGTGTCGAAGTAGGTGAACTTGTGATAGCCCCCGGTGCGACGGGCATCGGGAACATCACCGCCGATACGTGACAAGTGCCGGACCGATAGCCCCGACAGAACTGACAACTCCTTTCGAGAGATGGTGAGTCGCTTGGAATGTGCCATGTGCCATCCTGTTTGACACGGCGCTTCTTGGTAATGCAACACATCGCAACGCAAACCACGACGGAAGGTGAGGGCTTCGTGCCTCTCGACCTCTTCACTCAGGAAAACCACATCAGCCCCGTGACGGCATGGCGCTGGCGCAAACGCGGCTGGCTCCGCACGGTGAACCTCGCGGGCCGGCAATACATCGAACGCGACGAAATCCGCCGCTTCCTCGAACGCGCCCGCGCTGGCGAATTCGCCAAGGACGCGGTCACGCCCAAGCGCAACGGCAAGGAGGTGACGAAATGAATCACCATCGCCCTCCATGCTGGCTCGGGCTCAACGGCGGAGCCTATGCTCGCTTCACCGTCTCACCGCTCCCTCGTCTCACACTGGGCCGATGCGGGCGCGGAGGTCGCGGCAACGCGTTTCTCGAAGTCTGCGGGCGTGGCGACTTGCTCCTCGTCCTCGGCAAGCTGCAATCCATCCTCGCGACTCCGAGCGCACCGACAGGGCAACTCATCGAAGTCTATCCGTGGCTCTGCATCATGCTGGAAAAAGGCACCACTCGCGAGGACACGACGCTCGACATCGTGGCTGTGAGTCTCACCAAGGACCGCACCTTCAGTCTCCACGGGCTCGACACGCTCGAAGCCCTCACCAAATGGCTCGGCGCTCATCTCGAAGCCGGCGAGGAGCCCAAGCAATGACGACGAAGACCGACCTACTCCGCGACCGCATCGCCGAGGCCAAGCGCCGGCTCCCGCTCCCCGAGCTTTTCGCGAGGCTCGGCATCGAGACGAAGGCCAACGGCAAGCCCCGGCGGAATCCGCTGCGCGGGGACGACAAGAGCATGAGCTTTTCCGTCTTCGAGCGGGACGGGAACCACGGATGGAAAGACCACGGCAGCGACCTCGGCGGAGATGAAATCACCTTCCTCGAAGCCTTCCGCCGCTGCTCCCGCGCCGATGCCATCCGCGAATACCTGGCCCTCGCCGGCATCGGCGAGGAGGTCACATCGAATCCAACGAAGACCGCACCGAAAACGGCAGCGGAAAAGCGGAAGCCGGCGAAGCCATCCGGCCCGCCGTTCGACTGGCCCTCGGCTGTCTCCGCCCTCGATGACCATCGGCTCGACAAGCTCGCAACGTGGCGAGGGCTCGACCCCGACTTCGTCCGCTGGCTCCGCGACCGCCGGCTCGTCGGCGTCATCGGCGGAAACTATGCGCTACCGCTCCACGATGACGATGGCAGCGTCATCGGCGCTCACGTGCGGCTCGGAACAGGAAAGAAGGGACGATGGCTGTATCAGCCCGAGGGCCTCGGCGTGCATCCGCTCATCATCGGCCCGAGGACGGCGTCCATGATGCTCGCCTTCGAGTCGCAATGGGACGGGCTCGCCTTCATGCAGGCCCTCGGCTGGCACCGTGAGGAGCCCGACGACCTCGCCGTCCTCATCACCCGAGGCCAAAGCAACGGCGCGCTCGTCGTTGCTCCCTCGGCTCCGCGCTCGAAGACGTGCATCGGCATCGTGCAAAACGATGAAGCCGGCGCGAAGTGGCTCGCCTGCATCGGCGAGACATTCCCCGGCGACGTCCGCGTCATCCGGCCGCCCGAGGGCGTGAAGGATTTCGCCGACTGGCTCACCGCCGAGCCTGCGCTCGACGTGCGCTCGCTCATCACCGAAGCGGAACCGCTCGCACGACCAACGAAGGAACCATCACCATCACCATCGGCCTCGATTACTCCGCCGGATGCGAGCCCGCTCGATACACTCGCGGAAAAATACCGGCTTCACTGGCTCGACGGCAGCGACCGCTTTTTCCGTCGTGCTCCGAGTGGCGACCGCTTCCTAGAAGGCGGAGCCGGCGACATCCGCCGCAAGCTCAAGACCGACGGATTCTCATCGAAGAACGCGGAAGGCGAAACGGCCTCGGCGATTGACCGGCTCCTCGTCCATGTGCAGGAGCGCCGTCATGTGGACTGGGCCGGCTCCCTCGCCGGCTACCGCGCCGGAGTCTATGCGATGCACGGCAAGAGCATCCTCGTCCGCGACTCGCCCGTCATCATCGAGCCCAAGGACGGCGACTTCCCCGTCATCCTCGCGTATCTCGAAGGACTGCTCAACGTGCCGGACTACGGGCTCCGCCAAATCGCGACCTTCTACGGCTGGGCAAAGGTCGCTTATGAGAGCATCCGCACCGGCAATCACCGACCGGGACAGGCCCTCGGCATCGTCGGCCCCAGCGATGCGGGCAAGACGTTCCTGCAACGGCACCTCATCACTCCGCTCCTCGGCGGACGCGAGGCCAACCCCGCGCCCTGGCTCAACGGGAGGACCGATTTCAATTCGGAACTCGCGGCCTCGGAACATGGATTGATTGAGGACATGGCGAACGGGCTCGACATCCGCTCACGTGAAGTCTTCGGCGAGCAGGTGAAGAACTTCGTCATCAGCGACGTTGAGCGCGTTCACAAAAAGGGACGCGATGCCGTGACACTCTCGCTCTTCCGCCGGCTCACCATATCGGCCAACGACAATCCCGAGCGGTCGAAGGTGCTCCCGCCCGTGAGCAGCGACCTCAAGGACAAGCTCATCCTCCTGCTCGCCCAAGCCTCACCGTTTCCAATGCCAGCCGGCACCGACGAGGAGCGCCGTGCCTTCGCCGCGACCATCCGCGCCGAGCTTCCGGCCTTCTGCGCGTTCCTGCTCGGCTTCACCATCCCGCCCGACCTCCGCTCTCGACGCTTCGGCGTCATCGCCTTTCAGCATCCCGCCATCCTCGCGGAACTCAACGAAGGCGAGCCCGAGAGCGTGCTCCTCGCCATCATTGACCAACGCATCTTCGACGACCGCCCTGATTACATCTGGCGCGGCTCCGCCCTCGAAGTCCAACAGAAGCTCACCGAGGACGGCCCCGGTGCGACCGAGGCCCGCCGGCTCCTGCATTACTCGACCGCGTGCGGCGTGTATCTCGGACGACTGGCAGACCGGCACCCCGAGCGCGTGCAGAAGGCCAAGCGCACCGGCAAGGCCCGAGGCGGCTGGGTCATCCATCCTCCGCCGCCCGAGACATAGCCGGCTCCGCTCGCTCGCCCCGCGCCCCGTCGCAAGCTCTTCGGCCTAGACCCCGTCATGATGACATCCCGTGACGGGGTCTTTTGGTTTGTCTATCAGCTCCCGAGCCTTTATCCATCAGCCTTATGACGGAGTGACAGGGTCACAAAGGAATCTTTTCAAATGATGCCAGAATGAGGTTGGGGAATCGGTCGCAGTAATCGAGACAGCCTTTCGGAACCCGATACGGAACTGCATCAGGGAACAGCGGATTCCGTCGCTTCCGTCCGATGGCGTCATCTTCCGCGCCGTGCAGAACGGAACCGGCGACAAGGACCGCCGGCCTCGGCTCGGCTCCCGCTCACATGCTCCTCGTCGTCATTCCCGACCGCATGACAGGGAACCGTTGAAAGCCCCGATTGAGGGCGCGGGAAGGCTAGAAACGGGCTTGGGCTTGCACAATCACTTGCACAATCACCAGAGGACCGGCCCGTCCTCTCTGATTCCGCCATTGGAAACGAGGGATTCGATGTAGTCGGGCAACGAATTCAGGCATTGTGCAAGAGCTTGTGCAAGGTGCATCGCCTTCGGCTGTCTCCCCCTGAAAAGGAACTGCATCAACGTCCGCGCCGACTCCACACTTCACAGAGGACGAACGGTGAGGAAATCGCCGGAAACCCTCGGGAATCTGGAACAGAAAAGTTATGAGTCCCCTGCTCTAACCGTTGAGCTAAGAGCCCGATGACGGGGCAGTATGCGCCAGTGATGGTCAAGAGCAAGCCATTACAGCGGATCCCAAGGATGTTCTGCGGGCTGTAAATGCGTCGACACTTCATTTCGCTTTTATCTTCCGTCGATGACGGCCTGCGGTAGACTCCCGCTCTTCCGCGGAGGTAAATCATGCCGTTCAAGATGACGTTTGTTTGCATGGCAATCGCGTGCTACGTGACCAATTCACAGGGTGCGACCGTCGTGTCGAACACCCATTTCAATTGGAGCCCGGCTTCAGACCCTCTGGGCCGATGGAATTACGTCGGCACGATCTGGCAGGACGTCAGCGCCACGGATCCAACATCCGCATGGTTCAAATACGACGGCGCGACGATCCGATGCGTGAGCCGCAACACCGACGAGAGCTCGGATTATTACCTCGTCGATGCCGGCGATGCATTCGGGCCAGCCGCGATCGCGAGCGGGCTGTTTTCGCCGCTGGTCGACCATGACCTGACGTATCCAGCAATTCCAGTCGGCACGGGACAGCCTTTCTATCTGGGCGTCAGCACCTCACGCCACTTTCAATACCCAGAGCGGTCAGTCTTTGGTTGGATTCGGTTTGAACCGGCGGCATCATTGGCTATGACAGCGAACGTGATGTCTTATGAAAGCAGTGGCATCATCGTCGGAACGACGACACTGGTACCGGAACCCTCGCTTCTCGCTGCAATCTCAGCGACGTTCCTATTCCGTCGGCACGTGCCGAGGCGGGTTTGAGCGTCCCCATCATCGCGTCTCGGCCGCGAAGGACATCGCGCCCTTTTGAGTGTTCCACGTCATGCAGACGACCTTCAGTCGGCCGGTCTTGACGGCCGGATCTTCGCTGGCCAGTTGCCGCGCCTCGTCGATAGCGCAACTGAACACGATCGCGCCGCGGAGTCGCTCGTCATCGCGCGAACCGAACGGCCCGGCCACCAGCACCTTGCCCGATCGGGTCATCTCCGCGATGTGAGCGAGGTGCCTTGCCTGCAGATCGGCGGCGGCCTTCTCGTCCATCTGCGGGGGATGGTCGGCGAGCATCAGGATGACGAACGTTCTGGAGATTAAGCCCGTTGAAGCCGGCGCGGGCTGAGACGTCGCCGCGGGATCGGCAAACGTTCGTTGAACGACGACGAGACATGAGATCGCCGAAATAACGAAGATCATCAGAATGCAAAATCGTTGGGTTCGCATGCCGACATCATAAAACGCCATCCCCGCAAGACACGGTCATACCGGCGGCTGTGACAGCTCGAACAAAGCCGAACGTAACCATATGCCGTTTATTAACTTAATATCACTATGGGCGACGTTTGGGCTTGCCGTCTCTCCGATTATTGTTATCGGACAGGCGGGTCGGCCGCCGATTCTTGATCTACGGACCTAGGGCAGATACCGTTTTGGGCTTGCCCGGTACGCACCGGGGCAGATCGAAACCGGAGAGTGGTTGCAGCCGGGTAGACCTTTGGAGCGTCCGGACCGAAGCACCAGCGAGGGTGCCGGACAGTTTGACTATGCCTGACGTTGCGACGTCTATTTCCACCGCGAAGCTGTCGACCGACAAGCTTCCGGTGACAGCCAGCATTTCAAAGCCCCTGACGGTGCCCGAGAAATCCAGTTCCAACCAAGGCCGAGCCACATTGGATTTTGAAAAGCCGCTTCAACAACTCGAGATCCAGATCCAGGAACTGGAAGCCGCGCAGCGCGCCCGCTCCGTCGATTATTCGGCAGAGATTCGCCAGCTTCGCGCGAACTACGTTTCGGTTCTGAAAAAGACGTACGACAACCTCAGCGCTTGGGAAACCGTCCAGGTTGCCCGCCACCCGGCCCGCCCTCTTTTCCGGGATTACGTCGAGCTCATCTGCCGGGAGTTTCGAGAGATTCACGGCGACCGTCGTTTCGGCGATGACCGCGCCATCCAGTGCGGACTCGCACGCCTCGGCGGGCATAAGGTCATGCTCATTGGCCAGCACAAGGGCCGTGATACCAAAGAAAAGATCGCGTGCACCTTCGGCCTTCCCCACCCCGAGGGATATCGCAAAGCCCTTCGCGCCATGAAGCTCGCCGAAAAGTTTCACTTGCCGGTCGTCACGCTCATCGATACGCCGGGCGCTTACCCGGGCATCGGCGCCGAAGAGCGAGGACAGGCCGAGAGCATTGCGGTAAATCTCATGGAGATGTCGCGGCTTAAGACGCCGATCGTCAGCGTCGTCATCGGCGAAGGCGGCAGCGGCGGTGCCTTGGGCATCGGCGTGGCCGACCGCGTCGCGATGATGCAGCATGCCTGGTACAGCGTCATCAGCCCCGAAGCGTGCAGCGCTATCCTTTACAAAGACAACAGCGAAGCCCCGAAGCTCGCCGAGAGCCTCAAGCTCACCAGCAATCACCTGTTCAAGCTCGGCATCATCGACCATGTCATTCCTGAGCCGCTCGGCGCGGCGCACCGCGATCCGCACTCGGCCGCCCACAGCCTCGAGCAGTACATCGCCAAGACGATCCGCGAGCTCAAGAAGCTCAAGACCGACACCCTGCTCGAACGGCGGTACGACAAGTTCCGCGCCATGGGTGAATACACGGAACCGAGCGCAATCAAGTCGTCATCAAAGGTGGGATGACCTCTCTGCCCGATTCGAGCTGGCGGGGATTATTCGGATAATTCGCCGAATTCCCTGTTAGATCTGGTATTGCGACGGTCTATTCCCTCGTGGAGGACTGTTCAATGCCTATCGGTCACTGCCGCGGCTCATACTCACTGGCAGCTCGTCTGCGAGCGCGAACCCGGATCGGGCGTGCGATAGAGTCCCTTGAAGTCCGGCGCCTCTTCTCGACGCCGATCTTCGGAACGGCCGGCAATGACACCTTTGTCATCAACGTTCAAAGCGACAACCGCATCTTCCTCCTCTTCAACGGCACGAGTGAAATCCTGCCCGCTCCCACCAGCGGAAATCTGGTTGAGGTCTTCGGCTACGTCGGCAACGACAACATCTGGATCCAGAGCACCAACGATTTGGAGTTCAAGATCTATGACTCGGGCGGTACCGAAACGTATCGCGTCGGGCAAGGCAACGTCGATATCGATCTCGCCCGCGACGTCACTCTTTTCGATACCAACGTCGCTGGCGATGCGCCCGATACGCTGACCATTGAAGACGGCGTCGGCAACGGCACGCCCTGGATGACCGACGGCACGCGTTATCTCAATCTCTCGTCGTTCCGTGCCGCCACCGTCGTCTGGACGCTCGGCAGCGAAGACTCCGTCGTCCTCAACGGAGGTACGGGCAACGACTACGTCTATGTCGAGGGGCTGCGCCCGAATTTCCGAATGAACCTCTCGGCCGGCGACGATACGCTGGATCTGGGTGGCGGACAGAATCGATGCGACTACTTCATGCCGGCGGGCGTGTCGGTTTCGGTCGATGGCGGCGAAGGCAACGACACGCTGATCGTCGACGACGCCAACGCCGCCAGCACGCTCTCCACGCTGCGATTGGACGACGACGCGCTCCTGAACGGCATCGACGTGAACGACTTCTCCGGGCTGTCCATCTCCACGCACGCCATTCCCAGCGGGAGCGAAACCGTGCAGTTCACGGGCGCGCGCTCGCCGGGCCGGGGGAATACGACCATCAACGGCTCGACAGGCGCCGACATCGTCCAGCTCGGCACCGCGAGCGCGTCGGTCAATTACGGATCGGGCTATATGGGCGGTTCGCTTTCGCTCGCGCTAGGCGCGGGCGCGAACCGATTGAACTTGTACGATGGCGTCAGCGTCGATAGTCGCTCGTGGGCCTTCAACGGCAGCACCGTCCAATGCAACGGGCAATGGCCGATCACCTGCAACAACACGATCGAAGCCCACTTTTACGGCACGGATCATGCCGACACGTTCGTCTTCAACTCGACCGCGGCCAACTGGGTCGTGTACGCCGACGGACGCGCGGGCGACGACACGTTTACCAACGGAACCGCCAACGACATCGATGCCGCCTTCGGTGCGAGTTATCCGCTGATCACCGGCGGTAACGGGAATGACTCGGTCTTTCTCGGCGACAGCAGCGATCAGGTCGGCGACGTCGACGAGTACCTCATCACGTCCGTCTCCGTATCCAAGGGAGACTTTGGCAACGTGCAGGCGCCCATGCTCTACATGACCGATGGTTTTGAGCGGGTGAACCTCACCTGCGATGCGGATGGGAACCTCATTCGATTCACCAGCGCAGCCAGCATTGGCCTTCTAGAAATCGACGGCTTCAACGGCAATGACACGTTTACCAATGTGAGTGCGGGTGGCAGTGGCGCGAACATGAGTACCACCCTCCCCGTCGCCACATCGCTGGCGGGCGGCGCAGGCAGTGACACAGTGGCGCTCGATGACCATTTCAGCAGCACCAGCGGTTATGACATCAATGCGGGTGATTTTGCGCAGATCAACGCGGGCACACGGCACGTCCGCTTCAATACTATCGACCGGTTTTCACTCGACGGGAGCGATGCCGCCAACACCATCCGCGTGTTCGCCAACCCGACGAGCTCGCCGTTTGCCGTCAATGGCGCGGGCGGTGACGACACGTTCACCGTGGGCGGCGGCGATATCGATTCCAACGGCTTCACTCTTTCGAGTTCGACCGTCAGCGGCGGGCTGGGAACCGATTCGATCACGTTCGATGATTTCCTGGATGCCTACTCTGCGTCCGAAACCGAAACGTACGCCCTCGAGACGCTTTCGCTCGCCAAGGGCCCATCCGCGGGATTCCGCTACTCCGGCTTTGAAGTTCAGAAACTCAACGCCGGTGATGGCGCCGGCAGCGGCAACTTGCCGAGCACCGTCAATCTGAACGCCACCAACGGATCGATCACCAACACCACCATTCAAGGCGGTGCCATACGAAACGTGATCGTGAACGTCGGCAATCCGTTCCTGTTCAACATCGCCGGATCGGTGACAACCACCGGCGGCGCGGCGGGAATGACGGTCAACTACAACGACGCCGTCGGCACCGGCGACCGACAATACCTCGTCGAGACCAACGAGGTGTATCTCACCACCAACGGACTGGCGCACCTCTTCTACAGCAACCTCACCGCGCTCAACATCAACGCCGGCAGTGGCAACGACCAGATTCTGGTCGAAGGCGTTCCGGCCGGGACGACCGTCAATGCGCATGGCAACAATGGCAACGACCTGATCGTCGTCGGCAACTTTGGCAGCTTCATCACGACGATCCTCGGCAGCGTCAACACCTTTGGCGACGCGGGCACGGATGAGGCTCGCTGGGCAAGCTTCGACAGCGGCGCGATCAGCGCAACGCTCACCGCTTCGGCCTTCACGCATCTGGGACGAATCTACTCCTACGCCACCGTCGAGAACCTGTGGGTGAACTTCTTCAACACCGCGGCATTGACGCTGAATGTACAATCGACCGCGCTGCCGACGCTCATCACGAGCGGCCCGGGCGGCGACAGCATCAGCCTCGGAGGCGGCAACTACGCGAACCTACTATCCAATGTCACGGTCAATTGCGGCAACGGCGACGACTCGGTGGTGATCGATGATCATCTCGCCGTCTCCGGCACCTACTACATTTTATCGGCAGGGGACCTCTTCGAGCCGTTTGCTGTCAGCGGAACGGTGTACGCCGTCGACTCGAACGACGCCGAGCACCTCACCATTCGTAACGGCTCGGGCAACGACACCGATCAGGTCGAAACCACGTCGCTGGACCTTGCGATCGAAGCGGGCGGCGGCGACGACCTCATCTACGTCAAAGACTCTGCGGGGCCAGTGAATATCGATACCGGCGGCGAGAACGGCAGCGGGCTCTTCTTCCAAGGCGACGCCGTCTACGTCAACTCCGATGCCGACACAGGCGACACGGGCGCGACCGCGCGCATCGCGGCGAACGACCGCGTCTTTGCCCTCGATGTTCGTTCGAGCGGCACCTCGGCCGGCATGTTGCGCGTCGGCACGGGCGCGACCTTGAACGTGACAAGCTCGATTGCCCTGTCCGGCGGCACCATCGACCTCGCGGGAGGTTCGCTGCTGCTCGCGGCTGCCACCGGAATGAACGCAACGCAGGCGCGCAACCTGATCACCGCTGGACGAGGACCCGGGACGTGGAGCGGGACCTCTCCCGGCGGTGCCATCAACTCTTCGCTCGCTGGTGGATCACCTCTCAGCGACGCCGTCGGCTCTGCCAGCGGCGCGCAAGTGGCTCTGAGCACGCTCGGCGGTTTCCCGATCGCGGCGGTCGACACCGTTGTCCGCTACGCGCTCCAAGGCGATACGAATCTCAACGGGGCGGTCTCCTTCGACGATTTGCTCACGCTCGCCCAGAACTACGGCATGGCTTCCGGCGCGACGTGGAGCACCGGGGATAGCAACTACAACAATGCCGTCGCGTTCGAAGATCTGCTGAGCCTGGCACAGAACTACGGCGCTGTGAGCGTTTACGAAATTGCCTCTGCCGCCACTCGCCGCCGCAGCATCAGAAACGCGGCGGCGGTCGCGAGCGCGGTCGACGGCTCCGGCACGAGCGATGCCGCGATGCGGTAGTCGCAGAGGAATGCCGCATCGAGCGAGTCGAGCTGGGCCTGTGTCAGCGCGCTGGCGCCATAGTTCTGAGCCACCGCGAGCAGGTCCGCAAAATCGGTCGCGCCGTCGTAGTTGAAGTCGGCTTGATACCAGGTGGTGTCAGTACGAGCGTAGTTCATCGCGGTGACCAGGAGGTCATCGAAATTGACGTGCAGGTCGAGCGTCGCATCTCCGGGAAGCGTCGCGCGAATCACCACATCCGAGGCTGCAACCAGCTCGCCTCCGATCGTGTTGCCACCCTGATACGGCAATCCCTGTCTGTATCCGATTTTGAGGTTCGGCGGCGATCCTCCGGTCGCAATCTTTCCTGCCAACAGCAGTTGGCGAACGGCGTTCTCGGTCATCGCGGTGGCGATGAGTGGTGTCGTGCCGAGAAACAGTTGTGCCCCGTCCGCGACGCTGACGCTGCCGACCTTGCTGGCGAGCGAGCTTCCGCCGGAAAGCGACAACGATCCTTCGTTCACCGCGACATTGCCCGAGACACTGAGCCTCGAAATCGAGACCGCACCCGCGCCCGTTTTGGTGATGCCGGTCGAACTGGAGACGCGTGATATGTTGTGAATGCCGCGAACGACGTCCAGCTCGTTGTGCGCGCCGGCGAACACGACATCC
Organism: Phycisphaerae bacterium; assembly: GCA_031411495.1. Taxonomy (GTDB): domain Bacteria; phylum Planctomycetota; class Phycisphaerae; order Tepidisphaerales; family Tepidisphaeraceae; genus JANOBD01. The sequence goes on along the minus strand of JANOBD010000217.1, from coordinate 39,031 downwards.
CTGACGAATCCGGAAGGGTTGGGGGTAGTTGACAGCGTGTACGAGACATCGCTGTCGAAGATCATCCGATCGACCACCACGTCATTTGAAAATGACACTGAGCGTGGCTGCGTGATCACATTGCCGAACCGCGCGGTAGCAGTCGCGCCAACAGGAACCGTGTTCGTAGACCAGTTCCCGGCCACAAAATAATCGCCGCTGGCATCGACATTCCACATCGGAATCACCGGCGTGTAGACGAGGTTATCGAAGCCGACAACGTCGTTGAAGTTGCCAGGCACGATCGCGAGCCGCGAGAATCCTGACGGAACATTCACCGTCAGGTTCTGCTGGTTGGTCGTATCACGTCCCACGGCCCGCGTCTGGGCCAGGATGTTGTTGCTCGCGTCGAGGGCGATGAGTTGGGTGTCGCGCGCGCCGTTGGTGCCAAACACGATGCCGACGAACGTGACGGTGGCGGTCGTGATCGGCGAAGCGAAGGTCGTCAGGACGCTCGGGTCGCCGTCTTCATTCAGATAGTCGTTTATCGTGCGGACGAGATTGCCGTCAAACAGCATCGGGGTTCCGACCGAGTACCCGGGGCGAGCGGGGTCGAGGGAGACGTAATCGCTCACGGTGAGGCCGGTATTCGTCGCCCACGGCTCGGCGGTGTTGTTCACGTTGGGCCCGCTGAACGCATTGGGAACGAAGTTGACGCCGTTCGAAGCGACGTACTGGGTCGAAAGCGTGACGCCCCTGGTGAGATTGTTGAAATCGATGGTGAACGACTGTGCCGACGCGAGGGTCGCGAGCAAAGTGACCGGCAGCGAAGCAATAAGGCGCATTGGATCTCCCCGCATACTGTACTTCGGGCCGCCCGGATTGTCGTCGGAAATCAGCGACGATCGTCGCGAGGGCGCTCGCCGGCGAAATGGGGAGTTATCCACTTCAAACCGGGATCGAACTGCATAGACTCGACCTGATGGGAACGGACTCCAAGCCGAATCAATTCGTCCACCTGCACGTCCACACGCACTACTCGATGCTCGATGGCGCGTGCAAGGTGAAGTCGCTGGTCAGCCGCGCCAAGGAACTGCAGATGCCGGCGCTCGCCATCACCGACCACGGCGTGATGTACGGCGCGGTGGAGTTCTACAACGAATGTAAGGCGCAAGGCATCAAGCCGATCGTCGGCGTCGAGGCGTACATGGCCCCCGGAGACCGCCGCGAGCGATCCACGCCCGGCGGCAACGCCGGCGAAGCCGCGTATCACCTCCTGCTGCTGGCGCAGAATCTTGAAGGGTACAAAAACCTCCTGAAGCTTTCGCGCATCAGCTTCATGGAAGGCTTCTACTACAAGCCGCGCATCGACAAGGAAACGCTTCGTGAGTTCTCGAAAGGAATCATCTGCACCAGCTCCTGCCTTGGCGGCGAAGTTGCCAATACGCTGCTGAAGCGAAATGCCAAAGCCTCCCGCCACGCCGCCGAAACATACCTCGAAATCTTCGGCCCCGACCGGTTCTTCATCGAGGTCCAGAAGCACATCAAGGAACAGGACGAGGTCAATCCCGAGCTCGCGGAACTGGCAAAGAAGCTCGGCGTCGGGCTGGTCGGCACGAACGACGTTCACTTCCTCAAGAAGGACGACTACCACGCCCACAACTGCCTGTGCTGCATCAGCACCGGCAAGCTCGCGGACGATCCGAACCGGATGATCTATCCGACAGAACTCTACCTGAAGTCGCCGGACGAGATGGCCGTCGCGATGCACGGCTTCGACGGCGCGATGGACAACACGCTGCGCATTGCCGACATGTGCGACCTGCAGCTCGACTTCAGCAAACGCTACGCACCGGTCTATCGCGTTCCCGCCGACAAGCTCGACGATGCGCTGCCGCTGCCGAGCGCGCCACAACCCAAATCAGAATTGAACGATGATGAACGGTACCTCCGCGAACTCTGCGAGACCGGCCTGATCTGGCGCTACGGCACGACCGACGTCGGTCCCGACGTCCGCGCCCGACTCGAACACGAACTGAAAATCATCTGCATGAAGAACTTCTGCAGCTACTTCCTCATCGTGTGGGACTTCTGCAACTACGCGCGCGACAACGGCATTCCTGTGGGCGCGAGAGGATCGGGCGTCGGCACGATGGTCGGTTACCTGCTGGGGCTTTGTAACGTCGATCCGCTCAAATACTCGCTGCTGTTCGAACGATTCATGGACCCGAGCCGCAACGAGATGCCCGATATCGATATCGATATCTGCCAGGACGGCCGGCCGAAGATCATCGATTACGTCCGCAACAAGTACGGCCACGTCGCGCAGATCATCACCTTCGGCACGCTCGCGGCGAAGGCGGCGTGCAAAGACGTCGCGCGGGTGATGGGCATCGATCTCGCGCTCTCCAACAAGTTCACATCACTCATTCCCGGCGTGCCGGGCATGACGATCGACAAGGCGCTCGAGCAAGTCTCGGAACTCCGCGACATGATGGCCGCCGACCCGAAGCTAAAGGCGATGGTGGAAACCGCCAAAAAGCTCGAGGGCCTCTGCCGCAACGCCGGCGTGCACGCGGCCGGCGTGATCATCGCCGATCAGCCGCTCGACGACGTCATCCCCGTCTGCAAAGACAAGGAAGGCAACCTCCTCACGCAGTTCGAAGGCCCCATCGCCGAGAAGTGCGGCATGTTGAAGATGGACTTCCTCGGCCTGCGGACGCTGAGCGTCATCACCCGCGCGGTCGATCTCGCCAAGAAGAACGGCCGGCTCGCCAGGGACTTCGACATCGAGAAGATCGACATCACCGACAAGAAGGTGCTCGAACTCTTCGGCCGTGGCGAAACCAAGGGCATCTTCCAGTTCGAATCGGGGGGCATGCAGGATCTGCTGCTCAAGATGTCGCCCGACAGGCTCGAAGACCTCATCGCCGCCAACGCGCTCTACCGCCCGGGCCCGATGGAACTCATCCCGAGTTACTGCAACCGTAAGCACGGCCGCGAAGACGTGCCGAAAGTCCATCCGATCATGGACGCGATCCTGAGCGAGACCTACGGCATTATGGTCTATCAGGAACAGGTCATGCAGATCTTCAACCAGCTCGGCGGCATCGATCTGGCGAACGCGTACAAGCTGATCAAGGCCATCTCCAAGAAGACGACGGACGTCATCGCCAAGTTCAAACCCGAGTTCATCAAGGGGACAATGGAAAAAGGCGTGCCGCAGTCAAAGGCGGAGGAGATCTTCGAGCTCATCCTCAAGTTCGGCGGCTACGGCTTCAACAAGTCTCACTCGACGCGATACGCGTTCATCGCCTTCCAGACGGCGTTCCTCAAGCACTATCACCCTGTCGAATACCAGGCCGCCCTGCTCACCTACGAAATGGGCGACACGACCAAACTGATCGACTACATCGACGAGTGCCGACGGATGAAGATCCGCGTGCTGCCGCCGGATGTGAACCAGTCCGGCGCGGATTTCACGCCGGTGTACGAAGTCACCAAGGGTAAAGGCAAGGCGAAGGAAGGGTTCATTCGTTTCGGCATGGCCGCCGTGCGGGGGGTGGGCGAGAAGGCCGTCGAGACGATCGTCGCCGAGCGTGAGAAAGCCGGGGCGTTCAAATCGCTCTACGACTTCTGCGAGCGCGTCGACACGCGGGCCGTTCAGAAATCGACCTGCGACGCCCTGATTCGCTGCGGCGGAATGGATGGTATCTACTCGAATCGCGCCTCGATGCTCCATGCTCTCGAAGGCGCGTTCGAAGGCGCTCATCGCGCCCAGCTCGACAAGGCTTCGGGTCAGAACATGTTGTTTGGTGGACCGGCCGCTTCCGGTGCCCCCGAAGCGGCGCAGCCGACGCAGGTGGCAATGCCGAACGTGCCGGAGTTCTCGCGCCCCGAACTCCTGCAAATGGAGAAGGATCTGCTCGGCTTTTATGTGAGCTCGCATCCGCTCACCGAGCGACAGGCGGATGTCGAAGCGTTCGGGCAGAACACGACCCGGCAGACGATGAATCTTCCCGAAGGAACGATCGTCCGCATCGCCGCCATGATCAGTTCAATCAAGACGCGCGTGGGCAAGTCCGGGCGCAGCGAAGGCAAGAAGTGGGCGATCGTCGAGTTCGAAGATCTCGAAGGAAAGATCGAAGGCATGTGCTTCGCCGATCTGTACGAGTCACTCAACGCGCGAGATCCAAACCTGCTCAAGACCGATCGCGTCGTCATCGTCGAGGCGAGCGTCGACCGCAAACGCGAAAATGCCTGCCTGATGGTCAAGGACATCATGCCGATCGAGGAAGCGGCCGCGAAGATGACGACCGGCGTGCTCATGCGGCTCGACTCGGCGGCGCACAAGCCCGATGCGATCAACACGCTCACCGACATTCTGAAGAAATACAAAGGCGGCATCGAGACATGGCTGCAGATCACCTGCGCCAACGGAAAGAAGGCCGCGATCCAGCCCGGCCGAGGCGTGCGTGTCAGGCCGACGCCGGAGTTGATCAGGGAGTTCGAGCAGTCCTTCGGACCCGGTTCGATCGAACTGCTCGGGCCTGGCAGCGCCCGCCGCAAACGCGCCGAACAGCAGCGCCTCTTCGCCGAGCAGCAGGCGGCCGAAGGCGCTTCCGAACCGGTCGTCGCAATGCAGGAGGTCCTGGGCGTTGCCGATGAGGACGAAGCACTGTGATGGAGGTCCGGCAAGCGGTCTGAAAAATTCCAGCCTATTTTTCTCTCTGGAGCAAGCGAAAATCCCAGCGGTGCAAAACCGGAAATCGCTTATTTCGCAGGGCAGACGCTCCGTCGCTTGAAACTACTGCGCGCAACGCCTGACGTCACTAAACCTTCAATCGAATTGGGTTCTCCGCATGACTCCTTTCGACGCCGTCGTGCGGCGAGGTGCGGTTGGCAATTCTCGTCAAGCCTCCTTCCCCACGTCTCGATTCGGCGAGGCGTCAGCCTCGCGTCCAGCGAAGTAAATCGCGTTGACAGATCAGCCGGCGCGTAGAAAGATCGCGACAACTCGTCCCACCGCGGATTCCACACGTCCTTAGAAGACGACGCCGAGCGACGCAATTTGAGCGTCCTCAGGCGGGCCTGTCATTCCATTCTACGTTTCGAGCGTCGGGCAACTTTTGCCCGGAAAGGATGTCATGCGTCGATTTCCACTTCTCGTGCTCATCGGAGCGGCGTCCATTTTCACGGCACATGCCTCTGGCACGATCGTCACGCGAGGAACACTTTCCACCTCCACCGGGAGCAGCATCTACGGCGAAGATCTCGTGAAATGGATTGACGAGTTCATCCCCGCCACCAGCCCGCGCCTGGTCGTGTTAACCGAATGCTTCGGCGGGAACAAGGTCGGGAACTTCAGCGCCAGCCCGAACCTTGGGAACACGGCCGTTGCGAGCGCGACCAGTTCCGGCGAACAGGCCACCTACGGCGGGTACGACAGCGGCGCCTCGGGCGCGCTGCGACCGGGGGCGGGCCGAACCGGGCAGACGGTTCACGACGGCGGCGTCGGCGGAAAGGCCAGCACCGAGACGCCCTCAACCGGCGGCGGGCTTGGCCTGGGAAACTTTTCGCTCGAGGACACCTCCGCGACGGGAGCCGTGAAGAGTCGGCACGTCCTTGTGTACGCCGGGAAACCCGACGCGGGCGCCGGCCGTGACGTCGATCAACGCAACGCGATCAAGAACGCGTTTGCGGGCCAGGCCAACACCACCGTCCGGTCCGCCGGCGGCGCCGGAGGCGGCGGCTGGGACAACGCCGGTTCCGCCGACGGCCTCCGCAGCGCCCTCAAGTCGATTCAGACCGAAATCAACAACTCCTCCGACCCATCGTCGGAACAGTTCATTCTCTACGTCACCGATCACGGCGACCTGCACAAACAGGATGATTCACCCCCGCCAGTCTTGCCCGGAAACGGTCCGAACGTCTACTTCGCTACGAGCGTGATCCCGGGATACACCACGGCCGAGGTACGGCCGACCGTCCTGGCCTCCGACCCGACCAATCAGACCGCCGTCGAAGCGTTCATCGCGCTTTCCTCGCCGCAGCCGGCCATTCCAGTCTTCGACGCATTCCTGCAGCCGACGGTCGGCCCGCCAACGCCGCTGAATATCTACACGCTGAATCCGGTCGACCTGTCCGGCCCGGTGCCAGGGACGCTTGCGGATGGCATTGTCGGCAATGCACCCGGCGAGGGGTGGGAAGTGGTATTTCCGATCAGCGAATCGATCGTCTTGAACAATTACAACAACCCGATGTTCGTCTCCGTCGGCGAAAACATGTCTGCCTTCGCGCCCGGAACACAGCCGTTCCAGTTCGATTACATCGGAATTACCACCGGCGAAATCGCAAAGGCGTCGCCTATCCCGGAACCGGCGCTCTTCGCATGTTCCGCGGTCATTGGTGCAGTATTCCTGCGCCGGCGGGTTGCATGAGCAGTTCGCGATTCATTGCCGCGGTTGGATCGGCTGGACATCAATGAAGACGTCCATCTGCTGCCCGGCATAAACGCGCACTCCGTTGTTCCTCTGGAACTCGGTTGCATCGAACGCGTAGATCACCTGGAGGACGCGCGTATCGACGCGCTCGTTGCTCTCGCCGGTGAGCGATCGCTTGGGAACGATGTAGGGTTCGATGCGGACGAACTTCAGGTCGGTCTTCAGTTCTCGATTGCCGCGAACGGTCGCGATCGCCCGCGCGCCCTGCTGAACGCGCCACGCGTCGTTCTCGTCGACATCGACGCGGACGTGAAGCGTGTCGATGTTGCCGATCAGGATGAGTGGCGTCGCGAGCGGGCCGGCGGATGCGAACTCGCCCTTTCGGATTTTGAGCTGCATCACGGTTCCTTCGACCGGCGCGCGGACGATGAGCCGATCCAGCTCCACTTCGATCGACTTCACCTGCGTGGTGGCCGCATCGACTCGCGCCTGCGCGATGTCGATGTCGGGCTTCCAGGTGCCGGCTTTCGTCCGCGCCAAATCCGCGCGGGCCGCGTCGAGATTGGCCTTCGCGGTCGCGAGGTCCCAGCGGGCACGATCCATCTCGTCGGTGCGCGCGCTGTCTCCGATCCGGCTCAGCCGGTCGAACTCGCGCTGCGCGTTCGCGTGACTTGCCTCTGCCGCGGCGACCTTCGCCTCCAGCGGCGGAAGATCCTCCTGCCGCGGACCTTGTTGCAGCTTCAGCAATTCCCGCTTCGCGGATTCGAGCATCGCCTGTTGAACGAGCAACTGCGACCGGAGACTGCGATCATCGATCGCAAATAGCGGGTCGCCAGTCTTCACGTGCTGGTTTACTTCGACCATCACGTCGGTAACGACCCCCGACACAACGGTGCCGACGGCGATGTTCTCCGTGCTCGCCTCAACGAGTCCGGCGCCGGAGACCGACTGTTCGTAAGGCGTCACCGGCGGCTGCGAGACGGGCTGCGTCGGTGGTCTGGTCGGGTTGCTGGCGCGGACGGTGTAGATCGCAAGTAACACGCCGATCACGGCGATGAGCGGAAGCACATACATGCGGATCATATTGAATCTCCTGCATTCGGAAGTGCGCCGGCGCGTTCCAAAGCGCTTTTGCCGGGCTCGATCGAAAGAATTCGGCCGTCGTCCATGTGAGCGATGCGATCCCCGAATCCGAATATTCGCGAATCGTGCGTCACGATCACGACGCTTCGGCCATCCCGCAGCGCCAAATCGCGAAGGATTTCCATCACCGTGTGCCCGGTCTGGTGATCGAGTGCGCTGGTCGGCTCATCACAGACGAGCAGCCTCGGCTCGTGTACCAGCGCCCGCGCGATCGCCACGCGCTGCTGTTGGCCGCCTGAGAGTCGTGATGGCAGCGAATTGACGCGCTCGCCCAATCCGACACGGCCGAGCATCTGCCCGGCCTTTTCCAGTGCAGCGCGGCGGTTCATGCCGTTGATCAGGAGCGGTACCGAGACATTTTCTGCCGCCGTCAATGTCGGCAGCAGGTTGAACTGCTGGAACACGAAGCCGATATTTCCGGCCCGAAAGCTCGTCACCTGTCCCGAGGACATTTCGGCATAATCGGCGCCGAACACGTCGCACTCCCCATCATCGCGATCGAGAATGCCGGCGATGACGCTGATGAGCGTCGTCTTCCCGCAGCCGCTGGGCCCGACCAGCATCATCAGTTCACCGGGATAGACGTCGAGGTCGATGCCGCGGAGCGCGTGCACGTCCTGCCCGCCGGCGTGGTAGGTCTTCTTCACCCCGACACACCGCACGGTCGCGGTGGCGTTCTCGTTGGTCGCGATGCTCATTTGAACACCACCGCCGGCTCCAGCCGGAAGACCTGGATGATTGCCACCGCGGCCGAGAGCAGGCAGATCGCGATCACCGCGACCGCGCTGTACGTCGGAATCCACCAATCCATTCGAAACGCGAGTTCGGTGTTGCCGGTCACGATGCCCATGAGGCACGCCATTCCCAGCCCGACTCCGTAGCCCACGACGCCGATGAGCGTCGCCTGAAGCAACGTCATCCGCATGAGTGTGAGGTTGCCACAGCCCATCGCCTTGAGCGCGCCAAACTGTTTGAGGTTGTCGTGCGTGAACATGTAGAAGAGCAGCGCGACGATAGCCGTGCCGACGACGAAGCCGAGCACCGTGCTGATGGCGAAGTTCACCGGGATGCCGGTGTTCTTCATGAAGTAGCCGTAGGTGAGATCCTGGAACTGCGGTTGGGTGTACGCGGCGAACCCGGTCTGTCTTTTGATCTGATCGCACAGCATCTGCCTGTCGACGCCCGGCTTGGTGCCGACGAGCACAAAGCTCAGCAGCTTGCGTTCACGGGGCGCGAACTTCATCGCGCGGGAATAGGTCGTGTAGATCACCGGCTGGCTCTGAAACGTCCGCGACACGCCGCACACGCCTACAACGATCGCGCGATTGTCGTTGAGTTCGATCGCGTCGCCGGGCTTCAGCGCGACGTGGGTACCATCGGCAGAGTGGCGCGCGAGCTTTTCGTTCCGCCCGACGTCATCGACGATGACCCCATCGGCCTTTCGCAGGTCTTCCAGCTTTCCTTCGAGCATCTTCGGTGGCCCGCCGATGAGCGTGGCGTCGTCGAGGCCGATCACGATGCAGTTCTGGAAAGTGCCGTCGTCGAGCCGGGCCTTGATGAGGCCCTTGTACATCGGCACGGCCCAGCCGACGCCGTCGATGCCGCGCACGCGATGAATCGCCGTGTCCTGCATCGGCTTGAGGTCGTCGACGAACTGAACCTTGCTGTCCATGACCCAGATGTCGGGGTAGGACGTGTCGCTGATGAACCCATAAGTGCGCGACATCAGGCCCCAGAAGATCGACAGCTGTTGATTCATGAGGAACGCCGCGATCACTACGCCGACAATCATGCCGAAGTATTTGATGCGGTCGCCGACGAGCATCTTGAGTGCGATCAGGTTCACGCGCGGCCTCGCTTCGTGCGCAGGGCGTGTAAACCGGCGTAGCTGAACGCCGCGATGTGTTCTGCGATCGCCTGGATATCAGGTTCGTTCACGTGTTGCGGATAGAGCAGCTGAAGTACCGGCCGCGAGTGATGATAGAACACGCACTGCGCAACGACGCTGAGCATCGCGCGCTCGACCTTCACCCGCGGAGTCTGCGGGCCGAGGATCTCGCGGACGATCGCCTCCAGCTGCATCAGCATCGGCTTCATCGCGGCGTTGACCATGACCTCCAGGACGCCGGTCGGCTCGACCATTTCGCGCGCCATCAGCTTCGCGTGCCACGCCGGTTTCCCCGGCGAGAGCAGGCGTTTCAGAAAGAACATGACAAACGCGGCCAGCCTGGTCTTTGCGGGACGCGCTCGGTCCGACGGTGCGGTGTCGGCGAAGAGCGCCTGCGATTCATCAAACCAGTAGCGGAACGCCGCGTGGTAGAGCGCCGTCTTGCCGCCGAAGTGATACTGAATCGCCGCGACGTTCGCCTGGGCGCGATGGCAGATGTCCCGGACGGTGGCGTGTTGAAACCCGTGCTCGGCGAAGACTTCGCCGGCGGCAAGAAGCAGCCGCTTCCGCGTCGCGTCCCGTTCATAATCGGAAGAGGTTGCCCGCATCTCCGCGCGTTCCATCCTCGACGAGTATAAAACACGTGTTTGAATTGTCAAACAATTGTTTGAACCGTTTTTCTCTGGTGTTTACCGCATTGCCCGCGATGATGCTCCGGCCATGAACCTCGCCTGCCGGCTCGCGTTGACATTCAGTTGCCTGCTCCTGGTTTCGCGGGTCGGCCACGCCGATCCCGTCGCCCAGACGGCGCCGCCGGAGGGGCTTCGCCAGAATACGCCTCGCGAGACCCTCTTCACTCATGCGACGATCGTCTGCGACTCCCGGACGTCCCTCGCGGATGCGAGCCTGTTGATCCGCGACGGGAAGATTCTCGCCGTCGGGAAAGAGGTGAAGGCGCCGGCGACCGCGGTGGTCATCGATCTCGCCGGCAAGTCGATCTACCCCGGCTTCATCGACGCCTATGCCGAGTGGCCCGCCGATCTATGCAAGGCCGCCTCACAGACCGAAACTTCACGGTACTGGAACCCGCTGGTCAATCCTCAGGTCCGCATCGCGTCCCTCTACCGACCCGATCCGCGCGCCAACGGACGTTGGCGATCCCAGGGGATCGTCGCGCGTTACGTCGCGCCGTCGTATGGCGTCATCAAAGGAACCGGCAGCGTTGTGTCGGCAGATGATTCGGCCAGCAGCAACGCGCTCGTCGCTGGCGAAGTGGCGATGCACGTGAGCCTGAACCAGACCAATCCCGAAGGCTATCCCAGTTCGCCGATGGGCGCGTACGCGCTGGTGCGCCAATCGCTCTACGACGCCGCGTGGTACGGCGGCGCCATCCAGACCGTCGAGCAGCATCCGGAATTGCCGGCGATCGAATCGAATGCCGCCCTCGAGCAGTTCAACGCATTCATCAACTCGAAGAAGCCGTTCATGATCGATGCGCCGGACGAGATGTACCTGCTCCGCACCGGCACGATCAGCGGCGAGTTTCACCTGCACGGAATCATCCGGTCCGACGGGTACGACTACCGCCTGGCCGATGAAGTCGCGAAGCTGAAGATGCCGGTGATCGTGCCGCTGAACTTCCCGAAGGCGCCGGACGTGTCGACGCCGGAGAAGATTCGATCGATCACCCTAGAGCAACTCATGCACTGGGACCTCGCGCCCGAGAACCCGGCGCGGCTTCGCCGCGCCGGCGCGGAGATCGCCTTCAGTTCCAACGGGCTCCGTGACCCGGGACTGTTCGTCCCGGCAGTGCGTACCGCGATCGAGCGCGGCCTGTCGCGCGAGGATGCGCTCGACGCGCTCACGACTGTCCCCGCGAAAATCCTCGGCGTCGATTCGCAGCTGGGCACCATCGCCGCGGGCAAGATCGCCAGCTTCCTCATCACCGACGGCCATCCCCTGGACCCGAAATCGCACATCCTCGAAACGTGGGTGAGCGGCACGCGCTTCCAGCAGACGCAGAGCAGCAACGAGAAGATCGCCGGCGAATGGCTCGTTCGTGGCGGCGAGCTGTCGTTCAGGCTGCAGATCAATGCCGACGGGAACGCGACCGTCGCCAAGGCGACGGATGCCAGCACTCAGCCCGCGCTCAAGCCCGCCTCCAACGCCGAAGTAACTGCCGGCGCGGTCAGCCTTACGCTGCCGAATGAAGTCACGGGCCGCGAGGGCGTCTCCGGCGTCTCGCTCGTGTTCGACGGCTCGGCACTCCGCGGAATGGTGATCTTTCCCGACGGGTCGAGCATGACGTTGCTCGGCACTCGACCAACTGACGTTCCGGCAACTCAACCCGCTTCTCAGCCCGCCACGCAACCGACGACACAACCCTCGACGCAGGCGAGTTCCAAACCCGCGGACAAGGCCGCGTCGTTCGAACCGACCTTTCCGCTGGGTGCCTATGGTCGCAACGGCCTGCCGGCGCAGCCGGCGTTCGTCTGGATCCGCAACGCGACGATCTGGACCAGCGCACAGGCCGGCGTGATCGAGAACGGTGAGATCGTCATCAACGCGGGCAAGATCGCCTACGTCGGCCCGGCGGTGGCGCGAACGGTGCCGGCGGACGCGCTGATCATCGACGCAAGCGGCCGGCACATCTCGCCGGGCATCATCGACTGTCACAGCCACATCGCCACCGACGGCGGCGTCAACGAAAGCGGCCAGGCGATCACCTGCGAAGTCCGCATCGGCGATTTCATCGACCCGACCAACATCAACATCTATCGCCAGCTCGCCTGCGGCGTCACCACCAGCAATATCCTACACGGCTCGGCCAACGCGATCGGCGGACAGAACCAGGTCATCAAGCTCCGCTGGGGCGCGTTGCCGGAAGAACTGAAGTTCGCCGGCTCAAAGCCCGGCGTAAAGTTCGCGCTCGGCGAAAACCCCAAGCAATCGAACTGGGGCGACCGTTTCGACAGCCGTTACCCGCAGACTCGAATGGGCGTCGAAGAGCTCATGCTCGACGCATTCCAAGCCGCGAAGGACTATCAGCGCCAGTGGGACGCCTGGAACGCGAATCACACCGGCATCCCGCCGCGAAAGGATCTGGAGCAGGATGCGCTGGTCGAGATCATCACCGGCGCGCGGATGGTGCACTGTCACAGTTACCGACAGGACGAAATCCTCGCGCTCATGCGAACGGCCGAGAAGATCGGCTTCAAGATCAACGTGTTTCAACACATTCTCGAAGGGTACAAGGTCGCGCCGGAGATGCAGAAGCACGGCGCGATGGCCAGCACCTTCGCCGACTGGTGGGCGTACAAGTTCGAAGTGTTTGATGCGATTCCCTACAACGGCGCGCTGATGAAACAGGCCGGCCTGATCGTAAGCTTCAACTCGGACGATCCGGAAATGGCCCGACGGCTCAACACCGAGGCTGCAAAGGCCGTGAAATATGGTGGCGTCGAGCCGGCCGAGGCGCTCAAGTTCGTCACAATTAATCCGGCCATCCAACTCCAGGTCGATAACCGCACCGGCTCGCTCGAAGTGGGCAAGGATGCCGACTTCGTCATCTGGACCGGATCGCCGCTGAACCTCGCATCGCGCGTCGAGCAGACCTGGATCGATGGCCGAAAGTATTTCGATCGTCAGGAAGACGCCGCCGAACAGAAAAAGGTTCAGAAGGAAAAGCTGACGCTCATTCAGAAAGTCCTCACCTCCGGCGCGCCGATGGCCCAGCCGGGCGAGTTCCCGCGCCGGCCGGCCGAACTCTGTGAGCACGAAGATAAATACGACTAACGCGAATTCACCATGCCCATCCGTCGAACTCTCATTCTCGCTTCCCTAGCGGCGCTGCTTGCCGGCTCGATGGCATTTGCCAGTGATCAGGCGCCGTCCACTCAGCCAGCGAGAACCATCCTGTTCACGCACGCGACGATCCACACCGTCAGCGGCAAGACGATCGAAGACGGCTCCCTGCTGCTTCGGGACGGAAAGATCGCCGCCATCGGCAAGGTCGATGTGCCGGCGGATGCGACCGTCATCGACTGCACGGAAAAGGAAATCTATCCCGGCCTGATCGACTCGTCCGATCAGCTCGGTTTGACCGAAATCGACTCGGTCCGCGGCACGCTCGACATGAGCGAAACCGGCGCGATCAATCCGAATGCCAGGGCGCAGATCGCGGTGAATCCCGACAGTGAACTGATCCCCACCACGCGCTCCAACGGCATCCTGATCGCCCATGTCATGCCCACCGGCGGACTCTTCTCCGGAACGAGCGCGGTGATGATGCTGGATGGGTGGACCTACGAGCAGATGACGCTCCAAGCCTCGGCAGGCGTGGTGATGAACTGGCCGAGCATGCAAACGACCCGCGACGCCGACAATCCCGAAGCCGCGCGTCAACAGGTCGAGGGTCGCGCCAGAGTGCTCAAGCAGATCGACCAGGTCTTCGACGACGCCCGCGCCTACGAACGCGCCGCAAGTGTCAGTACCGCCACGACCCGCGCGACGAACTTCGACGCCCGCTGGGAAGCGATGCGGCCAGTTCTGAATCGAACGATTCCGCTTTTCATTCGTTCGGAGGAAATGGGCCAGATCAACGCCGCCGTCGCGTTCGCGAAACGGCAGAATGTCCGCTGCGTCATCGTCGGCGGGCGCGATGCCGACCGCTGTATCGATCTGCTCAAGGCCGAGGATGTTCCCGTGATATTCACCGGCACGCACCGCGTGCCCGGAAGCGCAGATGACGGGTATGACGCCATCTATTCGCTCCCGGCGAAACTCAAGGCAGGCGGCATCCGCTTCGCGATTACGACCGGCGGCTGGACGATGCTCGCCCGCAACCTCCCCTATCAGGCCGCCAGCGCGATCGCGTTCGATCTGCCGCGCGACGATGCGCTCAAGTCCATCACACTCTGGCCGGCACAGATTCTGGGTATCGATGCGAGAGTCGGTTCGATCGAGGTCGGGAAGGACGCGACGATCTTCATCGCCGACGGCGACATCCTCGAGATCCCGACACACGTCGAACGTGCGTACGTGCAAGGTCGCGAAGTCGACCTCAACGATCGCCACAAGATGCTGCGCGACAAGTACCAGAAGCGGATTGACGCAGCGACGCAGCCGAGCACCCCGAATCACGAATAATCGAAATCCGAGTATCGAATGAGCTCCTTCTATTCGGGATTCGGGCATCCGTCATTCATTCGGATTTCGAACACTCGACATTCGGCATCGTCCGCGAGTCTTTCCTGCGACCTCAAAGCGCCTTGAGCAGCACCTTCACCACCTTGTTCAGCCCCGCGCGGGTGTTGCTGATGAACGCGGCAAAGATCTTGTTCGTCACGCTCATGAACTCTTCCATGCCTTCGAGCCGGCGACGCGTGGCGAGCACGGCCTCGCTCTTGGCGGCGGCGCCGAGATTGTTCTCGTCGAGCATCGCCTGGCACTTCTTGATCGTCTCCAGAACAGGGTCCATCTCGCGGCGCTTGCGCTCGGCGGCGATGATGGAGAACATTTCCCACACGTCGCTCAACGATTCGAAATACTCGCGCCGCTCGCCACGCTTGTGGTAGCGGCGGATAATTCCCCAGTCGCAGAGGGCGCGAAGGCTCATGCTGGCGTTGCCGCGGCTGATATTCAGCCGCTCCATCACGTCATCCGTACACTGGGGCGCGGCGGTGATGTAGCAGAGCGCGTGGATCTCGGCCATCGTGCGGTTGATGCCCCAGGTCTGACCCATCTCGCCCCAGCGGCGAATGAACTCATCCTGCACCCGCTTGAGCTGCTCTTCGACGCCTGATTTCTTCTGCTCGGCTACGACGGTTTCGACGACCATGGCTAACTCCTATGTTTCAGAACTTACTGAAATATAGGCCGCCGCAGCGCAGATGTGAAACTTTCAGGGTTGTTGAAAGGCATGACGACTCCGAAACACAGATGTTGGGATTCGACAGACGAGTTTGACGGGAAATCGGGAGCGTTTGGCACGATCTCCGAGAGACATCCGTCCTGAGTTATCGCTTCGTCATTTCAGCGATTTCACGGAAACGAAAGACCTGAGGGTTTGGCTTTGGAGCCATCCTGCCGCGATTTCCCGCTAAGAATCCTCAAGACTCTTGACCGACCGGGACGCACGAATGTTTTTGACTACCTCGATCGCGACCGGCAGGACCGTCACCGCGATGATCGCCAGCAACACCAGTTCGAAATGCTTCTTCACGAACTCGACGTTGCCGAGCATCACGCCCGCACCGACGCAGATGCCCACCCACAGAACCGCGCCGATGACGCTGAACAACAGGAACCGGCCGTAATTCATCCGGCCCATGCCGGCGACGAAGGGGGTGAATGTGCGGACGATGGGCACAAACCGCGCGAGGATGATCGCCTTCGGTCCATGCTTGGCGAAGAACGATTCGGTCTTGTGCAGATGTTTCTTGTTCAGGAGGCGGACGAAAATGCCCGGCTTCTGGCCGTGGGCGACCGCGTCGGCCTCCCTGCTGAAGATGACCGGCCCGAGCTTCCGGCCGACCCAGTAGTTGACGTTGTCGCCGCAGAGGGCAGCGACGATCAACAGTGCGGATGCCAGCTTGTAGTTGAATCCTTCGAGTTGACACCCGATTGCGCCCAAGGCGAACAGCAGTGAGTCGCCGGGAAGGAACGGCATGATGACAAAACCGGTCTCGACGAAAACGATCATGAACATGACGGCGTAGACCGTGGAGGCTCCGCCGACGAATTCGATGAAGTGTTCCCAACGGGCCTGGTCACCTAGATGTCGAAGCAGTTCGTAAAGCTCAGTGAGAAACCGCATTACCTTTCCTTTTCCATTGGCGTTCGTCGCGCCCGCGCGCGGCCGGGCCGACACTTGTCGGAAAGATCGGTCCGCTTGTCAAAGGTGTGAAGTTCTCCATGCGCAAATCGCGTCGATATCACTGAGACCATCGGTTTGTGGACCGCCAGCCGACATCGCATTGGCACAGCGTTCGCTTATTCTTCCTCCGGTACGAAAAGGCCTGCCATTCATGCTGTTCTAATGGTCAGTGCGAACGGTCCGCCCGCGTAAGCGATTGCGGATTGTCGGCCGACCGATTCACCCCCGTACGTGCAAGGGTCTCGATCCGGCAAGCGTCGTGTGATTGTGCGGCAGCGGTTTGCCGATGAAGCCTTAGCCGGACATAGCGAATAGTTCGCGTGTCCGGGGAGTTTGCCTGGTGGTGTGCGCATGTTCGACAGGCGGCTCATGTGTCGCGGACGTTGGCAGACTTGACCGGGCGTCCTAGAATCAGCGAGATGGCAGGGAGAAAACCTGTCGGCCCCGCAATTTTTGTCGGGGCGGTCCCCGACACTTTCGGGGCAAGGAGAAGATCGATGTTTGAACGCTTTACGGATCGTGCGAGAAAAGTGATGGCCCTGGCCAACCAGGAAGCCCAGCGATTCAACCACGAATATATCGGAACCGAGCACATCCTGCTCGGACTGGTCAAGGAAGGCTCCGGCGTCGGCGCGAATGTTCTCAAGAACCTCGACGTCGATCTCCGCAAGGTCCGCCTTGAAGTCGAAAAACTCGTTAAGAGCGGCCCAGAGATGGTCACTATGGGCAAGCTCCCCCAGACCCCGCGCGCCAAAAAGGTGATCGAATACGCAATCGAAGAGGCGCGAACCCTCAATCATAACTACGTCGGCACCGAACACCTGCTGCTGGGCCTGCTGCGCGAGCACGATGGCGTGGCGGCGCAGGTGCTGATGAATCTTGGCCTGAAGCTCGAAGAGGTCCGCGAGGAAGTCCTCAACCTTCTCGGTGCCGGCCAGGAGAGCGAAGAATCCGCCCCCAGCGGCGAGCGCGCCAGCTCCGGCAATGCCGGCGCTGCGCCGGCGGCAGGTTCCAAGAAGAGCAAGACCCCTGCCTTGGATTCCTTCGGCCGCGATCTCACCGAACTCGCCCGCGAAGGCCAGCTCGATCCGGTCATTGGCCGCAAGAACGAAATCGAACGCGTCGTGCAGGTCCTCTGCCGACGTCAGAAGAACAATCCTGTCCTGCTCGGCGAAGCCGGCGTGGGCAAGACCGCCATTGTCGAAGGCCTCGCGCAGATGGTCGTTTCGGGCAGCTTCCCGGTACTGCTGGCCGTTCGTCGCGTCGTCGTGCTCGACCTGGCCATGATGGTCGCCGGGACCAAGTACCGTGGCCAGTTCGAAGAGCGCATCAAGGCAGTCATGAACGAAGTCCGCCGCGCCAAGAACATCATCCTCTTCATCGATGAGCTTCATACGCTCGTGGGTGCCGGCGGCGCTGAAGGCGCGATCGATGCATCGAACGTTCTCAAGCCGGCCTTGAGCCGTGGCGAGATCCAGTGCATCGGTGCGACCACCTTTGACGAGTACCGCAAGTACATCGAGAAGGATGCAGCCCTTGCCCGTCGCTTCCAGTCGATCCAGGTCGATCCGCCGAACAAGGTGGATGCGGTCGAGATCCTCAAGGGTCTGCGCGATCGTTACGAAGCGCACCACCGCGTGCAGATCACCGATGCCGCGCTGCAGGCTGCCGTCGAGCTGTCTGAACGTTACATCACCGGCCGTTTCCTGCCGGACAAGGCGATCGACGTCATCGACGAAGCCGGCGCCCGCGTGCGTCTGCGTTCGATGACCAAGCCGCCAAATCTCGCGGAACTCGAAGAACAGATCGAACGGCTCAGCATCCAGAAGGACGAAGCCGTCAAGAATGCCGAGTACGAAGAAGCCGCACGGCTTCGCGATCAGGCCGAGCAGTTGCGTGCCAAGAAGGAAGACATGCAGCGGCAGTGGCGCGACCGCTCGAAGGAAGTGGATGGCGTCGTCGATGAAGAAGTCATCGCCGAAGTCGTCAGCAAGATGACCGGCGTGCCGCTCACCCGTCTCGAGAAGGAAGAGGCTTCGCGCCTGCTCGAACTCGAGAACGAACTGCACAAGAAGGTCATCAGCCAGGATGAAGCGATCAAGGCGGTCGCCAAGACGATTCGCCGGGCACGTTCGGGTCTTCGCGATCCGAAACGGCCGATGGGCAAGTTCCTTTTCCTCGGGCCGTCCGGCGTCGGCAAGACGCTGCTCTCCAAGGCGCTCGCCGAGTTCATGTTCGGCGACGACGATGCACTCGTGCAGATCGACATGAGCGAGTACATGGAGAAGCACAACGTGAGCCGCCTCATCGGCGCGCCTCCCGGATACGTCGGCTACGAAGAAGGCGGCCAGCTCACGGAAAAGATCCGTCGCCGGCCCTACGCGGTCGTCCTTCTCGACGAAATCGAAAAAGGCCACCCGGACGTCTTCAACATGCTGCTGCAGATCATGGAAGAAGGTCACCTCACCGACAGCTTCGGCCGCAAGGTCGACTTCCGGAATGTGATCATGATCATGACCAGCAACATCGGCGCAGACCTGATCAAGGGCGGCGTGCAGTCGTTCGGCCTACAGGGCCGCGGCAGCAAGACCAGCGCCGAGGACAACAGCTACGAGAAGATGAAAGACCTTCTGATGAAGGAGATCGAGCGCTTCTTCCGCCCGGAATTCATCGGCCGACTCGACGACGTCATCGTCTTTAAGCCGCTGACCAAGGAACATCTGGGCGCGATCATCGACCTCGAGCTTAACAAGGTTCGCCTGCGTCTGCAGGACCATGACATCAATCTCGAGCTCACGCAGGAAGCCAAAGAGTTCCTGATCGAGAAGGGAACGAGCACCGATTTCGGCGCGCGTCCGCTTCGCCGAGCGATCGAGCAGTTCGTGGAAGATCCGCTCAGCGAAGAGATTCTTCGCGGCAACTTCCGCGGCAAGAATGTCGTGAAGGTCAGCGTGAAAATGGAAGGCGACGAGAAGAAGTACCTGAACTTCGATGCCGAGACGACCCCGCCGGTCGAATCGGGAGAGAAGCCGCAGGTGCCTCAGGCCAGCGACGCAACCTGACGACGATCGAACCCGCGACTTGATCGATCGTTCCTGTTAACCTGAAATTGAATTGGCTGCCCCGGCTGAGCTGGGGCAGCCTTCATTTTGGGAAGCCGGATGACTTCGAGATCAGGGATAAATGACCGCTCCTCAAAGATCACCGCCCTCTGCGCCGCGGGTTCCGCGTACCTGGTGTGGGGGGTCGTCGGGCTCTACTTCCACCACGTCACCGATTTCGTCGAACCGCGCACTCTTCTCGCCCACCGCATCATCTGGTCGCTGGTCTTCGTTTCGTCCATCCTGTTTTTTCGCGGCGACCTGCGGATGATGTTCCTCGCGTTGCGAGACCGTCGACTGGCCGTGGGACTCCTGATCACCTGCGTGCTCATCGCGATCAACTGGATCGTCTTCATCGAAGCCTCTCACCGGGGCCAGCTCGTCGCGGCATCGCTCGGATACTTCTTAACGCCGTTGATGAATGTGCTTCTGGGCGTCGTCGTGCTCGGCGAGCGATTGCGCCCGATTCAGATCATCTCGCTCCTTTTCGCCGCGGCGGGCGTGGGCTGGCTGATCTACCACGACTCGAACGACCTCTGGATCGCGGCCGCGCTCATGTTGTCGTTCGGGTTTTATGGCTTGTTGAGGAAGCGTCTCAAGGTGGGCCCTATCGTCGGGCTCGGCGTCGAGACCCTTCTGCTGCTCCCGGTGGCGATCGGCTACATCGCGATCGCGCCGCACTACGGCGCGCCGCTTCCGCCCGCCGGCGCGTACTGGCTGCTGGTTGCGGCAGGCGTCATCACCGCCATCCCGCTTATCCTGTTTGCGTACGCCGTGCCGCGCGTACAGCTTTCGACGATGGGCATTCTCCAGTTCATCAGCCCGAGCGTTCAATTCCTGGTGGCAACGCTGATCCTGCGAGAGCAATTCTCTTCCAACCGGCTGGTGAGCTTCGCGATGATCTGGCTCGGGCTGGTGCTCTTCTCGATCGACAGCTATCGCGCCTTCCGAGCGCGATCGCTCGTCGATAGACTTCCCGCATGAACGTCCTCGACTCCCTCGCCGTGCAGCTCGCCTACAGCGACGAGATGAACCGCCGGATCCTGACCGCGGCCGCCACGCTCGATGCGGCGAAGATCGATGAGCCGTTCGACATGGGCCTGGGTACGCTCCGCAAGACGCTCTGGCACATTTGCGTCGCGGAGAAGGTATGGCTCGAGCGCTGGCGCGGCAACGCCGAGTGCCCTTGGCCGCCGTATGACACGCCCCACACCCCCGCCGAGATTCGCACGGACTGCGACGCGCTATGGAAAGATCGCGACGCGTTCCTTGCTTCCCTCAAGGAAGCATCGCTGGAGACGCGCCTGGTGTATCGCGATAGCAAGGGCACGCTCTATCGCGCGCCGCTGCACGAGATGATCCTGCAAGGCATCACCCACTCGACCCATCATCGCGCGCAGGCGGTAAACATGATCCGCCGATCGGGCGGGTCCGCGATCGATGTCGATTTCATGTACTGGCGTCGTCAGCCGGCGTGACGTTCAAATCGGCAATTGCCATCGCGGCGTTCTCTGGTGCGCGACATTCACATCGTGAACGCCTGGGTCTGTGCCACCGGTTTTTCTTCAAAAGGCGGTGCGCCCGGTTTCGGTTCCTTCTCGTACGCCTTGAGCATCAGATTTCGCAGCGTCAACAGCGCGGCGTCGCTGTCCATGAAAGTCGCCGGCATCCGCAGGTAGACCGTCTGCAGATCGACAACGCTCAAGCGTCCCGGCGCGCCGGTCAGGCACTTTTGCGCCCGGCTCGCGTCCGTCACCTTCATGACGATGTCGGGATCCTTCTTGATGATCGAATCGATGCCGAAGAAGCCGGCGAGCAGGCGCAGCTCGGTGAGCGCGAGCAGGATCATCACCTGTCTGGGCGGCTCGCCGAAGGCGTCGTGCATGTCCTTCTGCAGCTCGTGCACCATTTCGATCGAACTGCAACGGCTCACGCGCCGGTACATATCCATCCGCTGCCGATCGGCGACGACATACGTCTTCGGGATGAACGCGCTGATG
This sequence comes from Phycisphaerae bacterium, assembly GCA_031411495.1. Lineage (GTDB taxonomy): Bacteria > Planctomycetota > Phycisphaerae > Tepidisphaerales > Tepidisphaeraceae > JANOBD01. The sequence continues at coordinate 17,600 of JANOBD010000217.1, read as the reverse complement.
CCCAGCTCGACGTGTGCCTCGGGCCGGACCGGCTTCGCGCCGGTCTTAATCTGTTCGACGGCTTCTTCGAGCAGCTGACAATACAGTTCGTAGCCAACGGCCGAGATGTGACCGCTCTGTTCCGGTCCGAGGATGTTGCCGGCGCCGCGGATTTCCAGGTCGCGCATGGCGATCTTGAAGCCGGCGCCCAAGTGCGAATACTCCTCGATTGCCTTCAAGCGCTTCGCCGCGACCGGCGTCACCGGACGATCCGCGGGCAAGAGTAAATAGCAGTACGCGCGATGCTTGTATCGCCCGACGCGGCCGCGCAGCTGGTGGAGCTGGCTGAGGCCAAAGCGGTCGGCGTTTTCGATGATCATGGTGTTGGCGTTGGGGATATCCAGGCCGCTCTCGATGATCGTCGTGCAGACGAGGATGTCGGCCTCGTGGCGGATGAACTTGAGCATGACGTCTTCGAGCTCATCCTCGGTCATCTGCCCGTGACCGACGACGATCCGCGCATCGGGAACCAGCCGCGTGAGCTTTTCGCCGACTTCGAGGATGTCTTCCACGCGGTTGTGAACGTAATAGACTTGCCCTTCGCGCGCCAGTTCCCTCTGGATGGCAAGGCGAACCCGTTCCGTGTCGTACGCGGTCACTTCCGTCACGATGCTGCGCCGGTCCTGCGGCGCGGTGGTCAGCGAACTGATGTCCCGCAAGCCCACCATGCTGAAGTGGAGCGTGCGCGGGATCGGCGTCGCCGACATCGTCAGCACATCCACCGTCGCACGAAACTTCTTGAGATCTTCCTTGTGCTTCACGCCGAAACGCTGTTCTTCATCGATGACGACGAGCCCCAGATCGGCGAACTGGACATCCTTGCTGAGGATGCGGTGCGTGCCGATGAGAATGTCGATTTCGCCTGCTTTGGCCGCCTTGATAATGTCGCGACCTTCTTTGCCGGTCTTGAATCGACTGATCGAATCGATGACGAAGGGATAGTCGCGAAAGCGCTGTTTGAACGACTGCTCGTGCTGCTCGGCGAGGATCGTCGTCGGCACGAGGACGGCGACCTGCCTTCCGGCCTCAACGGCCTTGAACGCGGCCCGCATCGCCAGTTCGGTCTTGCCGTAGCCGACGTCGCCGCACAGCAGGCGATCCATCGGCCGCGGCTGCTGCATGTCGAGCTTGATCTCGCTCGCGCAGGTGAGCTGATCCGCCGTCGGCGTGTAGGGGAACTCGGCCTCGAACTCGTTCTGCCAAGGCGTATCCGGCGGAAACGCGACGCCCGGCTGCGCCTGCCTCGCCGCTTGAACCTCCAACAGTTCCGCCGCCATGTCCATAACGGCTTCGCTGACCTTTTCCTTCTGCTTCTCCCATGAGCCTGAGCCAAGCCGCGAGAGTTGCGGATGCCCGTTGAACCCGCCGATGTATTTTTGAACGAGATTGATCCGGTTCGCCGGCACGTGCAACACCGCACTCTCGGCGAAGCGCAGCGTGAGATACTCCTCGGTCTTGCCATCCTTGTTCACGGTGTGAATGCCGGTGAACTTCGCGATGCCATGCGCGACGTGGACGACGTAATCGCCGCCCTGCAGATCGAGGAACGAGTCGATCGGCTTGGCCGCGACGGAGCGCTTGAGGCGGCGCCGAACTTCGTAGCGGTTGAAGAGTTCGTGGTGGCCCAGGAGTAGGGTGGGCTTTAGCCCACGGTTTTCTTCCTCGCCATCTTCCTCTTCACGTGGGCTGAAGCCCACCCTACCCCAGATAAACCCACGATGCAGATACCCCTTCTCGATCTCAATCTTCTCGCGCAACCCCGGCTGATGCTGCTCCAACAACTCACCGAAGCGGTGCATCTCCGCCTCATTCTCGCAGTAGACCGCCACGTCCTGTTCCTGGGCGGTCTCCGCGAGTTCCGTGAGCGCCTTCTTCACATCCGTTTCGAATTTCTGAACTGATCCGATCGGCAGCTTGGCAACGTAATCGGGATGGTCGCTCAGCAGCGACGGACTCTTGGTCCCCTGTTCGAACTGCGACAACTCCAGCGTGTTGAATCGTGCGGCACTCTTGATGATTGCCGAGAGCGGATACATGCCCCTTTGGTCGTTGATACGATCGAGATAGCTCTTGGCCTGTTCGCTGATCTCCAGCGGCGCCCACCAGATGACGATCGTCTTCTCGCTCAGAAGGTTGAAGAGCGAGGTGGTCGTCGTGGCGGGTTTGCCGGCGATGTCGTAAAGCGTGATCTGCTGGACCTTGTCGCCGGAGCCGAGCGTCTCGACGTCGAAGCTGCGGATCGATTCGACCTGGTCGCCGAAGAAGTCGACGCGGATCGCCTGCCCCACCTGATCGGTCCCCGGGATCACGCCGGGGATATAGATGTCGATAATGCCGCCGCGGACGGCGAAATCACCGGGGACTTCCACCTGGTCCAGGCGGTTGTAGCCGTGGTCGCTGAGCCAGACGATGAGCTTCTCCGGCTCGAGCATGATGCCTGGCGCGAGTTGGTAGACGAGATGCTTGAGTTCATCCTTCGTCGGCACGGACTGCATGAGCGCCTGGATGGGCGCGATGATGTCGCACTGCGTTTTTGCGTCACTATTGGCGCAGCGATAGATCAGCCGCAGTCGCTCGGCCACCTGTTCTTCACTGGCGCGGCCGAGCCCTGCCGACGCTTCGACCGCCTGAAGCACCGCCGGCCGCTCGCTCGCGCCGGTGAACAACTCCAGATCGTCGGCCAGGTCATCCGCTTCGTCGATGTGGCCGCAGATCAGGACGATCGGCCGCTTCGTCTGGGCGCGCACCGCCGCCACGACGGCGGCGACGCTGCTGCCCCAGAGGCCGGCGACGGCGACATTTTTCTTTTCCCCGCAGGCGCGCGCAAGCGCAACCAAATCGGGCTCCGCCAGAAGGCGGCCGATGGCGTTCGTGCGTTTCATTGTGAGCCCATCATAGGCACTTTCGATCCCGTTTGCGCGGTCGCTCGCACATTTGCGCGGTGCCATGCGCATTTGCGCCGACTCGAATTTTACATATCATCAACTGACTTATGCCTTACAACTTTACGAGCATCGAGAAAAAGTGGCAGCGCTACTGGCAGGAACACAAGACCTTCCGCGCGCTCGACCCCAAAGACGCCGGCGGTGACGGATCCCCCGCTTCCAACAAGCCCAAGGCGTTCGTGCTCGACATGTTTCCGTATCCCAGCGGCACCGGCCTTCACGTCGGCCATCCCGAAGGTTACACCGCCACCGACATCGTCAGCCGATACCTGCGCATGAAAGGGTTCAACGTCCTTCACCCCATGGGCTGGGACGCGTTCGGCCTGCCCGCAGAAGAATACGCACGCAAGAACAACGTCCACCCTTCCATTTCCACCAAGGCCAATGTCGAGAACTTCAAGAGGCAGATCCAATCTCTCGGCCTGGGCTACGACTGGGACCGCGAGATCAACACCACCGACGCCGCGTACTACAAGTGGACGCAGTGGATCTTCCTCCAGCTCTTCAACAGCTACTACGACACCCGGGCGAAGAAGGCGCTGCCGATCACTCACCTGCTCAACGAATTGGAAAACGAGAATTACGTCGTCGCGCCGGATTACTCGGTCGTTCTGAACTCCACGACCGAAGGTCTGGAAGCCATCTCCGGCGAGACCGGCATCGAGCGCCGCTGGACCGAGCTTTCGCCTGAAGAACGGCAGGTCGTCATCGACAACCATCGCCTGGCGTATATGGCCGAAGTCCCGGTGAACTGGTGTCCGGCGCTCGGCACGGTGCTGGCGAATGAAGAAGTGATCGACGGCAAGAGCGAGCGCGGCGGATATCCCGTCGAGCGTCGCCCGCTGCGCCAATGGCTGATGCGCATCACCGCGTACTGCGAACGCCTGATCGAAGACCTCGCGCCGCTGGACTGGTCCGAAAGCATCAAGGAAATGCAGCGGAACTGGATTGGCCGCTCGATCGGTGCCGAAGTCGATTTCGATCTGGTCGATCCGCCGGAAGGGATCGACGAGCCGTATGTCCGCGTCTTCACGACACGGCCCGATACGCTGTTCGGCGCGACCTACATGGTCCTCGCACCCGAACACGATCTCGTGGACAGGATCACGGTTGCGGAACAGAAGGAGGCCGTCGCCAGGTACCGCGCGCAGACTGCTTCCAAGAGCGATCGTGAGCGTCAGGAAGGCGCGAAGGATAAGACCGGCGTCTCCACCGGCGCGTACGCGATCAATCCTGTGAATGACGAGAAGATCCCCATCTGGATCGCCGACTATGTCCTCACCGGCTACGGCACCGGCGCGATCATGGCCGTGCCGGCACACGATGAGCGCGACTTCGAGTTCGCCAAGAAGTTCGGCCTGCCGATCCGCGCGGTCGTCAAACCCTCGCGACAGTGGCTGCACGATCAATCGCTGGCCAAGTTCCGCGCGCTCGATCCGAGCCAGGTCGTCAAAACGACCGCGAAGGAGACCGGACAGGAAATCAGCTGGGACAAGCTGCCGGCGGAAATGCGCCAGAAAATCACCGACGCGCACCGCGCCGCGATCAGGACCGTCGAGGAGAAACTGAAGACCTCGACCGACGCCGAGTGGGAACTGGTGCTCGGAGACTACATCCGCGAGCCGGGCCGATTCCTGGCGGCGATGACCGAAGAAGGCGTTGCGATCAACAGCAAGTTCCTCGACGGCATGAACACCGAGGAAGCCAAGGCGCGGATGATCGCCTACCTGGAAGAAACCGGCGACGGCCGCAAGCGCGTGAACTACAAGCTTCGCGACTGGCTCTTTTCCCGCCAGCGCTACTGGGGCGAGCCCTTCCCGATCGTGCTGGATGAGAAAGGCGTCGCGCATTCGATCAGCGAGAGCGAACTGCCGGTGCTGCTGCCGGAGATCAAGGACTTCAAGCCGACCGGCACGCCCGAAGGGCCGCTATCCACGATCAAAGACTGGCTGAGCTTCACACCCGCAGCCAACTCTCAACTCTCCACTCTCAACTCTCAACTGATGAGAGAGACCAACACCATGCCCCAGTGGGCCGGCTCGTGCTGGTATTACCTGCGCTACCTCGACCCGCACAACACCGAGCGGTTCGTCGACCCGGAAAAGGAAAAGTACTGGATGCCGGTCGATCTTTACGTCGGCGGCGTCGAGCACGCGGTGCTGCACCTGCTCTACGCGCGGTTCTGGCACAAGGTCCTCTTCGACCTCGGCCACGTCAGCACGAACGAGCCGTTCAATCGCCTGGTGAACCAGGGAATGATCCTCGGCGAGACGGAGTTCCACTTCTTCGAATACGGCGGCAAAGCCGTCAGCGCCACTGAGTTCGAAAAGCTCGGCGACGAAGCCGGCGAGAAAGGTCCGCAGTTCGTCGGCTATCACCGGCAGACCGGCGAGCGCGTGGTGGCCACGCGCGTCGAGGAAATGCTCGTCGAAAAGAAAGGCGAGAAGTACGTCCTGAAGGCGAACCCGAATGTGTCAGTGGACGCCCGCTCGTTCAAGATGAGCAAGAGCCGCGGCAACGTCGTCAACCCCGACAAGATCGTCGAAGACTACGGCGCCGACGCCTTCCGTCTTTATGAAATGTACATGGGCCCGCTCGAAGCCCAGAAGCCGTGGAACACGCGCGACATCATCGGCATGAGCCGCTTCCTCAACTCCGTCGCGCGAAACATCCTCGGCGACGAAGAGAGCCACAAGGTGCCCAACATCCAGAACGCGCCTCTCAGCGATGAACTGGAGCGAATGATGCACCGCACGATCAAAAAGGTCGGCGAAGACATCGCCTACCTGCGCTTCAACACCGCTATTGCCGAGCTGATCAAGCTGAACAACGAGATCAACAAGCTCGACGTTCTGCCTCGCAAGCTGGCCGAGGCGCTGGTGCTGCTGCTCGCGCCGTTCGCGCCGCACCTGTGCGAAGAGTTGTGGCTCACGCTCGGGAATGCCGCAAGCGTGGCGCACGCGCCGTGGCCCGCGTACGATCAGGCGAAGCTCGAATCCAAGACACTGGAACTGCCGATCCAGGTGAACGGCAAGCTGCGCAGCAAGATCACCGTTCCTGCCGATGCGAGCGAGGCCGACATCCTCGGCACCGCGCAGCTCGACGCCGGCGTGAAACAGTGGATCGAGGGCAAGACGATCAAGAAGGCGATGTACGTGCCCGGGCGATTGGTGAACTTCGTCGTCGGATAATTTTTACCACGGAGACACGGAGGCACGGAGAAGAGCATGAGAATGTTTTTCCTCCGTGACTCCGTGTCTCCGTGGTGAACAAGGTCGAGAACATGGCAACTGAAACCGAAGCCAAGATGAAAGTCGAAGACCTCGACGCCGTCCGCGCCAGGCTCCGCGCGCTCGGCGCGAAACGCGTCGGGTCGCGCTTCGAGATCAACGCCTTCTTCGACACGCCGCAAGGGTCGCTCAAATCGAGGGACCAGGGCCTGCGCCTGCGCACGATGAAGGATGAGGCGGGACGATCGACGAGCGTCATCACCTTCAAGGGCCGGGCACAGGCGTCGCAGGTGAAGAGCCGCGAGGAGATCGAGTTCGGCATCGGGAACTTCGACGATGCGTCCGCCCTGCTCGGCAAACTCGGCTACACGGCCACCCTCGCGTTCGAGAAGCGCCGCGAGACCTTCGAACTGGACGACTGCCTGGTCGAGCTCGACGAGCTGCCTCACCTGGGCACCTTCGTCGAGATCGAAGGCGAAACCGAGTCCCGCGTGCTGGCGCTGCGGACCCGACTGGATTTGGACGCGTTCCCCCTCATCAGCAAGGGTTACATCCGCATGATCGACGAACTCGTGCGAGCGCACCCCAATCTCGGACCGACCGTTCGCTTCTAAGTGTTTCTGCATTTGAAACTTGGCACAAGTTTTTCGCGAGGCGCGCGCTGCACTTTCGCGCCGAAAAGCGCAGCGCCAAAGGGGAATGGGGCGCGCTCTTTGGCAATCGAATATCCAGGGCTACAGGCGATTACCCATCGGAACCCAGAATTACCCACTTCGGAGCACTTTGCGGTGCCCAGCTTATCAGCGCAGCAGAATTCGCGGGTTTTCGCGAAGGATTCTGTGATTTCAATAGCTCCGGCGAATCGGCGAGTGGGTAATCGGGATCGGTCGCTTGCGGGAACGTGCGACTTGGATAGCGAGTACCTGCGCAAAGCGGGTGCCCCGGCGCAACGTACTCGTTGGCCCGCGCCATAGACTCGAATCGCGGGTCAGGCGTACCTGCCCCGGGGCACCGACGCTATGCCCGCCTCGACACCGCGCGACTACGCGTTCAGGCTCGACATCACCGCATCCCGGAACCGCGGGTCGTAGTGAACCCGCTTGAACCCGAGCTGCCGATTGAGCGACTCGGTCATCGGCGAGACCTCGGCCACATCCTTCAACGTGCCGTCGGGCATCAGGACCTTGATCCCCTTCTCCAGCTTCGTCGAATCGATCGCATACGGCGTATCGATCGGCTCGTCGAAAAACAGGTCGTACTCCGGGTCGCCGCCGGCGCTCAGCACCGCCTGCGCCGCCGTCACGAACACCTGGGCCGCATCCGCGCGGTTGGTGAGATCGATCGACTTGTAGAGCCTGCGATAGAGCAGGCCACTGCAGAGCCGGGCGAGCGTCGGGTCTTCACTCGATGCCGACCAGACCTTGAAGCACTGCGTGAGCGACACATCATCCAGTTCGACGAACTCGGCCATCGACATCCGCTGGCCCAGCAGCGCGCGGGAGATGCCGCTATCGCGCGCCGGCCACGCGAGCCGGTCCTGCACGGCGAGTCGCTTGGCGCGACGCAGCGCGAGCTTGAGCATCCCCTCGGCACTGCGCACGACCTTGTGGAAGTAGACGTTGCGATACATGTGGTACCGCGCCTGCAGGTACGCCTCGACCGCGCTGATCGCTTTTGGCAAGACGACGAGCCGCTGCGATTGCGGGTCGATCGTCATTGCCATCAGCAGCCAATTCACATCGAAGCCGCCATAGTTCGCGCCGGTCATCAGGTTGTCGCGCAGCAGGTAATCGAGCCGATCGGCATCGAGCTGGCTGGAGATGACATCGCTGAGGAACTTGCGCTTCCAGTTGCCCTGCAGGAGCGTGACGACGTTTTCGGGCAGGAGTTTGTCGTGCTGAATGAGCAGGCGATGGATCTCGCTCTCAGAATCGAGGATGACGCGGTACGTGAGCCGCTCGTGTCGCACGCCGGTCACGCGCTCGAACACGTGCGAATAAGGTCCGTGGCCCAGATCGTGCAGCAGCGCGGCGCAGAGGCAGACGCAGCGTTCGTCCTCATCGATCGCCACATGCGGCGAAAGGCGGTCGAGGATCCGCCGCGCCATCTGCAGCACGCCCAGGCTGTGGGAATAGCGCGAGTGGTCGGCGCCCGGATAGGCCATGTGAGCCATGCCGAGTTGGCGGATGCGCCGCAATCGCTGGAACTCGGCGGCGTTGAGGAGTTGGAAGAGCAGGCGATCGGTCGGCGCAGCCGTGTTGAGGCTGATGACGTCGTGGACCGGATCGCGGATGACTTTTTCAGACATCGATAAGGAGATCGTACCGCAGGAGCGTCGTGATGTGCAGTTTCGAAGCCGATCAGGCAAGCCGGCGGCGGCCGTCAGCCGTACTGCTCGCCGTCATATTCGATCCAGCCGTCTTCGTGCGTGCCGCGCGGGTCCTTATGGGTCCAGTGGACGCTGCCGCCGAAGTCGGTGTACTCGTACTCGCCGCGGAAGCTCACGACCTCGCCTTCGCGCACCGGCACCCGGCCGAACTTGAGGTTGTGGCAGATCTTGATCGTCGTCCGGTTCTTGTCGGCGAGTTCGACGAGAAACTTCTGGTGTTGCTCGGAACCGTCGGAGGTGTCTTCATCGTCCGGCAGCACTTTCACAACCGTGCCCGACGCCTGGACGATGCGATCGGAGACCTTGTTGCGGAAGAGGTCGGGAATGCCGCCGTCGGTGCCGACCGGACCTGCGGGCGCATCCGCGGGCGGCGCCGATCGCGGGGCCGCTCGCCCGCGCGGCGGCGCGCTGCTGACCGGCGGCTTGATCTCGCCCGGATCGGTGCTGCGCGTCGTGGTGGTCGACGCCGGCTTGCCTCGAAACATCTTGAACAGCCGCATCCCCGTGTTCACCAGCGTGGCGAGCGCCCCGGCAATCACGAGCCACTGGGGCTTTCGAGAATACGAGCGTGGCGACTTCGTGTAGCGACTGGCCATGCAGCTACTCTCGCAGATCTGGCCGATGATTCAAGCGAGTACCGCCAACGGACCGCGCGGGTCGCACCGCGGGATTCGCGCACTTCATTCCGCCCGCGCGCGTCATTCTGTACGCGCGCGTCATTCTGTACGCGCGCGTCGGCGGACTTTCGCCGCTTTCTGCGCCGGCCGCCCTTCCAGTCCGCGAATGTAGTTGGAGATCAGATGATCGGTGATGCCTTCGAGAAAGCTCGTGCCGCGCGTTGCGATCGCCCGCGTCACCGCGTGCGTGTGCCACGGCTCGATATCGGCGTCGATCTCGATATGGCCGTCACGGTCGATGTACACCAGCGTCTTGACGTGGCCGTAGCACCGCACCTTCCGCGCCGCCTTGTGCAGGCCGCCAAGGACCTTCTCGCGCCGGCCGGGGATCTTCTCGCCGGTGAAGTTCGCCTTCATCGGCAGCAGCCGCTTCAACGACGCCAACGGCATCTCGGGTACGAGGTCCAGCCCGTTGACCACGCGATACGTCGGCAGTCGGTAGCCGGCGCAAAAGGTGCGATCCCCCACCCGCGGCGAGCCGAACGTGTAGATCGCTTCCGGCTCGCGCCCCGCCCTGGCGATCCGACACCCCGCCAACACCGCCAGTGCGCCGCCCATCGAATGCCCGGTGAGGAAGAGCGGCTTCTCGCTGGCGCGCTCCAGGATCGTTTCGATGCGCGACCACGACCGCTTTAGCACCAAGCTGAACCCGTGATGCACGCGACCGTCGTAGTGCTCGTGTTCCACGAGCTTCACCACGACATCGGTCACCCAGTTGGGAAGCGTGAGCGGATCCGTGCCGCGAAACGCGAGCACGGCGTGCGTGTCGCACACGCCGAGAAACCCGCGCGTGCGGGTGAGACGACTGCGGAACGCAATCGTCTGAAGCCCGAGCCGCTCGAGCGCCGCGGTTCCGGGCGCGCGCTCGTAGGCCACCGACGATGCGTGTGCGAGGTAGAGCGCATTCGCGCGGTTGAACGATCGATCTTGAGGATGGAACGCGAGCGGCACGGTTTCCATTGCAACAGCGCGTGGCGAGCGAATCAACTTGACCGTTGCGTTCTATCGTCCTCTTCACCCGATCACTCCCGCGATCCATCCATCCACCCACCCCGCTGCGGGTCCACTCAAGCTGTAGACCCAGAGGGCACAGACGATGCCGGTGAAGACGTCCATCGTGTAGTGGGCGCGGAGGACCAGAACCGTGATCGCTTCGAAGAGCACGATCGCGAGGCCAACGCCAAGGCCGATCACGCCCCAGTGGCCGGCGAGCGTTGCCGCGCCGTAGACCGCGATGGCGGTGTGGCCGGAGAAGAAGAGGTCGGTCGCGGTGCCGTAGGTGACGAGGATCGCCGGGACGCCGGGGTAGCGCCAGACCATTCCCGCGGGCGCGGGGAGCGGGCAGAGCATCTGGCAGATCTGTCGGAGCGCGAAGACCATCACCAGCCCGAGGTACGGGCGGATCGAGACGCCGAAGATCGCGGTGCAGAGCAGGTACGCGCCGAGCAGATCGATCACGAGCGAGGAGGCGATGAGCAGGCGATTGCCGGCGGCGATGTTGTTCGCGTAGCGCGAATGAATCCGCGCGGTAAGGAGGTGAATGCCATCGGTAAGCGGGACTTCACTCGCGACCTTGGGCACGCGCTTTCCGAGGATCGCCTGGCTCCAGAACCAGATGGCGATGCCGGCGATCACAAGGCCGATGCGGACGGCGATGACGGGCCAGGGGGCGTGGACGAGGTCGAAGTTCGAGATGGCCCAGGTGTATTCGGCGGCGAGGAGCATGGGTTGTTCTCAATGACCAAGGGGCCAATGACCAACAGAATCACAAGGACCAAAACCCAATGTCGGATCGATCAAATTGTGCGCAGTTCCCGTTGGTCATTGGACTTTGGTTCCTTGTTGGTGATTGGGATTTGGTCATGCATGCATCCGGTCATTCTCGATTCCCAGCATCCCCCGCAACTGCGTATCGATCGCCGCCATGAGCGGATCGCCCTCGCCGCGTGCCTCCCGGCCGGTCGAGACTTCGATCGCATCCCCCACGTTGACGTGCGCATCGACCGGGCCGTGGACGCTTACCTTGCCGGTGAGGTCTTCCTCGAAGCGCTCGACCGTCTCGATCATTCGAGCCGGATGCGAGCCGTCCGCGACGTAGTTGGGCGGGTAGTGGTAGAGCTGCTGGGCGAGGTCGGCATCCTGCAGTTGTCGCCAGCGGCGTTCCTTTTCGGACTCGGCGAGATCGCCTTTGATCATGTCGGGCAGGATCGCCGAGCGCAGCCGCTTCACGCGGGCGACGACGTGGCCGTCGGCGTTGCCTTTGGTCCACTCGGCTTCGAGCGGCGCGAGGATGGCGCTGGTGAGCTTGTCGATGCGCTCGGCAATGGAGCCCTCAAGCGTGTCGCCGAGGTATTCAAGTTCCTTGAGCGCGAGCAGCCCCGCACCGACCCTGGTGAATCGCTCGTGCAGCGGCAGCCCCCTGCTGGGCCGCCAGGTGAGGCGGGTCTCGATCTCATCGAGCATCCGCGCGGCGGCAGCGGCGATGTCGAACGGGAAGGTATAGCGGATCGCGATCGGGTGGACGACGACGGCTTTGTTTTCCTTGGCGCGCTTCTTGGCGGCCTGCCGGGCGATGAGCGCCGTGCCTTCGAGCATCGGCGTGAGGCGGTCGTTGGTGCGCGAGATGTGCCCTTCGGGAAAAATCACCAGCGGCCGCTCGGCGGTTTCAAGGATCTCGATGGACGTCTGCACGGCCTGCTTGTCCATCCCTTCGCGGTAGATCGAAAACGCGCCCGCCCTTCTCAGCAGAAACGACTTGAGCTTGCTCTGCATGAACAGGTGAGCCGAGGCGACGACGAAGAACGGCTTGCCGACCTTGCGGGCGACGGCGCTGATGATGAACGGGTCTTCGTCGCGGCAATGATTGGGCGCGAGCAGAATGCCGTGGCCGGCGGCGAGCGAGGCGCGGAGCTTTTCGATGCCGGCGATCTCGACGTTCCGCGTGCCGTAGTGATTGCAGAGAAAGCGCGGGAGATAGAGGTTCATCAGCCGCGGCCAGAGCGTGCCGTGATACGGCGGCACGGGGACGTAAGGCTTGTCGGAGACGACCATGTTGGCCGGCGGCGAAACGGTTTCCATTCGACGGGCATCATGCCCGATGGGGGCAACATCACCAACGGATGAATGCACGGGTGACGGGACAGGATTTGGCGCGACGGGAGCGGTTATGCGTTTCACCACGAAGGGAAACACGAAAACGGATCATCGTGCACGGTTAAAATCGCTGCGGCGAACAGAAGCCGCGCCAAGAATGCAGAGTACGGCGCGGCATCAGATCCGGCAGACCAACGCGGCGGACCCGAAGCCGCTTAGACGATCCCTCGCCGGCGTCGACGAACCCCGTTCCCGGCAGGCTGGCTTTGACATCCAGCAACTCTTCCAGCTAGGCCTTTGTCGCATTCTCCCCATGCATTCAGCGCCGGCGACGGAGCAGAGCAAACGACGCAGATGCAAGACATGCGACACCAGGTTCAGGGACCAGGCTTTGAGCCATCGCCCAGTCGGCGGCGAACTGGCTGCCGACCTGGCTTGCCTGCCCGACGCTCAGCGACTGGTCGTAGCTCTGGGCCAGCAGCAGCAGGTCATCGAAGTTAATGTTGTTGTCGTAGGTGAAATCGCCCTTGGCCCAGATGCCCGTTGCCGTGAGATCGTAGTTCTGGGCCAGCACCAGTAGGTCGTCGAAATTGACGGTGCCGCTGAGATCGGCATCGCCGTAAAGCGCGGGTTTGACGATGACCAGCGAGTTGGCGGTGTCATCGATATATCCGAGTCCGACGTTGGCATTGGCGGTGGTGGAGATGATCCGCCCCGCCTGCCAGGCACCCGCATAGCCGCTGGCGAGCGCGATGCGGACTGCCGCTGCCGGGCTGATCCCGCCGGCGTAATCGAAGACGAGCGACGTCGCGGCCCTCACATCCGCGCCGCCTGATGAGAGCAGGACGTCGTCGGCGGCGGGGGTGACGCGCAGCGTTCCCGCCGCTACGGTCGTGCGGCCGGTGTAGGTATTGGCGCTAGTGAGGATGAGCGTTCCCGGAGCGGTCTTGGTCAGCCCGCCGCTTCCGCCGATCACTTGGGCCAAGGTGACGGTTCCGACGGTCGCGTTCTGCCCGCCGACCTGCACGGTCAGCAGGCCGCTCAGGCTCAGGGCAGGACCCGCGGCGTTCAGGGACGCTGTGGGCTGGTCATCGTCGTTGAACCGGACCGTGCCGGTCGTTGGCAGCGTCAGGTTGTTGATGGCCAGGGTTCCGCCGCGGTTGTTCAATGAACCACCGGCATTCAAGGTCACCGCATTGGTCAGCGAGATGTTCGACGCAGAGTTCTTGGCCAGAACGCCGCTGAGATTGATCGGCCCGGCACCGAGATTGGCCTGCATCTCGTAGAACGTCCGGCCGCCCAGGATCTGCCAGGACTGCGTATCGGCGGTGGTGCCCCCGCCGAGGATGAACTCGCCGTTGGTGGCGATGGTGCCTGCGCCGGTGATGTTGCGGTTGAAGTTGCCGCTGAAGAACAGTTCCAGGCGAGCGTTGTTGATGATGTCGCCGGCGACGGAGGCCGAGTTGGCGAACCGGAGCGTGCCGTCGCTGACGGTGGTGACGCCGCTGTAGGTATTGGGGGCGTCGAGCGTCAGCGTGCCGGCGCCCGCTTTGATGAGCTTTCCACCGCCGGAAATACTACCGCTGATCTGGCACAGATTGCCGTTGGTGTCGAACGTTCCCTGTCCGCGAAGGATCCCCAGGCTGACGAACGACGGGAGGTTGACGGGACGGTTGATGGTCATTGGCGCGTCGAACCGCAGGATGGGATCAGACGGCGTCGTACCACCGGTCTGAGAGAGCGTGAGCGTTGCGCCGGGCGCGCCCAGCGCGGCATCCGACTCGATGGCGAGGACGCCGCGAAAGACGCTCCAGCCTCCCTGGGCCGAACTGACGGCTTTCATCTCGAGCGTGCCGTCTCCCTGCTTGTAGAGTTCAAGCGATGCGCTGGTCGAAGGAGCGATCGAACCTGTGAGGCGAAGAAGCGCGCCAGCATTGGCGGTGAAGTTGCGGGCTCCCGACGACTTCAAGGTAGCGTTGATCTCGCTCACGCCTGCGGTCGCGGTAACGCTTGCCAACAGCGTCAGCGGGTTGGCGGAATTGCCGAGAACCGTACCGCCGCCGAGGCTGACCGGCCCGAGGGTCTGCGGCAGGTTCGTCTCGAAGCGCCCGCCTCCTGAGACGTTCAGGCCCCCGGAAAAGGTCGTCTTGAAGATGTTCGGCGAGGTCGCCTCGGCAGCGCCGCCCTGGATGATCAGATCGCGGTTCATGGCGAAGCCAGTCGACGCGATTCGGAGACGGCCATTGATGACCGTGATGTCCTCGGCGATGGTCGTGCTGTTGGTAAGCACGAACAGGCCCGGCCCGGACACGCGAAGGTTGTCGGGCGCGGCCGAGTAGTTGAAAACGTTGTTGGCATCAGCGATGTCGAGACCAACCGTACCCGTCAACGGATGGGAGAGACTGTTCATCGTGGTGCCGGTGATACGGATGAAAGAGGTGGACGAGTTGAACCGCACGAGCACGCCGGGAGTGCCCAGCGACGCCTCGCTGGAGATGCTCAGGACGCTGTTGCCGTAGAGGCGGATGCCGCTGTTTGTGCCTTCCGCAAAACTCTGCGGCCCGGAGAGGACGAGGGTCCCTTCGTTATGGACGATGGATGTGAAGTAACCGCTGCCCCCGACGACCAGCGTGCCCGCCCCGTTTTTGATGAATCCGCCCGAAGCTTCGAAATGATTCCCACCGCTGATGGCGTCGGCGTTGACGGTCTGCCCTGCGGAGACGGAGTAAGTGGTCGTGCCACCGAGGAAGATGCCCGAGCCAATGCTTTGGCCTGCGCCGAAGGCTTGTTCGAAACCGTCGAGGCCGCCTTGGGCGATGTTGCCGGAGAGGTTGGAATCGATAACGGTAAGGGTCGCTCCCTGCCGGACGAAGATGCCGGCACCCGCGCCAAGTCCGCCGCCGCCGCCGGACTGGTCACCGGTGCCGCCGCCGAAGCCGCCTGAACCGCCGGCGCCGAATCCGGCACCCGTCGAGCCACCGCCACCACCGCCGCCGAAGCCGCCGGTGCCGCCGCGTGCGCTGGAGCCGGCCGCCGCTCCTCCGCCGCCGCCGCCGAAGCCGCCGTTACCGCCGACGCCGTCGAAAGAGCTGAAGTTCAGGAATCCCGCTCCGCCACCACCGCCGCCGAAGCCGCCGTTGCCGCCCGCGCTCAAGCCGTTGATCGAGGAACCGCCCGAGCCGCCGCCTGCTCCGGGAGCCCATCGGGACGGGCCCGTGGCGAACTCATTGCCGGCGGCGCCGCCTCCGCCGTTCGCCCCGCCGGGTCGCAGGCCGCCGTTAAAGTTGACTTGGCCGCCGCTGGCCCCGGGGAAGTAACCTGCTGCGCCGGCCCAAGGACCGGGCGTCGCGGAGTTGTTCGTGCCGCCGTTGGCTCCCGTGCCGAAGCCGCCGCCGCCGCCGCCACCGATGTAGGCCGGGACGCTCTGGTTTCCGCCGGTTCCGCCGCTCCCGCCCATGCCCCCTCCGCCGCCACCACTGTGAGAGCTGACAACGACCGGGCTGCCGCCGCCGCCGCCGTTGCCGCCGATCGCGCGGTTGTTGAGGAGCGCGACGTTGGTGACCGTGAGGCTGCCACCATTGACGAAGATGCCGCCGCCCAGGCCGGCGCCACCGCCGCCGCCCAGGTTGCCCCCCGAGCCCGCCCCGCCGTTGCCGCCGCGGGCATTGGTGTTACGGATGGTCAGGTTGCTCACCGACCACGTCGTGCTCGATGCCTCGCCACCGACGCCGAAGAAGAACGCGCGGAAGCCAGTCGTGTTAGAGGTGCTGCCCCCGTCGATCGTCGAAACGTTGCCATTGATGAGCACGCCGCGGGAGTTGGTGAAGGTCGGCAACTCGCTGCCAAGAGAAACGGTCATCGGGCTGGCGAAGTCGATGGTGAACGGTCCGGATCCCGCCCACGCGTTCGCCGCCTGCACAGCTGCCGTCAGCGAACCTGCACCCGTGCCGTTCGAAGTCGTGACGGTGAAGCTCTGCGCGAGCGCGACGGAACAGACGGTAGAAACGGCCAGCGCGAGCGCGGCCGGGACGACGCGGGCAGAGAGGCGGTGCATAACTTCCTTTCGGACCGAAATGGATGTGCGACAAATCTCGGAGCACGGCCCGGCAATTCGATCACCACTCCGCAAGCAGCGACGAAATGAACGAGACGTGAGTCTGGCAACAGGGTAAAGGTTCGGCGCTGACCCCCCGCGGCCTATGAACTTGATTTCTCCCGTCGTCCGCGCTGGTGGCGCGACAACCATCGGAAAAATATCAGCCTAGGTTACGGAGTCAATGCGAAACTGCGACGTATTGCGGAGAGCAAGGGAGTCGGGGAAGCCGAAAAGAAGAAACCCTTCTCGCCGCTGCGGAACAGCGATGAGAAGGGTTAACGCGGAGAGGGGGGGATTCGAACCCCCGGTACGGATTTGACTCCGTACACCGGTTTAGCAAACCAGCGCATTCGGCCACTCTGCCACCTCTCCGGATCGGAGCGCGTACGCTTCCGAAAGATGGTCGGACAAGACTACGAAACCCAAGCCCGCGTTGCAAGGACTCGCCCTGCACGTGGCTTGAGCCCGAATCCGCTCGTAGGATGTCGCCATGTCGAAACACACGATCGCTTTGCTGCCGGGGGATGGGATCGGGCCGGAGGTGACGCACGCTGCCGCCCGCGTGATCGAAGCCGCCGGCCTGGGAGTCAACTGGATCGAAGTTCCCGCCGGCGCGAGCGCCGTCGAGCAGGGCCACGGCGAGGTGCTGCCACAGATCACCCTCGACGCCATCAGGCAGCATCACATCGCGCTCAAAGGGCCGGTTACGACGCCCGTCGGCAAGGGCTTCAAGAGCGTAAACGTGCAACTCCGCCAGAAACTCAATCTTTACGCGGCCATCCGCCCCGTCCGATCGCTCGACGGCGTGAAATCACGCTATTCAGACGTCGACCTGGTGATCGTCCGCGAGAACACGGAAGACCTGTACGCGGGCGTTGAATATGACCTGGGATCCGCTGAAGCCCAGACAATCATTGATATGGCAGGCGGCAAGATTCGCCAGGACTCCGCCATTTCCATCAAGCCTTTCTCAATAACGGGGGTTCGCCGGATTATCAAGACGGCTTTCGACTACGCGATTGAGAACAATCGGAAAAAAGTGACGGCGGTCTGTAAGGCCAACATCATGAAGTATACCGATGGCCTGTTCTACAAGATTGCCCGTGAGGTAGCAACGGCCTACGGCGCGAC
>JANOBD010000216.1:0-1518 GCA_031411495.1 Phycisphaerae bacterium | reverse complement strand
GCCCGGGGTGCAGATGCTCGAGCGGCGGCGCGCTTACCAAAGCTGCGAAGACAGCGGCAGTGGAGACAGCGGACGCCGCGCCGAGCTCATCGGCATCCAGCAGCACGCGGCTCACACCCGCCGGCAGCGGCAGCACCGCCTCAAGCGCGCCCTGCATCAACACCACGCGCAGGTCCGCATCCGACACCATGTCGCCCAGCCGCTCGCGCGGATACTCCGGATCGAGCGGCAGATAGGCGCCGCCGGCCTTGAGGATGCCGATGAGCCCGATCACCATCTCCGGCGAGCGCTCGGCACAGATCCCGACCAGCACATCAGGCCCCACCCCCAGGCTTTGCAGATGATGCGCCAGGCGGTTGGCGTGGGCGTCGAGCGCCGCATAAGTCAGCACGCGATCCTCGAACACCACGGCGATGGCATCCGGCGTGCGGGCCGCCTGCGCCGCAAACAGCGCAGGTAACGTCGCAGGCAAGGTCGCGGGCAACAGCGCCGCGCCGCCCGACGCCGCGCCGTCGCCCGAGAGCACGAGGTCGGGTGTCAGCGGATCTGGTGTCAGCGCATGCGACCCGGAATGCACCAGGGAACGCGACGTGTCGTTCCAGGCCCGCAGGATGGTGTCGCGCTCCGCCGCACCCAGGATGTCGTAGGACCCCAGCGCACGAGAGCCGTCCGCGGCAACCGCCGACAGCAGCCGCACCAGACGATCGCCCAGCGTCACGACACTGGCTTCATCGAACAGGTCGCTGGCATATTCCAGCACCCCCTCGATCCCCGCCGCCCGGCCGTCCGCGGTGCGCCGCTCAACCAGCCCCAGCGACAGATCGAACTTGGCGCTGTCGGTGACAATCGGCTGCGGCCTAACCTCAATGCCGGGCAGCTCCAGCATCCCGCCGCCAACCTGCGCCGCCTCAAACGCCAGCATCACCTGGAACAGCGGTGACCGCGACAGCGACCGCGCCGGATTGAGCACCTCCACCAGACGCTCGAACGGCAGATCGGCATGGCCGTAGGCCGCAAGGTTGGTGCCCCGAACCCGCCCGATCAGCTCCGTGAAGCTCGGATTGCCCGACGTGTCGGTGCGCAGCACCAGCGTGTTGACGAAGAACCCGATCAACTCGTCCAGCGCCGCATCCGTGCGACCCGCGATCGGACTGCCGATGGCGATGTCGCTGCCCGCGCCAAGCCGGCTCAACAGCCCCGCAAGCCCCGCCTGCAGCACCATGAACAGGCTCGAGCCCGTCCCCCGCGCCAGCGCCGACAGCGCCCCGTGCAAGGCCGCATCGATGCTGAGCGCAACCCGCCCGCCGCGGTGGCTCGCAACCGCAGGCCGCGCCCGGTCGACCGGCAGATCGATCTGGTCCGGAAGCCCCGAGAGCGCCCCCTTCCAGAACTCAAGCTGCCGCGACAGTTCGCTTGCGGCCTCGCCCTCATCCCCCAGCGCCGTCTGCTGCCACAGCGTGTAGTCGGCGTATTGCACCGGCAGCACTGGGAGCTCCGCCGCAACCCCGTCGCGCCGCC
>JANOBD010000215.1:0-1730 GCA_031411495.1 Phycisphaerae bacterium | reverse complement strand
GCCGTCGCGCGGCCCGTGCGGCGCAGGTCGAGCAGCATCCACACGAGCAGCGTCGCCGCCGGCGCGAGGAACGTGTTCACGAACGCGAGCGCCGCGGCGCCGTTGACCGCGAGCGCGCTGCCGGCGTTGAAGCCGAACCAGCCGAACCAGAGCAGCGAGGCTCCCAACAGCACGTACGGCACGTTGTGCGGCAGCAGCGCGCGGCGTGCGTAGTCGTTGCGCGGCTTGAGCACGAGTGCGCAGACCACCGCGGCGGCAGCGGCATTCACGTGCACCACGGTGCCGCCCGCGTAGTCGAGCACGCCGAGCCGCGACATCCAGCCGCCGCCCCACACCCAGTGCGCGATGGGCGCGTAGACCGTGGCGGCCCAGAGCCCGATGAAGGCGAGGTAGGGGCCGAACCGCATGCGCTCGACGATGGCGCCCGAGATGAGGGCCGCCGTGACGATCGCGAACGTCCCCTGGTAGGCCATGAACAGGAGATGCGGGATGGTCCCGCGCGCGTCGAGCCCCACGTTGCGCAGCCCCGCGAACGTGAGCCCACCGAGCCAGTCGCTGCCGCCGTCGAAGGCGAGCGAGTAGGCGACGAGCGCCCACACGAGCGTGACGACGCCGAGGGAGGCGACGCTCATCATCATCGTGTTGAGGACGTTCTTGGCGCGGACGAGCCCCCCGTAGAAGAAGCCCAGCGCGGGCGTCATGAGGAGCACGAGGGCGGTGGCCAGGAGCATCCAGGCGGTGTCGGCGGCGACCGGCGTGGGCGGCGTGGGCGGCATCGGCGACGGGGCTCGGCGTGGTGGCGATTGGACGGCGTTCTGCAGGCCGGAGCGGCCGCTGGATACGCCTCGCCCCCGCGGCGGACTGGCGCGGGGGCGCAATGCATTGGCGACGAGATTGTACGCTGAACAAAAGACGATGTCAAGCAGAATGTGCACGCCACGCACGTTTTACATGACAGTTGGGCGCTTTGACGCTTTTGTACGGACTAATTGCAATTGTTTTGTGTAACGGATGGGTAAAGGGGACGGACACCCGTGGGGACGGAGCCCGGTGGGAACGGACCCCTCCCCCGCCGCTACCCCGTATTCCGCAGCCCCTGCGCGATCCCGCTCAACGTCGTCGCCAGCGCCTGGTTCACCAACGGCACCTCCGCCTCCCCCGGCCCCGCACGCTTCCGCGCCAGCAAGCCCACCTGCAGCAGCGAAAGCGCGTCGACGTACGGGTTGCGCAGCGCGATCGCCGCCTGCAGCACCGGCGTGTCCTCGATCAGCCGTGTCGTGCCGCGCACGTGCAGCACGCTCTCCACCGTGCGCTCGAACTCGGCCTCGAGACGCGCCATCAGCGCCGCGTCGCCGCCCAGGCGCGACACGTACGCGCGCGCGACGTCCAGGTCCGTCTTCGCGCACACCATCTCGATCTTCGCCAGCAGGTCGTCGAAGAACGGCCACGCCTCCGCCATGCGGCGCAACAACGCCGTGCCCTCCGGCGTCGCCGCCATCTCGCCCAGCGCGGTCCCCACCCCCAGCCAGCCCGGGAGCATGAGTCGGATCTGCGTCCACCCGAACTGCCACGGGATCGCGCGAATTCCCTCGATCCCGCGCGCCGCTCCCGGGCGATACGCCGGCCGCGAGCCGATTCGCGCGTCCGCCAGCTCCGCGATCGGCGTCACCGCCTCGAACAGCGCGAACAGCGCCGGGTCCTCGTGCACCATCGCGCGGTAGATGCCTAAC
>JANOBD010000214.1:0-3229 GCA_031411495.1 Phycisphaerae bacterium | reverse complement strand
GGCGAAGCTGATGATCGATTTCGCGGCCACCGGCGCGCCCGCGTGGGCGGTGACGACGCTTCAAGCGATGCCGTGATCACGGTGGGCGGTAAGAAGACAGAGGTCAGAGGTCAGAAGTCACAAGTCAGAAGTCAGAAGTCGGGCAATTCATTGGAGATGCACATGGCAACGACAAAGATTTACGCGCAGGAAAAACTGGAACTGGGCATCGGCAAGACGCTCGAGCAGGGAGAGGTGATCGCCACGATCGACTCGGCGTTGCCGGTCGAGACGCTGGTGAACCAACTCATCTCGGGGCGGGCTGGCGCAACCGCGCCGAAGGCGTCGCTGAAGCCCGCGCCGGAGAATAAGCCGCCCGCGGAGAGCAAGCCGGCCGACATTTCCACGGACAGGAAGTGAACGGCTGCGGCGGTAAGTGTTGACAGGGGCTGTTCGCAGGACTGACCAAACTCATGCCACAATTCATGTACTTTCTGCCGCGCGACACCCAGGCCGAGTGTCGCAATCTTCAAGAGCTCATCGCCGCCGGGGCGACGCACATCGATGCGTCGCTCCCGTTCACCTCCAACTTCACCAACCGCTGTCCGGGCGACGTCGCGGGCTCACTGGTGACGCTGGCCGATCGGTTCGGCGAGACCCCGCCGTCGCCGAATTACGACCCGGCAAAGCAGGTCTGGCGCAAGGCGACGGGCGCGAAGTATTGGGTGGGCATGGACAAAACGAGTCGGCCAACGCCAGAGTCGCTGGCGCGGAAGAAGATGCTGCAGGGCTGTCCGGCGCGGCTGCAGGACGGCAACGACTGGATCGTGCCGGTGTGCGTTCCGGCGATCTTTCAGGATCAGATGAAGGAGGCCGGGCTGCCGCCGCTGATCGGTCGCCAGCTGCCTGTGCAGATGGACTTAAGTGACAACGACGAGATCGTCACTCGGTTGGTCGAGGCGTATGAGGGGATCGCGGAACGCTGCCACGCGTTCTTCAGCGAATACGTCGGTTTCAACAAGCCGCCCGAGAACGTGAGCCCGGTCGATCGCTTCAACCAAAAGGTGTCGCTGGCCGTCGAGCTGCTTACGCTGAACTACCACGTGTCGCGCGTCGAGGTGATCGGGCTCCTGGGGTGTTTCACATCGGACACGTGGATGAACGTCCTGCGGGCAGCCATCGAAGCGGATGCGCTGGACGCGATGTTCGACGAGCTCGAAAAAAAAGAATCAGCCTCCGCCGCATCCGCTACCGAGCCTGGTACGAGCGTCGGAGTGCCAAACTCTTCTGCGGCTACGTCGAGCTGATGCTCTGGATCATGGACACGTTCGACCCAAGCCCCCGGATCCACAAAGACCATGGCTGATCAGGAAATCAAATACACGCTCACCGCGGACGAGCAGGCGCTGGCTGCGAAGCTGCAGAAGGCGGAGGGAAACCTCGGCGGGATTGCCGGCGCTGCCAAGGAGGCGGTGTCGGAGATCAACCGCGTTGCCGGCGCGCTGAAAAGCGCCGACAGCGCCATCACCGCGCACGGAAGCGCGAGCCGGCGGCAGATTTCCCAGAAGCTGATGGGCGAGATCGACCCGGCGCTGCTGAACTACGCTCAGCGCAAGCGTCAGGAGATCACCCAGATTCGCGCGGCTGAGCGTCTGATGGAGACGACCAGCCGACCGTCGATTCAAGCCAATCGCTCGCGCATTCGTGAGGTGTTCGAGCGGGGTGCTCAACAGCAGATCCAGGCTGAACAGTTCGCTGCCGAGCAGCGTGCCTTTCAGGCTGCTACGGCAGAGAAAGCCCGGGCCTCGAATCGGCGGCGGATCACCGAGGTGTTTGAGAAACAGGCTGCGGCCGAGCAGGCTGCCGAAGCTGGCCGGGCGACGCGGATGGGCGGATTGCGCTGGCAGAGCGAGTACGGCCGGCGCCGGATGGCGGAGCCTCTCGAGCGCGCCGGCGACGATCTGATCAGCGGCGGGCAGTCGAGCGCCCAGGAGATGGCCGAGGAGTTCGATCGAAAAGATCGAGCGATGCGCAAGGCGCGCGCGAAGGGACTGCGCTGGCAGAGTGAGTACGGCCGGCGGCGGATGGCGGAGCCGATCGAACGGGCTGGTGAGGACCTCATCGGCGGCGGATTTGGCGACGTTCTCGACGCTTCGGCATTCGACAGCGCGGAGTGGCAGAACAAGAACCGACGCTCGAACCGGCTGGCGCTAGCGCGGTCCTTACGAGATCGACGGTCGTCGGCGCGGCTGGATGGCGCGGTCAAGATGGCCGGCGACATCGCTGGCGTCGGCGTCACCGGGATCATGGGCACCGAGCAGGTGCTGGGCAAATACAATGAGATTCAGGGTGAACGCTTCACCGCGCTGGCGCAGTCGGAACCGATGTTTCGCGAGTTGATGGCGCTGGGGAACAACAGCTCGCGCCAGAAGGGGATTCGATCCGAGGTGGTCAATTCCGCAGTCGCCTACGGTCGACCACTGGCTGAGGCGGCGCAGTTCCGCTCGTTCATCGAAAGCAGTGCGGGCAATCTCTCCCCGCAGAAGCAGGGTGAGATCGAGAAGGCGGCGCTGGTGCTGCAAAGCACAATGGGTGGTGAGTTGCCGGTGCTCGGCAAGGCATTGACGACCGTCGTCCAGCTCTTCGGCGACAAGATCGGTTCTGTGGATCGCGCCGCAGCATTGATCAAGCGTGCCGTCGACTTTGGCAAGTTCACGCCGACGGCGTTCGCACAGCTCGCACCGGAAGCGCTCTCCGCTTTCGCGCTTCGCGGATACAGCCCCGAGGAGTCGTTTGCAGCGCTGGCTGTCACTTCGAATCGCACTGGTCGAGATGAAAACAATATGACGGGGGGCCGATATTGGGCAAACATGACGGCCTCTAAGGCTGCCGACATGGGCTTGGTAACGCCGGGTGCTTCGGCCGTTCAGCAGAACCGTGAGTTGCGTCGTGCCACGCCGGACCAACTTATGAAAGTGTACGGAATGGAGGGGCTGAATTTTGCCTCCAACCTGCGTGACATGGCACCCGATTTTGAAAATCTCGTTACCAATATGCGCGGGATGACCGGCGACGAAGTCCGCAACAAGCGAAACGAGCTGATGGCCGATCCGGTCAATGCCATCAGCCGATACGCAGGGTCCATCGCGTCGCTGAGCGACGCCAGCATGCAGATCCTCATCGATAGTGGGGCGTCGGACAAAACCGTTGGAAACGCCATCGACATCAAGCTGGCGATGGAGGGCCAGCG
>JANOBD010000213.1:0-1502 GCA_031411495.1 Phycisphaerae bacterium | reverse complement strand
CAGATGGAGATCGCGGAAGGTCGCAAGCTGACGACGCACAAGAGTGTGTTTGTCCGATTCCCAGTTCGATCCCGGTCCCCTCTCCCCCGGACGGGGGGAGAGGGTCAGGGTGAGGGGGCTGTGGCGGCGCAGGAATACCTTCTCGTCTGGACCACGACTCCGTGGACGCTCACCAGCAACGTGGCCTGTGCAGTGAATCCTGATCTGGACTACATCAGGGTCCAGGCAAAACGTGACAGCGCGATCTACTACTTTGCGAAGGACAATCTGAACTTTCAGCGTCTGTCCACAGAGTTCAAGGACGGCTTTGGACGCCCCGAATGGAAATGGCCCGAAGGCGTCGGCAAGCTGAAGACGCTCGCTCAGATCTTCAAAGAACAGGGCGGCTTCGAGGAACTCGACACGATCAAAGGCGCCGAGATGATCGGCTGGCAATACGAAGGACCGTTTGATGATCTCGCTGCTCAGCAACAACCCGGCGGAGTTCCGGTGGATGACAGCAATCTGCAGGCTTGTGGAGCCAACAGCCATCGAGTCATCGATGGCGGTCGCGACTCCCGCGGCAGCGCCAACGTCGTCGCGGGTGAAGGAACAGGAATAGTCCACATCGCGCCTGGCTGCGGCGATATCGACCACAAGATGGGAGTTGCCCTCGGTCTGCCTGTGATCGCGCCTCTGAAGGATGATGGCACGTACTCGGACGAGTTCGGTGAATTCGCCGGGCTTGAAGCGATCTCACCGAAGACGGCTGAACTGGTCTTCGAGAAACTCAAGGCAAAGGGGATGCTGGTTGCCGTTGAAACGTATCCCCATATCTATCCGCACTGCTGGCGAACCGGGGATGAACTGGTCTTTCGTCTGGTCGACGAATGGTTCATCAACATGGACTGGCGCGATGAGATCAAAGATGTGACGCGCCAGATCAAATGGCTGCCCGACAGCATCGACGGTCAGGAACGTGAGATCGACTGGTTGTCCAACATGGGCGACTGGATGATCTCCAAGAAGCGCTTCTGGGGACTCGCTCTGCCGATCTGGGTGAATGAAAATGATCCCTCCGATTTTGAGGTGATTGGTTCGCTCGCGGAATTGAAAGAACGGTCGATTGAGGGCTGGGGCGATTTCGAACGCCACACGCCTCACCGACCGTGGATTGACGGCGTTATCATCGAGAGTCAGACGCCGGGTAAAGAAGGTCAGCGGATGCGCCGCATTCCGGACGTGGGCAACCCCTGGCTGGACGCCGGCATCGTGCCCTTCAGCACCATGGGCTACAACCACAATCGCGAAGAATGGCAGAAGTGGTATCCGGCCGATCTGGTCACCGAGTGCTTTCCGGGCCAGTTCCGTAACTGGTTTTATTCCATGTTGTCGCTGTCGACGATGATGCGTTACGACGAGGCTGATAACGCGGAAGACAAGAAGCCGTTTCGGACTCTGCTGGGCCATCGCCTTGTGCAGAACGAACAGGGCAAGCCGATGCACAAGTCGGACGGCACGGC
>JANOBD010000212.1:0-67511 GCA_031411495.1 Phycisphaerae bacterium | reverse complement strand
CGGAAGAGTTCGTCACGAAGTACGTCACCAGCGAGCCCCAGAGCGTCAACGCCATCCGATCGGCCGCCCTGGTGGATGGCAACAGCGTCCGATGGACCGAGGCGTGCATCAGCACGATTCGCACCCGCAGGCTATGCCATGAATGGCGGCGCAATGGCTCGCCCGAAATCATCCTCTGCAATCGCGAGCCGACGCTGCAGGACTTTGGCACCACCAAGAAGGGCAGCAAATCAAAGGCGAGGTCCGCGCAATGAGTACCCCACAAACCGCCTCAACTGGCCGTGATTGTGCTCGCTTTGGTGTTGCGTCGAAAGTGCACCACCTCAACAGCGATTCTAATCCGATAAACACGAGCGATTCAGCGCAAATTGACCCCCAAAAGCTAGACCTTACTACACACACACACACTCCCCCCACACCCCCCAGTGCGATGAACGCACTGGGCGAGTGGTGTGTAGGTGTGAGGGTGAGCGAGAGCGGAAGGGACGACACACACAATCACGGCCAACCCGAAAGCGCGTGCATGGCGTCACCACCATGCAACGTGTTCACCCTCACCATCCGCAGTGAAGGCCATCACCTCGCGCCCGTCGCCGTGCGGTTGAGGCGGGCGCTGAAGCTGCTGCTTCGATCGTTCGGACTGAGGTGCGTATCCATCGCCCAGACCATCAACCGAGGTAATCCATGAATGAGGCAACGAAAGACTTCTCGACCGATCTGGTGATGAGCGTCGACGCCAGGCTGAACGGCAGCGCGTGCCGCTGCACCGTGTGCCGTCTGGTGTTCGCTAATGAACGGGGGTTCGATGCCCATCGTGTTGGTGAGTACGAGCGACCCGGCAAGCCATCGACCCGACGATGCAGGACCATCGCCGAACTGATCGCACTTGGATGCGTCATCAACAAGCACCGACGCGTCGCCCTGCTGAAAGACCTGCAAGGCGGCTTATTGGTTCGACGTCTCGGCGCCAAGGCGTTCGAAGCATGACGGCCGATGATGACGCCACCCCAACCATCGACGTCTGTATTGGCGAGACCGCAACCCGAGCCGGTAGCGGCACCGATGAGGCAGGGGAATGTATGTCGATTCTTGATATAAGTCCATGTAAATGTGGCACTTACAAAAAATCGATAGGTTCTTGCTAGGCCGGTCCCCCATGCGGATCACAAACTTGCTCTTTTCGAGTCAGGATCACAATGCAAAAAACTAAGTCAACACGATCAACACGTAAGACCCTCACGTCCTGGCGTGCACTGGCCGAGGCGCTAGGCACCGATCACGGCTATCTGCACAAGCAGGCGCACCGCACGGATTGCGAGAAGTGGCCGTGCTCATTCAATGCGCCGTGGGGTCCGAAAGACGTGGTCAAGATCGGCGAGTGGCTGATCCGCATCAAGCAGCGGACCGTCGATTCGATGGACGACGGCGGCGACGCGGATTCGGTTGTCGCACTGCGCAAGGAAAAGTTGCGAGAAGAGATCGCCATCCTTCGCCTGGCGAACCGTTCAAAGACGATCGAGATCGCCCGCATCGAATCGACGCTGCTGGACGCCGAGCAAGTCAAACGAGAGTGGGTACAGATCGCGGTCCGGATGCGGAACGAGTTTCAGAACCTGGGCGCGTCGATCCTGCCCGATGCACTGGTTCGCGGATTGCCCCGCGGGGCGGCGAGCGAGTTTCAGCGGATCGTCGATGCGAAGGTGAACGGCATCCTTCGCGCGCTCAGCGGCGGATCAGAACCCAGCGAAGCAACCGCACCAACATGACCCAGCTTGTGGCGCGCCGGCAAGGCGTGTCGCGATCTTCACCGGCAGCAAGGTGTTGCCGGTTGCACACGAACCCGCCGGCCATGACCGGCACAACAAAGGAAACGAATGAAGAACATTCTCTTGAGCATCACCCGGCGCAACACTGCGAAGCGCGACGCGCTAATGAGCGATGAGCAGAAATACAGAGCGCTCATTACCAAGGCCGCAACTAGCGGCGGCGATCTGTCTGCGGCGGAAGCCGACGAACTCGCCGTGCTTGCCGAGCGGCTGAAGATCGACAGCGAAACCATGGAAGCCAAAGTTAGCGACGCGATCACGGCCCGCGTTCGTTTCGAGGAACTGGTGAAGGCACTCCGCACGATGCCGGCCGCCATCAAGCGACGGGCCGCGGCGGTTGCGGTCCGTGACAAGGCGGAGGCTCATCTTGCAGACGTCACCGCGAAGGCAAAGGCAGAACTCGAAGCCGCACAAAAAGCGGCGGATGCGGCGCTGCACGAGCAGACGCGTATCGGCAACATGTCGGCGGAGCTGGTGGAACTCTACAAGGGCGCGTGTGCGGAGTTTCTGCCCGAGCAGACAGACGAGATCACCTTCATGCAGAGCGTGGATTACTCGTGTGGCGATCCTCGCGATCCGGAAAAGGATTACACGCGTCCAATGTGGCAGGCGACGAAGTCGACCCGCGTTCCTCAGGTCTATCAAACCTTCAACCGCGAAGGCCAATTGATGCATGAAGAGCGCCGCTGATCGTTTTGTTTCCCTTGAAGTCGCGACCGGCTTAACCGCCGGCGCGATTCTTCCCGAGGAGTCACATGAGCTTTCACAACCGCAGGCAACCGGACGAGCAGGCCACCGCGAACCCAACCGAGATCACGGTCATCGTCTCGAGCATCAGCACCCTCGCGGCGCTCGCGCCGATCATCCGGCACCGTCTCGCGCGTGTGGCGATGTTCGCCCGTGTGAAGTCCCGACGATTGATTGCGATATCCGAATTGCGCGGCACGTCGCCGCGTTGAACATGCAGACACTTACAGCCGGGAAACCGGCAGGATGCAACGATGAGAATGACACTTGAACAGCGGCACGCGTACCAGGCCGCACTTCGGGCGCGAAATGATAAGGATGCGGCACTCCGCTCTGTGGTCGATTCGCTGATCGACCAGCGGCGCGACGAACTGGCGGCACACATCGCGGCCAATCCGAACGCGGACCCGATGGCGTTCGCGGCATCGGTCGACCCGTCGCTCGCCCGCTATCGCAGCGCGATCGCCAGCTTCCAAGCCGGAACGCCGACGACCGAGGCGCTGGCGCTTTCCAAAGCGGCACCGGCCGCAACCGTAAGCCAGACGCAATCGACGCCGACGACACCGGGCAACCCGAGCACGGCCGAGAAGGCCGCATCGGTCGACCGGCTGCTGGATGAGCATCGGCGGCTTAGCGCTCAGCTCAACGAACGGAACCCGACGCCAACCGCGCCGGCCCGTGCATCAACACCGGCACCGGCAGCGGCGACATCCTCTCGCCCGCTGTACGGGCTCAACCTGGCGTTGCAGAACACGCCGGACCACGAGGCGACGGCAAGGGCAGAATGGGCCGAGAACAAAGGCGGCGTGCGGTCCGAGTTTTCGAGCGAGGGTAACTACGTCGCATTCCGCAAAGCCGAGTTGTCGGATCACCGGCCGCGCGTCGGATTCACCGGCATGAAGTCGACCTTCGCGGAATCGGAACCGGCAGCGGCGCATTGAACCATCGCGGATTAGCCGGACGTGCCGCTTCACAAAACTCCGGCAGCGAAGTGCGGTTGTTCATGGCCCGCTCTCGCACCTTTCGTTCGGCGCGCCTCACCGCGCGTCGGGCGTTTCATCAATCAAATGCCGTGTGCCTTGTCCGGCGTCGCCAGTGCTGAACGCGCTGGCGGCGTCTTTCGAAGTCGGCGCCGTGCCGGCATTGAGAACTGGAGAATCCTGATGTCTGACCAATCGATCCGCATTCCCGCCGGCATCCGAGCATTGAGCGTCGAATCCCTGGCGGCACTCATCGGCGCGATGAGCGAGACGAAGCACACGAAGCTCGTCACCACCATCGAGGCCATTCTCCGGGGCGAGATCGACCGCAGAAGCAATCCGGCGGAATCTGAACCCGAGTGGCCGACGATCGACGTGAGCGGCTGGACGCTGGATGAACTGTTTCGAGCGATTCGGGATTGTCTTGGGACGGTATCCGTGCTGCCCGAGCCCGAGGCGCGGGCGTTCATCCGGACCATCGGCTTCATCTGCTGGAGCGAGTTTCGGCACCGTGTGGGCAGCGACGTACTGCCGTACTCAGAACCATCAACCAACTGAAAGAGGATTAAGACAATGGCAGACACTGCAACCAAAGAACTCGTTATCACCCTGAAGGGCAAAGACGACGGCACCGGCGCGATGCTCGATAATGCATCGCGAAAAGTCGAGACGCTGGACCGTCAATTGAAATCATTCGGCCGCGCGTCCGACTTGCAGATCGCAAAGAAGGCGTCCGACGTTGCCGAGGGCTTGAACGTGGGCGGCTTCGTCGGACGTGGCGGCGCTGTGCTGGGCGCTGTCGGCGTGGCCGGGATGATCGGCTCCACGGTTGAACGATCGGCCCGTTCCGTCGATGCGGCGGTTACGCGATTCGGCAACGGCGAGTCGGGGCGAGCGGTTGCCGCCGATGTCGTTCGCCAAGTGCCTGGGCTCGGGCAAGCGACGAAGGCGTGGGACGCGTTACGCGAGGCGAGCGACAACGCATTGGCGGTTTTTGCCGAGCGAAACAGCACGGTGAAAAGCTTCGTCGACTTTGCCAACTCCGCCCGCGATGCCGTGAAGGATTGGACCGGCGGGCTCATCGACCTGGGCAGGATCGCCAAGACCCTCGACCTGGGGCAAGTCACCGAGGAAGGAAAGAAGATCGACGCGGCCAACGGCGCATTCCGGGCGCGACGCAATGACATCCTGGGCATCATCTCCAAGGGCGAGGGGCACACGCCGATTAACGCTGAGGAGAGCATCGCGGCCAAGCGCGACGCCGAATTGGCGAAGATCGACAAGGCGCAGAAGGATCGCGTCGTCAGTGACATCGACGCCGAAAAGGCGCGGGCGGTTGTCATCGGCAAGAGCGAGGCAGACCTCACGGCCGCACGACAGGATGCGGCACAGAAGCGGCTCGCCATCGCGACGAAAGAAGCGGACACGCTGGACGGCATCTATCGTGATGCGGGCAAGACGACCGCAGAGTTTCAGATCGCGCTGGCCGAGCAGGCGGGCGACACGACGGCGGCGGCGCTACTCAAAGTGCGCGAGACCGCCAGCGAACAGATCGACGCCATCAAAAAGGAGATTCGCGATCTTCAGAACGATCCGACGCTGGACCCGACATTCCGGCAACAGGCGATCGGTGCGCATCAGCGGCAGATTGACGCCATCAACACCACCGAGGGCGGGCGTGAGAAGATGATCGTCGGCGCTGGGCGGGCGAACATCGACCAAGGTATCTCGAAGATCCGAAGCGCGAGCCTGGCGAATGAGGTTGCACTCGGCAACAAAGCGGCCGAGACCGAGGCCCGGCGCATGGCGATCGCGGAGAAGTACAAGCAGCAGCGCGAAGAGATCGACCGGCTCGAAAAGGATTCGAGCATCACGGCCGCGCAGCGCAACGAACTCGAACGCCAGCGGCTTGGCCTGAGTAAGCAGGAACAGGCCGAGCAAGCAAAGGCGGCGAGGGATGCAGAATTGCAGCGCATCCGATCTTTGAACCTGCCGACCTCGCAGCTCGACAACTCGCAGGATCCGAAGATCCTCGACGGCCGTGGTCAGACTGGCTACCTCTCCGGGCTTGCAGATCGTAACAACGCCATGTGGGCCGCGACCGTTGCCAGCGCCAAGGCGACGGAACAGACAGCGAAAAACACCGACCGCATGACGGCGCTGCTCGATGGCATCCTCAAAAATCTGGCCAATGACACGCACGGCACCGCGTTCATCGGATAAGGCGTGTGCTCACCCCGCGTCGGCGAAAGTCGGCGCGGGGTTTTTGTTTGCGCGGGCGGCGTGCGGCGGAGCTGATTCACGTCGACTGCCACCACGCGAAGCCGGCCCCGATCGCGGCCGTGGCGATGCCCGCGACCGTCACGAACTCGCCAATCGGCATCAAGAACAAGCCGGCATTGTGAGCGTTGCCGGCGTTCCAATTGACCCACCAACCGCCACCGAACGAAGCGAGCCCGGCGAGTATCACGAGCATGCCGACAGCCTGGACGATCTTCACGTTCTTTGTAACCATCCCCGGAATTCTGACATCGACGGGAATTCGTGTCGAGTCGAAATCACATCGGCTACCATACCGCGACCGATGACCGCGTTTGCCCTGGCTCATCCGCTTGCGGGTGCGACGTTCCGAAGCGTCGCGGCGCTGGGCTATCGTCTGAGCGTGTTCGACCTGCCGGCGTCGTTCCTGGGCGCTGTGGGGCCGGCTTTCGAGGCGCACGCCGTCGACCTGCGCATGAGTCCGGCAGAGATCCACGTCGTCAAGGTCTATCGCGATGGCGAGGACGAGCAGGCGCTGTATCGTCTCGCGTGTGCTCTGGCCGAGAGTGTCGGCATCGACCCGGAGTGAGCGAATGAACATCAAGGCCGCTGCCGTATCCTTCATCTCGGCCGTGACGCTCTGCGCCGGTCAGGTGTTCGCCTGGGGCGGCGAAGGCCATCAGGTTGTAGCACTCATCGCGGAGAACCATCTCACGCCCGAGGCATCGGCCGGCATCCACGCACTGCTGGGCGACGACGTGAACATCAGCGACGCCGAAGTCGCGAGCTGGGCCGATCAGATCAAGCGCGAACGCGGCAGGCCGTCGACCGCATCCTGGCACTACGTCAACATCCCGATTGACGCGGCCGGCTACGACGCGAAGCGAGACAGTCCGAAGTCGACCGACCTCATCGAAGCGACCGCCAGCCAGATCGCGGCCATCAGCGACACCAGCTTGCCGACGGACAAGCGGGCCGAGGCGTTGAAGTTCGTGGTTCACTTCATCGGCGATCTGCACCAACCGTTGCATTGCGGCGACCGCGACGACCGAGGCGGCAACTCCGTGCCGGTCTATGTCCTGAAAGTGGACGGCAAGCCGACCAACCTTCACGCCGCATGGGACACCGCGCTATTGAAGATCATCAAGGCCGGCGAACGCGTCGCGCCGTATGCGGACAAGCTGGACGCGAAGATAACGCCCGAGCAGGCGGCGGCATGGAAGGCGGGCAACCTGATCGCCTGGGCGAACGAGTCACACGACGTCGCCCGCGACCACGTTTACAAAGGCGTTCCTGTTCCGGTGAAGCCGTCGGGCGAACTCATCACGGCCGAAGCATCGCCGGTTCACGTGCTGGATCAGGCCTATGTCGACGACGCCAAGCCGGTCATTGAGCAGCAGCTCGAACGCGGCGGCATTCGGTTGGCGGCGGTGCTCAACAAAGCATTTGGGCATCGCGGCAACTGAAACAAAAGCGGGCCCGATCTTTCGACCGAGCCCGCGCATTCACTCCGCAGCTTTGACCGTAGGCGTCACCAACGTGTTAGTTGTGGAAATCTTCGCGTCACGTTTGTTGCTTGTTCAACGCCCGACCTGGGCGGCAACATCACGGCCATGATGGATGCGCACCGACTGCCGAAGGATCAACGCCACGCGCTCATGCGGGCGATTCAGGAACGCGCCGACTGGCTTCACCGGCTGCACATGCGGCAGCGGTCGCAGAAATGGAAGGAAACCGACCCGGCGTATCTGGCCGTGCTCAATGCTCACGACGCGATGAAGCGGCTGCTCGACACGTTCAAGATCGACCCGGCAGAAGCGCCGGCGGAATGGATGAAGCACATCGGGAAGTGAGGCGAAGCCAGAGCATGGGACGGGCGTAGCCGGAACGTAGCCTATCAAGATTGACCGAGCGACAGCAGCGGCCATCAAATGCAAAATCCCCCGCTAATTGCGGAGGATTCTTACTGCACCCAGCACGGCTCGAACGTGCAACCTTCGGTTCCGTAGACCGATGCTCTATCCAATTGAGCTATGGGTGCTGTACCGCGACATCGCTGCCGCCGTCGCAACTTTCGCTGCGAGGCGAATAGTTTGGGCTTTCTCAGAGCCCTGTCAAGGTGGTTGCTTTGTACATCCATCGTCTGGTTTACCCAATCAGTCGCGCACCGCGTGCGCGTCCTGCGTCGTTGGCGACATCGGCACTCGCGTGAAATCACACCACCAGCGACGCCCGGTCGGCAATCGGTTCACCAGTTGCCATCCCGCCACCGCCGGAACGGGTTCGGCCTCGCGCTGCAGCATCACGATCACCGCGTCGGCTTCCGCGACGTCCTGCGGCTTTGCCAGCACGCGGACCGTTCGGTTCAGGTAGATCCCCAGGTCCGAGGGAAGCGGCTTGGGATTTGGACGCGGGTCGTAATAGTAGACCGGCGCGTCGCCGTGCGATGCGCGGAGTGAGTCGGCCAGTTCCCGCAGGTTCGATTGGCCGTCCGCGCTGTTTCCGTAGCCGTACATGAACGCGGCCGAGGTGAGCCACGACAGCACGCACGTGATCGCCACCACGACGACGCCGCCCCATCGCCTGCGCTCGCAGATCGCCGCGATGCCGATGGCCACCAGGACGGCCACGGCCAGCGATGTCGCGGGTATCCGGGTGAGCCAGGGCCCGCCGTCGACGCGATGGGTCCACCCCGGAACAGCGGCGACGATCGGAAAGCCGATGCACACGATGGCGACGGCCGTCCAGTGCGTCGCACGCCACCTCGACATCCCCTGCCACTTCTCCTCGAGTGCGAAGAAACATTGGCGCATCATCCAGCCGATGAGAACCGCGGCCGGCGCTGCGAGTGGTACGAGGTAGCGGTCGCTCTTGTCGCGTACGCAGCTGAGGATCAACACCGGGACCACGAGCAGAAGCAGATGGAAGACCAGCGCCTCGCCTTCGCGGGAAGTCCCGACGACATCGTATGGCCGTGATCGCACATCGCGTTCGTGTGCATCCTCGCGGGTCGGATCCTGATTCTCCCAAATGAGCCACCGCGCCGCGGCGATACAGCCGCCCACCAGGAGCGGCGCCCACGGCAGCAGCAGCGCGACGAGGATCCCGTGGGTGTACCACGGGTCCCACGTGTGATCGGTCACGCCCTCGCGCGAGACCTCGGCCCACCAGAGGTACATCACGTGTGGCACGCGCGCGAGAATCAGCAAGGGCCACGGCAACGCGATGGCGAGCGCGACCACCGTGGCAAGAACGGCCGGGGGCCAATTCGATTGTCGAGGGTGCATGCCCGCGGGCGACGGACTCTCCAGGGGCGCTCGCCTGCGGTTGCGGATGCGCAGCCAAAGCTGATACACGAGCGCGGGCACGACGGTGAACGCGAGCGCGACCGGTCCCTTGCTCATGAACGCCAGTCCGAGCCCCACGCCGACTAGTGCGCCACGCTTTAAGCTCGGGCCGTCGAGGTTCCACTTCAGTAAGCCGATGTTGGTCAGGGTCACCCAGAACGCGAGGTGGAGATCGGTGGTCGCCGCGCGGCCGTAACGCAGCACGAGGAGGTTGGAGACCATCGCGCCGGTGGTGGCGATGATGGCGGCGGGACCGAAGCGGCGGGCGAGCAGCGCGGTGATGGCCGCCCACGCCGCCGCGAACGCGAGCGCCGTCGCGCGGATGCGAAACGCCAGCACATCGTATGCAGCGCCGCGCACCGCCGCGTCGGGATGATCCAGCGCGGCCAACAGGTCCGGCGTGATCACCACGGCGGCGACCCACGTGGCAATCGGCGGTTTGGCGATGCGGGGCTCGCCGTTGAGTTCCGGGACGAGCCAGTGGCCCTCGCGCACGGTTTCGAGTGCCGCGCCGATGACGAGGTTTTCGCTGCCGCCTTGCATCTCGGTCCAGATCAGTGTCGGTGCATTGGCAAGCCAGTATGCGAGACACAGGAGAGCTGCGACGATCCATGCCTGACGCAGGGTGATCAGGGAATCCGCCGGGCGGGTTCGGAGAGAGGCCGTCGTCACGGTGTTCATCTGCAGGTCCGTCCTGATGGCCCGGCATCTTATCCATTTTGTCGCCAGTGCCAGCGCGGCGGCGCTGGGTGAATTGGGCATTACGCGGTTCACTCGCAAACCCTCTCATTTCCTCCCGCTCCCTCTCATCCCCCGCCGCGCGGCAAACTGGGAAAGTGATTTTGCCGTCCCGTGGGTCATTGTGGGACATTTCGGGACGTTCCTTTCCCAACAGCCCGCGGCCACATCCCGCTCGGTTCGCACGCTCATTTACACCTCCTGAAAAACGTTCCATCTCTACCGGCTGCGTTAGCGCGCGTACAAGCACTGGCCGGGGGCAAACTCAGATCGAGGCGACGTCGCAGGGGATTGCTGCAGCGGCGGACGGCGCCGTGCACCCCTTTTTCTCGGCGGAGTGCTTGTATCAGTTCGCGCCCATCGGACCGTCGTTCGCCAGCACTTCAGCTCACGTTAACGCAGGTCCGCCAATCGCGGCCACCCCGGCACTGATCCTGCGGAATGATTCGGACCTTCTCCGGGTTCGGGACCCGAACCGAATTTGCGCCCGCTACTGACAAATCGAGGCTTCTCATGGGTTAAGCAATGATCCCTTCGGATCGATCAGCTTGGCAGATGCTCCGCGCTCATCACAACCGCGCCGTCGCGAGTCCGTCGCGCGTTCCCGTCGAACCGACAGGCGCTCGACGGGCCTATCTGTCGGCGCGAAACATCGTCGAATGGGTGGCCTCCGCGATTGCGCTGGTCGTGATCTCGCCGCTCTTTCTCGTGCTGGCGATTTGCGTCAAACTCCACACGCCGGGCCCGGCGTTCTATTCGCAGCTCCGGCTCGGTCGCAACGGCAGGCCGTTCCGCATCTACAAGTTCCGGACCATGACCCACAATTGCGAGTCGGTCAGCGGCGCGATCTGGGCGCGCGACAACGACCCGCGCATCACGCCGCTCGGCCGCGTGCTGCGCGATACGCACCTCGACGAACTTCCGCAGCTCGTCAATGTTCTCCGCGGCGAGATGAGCCTGATCGGGCCTCGCCCCGAGCGGCCGGAGCTCGCGCGGCAGATCGAAGTCGCCGTGCCGGGCTTTTCGCAGCGGCTGGTCGTCCGCCCGGGCCTCACCGGGCTGGCGCAGATGCGCCTGCCTGCCGACCGCGAACTCGCGCACGTCGCTCACAAGCTCCAGCAGGACCTGATCTACATCCGCAACCTCGGCCCGCTGCTCGACCTTCGCATCGCACTTTGCACGGTGCTGGTGTTTGTCGAATCGGCGTGCAGCTCGGCGAATCGGATCCTGCTGGGCAATGCCGAACCCGTGAACGAGCCGGCGATCCGCGAAGCGGCGGCCGGCGATCCATCGACGATCGACAACGCCATCGAGGAAAGCGAGAAAGACCCGATGCTGCTGGCCGCGTAATCGAGCCGAATCGACATGCACCTTTCGGCGCCGACAATTTCCGGTCCGATCGCGGGCGCGACGCTCGCCGACAACGCTGCGCCCCTCGAAGCCTTCTCGCCCTTCCTCAAGCGCGAAACCTATTTGCCCAAGCCCGCGGGCCGCGCCGGGTTCATCCTGTTGACGCTCGCCACCTCTGCCCTGCTGGTCCGCCCGGCCGACCTGTTCCCCGCGCTGGAGAACTGGCCCGTCTACCAGACCCTGATCGCGCTCTGCCTGATCACCTCGTGGCGACGGATCGTCGAGCAGCTTCACGGAGACACGCGAGCACGCGCCCTCACCCTGCTGCTCTTCACCTTCGGCGCCACCGTCGTGACGTCGAACCTGTTTCACGGCAACCTCTACGGCATCCGGACCGGCGGCTTCGAGTTCGCCAAGATCATCGTCTACTACCTCATCGTGCTCGCATGCGTCGACTCCGTTGCGCGGCTGCGCCTCTTCGCACTCGCACTCTGCGCCTCGACGCTGCTGCTCGCGACGCTTTCCGTCCTCGCGTACGACAAACTGCTCGATGTGCCGAGCCTGACGGCGATCCGCCAGTCGGACCGGTTCAGCGAAGACGGCGTTATCGAACGACTGGTAGGCACGGGAATCTTCAACGACCCGAACGATCTGTGCCTGATTCTGATCGTCGCGATCGCGTGCTGCGGCTGCTTCGTCGCGACGACGCCGGGCAAGCTGCTCCGGCTCGGCTGGTGCCTGCCGATCGGGTTCTTTGGATACGCGATCTCGCTCACCTATTCGCGCGGCGGGCTGGGGGCACTGCTGGTCGGCGCCGGCGTCGCGATCGGGGCGCGATGGGGCGCGATGCGCACCGTTCTGCTCGCCAGCGTGCTGGTGCCGGTCATTCTGATTGTTTCCGGCAGTCGACAGACGCATGTCGATCTGAGCGATCCGACCGACACGTTTCAAACCCGCTTGGATCGATGGAGCGATTCGCTCACCCTCTTCAAACAGTCGCCGCTCATCGGCGTCGGGCAGGATCAGCAGGTGGAGCAGTGCGGCCAAGTGGCGCACAACACGTACATTCAGAACTTCGCCGAGCTGGGAATCGTCGGCGGCGCGGGCTTTCTGGGATTGCTCCTGCTGTCACTGCGCGGCGTGCTGAAGATCGACCTTCCTTGGTGCGATCCGACGCTGGTGGCAGTCCGACCGTATCTCGCCGGCGGCATCGCGGGGTACGCGGCCGGGCTCGTCTCGCTGTCACGCGGGTACACCATTTCCACCTATCTCGTTTTCGCACTGGCGGCGGCGTTCATCAACCTGGCGCCGCGGCGGCAACGGCTCGTGCTCGACGGCGCGTTTCGCCGGCAACTTTTCGGGCTCAGCCTGCTCACGGTGGCGCTGGTTTACCTGGCGATTCGCGTGCTCAGCGGCGTCGGGGGTGGCCAGTGAAACGTTCGGTGAGCGTGATCATCCCGACGTATAACTGCGCGCGATTCGTCGCCGACGCGATCGAGTCGGCCTTGAACCAGACACTTCCGCCGACGCAGGTGATCGTGATCGACGACGGTTCGACCGACGACACGGCCGACGTGCTAAACCGATTCGGCTCGCGCATCGAGGTCATCCGTCAGAATAATGCCGGTGTACCAGCGGCACGCAACGCCGGCTTGAGCATCGCGCGCGGCGACTGGGTCGCGCTGCTCGACGCGGATGATGCGTGGCATCCCGCCAAGCTCGAATGTCAATTGGCTGCGATCGAGGCCGCGCCGGATGTTGGCGTGCTGGGCACGGGCGTAGTGGACTATCCGGTGCGATCGTGGACCCCAGTCGAACGAGACGCGATGTCGACCACAATCATTGCGCGCCAGCGCCTGTTGGTGAAGAATCCGCTCGTCGCGTCGTCGGTCATTCTCCGGCGCGACGTCATCGACCACGTCGGCGAGTTCGACGTGAACGTGCCCGGCGTGGAAGATATCGACTACTGGCAGCGCGCCTCTGAGATCACGCACGTCGGACTCTTGCCACTGCCGCTGACCGGCTATCGTCAGGTCGCGGGGAGCCTGAGCCGCCGCGCCGCGGTGATGGAATCTGGCCTATCCCGCGTGCTGGCGAAACTCGACGAGCGAGACTCCTGGCAAGGCGATCGCTGGCTCCGCCGGCGGGCGTTCGCACAGTTCTACTACGCCTCGTCGCACCTCTACTCCTCCAGCGGCCACCAGCGTGCGGCCCTGCTGCGCATGCTTAAGTCGTTCGTGAGTTATCCGCTGCCGATGTCGCACATTGACTCGTCGGCGGCGCGGGTGCGCCGATCGATCGTCCTGCTGCTGCGCCTGGTGGGTGTGATGCCGCCGGATGCCGGCCTTCCACGGGAGGCGGCTCATGACGCTTAAGAAGAGCCTGGTGGGCGGCATCTGCCTGTCGATCTCGCCGCTGCTGCTCAACGCGCTCAGCCTGCCGGCGCTGGCGCTGGTGGTCCGCCAACTGGGCGCCGACGCGTACGGCCAGTGGACGACGGCGAGCGCGCTGATCGCTTCGCTGGCGATGCTCGCGAGCCTGGGACTGCGCGGCGCGTTCATCCGTCACCTCGCCTCCCATCCGCAGGAACTCCGCACCGCACTGGCCGAACAGCTCGGCACCCGCCTGTCGCTGAGCGCTCTCGCCGCCGCGATCGGATTGCTCTTCGCGTGGCTGCTCGGCTATCCGCACGCGGTTCTGGCTTGCGTGGCGGTGTGCGGCCTGTCGATGGTTCTCACCGCGGCCGCGAGCACGTTCGTGGATGTGCTGCAGGCGATGCACCGATCGAGTTCGATTGCGGCGATGAGCCTCATCTCGGGCCTGGGGCTGACCGTGTTGAGCGTCGTCGCGAGCCTTGCCGGCGGAGGGCCGGTCGCCATCGCTGCGTCTTACTGCGCCGGGCCATTGCTGCTGCTCGTGTTCGCGCTTCGCGCCTGTCGCCGGGAGTGTGAAATCGGCATGGATCTTCATCCGGCAACCGCGTGTCGGCTGCTTCGCCGCGCCCGCGCGTTCGCCGCGCAGCAACTGCTGAACACGGCCGCTGCGCATGCCGAATCGATCCTGCTGCCGCGGATCATCGGGCTCACGCAATTCGGCTTCTTCAACGCAGGCACCCTGCTGTCGACGCGGCTGCTGGCGATCCCTGACGGGCTCTGCACGGCGGCGTACCCGGTGCTGTCGAGCCGATTCAAGCGGGACCGTGCCGCCGGTGCGAAGCTCGCCGCTCGGTATGGATTGATCATCACGCTCGCGGCGTTGCTGATCGCGATGTCTTGCGCGGCGGTGTCCGGCTGGTTCGCGCAGCTGCTCTTTCCCTCGCAACCTGCGCTGTGCCAGACCGTGATCC
Organism: Phycisphaerae bacterium; assembly: GCA_031411495.1. Taxonomy (GTDB): domain Bacteria; phylum Planctomycetota; class Phycisphaerae; order Tepidisphaerales; family Tepidisphaeraceae; genus JANOBD01. The sequence goes on along the minus strand of JANOBD010000212.1, from coordinate 52,918 downwards.
TGATTTCGATCTGGGCGCTGCCGCTGGCAGCGCTCGACGCTTCAATCGGTTACGCGCTCAATGCCGCACACGAGGATGCCGCACACGCCCGCGCGCTGGCGCCGGCGGCACTGTGCAACATCGTGATTACCGTTTTCCTGATGCTTCAGCTCGGCATCGTCGGTGCGTGCATTGCAATGCCGGTAAGGCACCTCGTGCGGATCACGGTCCTCTCTTACTGCTGTATTCGGATCTGGATGCGGGACTCGGCCGAGACCGGTGCGCTCGCTGTCGTTTGAACTTTGGAGAAACTGCATGCTTTTGAACACCCGGAAGGCCGCGACAACCACGATCCTCAAGGAACGGCGTCGCTGGTCTGCAACGCTGCTCGCGGTCGTCTGCACAGCGTATCTGCTCGCCATCTGCGGGGCGGCCGCTCTGCTGTGGACCGCATCCGACCGGTGGTGGCCGGCGACGGTTCTGCTCTTTGCGCCGCGGTGGACCCTCGCGGTCCCTCTGGCGATCCTCATCCCGCTCGCGCTGATCTATCATCGCCGATCGCTCGTCATACTTGCGGCGTCCGGCGCGGTGCTGGTGATGGCGGTGATGGGCTACACGTTCTCGCTGGGCGGCGGATCGCTCCAGCGGAGCGACGGTTCGCTGCGGATCGTGAGCTACAACATCCATCGTTCGCAGCTGGATGTGGAGGCCTTCCGCAAGCTGATCCACGCCACCAGGCCCGACGTGATCGCATTGCAGGACTGGACATCGAAGCACGAGGGCGTGCTCTTTGATGAGCCGGGCTGGTACACGCAGCGCGACGGCGAGCTGTTCATCGCGAGCCGGTTCCCGATCACCCGATCGCGCGAAGTGCTCTCGCCGCCGACCGAGCAGCCGGGGTTCGTCGTCCGATATGGCGCGGCGCAGGCGTACGAACTGCTCACGCCCGATGGGCCGATAACCCTGGTGAACCTGCATCTGGCTTCGCCTCACGAGGCGCTGCAGGCCCTGCGTGCCGGGCAGGCGAACTTTGCCGAGCAGCTGGAGTTCAATTCGCAGCAGCGCGACATTGAATCGGCGAGGATCGATGCGTATCTCGCCACGCTGCAATCGCCCGCGGTGATCGTCGGCGACTTCAATACGCCCCGGGAAAGCCCCATTTTCAGGCACTATTTCGGGCGATTCGTCAACGCTTTGAGCGCACGCGGCAGTGGCTTCGGGCTGACGCACGTGTCGATGGCATCGAGCGTGCGGATCGATCATGTCCTGCTGACCGGCGGATTCGACGTCCGAGAATGCTGGCTCGCCAGTGCTGCCGGCTCGCCGCATCGGCCGATGATCACCGACCTCACACCCGACCGAACCGCGACGCTCCAGAGTGCCTCGGCCGAACCTTGAACGTTCTTCCCGCGTTGCGTCGATGAATCCGTGAAGAAAGGTCACGGTCTTCGCATGCGCCCATTCTGCGTTATCCATGTCAGCGTCGGCCTGCACCTTGGCGGGATGGAAAAGCTCCTGATCGAGTTCGCGAAGCACGCGGACCGGTCGCGGTTCGCGCTTCACTTCCTCTCGCTCACCACGCGCGGCGACGCCGCAGAGCAGATCGAGCGCGCCGGCTGCCCGGTGACGGCGCTCGACATCACCAGCGGCATCAAGATGTCGCTGCCGCTGCGGCTCCGCTCGATCTTCAAATCGCTGGGCGCGGACGTCGTCCACACCCACAACACCAAGCCCCTTCTATACGCCGCCCCCGCGGCGCGCTTTGCCGGCGCTTCCGCAATCATCCACACGCGTCATGGCCAGCGGCTGGGCGCATCGCGTCGCCAGACGGCGCTGTTCAACCTCGCGTGCCGCTGCACAGATCGCGTGGTGTCTGTCTCTGCCGACAGCACCGAGTTGGCCGGCGCGCAAGGCCTGCCGCGGGAACGGCTCACGACGATCCACAATGGAATCGACCTCTCCCGTCTCCCCTTCTCGCGCCGCGAAGCAGCCGGCCCGATCGTTTTTGTCGGCCGTCTCAGCCCGGAGAAGGATGTGGAGACGCTGCTGCGGGCGATGCGCATCGTGCGAAAGACGGATGCAGGCGTCCGGCTCAACATCGCCGGCGAAGGCCCCGATCGGACTCGGCTCGAGTCGATTTGTCGACGATTGAACCTGCAGGAAGCCGTGACGTTCCTCGGCGCGGTCGCCGACATTCCGGCGCTACTCGCACGTTCCAGCCTGTTCGTATTGCCGTCCCTCTCCGAAGGAATCTCCCTCTCGCTGCTCGAAGCGATGGCCAGCGGCGTGCCGGCGATCGCGACCCGCGTGGGCGGGAATGCGGAAGTCATCGACCACGACCGCACCGGCCTGCTGGTGAGCCCGGGCGTTCCGAGCGAACTGGCCCGGGCGATTCAGCGACTTCGCGCCGATGAGGCCCGCGCGGATCAATTCGCCGATGCCGCACGCCGGACGGTCGACGACCGATTCGACGTCCGGCTGATGATCGACAGATACCAATCACTCTATCAGTCGATTCTCGATCGATCGCATTCACTTCGAGAGGCGGCCTGAAGCGATGCTGCGCGCGCTCTTTCGTCACGTTCTGCTCCCCGCGTTCGATTCGGGTATCAAGCATCGAAGGACGTTTCGGTACCTGCGCGAGCTTGAGCGTTCACAATGGATTGATGCGCAGTCGCTGAAACAACTGCAACTGGCCCGGCTGAAAGCACTGCTGACTCATGCATCCAACCATTGCGACTTCTACCGGATCGACTGGCAGATTCGCGGCTTGAACGTTGATGCAATCCACTCGCCGGACGATTTCCTGCGCTGGCCGCTGATCGATCGCGAAACGATCCGTGAGAACCGCGCCCGGATGCGGTGGAGCGGGGCCGGCGCGCTGATCAGCAAGTCCACGGGCGGTTCGAGCGGCGTGCCGCTGGCGTTCGACCTCGACCAGAACAGCAACGACCGGCGCACGGCCGCTTGGCACCGCGGCTACGGCTGGGCGTCGGCGGCGCCGGGCACGCGGCAATTCTACTTCTGGGGATCCTGTCTCCAGCCGCGCCCGTTTCGCCAGCGCGTCAAGGAATCGCTCTGGAACACGCTGCACCGCAAGACGCTCTGCAGCAGTTTCGAGCTCAGCGAACAGTCGGCGCCGCAGATCGCGCGCCGCATCGCCCGTTGCCGGCCGGACGCGATCGTGGCGTACGTGAAACCGCTATACGAGCTGGCGCGGTGCCTCGACGAACAGAACATCCGGCCGTTCTCGCCGAAATCGATCGTCGTCGGCGCGGAAAAGCTCTACGACTTCGAACGTGAACTGATCGAGCGCGTGTTTGGGGCCCCGGTGTTTGAAACCTACGGCTCGCGCGAGTTCATGCTGATCGCCGCCGAGTGCGATCAGCATCGCGGGCTGCATCTCACGTCCGAGCACCTGCTCGTGGAGCTGCTGGACGATGCCGACCAGCCGGTGAGCCCGGGTGAGGAAGGGAATGTCGTCATCACCGACCTGTTCAACTACGGCATGCCGTTCATCCGCTATCGCACCGGCGATCGCGCGGTCGCATCGCCGCTCCCGTGTGCGTGCGGGCGGGCGCTGCCGATGCTCAAGCGGGTGGTCGGACGCCAGCTCGAAGTGATTCGCACGCCGGACGGTCGGCTGCTTCCCGGCGAGTTCTTCCCACATCTGCTCAAGGATTTCCATTCCATCCGGCAGTTCCAGATCGTCTGCGAGTCTGGAAATGCGATCCGCGTGCGCGTCGTTGCGGATTCGGCGTTCGGCACGATCGAACCGACTTTGCGTGAAACGATTCAACGGCACCTCGGTCCGACGATGCACGTTTCAATCGACCGCGTGAACGACATCCCGCTCACTCCCGCGGGCAAGCGGCAGGTGATCGTCAACCCGTCGAGGTCGGAGGCCGCATGAAGATCCTCGCGCTCACCACCCTCTTTCCCAGCCCGTGGATGCCGCACCGCGCGGCTTTCAATCGACAACAGTTCGCCGCGCTGGCCGCCGAGCACCAGGTTCATGTGATCGCGCCCGTGTCCTGGATCGACCGACTCCGTTCGCGCTGCGAAAGGCCCACCTCGCGCCTGCGCATGGCCGATGGCATGACGATCGAGCACCCGGCGTATCTCTACACGCCGGGCTTCCTGCGCGGCCGGCACGGCAAGTTCTACGTGCGCTGCGTTCGACGCACTTTCGATCGCGCGGTCGAAGCGGTGAATCCCGATGTCGTTCTCGCCGCGTGGGCATACCCCGATGCGTGGGCGGCTGCGGAACTGTGTCGAGCGGCGAACCTGCCGCTGGTGGCGAAGGTCCACGGGTCGGATGTGCTGCTGGCGGGAAGCGGTTCGCAGCGCGAACGGCTCACCGCCGATGCGCTCGGCGCCGCGGATGCGGTCGTCACCGTCAGCCGGCAACTCGCCGGCGCGGTCGCGAGGCTCGGCGTTTCAACCGATCGCATTCACACCGTCTACAACGGCATCGATCCGGGAATCTTCTTCGACAACGGCTGGCGCTCGCACTCGTCGGTCGCCCGGCTGCTCTTTGTCGGCAACTTCGTGAACGTCAAAGGGGTCGACACCCTGATCGATGCGTGCGCGCGGCTTCGCGCCCAACGGATCAGCTTCCATTGCGATCTCATCGGCCAAGGACCGATGGAACGCACACTGGCGATGCGGATCAAAGCCTTGCAGCTTCAGGGACATGTCCGGCTGCACCCGCCTCGGGCACACCGCACCCTGGCCGAAGCCTATCGCAATGCCGACGTGCTGATCCTCCCCAGCCGGTCGGAAGGCGTGCCCAACGTCGTCCTGGAAGCGCTCGCGTGCGGTACGCCGGTTGTTGCCACGCGTGTCGGCGGCATCCCGGAGATTCTCGATCCAGAGAACCTGATCGCACCGAACGACCCGCAGGCGCTCACGGATGCGATCGTCGCCGCGCTGCGCGAGCCGTCCGCGCTGCGCGAGCCGCGCGTTTCGACATTTCGTCCGCGCTCCTGGCGCGATTCCGCGCGCCAGCTCGCGGATGTAATGCACTCGGTGTCGGTCCCGAGGCGAAAGGCGGCGGCATGATCGGCGCATCTCTCGCCGCGCTGGGATCGGCCGCTTTGGCTGGGACAGGGCTCGGGGCGTATCGGGCGCTGCGACGTCGTGGGCTTCACCGGTGCCTCTTCCCGCTCGTGCGCGATTCCCTGCGCACGCGAGGCTCGCGAAGGGTGCACGTGCTGCTGTGCGTGGCAGACCACTTCGAGCCGCTCTGGGGCAATCCGGGCGAGCGCGTCGCGCGCGAGCGCGTTACGAACTGGGTCGACGGCTATCCGCAGTTGATGGACTCATTCCGCGACAGCGATGGCCGGCCGCCACGCCATTCGTTCTTCTTTCCGATCGATCAGTACCGTGCCGACCACGTCGACGCCCTCGCGAAGCTCTGCCGGCGCGGCTTCGGCGAAGTGGAGATCCATCTTCACCACGATCACGACACGGCCGAAAACCTTCGGCATACGTTGACGACTTACGCGTCCATTCTCGCCGGCAAGCACGGGCTGCTCGGCCGCGACAAGTCCGGACGGCTCGCGTATGGATTCATCCACGGCAACTGGGCGCTCGACAATGCCCGGCCGGACGGGCGCTGGTGTGGGGTGGACAACGAACTCGATATCCTTCGCGAAACAGGCTGCTACGCCGACTTCACGCTCCCATCCGCCCCGAGCCCGACCCAGACGCGGATGATCAACAGCATCTACTACGCGGTGGACGATCCGTGCCGTGCGAAATCGCACGACCATGGCGTGCGCGTCGGCACGTCGCCGCGGCCGCGCGACTCGCTCATGCTGATTCAAGGTCCGCTGCTGCTGGACTGGCGGCGACGCAAGCTGGAGAACGGCTGCCTGCAGGCGTCACAACCGCCGTCGATGGCGCGGCTGGATCGGTGGATCGATGCCCAGGTTACCGTCCCGCAGCGGCCGGATTGGGTATTCGTGAAGCTGCACACCCACGGCGCGCCCGAAGCGAATCAGCGCGTGCTGCTGGGCGAGCCGATGGTCGAGTTCCATCGTCAGCTGGCCGAGCGCGCAAAGCGCGATGATCGTTTTGCGTACCACTACGTGACCGCAAGAGAGATGTACAACCTGGCGCGAGCTGCGGAGGCGGGCTATGATGGCGAAATTCGTGACGCGCTCGATTTCGAACTCGCTTCGAATCTCGACGTCGTTCACGACCGCGCCGCCGCGTAGCTCGCGCGCTGCGTTCTCTGCCAGATGCCCTGCTGCGCGCCGCGCAGCCAGCGGACCAAACCCAGGAGCAGCGCGAGGTTCATGCCGACGAACATCGCGGCGAGTCGCACGGGCCGCAGGAATCCCGGCGAGCCCGGGAGGAGCGGCGTCAAGGCGGGGGTCGCGTAGAACAGGATCTGCGCGGCCAGCAGTGCGAGATAGAGCGCGTTGCCTTCTGCCAGCAGCATCGACGTGCCGAGCGCGACAAGCAGGAGCAGCGGGCAGAGCCAACGGAAGACCTTGTGGGAAAGGAATGCGAATGCCGTCCAGCCGAACCGTGGCGAGAGCAGCGGCCACAGCAGGCCGATCGCCTGGAAACCGCCGGCGCCGATGCGCACGCGACGCCTGAACTCATCCTTCAGATGTGGCGCCGCCTCCTCGATGCCGACCGCGTCGACGTCGTAAATGAGCCGGCAATCGCTGCGGAGACGTGCCCGCAACGGGATCACGAAATCGTCGACGATGGTATTGTCGGGGATCGGCTCGAACAGCTCGCGGCGGATGGCATAAATCGCGCCATTGGAGCCGAGCAGTGCGCCCAGCCGGTTTTCGCACCGCTTGAGAAACGTCTCGTACTTCCAATAGACGCCATCAACATTCGCGCCGTGCTGCGGGTCGACAATCACCAGCCGACCGCACACGGCGCCGATATCCGGGTCGACGAACCAGCGGGCGAGCCGGCGCGCAGCGGACGGATCGATCGACGTGTTCGCATCCGAGAGCATGACGATCTCGCCGGTGACTTCGCGCATCGCGGCATTCAGCGTGGCCGATTTTCCGCGGCGGCTCCGGTAGTCGAGCAGGCGGACCTGTCCGTCGAATCGTCGGACGATGTTTGCAGTTTGATCGCTGCTCCCGTCCGAAGCGATGACGATCTCGAATCGGTCGCGCGGGTAATCGAGCGCGAGCGCGTTGCGGATGCGCGCTTCGATGACGTCTTCTTCGTTGTGGGCTGCGATCAGAAGCGAAAGGCGAGGGAGGTCACGCTCGTCGATCGCCTCACAGCGCGGTTCCTGGCCGATGATCCGGGAGAGCGCGTAAATGACTGCGGGGTAGAGTACGTAGGCGTAGGTGACGCCGCCGACGCACGCCCAGAAGCTCCACTCCAGCGCCGCAGTCATGCCGCCCGCCGATCGGTAGCGTGTGCGATGCACCGGGCGGGCACGCCGACAGCCGTGTGATGGTCGGGCACGTCGTCGACAACCACCGCGTTCGCGCCGATGCGTACGTGGTCGCCGATATGAACATTCCCGATGACTTTCGCTCCAGCGCCGATAAAGATGTCGCTCCCGAGCGCCGGCGATTGGCCGCGGTCGGCGCCGATCGTCACCTGGTGTTCCAGGTGGATTCCCGAACCGCCGCGGACGGACGAATTGATGACCGTTCCGTTGGAATGGATGAGGACAAACTCGGCGCCGAAATCCGCGCCGCGGCCGATGACGCAGCCGCAGCAGATCGCGTTCAGCTTGTTGAAGATCATCGCGAGCGGCCGGAGGTTGTTGCGCTGCGACCACTGCATCGCGCGGTAAAGGATCATCGCCGGCGTGCCGTCGGTGAGGCCGGCCTTCAGCACCGAACGGCGCGACTCATCGCCGTAACACCAGCGTGCTTTGGCGCGGATGTCGCAGAGGATGGTGCCGAAGAGGCTCACGCCGCCTGCCTTTTTGCATTTGCCCTTTGGCGAAGCCGTGAAAGGAGCGCGGACTCGACCTCGGCAAGTCGGCTGGCCCAGCTTTCTGATCGCATCGACTCGCTGCGCCACATCGTCGGGCCGGGATCGCGCAGCGCGGCGCGAACCTGCGCGACGAACTGATCACGATCGTCGCCGATGCGGCAACTGCCGAGCGATTCGACTTCGGGAATGGCCGTCGAAATCACTGGCAAGCCCGCGGCGAGGTATTCGCGCGCCTTGAGCGGATTGGAGTTGAGCGTGGCGGTACTGATGGGAAACGGGATCAGCGCGGCATCGAACCCCTTGCAGTACGCCGGCAGCGAGCCGTACCGGCGATGGCCGAGGATGTGAACATTCCGCATCGCGCGGAGCGGCGCGAGGTCGATTGTCGACCGCCCGATCAATACGAGCGACGCCTCGGGCATCGAACGCGCGACATGGATCAGCAGATCGACATCGACCCAGTCGCTCGAGATCAAACCGAAATAACCGAGCACCGGGCCGGGCAGGTGTTTCACATCGTCCGGCACGATCGTGTCGGTGCTGAGCGCGGTCCTGAAGTGCTCGAAGTCGACGCCGTGGCGGACCAGGCGGGTCGTCGGGTTGGCGAGCGACTTGGTTTCGTACAGGCGTTGGGAGGAAACGACGACGAGGTCGGCCAGTTCGAGCAATCGGCGTTCGCTCTGCTCGATGAACCCGGCGTTCACACCGCGCAGGCCGCCGTACTCGTCGACGCAGTAGTAGACGATCGCGTCCTCATCCAGTTCGCCGGCGAGGATGGATGCCGTCGGGTTGAACACCCAGTTGATCGGCTTCTCGAAGCCGAGCCGCTGCATCGCGGTTCGTACCTGCTGGCCGAGCACGGTGCGGTTGAAATCCTGGATGGCGTTTGATGAATACGCGGGGACGGCCAGCGGGTTGAGCACGAAGAGGTTCGGCTCGACCTCTTCGATCGGACGGGCGGCGGCGGCGAGCTTTCTGAACACGCGGCCCACATCTGCGCGGCTGCGCGTGGGCGTTCGGTAGCCGATGGAGTTCACCCACAGCACGCGGTTTCGCTTGGAGAGCAGTCGCATCAGGTGCGTCTTGGAAAGCGGATCGCCAGACCAATCGTGGCTGAAGCAGAGAAGATCGCGGCCGTGTAGTGCGGCCGGTGCTGCAAGCTCGTGTATCGATCCTCTCCACTGCATTTCTTGCCCTCGTGCTCGAATCCCTTACGCGGCGATCGACTCCGCCGCCTGCTGGGCGACATCGAAGCGCGAATCGCTGATCATTTTCGTATCGACAAAGCGGCGCAGGTCCAGCGGCGCGCGGACCGCGATGGCCATCGCCTTCACGAGCGGTCCCATCGCAAGAAGCTCTGGCGGAACCGCGTAGTTTGAAGCCCCGACGTTCGCGAGGTGCGGCCGCTGGGGGATCGATTGATCGAAGTCGGCCGTCGACACGCGGTTAAACACGGCGCCGATGATGATCGCGCGAGCGTGCTGCGTCTCGCGGAGCGCGCGGGCGATCATTCGTCGATTCTGTCCTTTGGCCATTGTCAGGAGCACGCCGTCGACATTCCGCGCGATCACTCCCGGCTCGGCGCTGGAAAGCATCGGCGCCGCGTCGATGAGAATGACATCGAACTTCTGGCGCAGGCGCTCGAGGAGGTGTGCGATCTGGGCCTGAGTAAACGCGAGACCCGCCTGATCGATCTGCAGCCCGGCCGGCAGGATGTTGAGACCGTGGCGATTGGTCTTGATGCAGAACTCGGGCTCGCAGCCGCTCAGTACATCGGCGAGGCCGACTTCGTTCTCCATCTTCAGCGCGGTCGTCATGCCGCGCGCGCCGGTGTCGGCATCAATCAGCAGCGTTCGTGTGCCGGCAGCGGCGAACGATAGGGCCAGCGACATGGTTACGCTGCTCTGGCCGCATCCCCCGCTCGCGCTGGAGACCATATACGCCCGCGAATGCGCGTCGAGCGCTTGCCTGAGGTGATGGATGCACTGCACCGCATCGGCCTCGTAACGCAAGTCAGAGCTCGACAGCTCTGGAATCGCGGCGACATACGGCGTCCAGCTGGCCAGGTCGTCCACCACGTCGGCGCAGAAATTGTATTGCCGGCGCAACAGGCCGGCAAGCACCATCGCGCCCAGCGCGAGGCCGGCGCTGCCAGCGGCGCCGACCGCCGCCGTCTTGATGCGTCGATCGGGAACGACGACGGGGAACTCGCCGGTCTTCACCACTTCAAACCGCTTCGGCATCGCCGCTTCGGTCTTGAGGATGTCGATTCGCTGGTTCACATCATCGATCTGCGCTCGAAGTTGCGTGATCACCGGCGATGCCGGCGGCGGTGGTGGCGGCGCGAGGACGACCGGCGTCTCTTCACCGGCCTCCTGCGCTTCGAGGGCGCGCACCTGCTCCTGGTATCGCGCCAACTGCAGCGCGTAGTAGTCGTCCACGTAGCGATCGATCCGCCGCGCGCTCAGTTCGAGATCTTTTTCCAGCCGCTGCATCGAAGGATGCGCGAGGCCGTAGTTGATTCGATCTCGATCGATCTCGTCGGCGAGTCGTTCGTGTTCAGACAAAAGTCGCTTGAGGTCGGCATCGGTCTGCGCGAGCACGGTGGCCAACGGCTTTTGCGGAGCCCGCAGCGTGGGGCGCGTCGTCGGCACGCGCTGTGGGCCGACTGCGGGCTGAATCGGCTGCGGAGAGTTCGGGTCGATGCTGGCGGCATCGAGCTGCGCTTTAAGGGTAGCCCGATAGTCTTCCAGCAGTTTCAGCCGGCGCTGTTCGCGCTCGGCATAATCACGGAGGTAGGCGCTCTGATAAGCATTGATCGTCGAGCGAACCGCCGCAACCGCGACTTCGGGCTGCGGATCGGTGAAGCTGATCCGGATGTTTTCGCTGCGGTTGCGGGCATCCACCTTCAGGCCGGCGGCGAGTTCTTCGACGGCGAGTTTCTGCCCGCCTAGCCTTTTCGCCGACCAGAGCGGATCGAGCGTTGCAGCTTCGAGCACCGCACGGCTGGTCATCAGCTCCTGCTGCGCCTGGATGAACGAATCAAACATCGGGATCGGCTGATTTTGATCGGTCTGCTTCAGCACCGGCGGGAGCGCGGATGCGATGCGGATCATCCCTTCGCTGCGATAGAGCAGGCCCGACCATTCCCAGCCGAGCGAAAAGCCGACGACGCTCAGCAGCAGCGTGACGACGAAGGTGATGCGATAGCGGCCGCGAAGGGCGCGGTGGATCTGCCGCGTCCAGTCGCCAGAGGGTGCGGCCGAGACGCTCTCGAGCTCCGCGTCTGTCGATTCCGACGGACGCGGTTGCTGGAGCGCCGGAGCGGAAGATGGGCCGGCGGATTGTGCCACGATGCGATGAACACCTTTCCATCGTGTCGTCGACGTAACCGCACCACTGCTAAAGCGAATCACCCAGATAACTGGCCGAATCTCTCAATTCCGCAAAGGCGGAGCGTTTTAAGCGCAGTTATCGGCCGGCACCGGCGATGTGTCGGCGCTTTGAGGTGGACGCGCCGCGATCAGTTGATCACGGTATCGGACCACCGCGTCTTCTTCGTGAGCGCTTTTGTCGTCGCGGGGACCGCCCTGACCAGCGACGTCCCGTACCGCTGGGCGAGCGAAAGGAGATCGTCGAAGTTCACCTGGCCATCGTAATTCACGTCGCCTTGGGCGAACGTGACTCCGCTCGTGAGGCCATAGTTCTGAGCCAGCACCAGCAGGTCGTCAAAGTTCACGGCACGATCGTGATTCAGGTCCGAGTTCATGAAGAAGAAGGTGGAGTCGATGTCGGCGGCGTTCACCCGCCCGGCGAGGTCGCTCACCTGGCCGGCCCGAACGCGAAGCCGGTAATCGCCATCTTTCAGGATCGCGTCGGTGATTCCGCCGGTGTTGGCGAACGCCAGCGTGACCGTCCTGCCATCGGGGCTGATGCTCGAAAGCGTCAGTGGCACGAGCGTGTTGGTCGTGAGGTTCAGTAACTCAAAGTCGCTTGCCGAAATACTCGCGCCCACGTCTTCGGAGAACTGGACGGTGTACGACTGCGCCGTACCCGCATACGCGAAGCTCGCCTGCGCAACGCTCGGGGCGAAGCCGTCGATCAACAGTGAGCCGCTGACCGCCGTCGTCGCCAGAATCGCGCCCTGGCGGCTGTAGAGGATTGTCGGCGAGACCGGCGTGTTCTGCGGCGATGAGATCGTCAGCGGGACCAGGCCATCGCTCGCGAGCGGTGACACATCAAAGCCGATGTTGATCAACGTGCCCGTCACGGCGCTCGCGCCGGCGATCGCGTTGCCGCTGTAGAACCCGATTTCCACCCAGCCCTGGGCGTCGTTGACGTTGGTCACCACCTGCCAGCCGGATGCGAGCAGCGCACCCGCGACGATGTTGACGGAACTGAGGTCCAGTCGGTCCGTGTCGTAGGCAATCCGCAGTTGTCCCGCCTGGATACCGCGCGCGTCATCAGCGATGTTGAGCGGCACGTTGATGTGGCCGCCCTGCGCGGTGACGAGTTGCGTCGGCAACTGATACGTCGGGTCGGCGCCGATGGTGGTCGGCACGGTCACCGGCGTAAAGGCCGGAACATCCGCAGGCCGCGAACCGGTGAATCCCGAGAGCGCCGCGTTGGTCGCATCCTGCGAGTCGACGGCACTGTTGCGGCTGGAATCGACGATGATCACCGGATCGACCAGCGGATAGGCATCAAACCCGGTCACGCTGCCGAGCACGACCGTCTGGATCAGCGCCGCGTCACCGACATTGATCGTGCCGTCGCGGTTGGCATCGCCAAGGAAGGCGACCTTGTGCACCGAGCGGTCGGCCGTTCCCTCGATGGATGCGTTGCCGTTTACGACGATCGTCGCGAACGACAGGACGTGGCATTTGCCGTAGATCGCCGGATTGTTCGGCACCGAAGCGATGAGCCGGACGATTTCGCGCGAGCCGGCAGGGATATCGAGCGCGCCGCTGGAGGTCTTGATGAGCGAGATGTTCACCGCATTGGTGACGATGGTGTAATCCACCGACCAACCCGCAGGCATGCCCGAGCCCAGAACGACCGAGGAAACGTCCATCAGCGACGAATCGAAGCGCAACTGGAAGTTGATGCTCGAAATCGCAATCGGCGCGTTCATGGAGATCGGCAGGTCACTGGAGGTGTTGCCGGGGATGATGTCGATCGGCTGGCCAGGGCCGCGAGAGAAATCCGGCGTGCTGAGAACCGGCCCGGGCGGCGCGTTGACGCCGAATGTCGAGATATAGGTGCCGCCGGCGAGCCCGTTGGAATCGCCGTCGAGCGCGCTGCCCAGCAGATCCTTGAAGGCGTTCGGGCCGCTGTTCATGCGGACCGTATACGTGCCCTGCGAAAGGATGCCGCCGGTGACCAGGAAATCGAACCCGTTGCGGGCGGCATTGATTACCAGTGAGCCGCGGATCGACTGGCCGGTCGAGCGGGTCAGCACGACATCGGCCGTATCATTTGCGACATCGGTTCCGTCGTAGAGGTTGAGAACCGAGAGGTCGATCTCGCGATTGAAGACGACGGTAAAGCCGCTGTGATCGCCGCCGAGCGAGATGACTTGCAGCGTGCTCGCGGTGACGTCGACAAAGGTCCGCCGGGTGAGGATCGGCGAACCGTCTTTGTCGATCAGCATGCCCAGCACGCTGTAGTTGCCGGCCGTGGCGAGGAGCGTGCCGGGGATCTGCAGTGTCGAGAGCGACGAGGACCCGGCGTAGGTGCCATCGCCGGCGATGAGGATGTCGCCGGCGTTGTAGATGCCGTCGCCGCCGGGGACGTTGACGTCGAGAACGTACGTGTAGCGAAGCCCTGCGTTGCGGTCTTCGAGCGAGACGTCGGTCTGCGAGAACCAGTTCACGAACGCCGATGAGCCTGCGCCCACCGAAGGCGTGATGGTCGCAAAGCTGCCGGTCGGCGCGACATTGTTCACGAGAATCGACGTGTTGTTGATGTAGGTGTGAAGTGCATCGTAGACGGAGACGGTGATGTCGCGCGCGACATTCTGCCCGTCTGAGAATGCGTGCGAAACGCTGACCGTGCCGCCGGCGCGGATCGTGGCGAGCAGGTCCGGATTCGACGAGTCGTTGATCAGCGTAAAGGTACCGTCGTGCCACCACACGGCGACCTGGCCGATGGACGCGACGTCGCCGGCGCCCGGGTCGGTGATCGGGCCGATGATCAGCGAGAAGTTTGCCGCTTCGTCCACAGAAGAGACCGACGTCGACAGGCTCACGTTCGGCGCGACATCGCTGACGGTAATCGACTTGGAGTCCGTCGCGGCGATTGCGCCGCGGTCGGACGCTTCGACGCGAACCACGTGCGAACCCTGATCGGTGAACGTGATCGAGAAAGTCGAAGCGGTCTGCCCGGACTGCTCGGCATTATCAACAAACCACTTGTAGCTGACCACGGCACCGACGTCGCCATCGGTCGCGGTTGCGGTGAAGAGCACCGCGCTGCCTTCGCTTGTCGACGATGGCCCGCTGAGCGTGACCGACGTCGCGACATCATTCACGTCGGAGACGTTCACAACGAGCGTGCCGTCGGTATGTTCGACGGCGGGCGAACCGTTGTCGGTGACGCGGATCACCAGCGAGTACTGCGTCGCCGTTTCCGCATCGAGCGGACCGGTGAGCGAAATCACGCCGGTGTTGGCGTCGATCGTGAAGAGTCCCGACCCATTGCCGCTCAAAATCGCATACGTGACGGACTGGCCGGCGTCGGGATCGGTCGCGTCGACGTCGAAGACGGGGACGACCGCGTTTTCGGCGATCGTGACCGAGCCGGGCAGATTGCCGATCACCGGCGGGTTGTTGACGACATTGACGACGGTCAGCGAGATCCCCGTCGATGCGGTGGCATTCGACGCATCGGTGGCGATCGCGGTGAAGGAGTACGTGCCCGAATCGAGCGCGCCCGGTGAGATGGTGACGACGCCGGTTGTCGGGTTGACCGAGACGAATGACGGCGCGCCGCTGAGCGAGTAAGTGAGCACATCCGGCGGAACATCGGACTCGTCGACGTCGCTAAAGAAATCATTCAGCGCGACCGTGGTCGTCTGCCCTTCATCGACACTGACCGGCGGAATCGAGTTCGCGGCCGGCGCGTCGTTGACTGCGTTTACCGTGACCGACACGGTCGCGGTGTTTGAAGTCGCGCTGCCATCGCTGATCGAAAAGGTGAAGCTCGTCGAGCCGTGCCAGTTGCCATCCGGCGTGAACGTGAACGCGCCGGTGGCCGTATCGGTGATCGTCACGCTGCCGTGCAGCGGCTGATCGACGATCGCGTACACCAGGCTCGCGCTGTCGACGTCATTGCCGACCAGCGTGCCGCTTGCCGGCGTGTCTTCGTTGGTTCCGATGCTCGAGTTGCTGGCGGTCGGCGCATCGTTCACGGGCGTGACGGTGATGGCGAAGTTCTGCGCGGGCAGCGTTGCGGTGCCGTCGCCGAGCGTGAACTGGAACGAATCGGCCGTCGCCTCGCCGCCGTCGTTGACATACGCGACGACGCCGGCGTTTACGTCGGCCTGCGTGAAGGTGCCGTTGAGCGCGAGCGTGGATCCGTTCAACTTCAAGACGCCGTGCGTGGGCAGCGACGTCACGGTGTAGACCAGTTGCGCCGCGGTGTTGTCGGCATCGGTCGCCTGCAGCAGCGCCGCGGTGATCGGGCTCGTCCCATTCTCTACGAGCGTGAGCGACGCGTTGGTGGTAACGATTGGCGGGTCGTTTACCGGCGTGACCGTGATCGCGATCGATTGCGACGACGTCGAATCAATCCCGTCGGTGGCCGTGAAAGCGATCGACTCGGAAGGCAACTCATCGCCGGAATGCACGTAGCGAACGTTGCCGGCCGCGAGCTGCGCCTGAGTGAAGCTGGTGATCGCAACGCCAAGGTTGCTTACCAGTTCGAGCCGTCCGCCCGTGACGGTGCTGACATTGAAGGTGATCGTCTGGGCGGGGAGGTCGATGTCGCTGGCGGAGAGATCGTCGGTGGTCAGGACGTAGTTGCCGCCCTCGGCTACGGTAAAGGCGTCATCGCCGCTGAGGGTCGGGACATCATTGACCGCACTGACCGCGACATTGACGGTGCCGGTTGCGCCGCCAGCGGTCGTGAAAGAAAAGCTCGTCGCGCCGTTGAAGTTCGCCGCGGGGGTGAACGTGACCACGTTCCCGGCAACGCTGACGCCGCCCTGCGTGCCGGTGAGATCCGTCGAGTTGAGCGCCGTGCCATCGAGCGAGAGATCGATGTTGATCGGGGTGTCTTCGCTGGTGCTGCGAATGACGGTGAACGTCGTCGAGCTGACGCCGGAGACGGGCGTAGCGGCAACCGTGTCGAGGAACGTCGCCGCCCCGTTGAGCGTCACGGCGTTGGCGGTGAACGTGACCAGGTCGCCGGATTCTCCGCCGAGCAGGCGGACCTGCGCGACGCCGGGGTTGTCCAGCGCGTTGTCGTCGAGCGTGACGGCGGAACTGCCGGCGAGGGTCGCGAGATCGACTTCAATGCCGGCGGACGTGTTGCCGCTGATCGAGTTGTGCGCCAGGGTCGCGGTGAGGTTCGCCCCTTCGACGCGCACGCCGACGGCATTTCCGGTCAGGCGCGAGTTGGAAAGCGTAACGGTTCCGCCGCCGACGATTTTCAGGCCGGTTGCGAAGCCGCTGACGAGGTTCTGCGACATCGTCGCGTCGGTCGTGCTGAGCAGACCGACGCCCGCACTCGAGCCGGTGACGATGTTGTTGTTCACGACCGCGCCCGCGGCCGCGATATAGATGGCGGAGACGGTCGGCGCGGAGGCGCCGGCGTCGCCGTTGAGAACCGTGAAGCCGTCGACCGTGACGCCGGGCGCGGTGATCGCGATCTGCCCGGTAACGACCGTTTCATCCACCCCGTGACCCGGCCGCGGGTCTTGCCCGACCTTTACGCCACGAAGCGAGAGCGGCGTGTTGATGACGACATTCTCAAGGAACGCGCCGGCGACGACATCGATCGTGTCGTCGGTTTCGCTCGTGAGCCCGGCCGCGGCGACGGCATCGGAGATGGCGTGGAAATTGGAGCCGGAGGTCGGTGCGATCGGGTCGACGGTGAATGCCGCCAGAAGCCGACGAACTTCCAGCGCATCAATGCAGGTGACAACGCCCTTCGTGGCCTGCCGCAACAA
This sequence comes from Phycisphaerae bacterium, assembly GCA_031411495.1. Taxonomy (GTDB): domain Bacteria; phylum Planctomycetota; class Phycisphaerae; order Tepidisphaerales; family Tepidisphaeraceae; genus JANOBD01. The sequence continues at coordinate 35,829 of JANOBD010000212.1, read as the reverse complement.
AAGTCGCGAAGCGGAATACGGCGACGGACGGTCCACAAGACGGGCGCGAGGATGCATTTTGACTCCCACGGTGCTAACTACAGGTTTTTAATACAGTTGCGCGGGATGTCTGATGTCGCGAAGCCCACCCCTGCGCGAATTCGGGATGCTCGCATATCCTCCGGGCCTGTCAAGGCGAATCGCGGGGCGGAATATTTTGAGCAATCCATTACCACCATACGGGCTGTCCACTCATAAGAACCGCGACCGACACGCTTTATTCAGCACACGATTGATACAGCGCACGACGGATCGGTCTCTGCCCAGCAGTAGTTTCACTGTGGAGTACGGATGGAACCGGTCAACCGGATGTCTTCAAATCGTGACGCCGTAATGCTGAGCCAGGACCAGAAGATCGTCAAAGTTCACAAAACCGTCACCATTGAAGTCTCCGTGCGCAAACGGCGAGAGGGAGGTGGTGGTGTTGTAGTTCTGGGCCACGATCAGCAGGTCGTCGAAGTTCACGGTGAAATCGCCGTTCGTGTCGCCGGCGAGGAACGCGATGGGGAACGAGAATCCGCTTCCGACGCTCACACCAACGCTATTGGTCACCGAACCGTTCACTAGCGTGAGGCTGTATCGCCCGGAGGTGAGGATCTGCGAGACGCCGAGTTCGTTTTGCGAGTCGATCACGATCCGCGCGACCCGCGTCGTCGGGTTGTAGGATGCGAAGTGGAAGTCGGTTCCCGCGACAAACGACTTGGCGACCATCTGGCCGGTGTTGAAATCGTACCGGTTGCCGCTGATGACGAAGTCTCCGGATGCGAGGCTCGCGCCGACATCCTGGCTGAAGGTCAGGTCGATTGATTGCGGCTTGCCGCCGGAGTTGAACGCCGCACCGATGATCTGCGGCGCGGCATACGCGCCGAGTGCGAGATTGAAGTACGTCCCGGTGGCGGCGGTTTCGAGCTTGACGGCGCGGACCATGTAGTAAATGCCCGCGGGCGACGTGGCACTGGCGTCGAGGAACTGCGTGCCCGCAACCGGCGTCGAGTTGAGCAGCGTATACGCGCCATCGACCGCGGTGGCGCTGTAGACGTAATAACCCGTCACGCCGGCGTCGGGCGAGGCGTCCCAGCGAACGCGATTCCCGGAAGCGCCCCAGAGATCGACGCGCACGTTCGACGCCGGCTTCACGTTGTCCTGCCGCAGGGTCGGGTCGCCGAGAAGGCTCTGCCGCGTGCTGCTGGAGTTCGGATCAAACGCGTATGCCTGCTTGATTCCGAAGTTATTCCAGCTCTTGAGCGTGCTGGTCGAGATCGGTTCGCCCAGCGCCATGTGATGCTGATCCCACACCGGTCGCGAGCCCCACATCGAGACGAGCCCGTAACCATCCGGCTCGGCGATGACGGTGCGGAGCAGGTCGTTGCGATAGTCCCAGTCGCCGACGTAGCTGGCGTAGATGTAATTGAAGACGACCTTGTGGTTGCCGAAGTTGTTGAGCTTGGTGAAATCCGAGGCGCTCGCGTAAGCGCCGTTGGAATACTGATCGCTGCGCAGCTGTCGATGCGGGTTGTATTGCATCGTCGTGCGCGACGGGAATCCGCCGGCGCCGGTGTACATCCACAGCCACGAATTGCTGTGCGCGTCATAGGTTGTCGGCGGCGGCGTGCCGACGGGATACGGATCGTCATACGCAACCAGGCTCGGCTCGTACGGGCTCACCGTTCCGAACTCGACGTTGTTGATGCCCACGTTCGGCGTGAGGCGGTTCGCGTCGTAATACTCGCCGAAGGGATACGCCTCTTCGAACAGCGCCTTTCGGCGGACATTCCACTGCCCGGTCTTGAACTCGTGAACTCGGTCGAGGTATCGCGCCAGCAGGTTCGTCTCGCCGACCGTTGCCTTCGCGCCCACGACTTGGTCGACCCCGACAAAGTTGTCGAGCATCGCAAGATCGACGCGGCCGACCGTGATATCGGAGAACACGCCGTTCTCATACTGGGTTCCGTAGCCGAGCTGATACAGATCATCCTGGTCGAACTTGCCGTCGCCGGGCAGATTGATGTGGGCGTCGGTCGTTCCCATTTCAAGTTCGTCGGTCCAGAGCGAATCGGGCGTCGAGAGTGTGCTGTAGAAAATGTCGGCCGGCCAGGCGCCCAGGCTCTGTTCGTGACCGACGGTGACATCCGGGCTCGTCACGCCGGAATACGGGACGGGCACGTGGCCGAGGAGGAACACGCTCTTGAGATCCGGCGTGATGCTCCAGATGCCGCGAATCTGCTGCTTGAGCGCCATCACCGCGCCAAACCAGACGGCCGAATGCGCCGCGATATCCTCGGGCGACATGCTCGGCGGCATGGTGCGCGGTACGTCGACGCGCGGCGCGGTGATCTGGATCACGTGATAGCCTTCGGCAATCAGATCGGCCTTGTATCGCGCCAGCGCCGGCGCGAGCGTGGTGCCGCTCGCGTCGCGGGAGGTGTCGAGTTGTGTTTCATCGACGACAAGCAGGATGCTTCCGCGGTCGCTGGTCGGCGCGACCTGGTTGCCGGCGTAGACGTACTTTTCGTAGGGCGCGGCGCCGAGTGTTGTGTAGACGACGACCTTGTACTCGTAGCCGATACCCGTGACCGCCGTCGTATCGATGAACTGCGTCGAATCCCAGCCGGGATCGCCGATGGCGGTTTCATCCCACAGGTCGGCGCTCAGCGCTTTGCGAAAGACGACAACCTGTCCGGTCGAATCGAGCCCCAGCGGATTCCAGAAGATGCGCACGCCACCACCGGGGAGCGCTTCGGCTTCGAGCGCGAGCGGCCGCGAGCCGGGCGTAACCAGTTTTGCCGGCGGCGTCTCGAGAACGCCCCCCGTAGCGCCGCTGCCTGCGCGGACGGTCGTTTTCACCGCGGAAGTCGGCGTTTTCTTCGTGGCGGACTCGAGGCTGGCGGGTTTGGCCGGCGTGACCTGGGGGACGGCGCGATACTCGTGGATCGCGTCGATTCCGTTGCGGATCGGGCCGAATGCGGCCGCGCTGAGCATTCGCCGGCTTTCGAGGTGTTCAAAGGTCGAGGCCGCGCGCTGTCGCCGATTCGCGCTGCGATCGAAATGATCGAGCTGAAGATTGTTTCGCATTAACTCCCCGTGCCTTGAGACGAATGAAAGGGCCCGGCGGCGAACATAAGACACGTCGTCAGAACAGGCAACACATTTCATTCATTCACGGGTTGGCACGCGTTCGACGCCGCGGCCCGCAGGTCTGCGACGAGTTTCGCTTCCGATTCCATGAATCCGGAAACGTCGTTTTCTCGTGGGGCAGGTTGGTGGTCCGCTTTCGCGAGGGGTGGTTGTCAAGTCCTCGCGGTAGTTTGCCGCAAGCCGCGTTAAAATGCCGGATCAGAAATCAATTCCTTTGGCAAAGCCGCCGGCTTTGGGGACTATTTCAGGGGGATATACGGTCGGTATTACCGCATAATGTCGCCATAAATGACTCGCTCCATTTTCCGCATTTTTTATAGAATTTCGTTGCCAGCGAAGTGGACTCCGTTAAACTGACCGATCGTCAAGGGTGTTGTAGAAGAAGAATTTTAACCTAGGGAGGACCCTATGAAGAAAGTAATCGCAATCGCCGCTTTGGCAACCGCCGCCCTGTCGGTGGCCGCCTCAGCTGCAGTTATTACCCCGGGGCAGACTGCTCTGTCACTCAACGAGAATCATCCAGTCGGCGGATCGGTCGTGACTTCGTCCGTCCAGCCGTTCGCGACCGCGAACTACACCGGCCTGCTCACCAGCAAGGTGATCTCGGGCGATACAAGCAACGCCTACGGCGGGCTGACGTTCACCTACCAGCTCACCAACGATGTCGGCAGCGCCAACGCCATCACGCGCCTCACGATCAACGGCTTCACCGCCTATGCCACCAACATGAGCTACAAGCTCGGTACCGGCACGACGGCCCCGACGATCAACGACCGTGACTCCTCCGGCGGTGTCGCCGGCTTCGCGTTCCTTGGCCAGCCGATCGGCGTCGGCGTCCTTGCCGCGGGCACTACCAGCGAACTGCTCGTCATTCAGACCAACGCGACCGGTTACATCAACCGCATCGCCAACGTCTCCAACGGCGCTGTCAGTCAGGTGAATGCAATCGGCCCGTCCGGTGCGATCACTCCGGAACCGACCTCGCTCGCCGCGCTCGGCGTCGTCAGCCTCGTGCTGCGTCGTCGCCGCTGATTCGTCGTCAGATGAATCCGTTCCAATGAATCAGAAAGGCGTGCACCTTCGCGGTGCACGCCTTTTTTGTTTCGCGTTCTCCAGATGCGACCAGACGCATCCGTCGCGACTTGTCTCAGCAGTTTTCGTACTTCCAGTTCCGCTTCTTCCCTTCACTCAGCCATTCGATCGCCGTCGCGATGCGCTTGTCGCGCGTCTCGTCGCGCTTGGCTTCCGTAATCCACTCCAGGTACTCGCGCCTGCAACTGGGAGCGAGCCCGTCGAAAAACGTCTTGGCCTTCGGGGCCGATTTGAACGCCGCCACGAGTTCGCGGGGGACGGCAATCGCCGGTTTGGGTTTAGGGTTCGAGCGGGCGGGAACCTTCACCTCTTTGTCGTTCAGTTCGATCGCCTGGCGGATCAGATCGATGACGTAATCGTCAGCCGGAAGTTCACTCACGTGCGCGTATTTTCCGCCGCTCATGGATGATCCCCCTTCGTTGTTCATCGCGCCTTTCGGATCCTTGAGCAGCGCAGCTTTCCACATCCCCCAGCTCACGTGCTGCTTGAATGCCGCGAACCCGCCGACGATGCCCTTGTGTTCGAAGCTCACGTGGCCCCACTTGATCGACTCCTTCAAGTCCGGCGAGGCTTTATGGAAGAGCGTGCGAAGCTTTTTCAGAATCGGCTTGGCAAAGGGCGCAGCCTTTTCGATGTATGCGTCGACACGTGGTGACTTCGTTCCCATGACGGAGATTCTGCCGGGCCGATTCGCGATTGGCTACAAAAATCGTTGTCCGGATCAGATGCGTTTGATCTTCAGAAAATAGATCGGCTGCTTCCGGCGCACGAAGCGGCATTCGTAAAACGTGACCTCGCCCGCCAACGGGTGTTGCGCGATCGACTCCTGCGCCGCGTGATCATTCCAGAAGTCGCCGGAGCGGATTTCAATCTGGAATCGGCCGCGCATGGCGTCGGTAGCGAGAAAGTCGAGCGTCGAGCGGAAGTATTCCAAATGATCGGTCTTCAAAATGAAGGTGCCGTCATTCGCGAGAAGTCGATGCGCGTCGAGCAAGAACCGTTCGCTCATCAGCCGGTTGGCGCGTTCGTTTTCGCGATCACACGGTTCGGGTTGGAGCAGCCAGATTTCATTTATCTCGCCGTCGGAGAAGTAGTGGGTCATGTCCTGCGCTCGGGCGCGAATGAGCGCGAGATTCGCAAGTCGCATCGGCGCGATCTGCTCCGCGCCGAGATAGAGCGGCCGAGCCTTCCAGTCGAGCCCGATGAAATTGAACTGCGCATATCTGGCGGCGATGCCCGCGAGGAAAGTGCCGTCGAAGCATCCGAGCTCGAGGAGAAGGGATGAGGGCGGAGGGATGGCGGATGAAGAGCGACCAAGCGCTCCGGTCCGATCGCGGCCGTACTCGGGGGAGCGAGTTAGGGAGCGGGAGCAGTTACTCGCAGACTGCGAATCGCTTTTGATATTCGATTGCTCCGCGCCCCCTCGCCCCGATGAGGCTTCGTCTAGCGCGACCTCTCCCGCAAAGGGAGAGGAGTTGGCAATCAGCGCTTGATTGTATCGATCACAAAACCATTCTCGCCATGCGCCTCGCTGCTTCGCCACATCCTCGTCTCCGAACACGAACGAGAATGCCCTCAGCTTGTCCGCAAAGACGCTCCGCCGCTTCATCGCTCGCTCCGTCGCGTTCCCGGTTCGCGCGAAAGTCGATCGAGCCAGCGCTTCAGGTCACTCGGCCAGTCGCTGACGTAGCTGAGTTTTTCGCCGGTGATCGGATGCTCCAGCGACAGCCGCGCGCTGTGCAGCGCGTGGCGGGGCGCATCACTCATGTCCTTGAACGGCTTGCCGCCGAGCGGCTTGGTGTACATCTTCTCGCCGCAGAGCATGTGGCCCGCCTCGGCGAGGTGGATGCGGATCTGGTGCGTGCGGCCGGTTTCGAGCTGGCACTCGATCACCGTGTAGCCGTCGCCGTCGTGGGCGGCGATCAGCTCGACGGGCTTCACGTGGGTGATGGCGTGTTGGCGGTCGCGGGCGTTTTTGTCCATCGTTGAACCGCGCAGGCCATCACCGCGATCGCGGATGAAATCGGACTCGTAGGTCGCGGGCGCATCGATTCGCCCGAGCACGACGGCACGGTAGACGCGCTCGATCGCGTGTTCCTTGAACATCGAAGTGAGTTTCAATTCCGCGGCCGCGGAGAGCGCGAAGATCATCAGCCCGCTCGTGTCTCGATCCAGACGGTGCACCGGACGAACCTTCACGAGCGATTTCACCGAATCGGGCGATCCGGCCGGACGCTTGCGGAGGATGAACGACTCCTCCTCCTGCGAGCGCGCTGGCAAGCGCGGATTCACGCGAGGGAGTTTCGCGAGCAGCCCGTTGAGCAGTTCGTCCAGCGTCTTCTGTTTCTGATCCCGGACGCCCTTCTCGCGGGCCTCGCGCTGCGTGGTGACCCCGGCCGGCTTCTCGACGATGACGATGTGCTCGTCGCGATAGACGATCGGGATGTCGGCCGCTTCGGGCAGCTTGCCCAGCGGCTCATCCCACACTTTGACGACATCGCCGGTCCTGAGCCGTCGCCCTTCCTCGAGACAGAGGTTGCCGTGGATCTGCACGTGGCGATTGGCGATCAGCCGCTTCACATCGCTCCAGCTCTTTCCGGCGAGAAGCTGCCTGAGCGCCTGCGAGAGCGAGGCGCCGTCGTGTTTTGCGTCGATGTGATAGTTGTGAAACGTGGGCATGGCTGTCGATATCACGGAGAGTGATAGTCGAATGGTTCTCGGCAGGCCCACTTAAGTGGACCCGCCACGCTCGCGCCGCGCGGATATAGTCTTCACCTTCGACTCCCACTTCTTCACCGGCTTTGCGCCTTCGGGCGCGTGTGCCTTTTCTGATTTCTCGGCGATGCGTTTGAGCAGCGTCACTTCGCGCGGGAGCAGGAGCCGCGACTGGCCGGGCTTGAGATCGAGCTTGTTCAGATCGAGCGGGCCGAACTTCACACGGGTCAGCGACCGCACCTTATGGCCGAGCTTGGCGAGCATGCGGCGAATCTGGCGGTTGCGGCCTTCGTCGAGCGTGATGTCGATCACGCTGCGTTCCCGGCCGCGCCGGACGATTTCCACCTTCGCAGCCTTCGCTTTGAAACCCGCGCCGCCTTCGCTGTCAGCAAGCCAGACGCCCTTGAGCAGCTCGGCGACCAGATCGCCGCTGAACGAGCCGTCGACGACGGCGCGATACACTTTCGAGATGCCGTAGCGCGGGTGCGTGAGCTTGTTCGTCAGTTCGCCGTCGTTGGTGAGCAGCAGCAGGCCACGCGATTCGGCATCGAGTCGGCCGACGGGATAGACGCGGGTCTGGAAGTCCGGCGGCAACAGGTCGATCGCACGGAGCTGCTCGCCTTGCGAGACGTTGGTGCAGTAGACCTTCTCGGGCTTGTTCATCACGACGTAGACGAGGCTCTCGGCGCCGCCATGCTTCGCCTCGCGACGCCGGATTTTGCGTGGCGAGTGAACCTCGACGCCATCGACTTCGATCACATCGGCCTCTTCATTCACCATCACCGGGAGCGAGCGGACTTTCTTCCCGTTCACGGCAACCCGACCGGCAAGGACCATCTCCTCGATGTGCCGCCGAGAATCGATACCGGCCGCGGCAAGCAGTTTTTGAATTCGTACTTTCATGGAAACTTCTAGGATACAGGCAATGACCGTTGCGAGCACTGAACTTGGACTTGATCCGAGAAACCACCTGTTTGAGGCCCTGGAACGGGCACACCACCGAGTCGCGGCGCAACCCGGGCAACTGAAGAAGCCGGCGTCTCTCGAGCGCTTGCCGGGAAAATGCCGTCGCGGCCAAGGCTTTACGGGCCGCCCAAACGACGTGTAAATCGCGAAACTCGGCGGAATGCTCGACAGCATCGTGGCTCGGCCAACGCCGGGTTCCGCTCGCGACATGTCCATGCACGTCCTCGCCGACTTGCGATCATCGTTCTTCACCGGCAAGGCCCTTCGAAATCCGCCTCGCCTCGGGGGACGCTCATCCCTGGGGCAGATGCACTTCGAGCCAGCGGATGTCGGTGATCGGTTCGATGGTGCCGTTGACCGTAGCGGGGATGAGGACGGTTTCGCCTTTGGTGAACTCGGTGGCGCTCTTGCCGCCGCCGATGGTGCCGCTGCCTTCGAGAAAGATGAGCACGCGCGGCTCGCCGGTGATGACGGTGACTTTTTCGCCGACTCTTGCGTCGCGTCGGATCAGTGAGAATTGCGGCGCGCTCACGATGACGGCTTCGCCTTCGCCGGCGGGCGTGAAGTTCCTTGTCGCATCCGTTTTGAAATCGATGCACTCGAGCGCCTGCTGCACGTGGAGCTTGCGCGGCTTGCCGGTGCTCGGGTCGATGCGATCGAAATCGTAGACGCGAAAGGTCGTGTCGCTGGGCGTCTGCACTTCGGCGACCACCGCGCCGGCGCCCAGCGCATGGACCGTGCCGCTCGGCAGGTAATACGCCTCGCCGTTCTGGATCTTCACGCTGTTGAGCATCGACTCGCAGGCGCCTTCGCGGATGGATTCTTCGAACTCCGAACGCGAGATGCCCGGCTTCGTACCCAGCAGGATGCGCGCCTCGGGATCGTGATCGAGCACGAACCAGCATTCGTTCTTGATCGCGGCGTCGGGGTGCGATTTCACGTATCGCTCGGGCGGATGAACCTGGACGGAGAGATCCTGTCGCGCGTCGAGGAACTTGATAAGCAGCGGGAACTGCGGGCCGTGTGCGGTTTCGACGGGCTGCGCGGCGCCCAATAATGCCGCGCGCTCGAAGAGCATCACACTGTGCAGGTTTTCGCCTTTGAGAGGTCCGTTACTGATTCGTGACGAGACCCAGCCGGCGGGATCATCGCCAGGCTGCGTGGCATCCGGACCGACGGTGCCCGGCGGAAAGTCGAAGAGTTCCCAGCTCTCACCGATGTTTTTATCGGCGGGAAGCGACTTTGCCACGACGCGTTCGAGCGCGCGTCCGCCCCACATTTTCGGGACCAGCCTGGGCATGAACTTCAACGGATAAAGATTCATAAAATCGCTCCTGAGCCGCCAACTGCCGTTGTCGCGCTGCAAACACAGGTCATAATGCAGCAGCCGGCCACGATCAATAAGGCCGCTGGAGGGTTTGGAACTGATTCGACTCGATACCTTCGCATCGGAAACGTCCACTTCAAATGGAACTCAGACCCCGGGCAATGACGCCCATTCCGAAACTCAGTCTCGCACGTCGAAAGAGGCAAATAAGCAAGTGAAGACATTCGTCCTCGACACCAACGTGCTCCTTCATAATCCCAAGTGCCTTTACCTCCTGAAAGACAACGAGATCGTCATCCCGTTCGACGTCATCGAAGAACTCGACGGTTTCAAGACGATGAACGACGATCTCGGCCGCGCCGCGCGCACGATCATCCGCCACCTCGACCAGCTCCGCGTCCAGGGAAACCTCAGCGAAGGTGTGCCGATCAAAGAAACCGGCGGCATCGTCCGGATCGCGTTCGAAGAAGGCTTGTACCAGTGTCCGGCCGGCATCAACAGCAACTCGCCGGACAATCGCATCATCTGCACCGCGTTCAACCTGAAACTGCAGGGAAAACGCGTCACGTTCATTTCCAAGGATATCAACGCCCGCATCAAGGCGGATGCGCTGGGAATCACGTCCGAAGATTTCGAAGCCCAGAAGGTCGATTTTGACACGCTCTACACCGGCTTCCGCGAAATCACCGTCGGCGGCGAGGTGATCGATGCGCTCTATCGCGACAAAGAAATCGCGCCCGAATCGCTCGCACTCGGCGACTCGAAGCTCATCGCCAACGAGTACGTGATCTTCAAGGATCACGGCAACGACGGCCACAGCGCCATCGGCAAATACAAGCTCGAAATCGACCGCGTCATCCCGCTCAAGCCGCGCCGCGGGCCGATCTTCGGCATCATGCCGCGCAACGTTCAGCAGACGATGGCGCTCGACATCCTGCTGGACGATTCGGTGAAGCTCGTCTCGCTCGTCGGCGGCGCCGGCACCGGCAAGACGCTCCTCGCGCTCGCCGCCGGGATGCAGAAAGTCCTCAACGACGAAGCCTACAACAAACTCCTCTGCGCCCGCCCCATCATGCCCCTGGGCCGCGACATCGGCTACCTGCCCGGCGATAAGGACGAAAAGCTCGGCGCCTGGATGCAGCCGATCTTCGACAACGTTACCTATCTCCTCTCCAACCGCCTCAACGACGGCGGCAAGGAAGGCCTTCAGCACGCGCAGCACAGCACCGTCGAACAGCGCATGACGCAGCTGATTCAGAGTGGAAAGATCGTCCTCGAGCCCCTCACCTACATCCGCGGCCGATCGATCCCGCACCAGTTCATCATCGTCGACGAAGCCCAGAACCTCACGCCGCACGAAGTGAAGACGATCGCCAGCCGCGTCGGCGAAGGCACCAAGCTCGTCTTCACCGGCGACGCGACGCAGATCGACAACCCGTACCTCGACTCCTCGAGCAACGGCCTCTCGTATCTCGTCGAACGCCTCAAGGGCAAGAGCCTGGTGGGCCACATCACGCTGGCCAAGAGCGAGCGCAGCGAACTTGCGAGCCTGGTGACAGCGGAGCTGTAACGACAGCCATCGAACTTCCGTGTCATTCAGAGTGATCTATGCGGAGGGCCTGCCGTCCGCTCGGAGGGCTTGCCCTCCGCGAGCGACTGAAGGATTTCGGGTCAGTGCGACATCAGATAACGCAATATGCAGCGGGAAGGATTCGCCCTTCCCGCTGCGTCGTTTGCGTTGCTGTATCTCTGGGGCTCGCGAAGAACGCGCGAGCCTGAGCATCCACGCAGGCCTCGATGCACGCGCCAGAAATCCAATCCACGTCGCGCAACGAAGAACCGCCCCATGGCCAGGGCGGCCATGAGGCGGCTTCGATGCGTAACGTTCAGACAGGTCTTCCTTGCCGATCGATCACTTGTAGAAAGTCGTCGATTCGAGTTCGTCCACCGGGCGACCGAGCTGGTCACTGGTGAGGGTCGTCTTGAAGCGGACGTCGCCTTCGGCGATCGCCTTCACGGTGACCGTCCAGGTGGCGTGGGCTTTTGGCGCGAGCGTGGCGAGCGGCTCGAAGCTGATGGTCTTGCCATTCGCCTTGCCGTTGGTGTCGCCCTTGCTCTCGACGTACTCCATCTGCTGTTCGAGTTCGCTGACCAGTTTGACGTTGGTCGCTACCGCCGAGCCCTGGTTGGTGACGGTGATCGAGTAGGTGGTGGTTCCACCAACGGCGACCGGATCCGGGTTGTCGACGACTTCGAGCAGGATCGCCGGGATGCCGACGAGTTGCGTCTCGGCCGACACACTGGCGACCGCGGCACAGACGGCCTGGGCGCTGACGGTGTTGCGCGCCGTCGTGGTTTCAGTGCCCTTGACGGTGAGCCGGAGGTCCTTGCTCGCGCCCTTCGCGAGGCTGCCGAGGTTCCACACGACCTTGCCGCCGGCGATGCGGCCGTTGTCGCTGGCTTCTGTCGCCTGCAGTCCGGCAGGCAGCGTGTCGGTCACGATGGTTTCCTTCGCGTCGGCATCACCCTTGTTGGTGACCTTGATGTCGTAGTTGTAGGGCACGCCGACGTACTGCTTGGTCGGACCGGACTTCTCGACCACGAGAACCGGCTGATGCGCCGCAACTTTCGAGGTGGCTTCGCTCTTGAGACCGTCGTCCGCGGTTGCGACCGCCGTGTTGGTGTACTCGCCGGTCTTGGCGACCTTCACGTCGACGCCGCGATTCACACTCTGGCCTGCGGCGATGTCGCCGAGCAGGAGGTTGATCTCGGCCTTGCCGTCGGTGGTGGTCATCCCTTCGGGCAGCTTGTCGACGAGTCTCACGTTCCGAGCGGTGCCCGAGCCGTTGTTGGTCAGGCTGAACTTCATCGGGATGACGTCGCAGAGCATGACGTCGGCCGGCAAGGTCTTGGTCATCGCCAGCGCGGGGGCGACGACGTTGACGTTCATGCACAGTGCCGAGTCGTAGGTCACGCTCGCGCAGTTGGTGACGGCGCCCGCGCCGGTCGCGGTGGCGGGAACCTTGATCGTCTTGCTCGCGCCGGCATCGAGCGATCCCACGCTGATCGCCGCCTTGCCGTCGGCGACGCTGAGCGCGGCGCCGTCGAGCTTGTCGCCGAGTTTCAGTCCGGCCGGGATCGTCTCGTGGATCACGACGTTGTCGAGCTTGGCACTCGAGACGTTGGTGACGGTGAGCAGATACTCATAAGGCTTGTTGGCGATGACTTCCGCCGGCACGTTCTTTTCGAGCAATAGCGCGCTCGTCTTCGGATCGCCGGTGGGATACGCCATCGTGCCCTTGATCATGCCGGCGGTGGTGGTGACCGTCGGCGGCGGCGCGAAGAGGCTGCCCTTCGTCACCGGCGCGGTGGTCGGGCCGCGCGTGCCCTGTGTGGTCTTGGTGCAACCCGTCGCAAAAACGAGTGCGGCGGCTGCCGCGGTGAAAAGCCCGGCACGCATCATGCGGCCTCGAGCTGTTGCTGAAATGTCCATTACGCTACGCATCGAAGAACTCCTTTGTTCATGCCGGCGACGCATCGAATTGATCGCTCCGGCGTAAACACCCTGGTTACTGATTCGGGAAGCCATTCGGCCTCATGCCGACGCTCCGAGTCATCGCGATTCGGTCATCCGAGGCCCAACTTCAATGTGTTGAGCCCGACACCAACCGCGTCAGGGCGAACTTTCGACCTGAGATTCTTTACTCCTGAAGAAAGATTTCGCGGTTTTATGACGTCCGAGAAAAGCCGTTGGACCTGTATGGGCCGCCGCGGCGCGGTGACACGAACGCGGCTCGAAGCGCTGATGCCCCGCTCGCCGCCGAAATACACGTGTTTCTCTTCAAACTGCTGGCGGGGGCGTTTCGAGCAGATTTATCGGACGGCGCAAAGGCTGCGTGAACGCCGCGCACTTCTCGTCACGCCGTTCGGCGCGGACTTGCGTCGGCGGATGTCGACGACCGTTACTTGCGAAGAATGCGGAGCGAGTTGAGGACGACGACGACGGTCGATCCCTCGTGAAGGACGACGGCCCATCCGAGCCCCGCGAAGCCCAAAGCCGCGATCGGTGCGACCACGCAGATCACGCCGAGTGCGATGATCAGGTTCTGCGCGATCACTCTGCGGGCCTTTCGCGCCAGTTCGATCGCGTCGGCGAGTCGCATGATGTCCTGGCCCATGAGGACGACGTCGGCGGTTTCGATGGCGACATCGGCAGCGCCGTGGCCGGCGGCGGCGCCCATCGCGATCCCCAGGCTTGCCTTCGCGAGCGCCGGCGCATCGTTCACCCCGTCGCCGATCATCGCCACGTACCGATGCTCTTTCATCAGGCTGTCGATGATTTCGAGCTTCTGCTTCGGAAGGAGATCGGCATGAACGTGGTCGATGCCGAGCCGGGTCGCAATCGTCTGGGCGACGGCGTGGTGATCTCCAGTGAGCATCGAGAGCTCGGTGACGCCGATCTCGTGAAGTCGCTTGATGGTCGCGATCGCCTGTTCGCGGGGCTTGTCCAGCAGTCCGATCACGGCAACAGGCAGGCCCTCGCGTGTGACCGTCGCGGTTGCCAGGCCCTCGTTCTGCATCGATTGGTGGGATTCGCGCAGCAGGGCCGGCCATCTGTCGATCGGACCGGCGAGCGTCGACTTGCCGACGCCGATGCGTTGCCCTTCCACGCGGCCGGTCGCGCCCTCGCCGGGAATCTGGATGAGATCGTCGACGTCAGGCAGATGGCCGTTGTTTTCCGCGTTCGGCATTCTTTCGCGAGCGGCCTTCACGATCGACGCGGCAAACGGGTGCGAGGTGTGCTGATCGACCGCCGCCGCCAGTCGCATCGCATCGGCGATGGAGATCGAATCCACCGCAACGATCCGATCGACGGTCGGCTTTCCGGTGGTGAGCGTACCGGTCTTATCGAACGCGATCGCCCTGATTTTTCCGAGCGTTTCGAGGTGGGCGCCGCCCTTGATGAGCACGCCGATCTTTGCGGCATGGGCAATGCCGCAGAGGATTGCGGTCGGCGTGCCGATCGCCAGCGCACATGGGCTGGCTGCCGTCAGAAACGCCATCGCCTGATAAAACCAGCCGCCCCACGGATGCTGCGGACTCTTGTGGGATGTCCATCCGAAGGAAGGTGGCACGACGATCAACAGGAGCGTCAGGATCATCACGGACGGGACGTAGAACCGCTCGATCTTGTCGGTAAACAGCTGCGTCGGGCTCTTTTGTGACTGGGCATCCTCGACGAGCTTGATGATGCGTGCGAGCGTGGAATCGCTGGCCAGACGCGTCGTCTTGATCACGAGCATCCCGGCGCCGTTCATCGTTCCGGCAAAAACGGAGGCGGCAACGGACTTCGAGATCGGCACGCTTTCGCCGGTAAGGCTCGACTCATCGACATCGCTGCTGCCTTCGATGATTTCGCCGTCGATCGGCATGCGATCGAACGGCTTGACGCGCACGCGATCGCCGACGGCGAGTTCATCGAGCTTCACGAGCTGGCCTTGCCCGTTTTCGTCCAGGCGCATTGCCGATTCGGGGGCAAGTCGCGTGAGGGCTTCGATGGCGCGGCGCGAGCGGCCGGTGGCGAGTTCTTCGCCGGCATGACCGAGGCCGAAGAGGAACAGCAGCAGCGCTCCTTCTTCAAACGCGCCCAGCGAGGAGGCGCCGATGGCAGCCGCGAACATGAGCACGTCGACATCGAGCGTGAAGTGCTTCAGGCGATCGATCGCTTCAGGAAACGTCCGCAGGCTCGTCAACACGACGCTCAACAGGATCAACGACACGCGCAGCCAATCTGGCCCGCCAAGCACGTGGGTTCCCCATCCCGCCAGGAGCAGCAGGCCACCGGCGAAAATCGGGATCAGCAGCTTGGGAACACGCATGATCCGACCCTACGGCGCGCCCCCATCAGACGCAATGCGATCACGAAAATGAGATTGGATCGCAGTCACAGACCTTAAACAGGTCAGGGTTTATGCCAGCTCGCCGCAATCGCGCGCTGCGCGAAAGCGCGCATTTGCGCAGCGCGCCCCGGTGAGTTGACACCAGTCACTTTTCGGAGGCGCGACCATGGCTTTTCAGTTTCGTCAACTCGGCTTGGACCATCCCGATCTCAGCGGCAACGGCGACCTGCTGCGCGAGCGGCTCGCAACCCACCGCGCGGTGACCACGCCGCGGCTGCGACGCCTGTGGGATTACTATCGCAACCCGCGCACGCCCCATCGCGACCCCCGCTCTTCCTCCCGACCTTACCGCCAGGCGCAGGAGTATGGACTGCCGGCGCGCATCACCGCGGACACCACCGACATCGAAATCGTCCGCAAGGAGGTCGTCATCGAAAACGACATCGCCTGGCGAATCGACACCATGATCGACTTCCTCTTCGGCCAGCCGATGGTGATCAACTCGACGGCGTCCGATCCGCAGCGACGCGCCTGCATCGAGCATCTCCTGCGACAGATCCTGGCGCGCAACGGCGGCGTGAGCTTCTTTCAAAAGCTGGCGCTCATCGGCTCGGTGTATGGTTACGTGGACGTGCTGGTGAAGTTCGCCGCGCCGGACGCCACTAAAGAATCCGCGGGCTCGTCGCCCGAGCCCTGCCCACTGCAGCAGCTTGGCGAGCCGTCGCCGGTCGATTCGGTCGCGACCCAGCGGGACAACGTCGACTTCGATCGGCTCGCATCAGCTGTCCGCTTTGAGATCGTCGAACCGACGCGGTCACTTCCGATTCTCTCCAGAATCGATCCGAGTCAGGCGGTCGCGTTTGTTCAGTATTACCAATGCGCCGCGCCGAACGCGCCGAGCGAGACGACCTGGATGGACGCGCTCAACCAGATCATCCTGCGATCGACGCCTGCGAATCACGGCGAACACTGGGCGCTCGAGCTGATCACGCCGACGCGCTGGCAGCGCTATGACAACGAACGCCTGACCGATGAAGGCGCGATCTCCATTGGCCGGCTGCCACTGGTTCACATCCAGAACACCGCCGTCCCGTTTTCGTACGAAGGGGCGAGCGATGTCGACCCGCTGGTGCCGCTTCAGGATGAACTCAACACGCGGCTGTCCGATCGCGCGTATCGGATCACGATGCAGTCCTTCAAGATGTACCTGGGCAAGGGGATTGAAGACTCTACGAAGCTGCCGATCGGCCCGGGCAGGATGTACACGACCGACAACGAGAACGCGCAGATCATCGAGTTCGGCGGCGACAGCGAATGCCCGAACGAGCAGGCGCACATCGATGACATCCGAGAAGCGATGGATAAGACCAGCGGCGTCTCACCGATCGCCGCCGGCGCGATCAAGGGGCGCATCGGCCGGCTCAGCAGCGCCGCGGCGATGCGCGTGACGCTGCTGGCACTGCTGGGCCGAACCGAACGCAAGCGAACCACCTACGGCACCGCGATCGCGCAGATGTGCGACCTCGCTCTCGCCTGGCTCGACCGTGCCGGGCTGTTCGCAACCGATGGCGCCGAACGGGGCATTGACATCCACTGGCCAAGCCCGATCCCCGCCAACGAGCAGGACCGGCTGGACGAAGCCAAGTCGAAGCAGGACCTGGGCATCGATCCGAAGCAGATCGCCCGTGAGCTCGGCTACCCCGCCAACACCCAACGCGACGCGGTCGAGAGCCAGACCGCCGCTTGATCAACGTCTCGCGTGTTTCTTCAACCCCAATGGAGGTGCGTGATGTCTGAGTCCGAGTCCCACCCGCAGTGTGATTGCCCGCCACCGGCGGAGCGCGTCGCCGAGAGTCCGCAAGACCCGCGGGCCGACCTGTTGCGAATGGCCAGGGAACTGGCCGAGCGCTACACGCCGCGCCTGCTCGAAGAGTACCTGCGTCTTCGCCGCACCGTGCGGTGAAGTCGAGGCTGAAGTCACTCTGTTCATCGAATCACCTTTTATCAGGAGCACACCATGTCGTTCTCAGGAAAGGCAACGTATTCGGCCGGCGCGACACTGCCGGAAATCGCCGACGATGTATCCGATCTCGTTTCGATTCTCTCGCAGCACGAAACGCCTCTGCTGGCGACCATTGGCGAAGCGAAGCGGGTGGCGCGATCGACCGTCCACGAATGGCTGGAGGACACGACGATTTCCAACATCGTCACGGTCGTCTCCACCTCCAGCTCCACGTCGCTGACGATCGATGATGTGTCGCGCGTTCGTGTCGGCGACCAACTCGTGGTGAGTGATGCGGCCGAGCGCATCCTCGTCACGGCCATCAACACCGGCACGAGCACGCTCACCGTTTCGCGTCAGTACGGCTCCAGCGATACCTCGACTATCGCCGGCGGCACCGAACTGATCAACCTCGGCAATGCCGGGCTCGAAGGCGGCGACGCGATCGACGCGCGATTCACCAATCGCGTCCGAAAGACCAACTACACGCAGATCTTCTCGGCCACATGCGAAGTGAGCGGTTCGGAACTCGCTGTGAAACAGCTCGGCGTGAAGGACGAACTGGATTACCAGAAGACGCTTCGCCTGCGGGAACTGCTGCGTGACCTGGAGAACAGCGTCGTCAATGGCGTCGCGCCGGCGGCGAATCCGCAGGGTTCATCGACCGTGCGGCGAACCATGCGCGGCATCCGCTCCTTTCTGGACGCATCCGCATTCGTCCCCGACGAGGGCGGGATGCCATCCGATGCGTATCTCACCGAGCCGATGCTCAACTTCGCGCTGCGTTCGATCTGGCAGAACGCGGCGAGCAACATCGACCTGATCGTCGTGAACGGGCGTGAGAAGCGGCGCATCAACCAGTTCGTCGCCACCAACCGCCGCTTCTTCTCGGTGAACGAATCCTTCAAGGACATGGTGAGTTCATACGAGAGTGACTTCGGCGTCTGCCGGGTGGTGCTCTCGCGATACGTGCCGACCGGCACGGTGCTGCTGCTCGACAGCAGCCGTATCGATGTCCTGCCGCTCGCGGGGCGGAGCTTTCATTACAAGCCGCTCGCCAGCACCGGCGACCGTGAAAGCGGCCAGCTCATCGGCGAGTACACGCTCGAGCTGCGCAACGCCGCCGCACATGGAGTGATCCGCGGCCTCACGGAGTGATCCGCGGCCAGACCGAGTAGTGCAGACCTTTCGTCGTCGCCGGGCGGATGAGATCGATCCCGAACCCCTTCACGTTCGATCTTCATCTTGCCCGGCGGCGTTTTCATGTTGATCCGATTACCCCTCAGTCCGAAAGCGAGCTTGCCATGCTTTGTACCGACATCGACCTGCTCCGCTGGGAGCCACAGATCGCCGCGGAAGCGGCCTTTTCCACGCAGACCCTATTCAACGGCACCGGTTCGGTGAGCGGCACGACGTTGACCCTCGCCAGCGGCTCGCTCTCGACCGCGCGCGTTCGCGCCGGTTTCATCGCCTGCCTGAGCGGCCCGATCGTCGGCTGCTTCCCGATCGTCTCCGTCGATTCGGCCACCACGTGCACACTCAGCGTGATCTACGACGGGCTTGACGAGGCGCCGCCGCTTCCCGTTTCACCCGGCGCCGGCACCGACCTGGCTGTCGCCGTCCGCAGCTTCTTCCCGCAGCGAAAGATCGTGAGTGACCTTCTCTCGCGCATGGCCGGCGTCGAACCGGGCGGGAGCAGCGAGATCCTCAACGTCGAGGCGTTTCGCAAGCCGTGCGTGCTGGGCACGCTCCACATGATCTACTCCGCGATGTCGACCGCATCGTTCGAGAACCGCGCCGACCTGATCATCCGTGCCGAACTCTACGAGCGGCTGTACCGCAAATCGCTTCGCGGCGTCATCGCGGAGATCGACACCGACGGCGACGGAATCGTGAACTGCACGCGCCACCTGCGCGTCATCCACTTCGCGCGGATCTGAATCACCCTTTCCCCGGAGGCCAGCCATGGTGTTCATTCTTTCTCAAAGCGTTCCGGTCTTCTCCGACATCGCCAGTCTCGGCGCGGCCGGGCTGATGGGCGCGATGTGGCTGTGGGAGCGAAACACCAGCCGCACGCGCGAGGAGCAACTCACTTCCTCCCACCAGCGGATCATGGGCGATCGCATTCAGCTCGATGCGCTCGTGGAGATCGTCCAGCAGAACACGCAGGCGATGACGCGCCTCACCAGCGCCATCGAACAGGGACGAAAGGAGGCGGCATGAGATGCTCTGCTCTGATTCTCCTTGTGCTCGCCTCGGGCTGCGCGAGCTATACGCGGGCCAAGATCGATCTCACCGCGCAGGTCCGCCGCGGCATTGAGATCACGCGGCAGGCGACGATCGCCAGACAGCAGGTCATCGATCGCCTGTCGGATGCGCAGCTTACGCGGCTGGATTCGGCGTTCGATGCCGATGTGAACGCGCGCCGATCGCTGACGGCCGACTGGGTCATCGCGCATCGCAAGGCCTACGCACTGGCGCGCGATGCGCTGAATGAACAGAAGCAGTCGCAAAGACAAGGCCAGGCCACGATCGAGTCCAACCTCGCGACGATCGATGCCGCACTGCAGCAACTTCAGTTGATGAACCAGGTCGAATCGAAGCTCCTTTTTCCGGAGGTGGCGAAATGAACACGGACGAATTGAAATCACACGTGATGACCGCCGTCGAGAAATCGTGGCCTCAGTTCCGGGCCGATCATCCGGCACTGGCGCAGGTGATTGACCAGGAGATGCTCGGTGAGCACCTGGTCGAGTCACTGGCGAACGACGCGGAGTTCAAGGATGCCTACGAACACGCCGTGGCAGCCAGAGTGGGCGCGCAGGCGCTCTCGGCACTGCTTGCCCGATTTGTCGGGATCGTCCTGTCGCGTCTGACCTAGCTGCGACATTTGTTGAGAAGGAAGTTCAACGCCGGCCCGCGAATCGGGAAGATTCGCGGGCCGTCGGCTGTTTGGAAGGGACATGCCGAGGCCCACCGCAACCATGCGATTGAGTGCTCGGAATCGCGTCGCCATGCGGCGATCGTTGTGAGCGATCCGAGAATCGCCGATTGTGGAGAAGCCGTTGAATGCGTGATCGGCCGCGTCGGCCGCGTCGCGGGTGAATGGCGAATCCGGTATCGTTCGAGACTCAATGGATTCCTTCGGCCAAACTTCGCGCGACCGACAGAACGCACGCGAAAGCGATGCCGAGCTGCGCCGGCTGTTTCGCTGGAAGAGCGCCAGGCCGTACACGCCGCACATTC
Organism: Phycisphaerae bacterium; assembly: GCA_031411495.1. Taxonomy (GTDB): domain Bacteria; phylum Planctomycetota; class Phycisphaerae; order Tepidisphaerales; family Tepidisphaeraceae; genus JANOBD01. The sequence goes on along the minus strand of JANOBD010000212.1, from coordinate 15,407 downwards.
TCGGCGAAGACGCGATCGAGCTCTTCAACACGCAGATCAAGAAGCGACACGCGAAGTTCGGAAAACTCTCCGAGGCGTGGGACACGCTGGTGCCGCGCATCTTCCACGAACACACGATGCTCGCCTCGTTCGTACGCGGCATTCTCACGGTCCACGTCGACTCGAGCCCGTACTTGTATGAGTTGAAGCAGCTCATGCTCGCCGGTCTGGAAGATCAGCTGCTGCTCGCGTGCCGTGGCGACGGCTTGAAGAAGCTCGTGCTCAAGCGCGGCAAGATCGATCCGGGATTGCCGAACGCGCGCGATTGATTCCGAAACTCATTCTCGATCATCCGCCGAAGATCCAAGGCATATACACGCGGATGTAGCTGATCAGCAGCGTGGCGGCGCCGACGACGACTGTTGCCCACAAGCTGATCTTGAGGATGCGCATTCGATTGGCGACTTCCTTGTCGCGCCATTCGGCGAGGCGGCGATCGATCTCGTCCAGCTTGCGGTCGATGCGCGCCTCGATCTCGTCGAGCTTCTGGTTAAGATAGGTGTCGGCGGTCTTGCGGACCCGGCTGGTGAGGCCTGCGATGAGGCCAGACTCCTCGATCTCTTCGTGCAGCTTTCGTTCGGCGGCGCCCGCGCCATGGGCGGTGCTCGGCCCGGTCGCCTCACCGCGCGCCGGGAGCGGCTCTTGGTCACCCTCGCCGAGCATTCGCGAAACCATCTTGCCCATGAAGGCGCGACGTTTGCGGGAAAGCTTCGCGAAAAAGCCCTCGTGACTCTTGAGCTTGGCGATGATCTGCGGCGTCGAGTCGTCCGGCGAGACATTCACGCCGCGCAGTGCGGCGAGCGCGATCAGCCCGCGCTGCGAGAGGCCGGCAAAGCGCATCGACTTCACTCGGACGATTTCCATTGCCATGGCGTCGCGGCTCATGTTCGACGAGACGGGCTTATGCGCCCAGGTCAGCACGTCCGCCATCGATTCACGATCCATGCCGGCGATCATCGTCCGCCGATCGAGAATCGCCGCGACGAGCGCCGGCTTGGTATCGAAGTGCATCGGCGAAATGCCATAGTCGCGCGCCATCGCGTGCAGATCGTGCAGCGACAGGTCCTTGAGCTGCGTCGCGACCGCGAGCGAACTCGGCGCGGGAAGCGAGAGATTGCGGTCGTCGGTGCTCATGGGTGCAGAGGTCAGGGCCAGAAATCAGGGTCAAAGGTCAGAACGGAAGGCGCGGTGCATTGCTGAACTCTGACTCCTGATCGCTGACCTCTATTATCAAGGCCTCACTTCAAACCTGCTGTTACTTTCGCGATCGCGTCGAGATGCTGGTGCGCCCGCCACATCAGCAGGAACGCCACACAGAGCAGAACGCTGACGACCGCATCGCCGGCGAACGATTTCACCCGAATCCGCAGTCCGTGCAAGATGAGATAATTTCTCAGCAATCCTATATAGCGGTCACGCTGCTTGAGAAACGTGTACCAGCTCCAGAGGAACTGGATCGTCGTAATCGTGACGTAGATCGTCACGAACACGAAGGCCAGCCAGCGGAAGATGGCGTAAAGATCGGGCATGAGCGAAAGCAAAGTGACCAAGAATCAATGACCAACAAATACCCAATTATCAATGCCCAACAGTCGAGTCTATTGGGATTTGGACGTTGTGGCCTTATTGGTCATTGTGAATTGGTCATTTGGGACGGTTACTCCTCCTTCTCTTCGGTTCCGTCCGGCTTTCCACCGAAGAGCGCGCTGCCCACGCGGACGATCGTCGCGCCCTCCTCGATGGCGATTTCGTAATCCTGCGTCATTCCCATCGAGAGGTGTTTCAGCCCGGCGCCGCCGATCTTGTGCCACTTCATCTCTTCGAAGATCTCGCGCGTTCGCGTGAAGGTGTGCCGAACCGTCTTTTCATCCGCGTCGTGCGCCGCCATCGTCATGATTCCCGCCATCTGGAGATGGGGCATCGTCGCGATCTGCTCGGCGAGATGCACGGCCGCTCCGACCGCGACGCCGGACTTCTGCGATTCTTCGCTGGCGTTCACCTGCAGCAACACCGGCAACTTGCGGTCGGTGCGTTCGAGCATTTCTTCGAGATCCTCGGCCAGTCTCAGCGAATCGATGCTGTGGAGCATCGAGACGACGGGCAGGAGCTGCTTGGCCTTGTTGCGCTGAAGGTGGCCGATCATGTGCCAGCGGATTTTCGACGCGATGAGTTTGTCGCCGCCGGCAAGGGCGCGCTGGTGGAACTCGCCGATCTGGGCGGCACGCTGGACGAGTTGCTGGACGCGGTTTTCGCCGAGGTCGCCAATGCCGAGCTTGAGGATCTCGCGAATCTGCTCGGGCCCGGCATATTTGGTGACGGCCACCAGCGTCACCTCGGCCGGCTCGCGCTTCGCCTTGGTACAGGCGGCGGCGATCTTCTCGCGCACCTCTTTGAGTCGGTCTGCAATCGTCAGGGCTTTGGCCACGCGTCCACTCCTTTGGAAACTGTTCGCACCGGTCTGCGGCGGATTATACGAAAGGGGACCGGATGCAGGTAGATGCAGATGAAGATCGCGATCGCACCGAAAAAACGCCCCGTTTCATCCGCCAGCCCGCCTGCATCGGTCGCGCTCGTTCGTACGCAATACCGCGTTCCGCGCCCGCGCGAAGCGCGAAATCGCTCGCGGCCGATACGGGTGGACACATGGCATTGCTGAATCGATGATTCATCCCAGCGTATTGACTCGGGAGGACCCTTCATGCGACTCGACCTCTACCGATCCCTCTGGGGCGTCACCATGCCCGTCGAACGACTTTTCCCGACGATCAAATCCTCGGGCTACGTCGGCGTCGAAGCGCGAATCCCGTCGCGGGACGACCGCGACCACTTCCTCGGCCTGCTCCGCGATCACGACCTCAAACTCATCGGCATCGTCTCCACCAGCGGCAGTTCGCCACGCGAACACGTCGATTCGCTCTCCCGCCAGGCGGATGAGATTCGCGAGTTCGGCGCCATCCAGATCACCGCGCAGTCCGGGCGCGATGACTGGACGCTCGCCGAGTCCGTCGAGTTCTTCGAACTCGCGACCCGCCGGGAGGGCTCGGCGGCCGCCACCATCGGCCACGAGCTTCACCGCGGCCGGGTGTTCTTCAATCCGTGGGTGACGCGGGACGTCATGGACCGCGTGCCGGACATTCGCCTCTGCATCGACTACTCCCACTGGGTCTGCGTGGCCGAGCGGCTGTTCGACGAAGCCGACCCGATCACGGCCCCGATCTTCGCCCGCTGTGCGGCGGCCGCGATCCACATCCACACCCGCGTCGGATACGAGGAAGGACCACAGGTTCCCGACCCGAGCGCGCCGGAATATGCAGGGCACCTCGAAGCTCACGAGCGCTGGTGGAAGCAGGTCATCGACACGCAGCGCGCCGCAGGTCGGACGAGCCTGAGCTTCGATCCCGAGTACGGCCCGCCGAACTATCTGCACACGCTTCCGCACACGAACGCGCCTGTCGCGGAGTTGGATCGGATCATCGACTGGTCGGCGAAACGGTTTCGGCAAGTCTTCGGGGAGTGAGGCCGCAGGCAGAAGGCAATCGCCATCCGCGACCGCGGCACGCCTCAGTTCGGATCGCACACGATCCCCCGCGTCATCCCTCATCCCTCCGCCCTCATCCCTTTTGAACAGTCTTGCATTGTCTTGCATTTCGTTGCATCGCACTGCCTGGCTGGCGGAGGCTCGAATTGTCATAAATCGAGATGGAACCAGGCGATGCATACCTCATCCCTCGGCTCAGGTCCGGTGCCACGCCGTTGCAACACCCCGACAAAGTCGCAATAGACTTGCAGGGCTCGCCTCGGCGCGCAGCACTCCCGCGAAGGGCAAAAAGCCAAACCCCCAAGGATTAACGCGCCTGTGAGATCGATGTCCAATCAATTCACGACAGCGATTTGAGTCCGTCGAGCGCCGGTCGAGCCCCGCTTCCGGTTAGCCGCGACGCGAAGCGGAGCGCTTTGCGCAAGTCAGAGCGCGTCGACCTAATTCGCGCTCCGCTTCGCGTCGCGGCTAACCTCCGTACTTCCTGACGAACGACCACGCCTGGCGCTTCTTTCCTTCTTTGAGCGGATTGCTCTCAACGTATCGGATCGCGCGATCGACATCGTCCGCGTCGAGAAACACTTTCCATTGTCCCCGAACCCAGCACTTGGGGACGCGCTCATCTCCGATTCTGTAAGAAGCGAGTGGATGAACGCCTTCCGCTTCCAATTGCTGCGTGGCCTCGCCCTTCAGTTGGATCACGAGTTGCTCGACTTTCATCTGGAGTCTTCCGACCACGAGATGAACATGATCAGGCAGGATCGCGCACGCCCAGACGGGCAATCCCGTTCGCTCGACGTACCGCGCGAATCCGCGTCCGACTGCGCGGGCTTGCACGCCCGTAAAGTTCACCGGGGGATACTTCAGCGCCGACTTCGCCTCCAGCCGCTTCGCTCGGTCGTGCTCGCGATGTGCAACAGAGTGGCGCACGCTCGTCTTGGTGGCGGGTCCGTATCGGAACAGTTCCCACGAACCGACAAAGGTCGACCAGCTTCCGCGCGGGTCATTGGGAAGCCAGAACCCGTAGGTGCTGAAGATGACGTGGTAACCGACGATCATCGCAACCTCCCCAACTCAACCGGTTAGCCGCGACGCGAAGCGGAGCGATCTTCGTGAGCGCAAAGACGCTCCGCGTCGCGGCTAACCGAGCCAAATCATAGCTTCTCCAACTCTGTTTGGAGCTCGAAAGCGCTCGCGCGATCTCGATCCAATCGACTCACGCTTCCCTATCTCCGCCCAATCCGTAGGCTTGCGAATCCTATGTCCAAACCCCGTCTCCTCACCGGCGATACCCCCACCGGCAAGCTGCACATCGGCCACTATGTCGGGTCGATCGAGAATCGCCTTGCCCTGCAGGATGCGTATGAGTGTTTCTTCCTCATCGCCAACAAACACGCCTTCACCACTCGCGCCGACAAGCCGGCCGACATACGCCAGAGCGTGATGGAGATCGCCACCGACTGGCTGGCCGTCGGAATCGATCCGAACAAATCGGCGATGTTCATCCAGTCGGAAGTGCCCGCCATCGATGAACTCACGTTCTTTCTCGCGATGCTCATCCCCTTCAATCGCGTGATGCGCAATCCGACGCTCAAGCGCGAGATTGAAGACAAAGGCCTCGGCGAGACCTACAGCTTCGGCTTCCCAATGTACGCGGTCGGCCAGTGTGCCGACATTCTCGCGTTCCGGCCGGAGATCGTCCCCGTCGGCGAAGATCAGGTAGCACACCTCGAACTTTGCCGCGAAGTGACGCGGAAGTTCAACCAGACCTACTGCGGCGTCGACCCACACGCGAAGGATGATGATGCCGTGAAAGCGGGCGGCGTGTTCCCCGTGATCAAGCCGAAGGTCGGCCGGATCAAGCGGCTGGTGGGAATCGGCCCTCCGGGCGCGAACGGCAACCTGCAGAAGATGAGCAAGAGCCTCAACAACGCGATCTTCCTCTCCGACAGCGCGGCCGAGATCGAAAAGAAGATCAAAGGCATGTACACCGACCCGAAACGCCTCCGCGTAACCGACCCCGGCGAAACGGATCCGGAGAAAAATCCGCTCTGGGCGATGCACGACGCGTTCAATTTGGATGCGGCGTGGGTCGCGGAACACAAAGACCTGTACGCCAACGGAAAAGTCGGCGATGTGGTGATCAAGAAGAAGCTGGTCGAGGTGCTCGACGCGCTGCTCGCGCCGATCCGCGCGAAGCGCAAGCACTACGAGGACCGGCCCGACGATGTGATCGACGCGCTCAGACTCGGCACACAGAAGGCGAACGTGATCGCGGAAGAGACACTGGCGATGGCGAAGAAGGCGATGAAGCAGGACTACTTCGCGCGGAAGCTTTCCCTCTGACGCACACACAATCCGAGAGGGAGCCCGGCTCGATCGCGAGGCGCGTGCGACATAGCGCCTGCTTGCGCGGCCGCAAATCGAGCAAGAATTCGCGTGACAATATAAGCCGCTGCCGTAATCATCTCACTCCACAATTGCCTCAGGAGGGAAACGAAGATGATTTCGGCACAAATGCGTCTAGCGATCTTGTCAGTAAGTTTGGGACTTCCGATCAGCGGTTTCGCAAACTTCTCCATCACTGCCACCAAAACGGACCAGGGAAACAAGGACATCGTCGAGCTGTTCTACCGGAACGACGGCGTCGGCGGCACCGGCACCGCGCTCGAGGCCTATGAAGCCACCTATACCGGCGTCCCCATCCAGTTCGTCTACAACCCCGGCGTCGATCCCGATCCCGGCGAAGTCGACGTCTACAACCAGCCGAACAACCTCTCGCTCAGTTGGTTCCGCGTCCATCCCGCGCGCCGAACGCTTGCACACGCGGTCCCCGATTCATCATCGACACTTTGGGCTGCGCCGATCGGCAACTTCACAATCACCTACGCGACGCTCGAGTTGATCCCGCTCCCCGCCAACACATCCGCGGGCGTTCGCTTCGCGCGGCTCGTGCTTCCAGACGGCGGCGACTTCTTCCTGCACACCCGCGTCGGCGGCGAAGTCGGCCCGGCTGTCAATGCCGACATCAACTTCCACGTCGACAACCTCGCCCCCTCGATCACGGGCGGCGGAACCGTCATCAGCGACCCGGCCATCAGCACCGGCCTTCAGACCCGCCGCGTCTGGGCCCTCGACACCGACGGCCTGCTTACGGCCTTCACCGTGAGCGACCTCGATCACGCCGTCGCCCACGGATTCAACATCGCCGCGGCCGGCAGCGGCGCTTACGACATCTCGTGGGACCCGTCCCTGGTCGCCCACGGCGACTACCGCTTCTCGCTGCTCGCGCACGATTCGAGCATCCAATCCAACTCGTCATCGAGCAGCCTGCTCACCATCAGCGTCGTGCCGGAACCGCTCGCCGCATGGCTTCTCGTGACAGGCGGGCTGGCGCGGGTACGGCGCCGACGGGCCTGAGGTCAAGGGCGCTTCTTCGCGGCATCGGCTACCGGAATCGCCGTTCGAACCTGGGCCACTTCGAATCCGCGCGCCAATTCGCTCGCACGGATCAGCCCGCGGGCGCGAAATAACTGAACCAGCAGCGCGATCTCGCCCGGGAGCACGAAAAGCAACAGTCCGGCCGGCATCACCAGTGGCACATCGCGCCGGCCGAATGTCGAGGGAAGGAACCTCAGCAGCGCGAACATCGCCACGAACGAGGCGAGGACCAGCGCGACTTGCGCGATCGCGATCCAGATCGACCAGCGGACAATGGGCAGGCTCGCGGCGCGAATGAGAAAGCTCGCAAACGCGAACCAGACGCCCGGCACCAGCAGGATCAAGAACGCGAGCCCGCCGACGATTTTCGACTGAACGGCTGTACCGAGCATCAGAAGGCTGGCAAAAAGGCCTAGGAGAATCAGCGGGCCTGCCACGATGCGCAGATCATTGGTGATCCTGCGCAGTGCCGGGTTGTCATTTGTTCGCTCGGAGAACATGTCACGAATCAAGCGGATCGTGGCGAGAATCGTTCAGATCGTCTCTTTCACCCACGCCGGGGCGACGGGCTTGCCGACGGTCCCCTGCGCCTTGCCGGTTTCGAGATAGCTCAGGATCGCCTTCATGAACGCCGGCAGATCTTCGGGCGTACGACTGGTGATGATGAGGGAGCTGTCCGTGCCACCATCCACCACGCAGGCCTCATCGACAAACGTTGCGCCGGCATTGATGACGTCGTGGACGATGCTCATGAAGCTCGCGCATCGCTTGCCGCGTAGCACATCGGTCGAGCAGAGCATCCAGGGCCCGTGGCAGATGGCGGCGAGCGGAATCTTTAGGCGAGCCGCTTCACGAACGAACTTTACCATGTGCTCGCTTCGGCGCATGTGGTCGGGCGATGTTCCGCCGGGGATGACGATGAGCGCGTAGTCTGACGGCTTCGCATCCCGGGCCGCGAGTTCCGCCTTCTGTGGATAGCCCCACTTGCCGGTGTAAATGACACTATCTCCCGCAACGGGTCCGACGACATCAACGGTGTGGCCGGCCTCGCGGAGTCTGTACTTCGGGTACTGAAGTTCAAGGTCTTCGTAGAGCTTTTCGACAAGGATTGCGACGCGAGCCATGGCGCGAGCGTAACACTGATTCCCAATTTCGGAAGCCCAACCGACGTAATCTGCCGCGAATTCCCGCCGGGATGGCCGTGAACGAATCTCCAGTAAAAATCGGGCATTTATTAACGTTCTGCATGAGACCTGACATTTTTTCAGTCCTAAAAGAAGGAAGTTCCGCGCCATCAGACCATTTAAAGGAAAACGGCGAAGACCTGCGTCTGCAAATCGTTCTGCCGCTCGATGGCGGCGGAACTCGGAAATCGACGGCGACCATCACCATGGTGGCGCTGACCGAAACCGAGCAGGAACACGTTGACGCCAAAATCCAATCGCTTTTGTCGAGCCTCGCTCGCTGGGCGGTTTCTGAGAAGGAGGGACGTCATGACGTCCAAAAATGAAAACGATGGGCTGCGCGGCAAGCGGTACATCAGACTGGTTCGTTGCTCGACCAAGGGCCAAGCAGACACGAGCATCAACGACCAACTCGCGCTGCTCGCTGCGTTCGCGCAGCGGTACGAAATGGTTCATGTCGATGACCTCATCCTCGAAGGGGTATCGGTGTCGACGCCTAAGACGTTTGTCGATGACCTTATCGCGAGGAAAAAATCGCGCAATGACTTCGACGTCGTGCTCATTCAGGATACGAGCCGATTGACGCGCGGCGGCTCGCAGCACGGCTCGAAACTCGAATGGGATCTGCGCGCTGCGGGCATTCAGGTGGTCTTCGCGCTCGACGGCGTGCCGGAGGGCGATTTTGCAGACCTCATCAAGGGCATGAAATACTTATCCGGGCAGCAGACGGCCAAGCAGATTTCAAAAAATGCCACGCGCGGAGCGCAGTCGGCGCTCGAACAGGGCCGGATCGGCTACAGCCGACGGGCTGCGTTCGCCATCGATCGGCTGTACACCGCGCCCGACGGGACGCCGAAATACATCATCCGAAATCTGGCGGACGGCACGCAACTCAAGCTCGATCCTTCGACCGGCGCGGTCGTCGACCGCTTCGCCAAAACCGTTAACGCTTACAACCACAATCGGAAGCAGAAAGATGAGCTTGTCGTCTACATCCTCGGCGAAGCGTCGCAAGTCGATACGGTGCGGCGGATTTTCAATCGCCGCTTCCTCGATGGGTGGGGCCAACATCGCATCGCGCAGGAATTAAACGACACGGGCCTACTGGGGCCAAGCGGCAAGGACTGGTCGATGACGGCCGTCATGCGGTTGCTGAAGAACCCTATCTATACCGCTCGCACAATTGCCAATCAGTCGACAAGGTGCATCTACAACATGCGAAGTCCCTCCGAGCCGACGCCGGTGGTCCACGACCTTCAGATTCTCAACGAGCGAAAGCGACCACCGATCCGCATTCGTCCGAGCGAGGAGTGGATATGGGACGACGAGCCGATGTTGAAGGACTTCTTGGAACCGCGCGTGCGCGAACTCGCGATTGTGCAACAGGACATCTGGCTGGCCGCAAAGGCCGGCGGCTATACGCCCAAGTTCGACCGCGATCGGCACCGCGACTCGAAATACATCCTCAAGAACATCTTGACCGCCAAGCAGAATGGATCGCCGTTGACGGGGCAGTTGCGCGGTCGCAAACCGAATTGGAAGCGGTACTACGCCGTCAGCCATTCATTCCATCGGCCCAAGCAGGCGGACAGGGTGTTGCGAAAAGCCGTCCTCGCCAAGCCGCTCGAAGAACTGATTCTGAACGTCGTCAGAATTACGCTGTTGTCCGCGCCAGCGCTGCGAACGACCCTCAAACGCGAGATCGACAACGCCATGCGAGCGACGGGCGATGTCGGCCTACGCATGAAGAAGCTGACCGAGCAGTTGGCTGACCTTAAGCGGCAGGTCGACTTCGTCATCAAGAACGTCTCGGCCATCGGCGAGGATGAGTCGGCGGTGCGTTTGGCGACGTTGAAGCGTCAGCGCGACGAGGTTCAGCAAACGCTGAGTGCCGAACAGGCTTCTGGCGCGATTGCGGTCGAAGATGCCGATACTGTCGCCGACCGCCTTGTCGTGATGCTCAGCACGGCGGGCAAGGCGATGGACCTTCGCTGCCAACCGGCGCTGCGGTCGTTGCTGCAGACGCTGGTGGCGAAAGCCGAGGTCGATTTAGAGACCGGCAATCTCGACCTCGAACTTCGGCTGCCGAAATCGGCCCTGGCGACGCAGGATTGGAGGTGTCTGGTCAATGCGTCTTATCGAAGACAGTCTGACGAGGCACATCAGGACGGCATTCTGCTGCTTCGGATGAGTGTAGTGAGGCTATCGACGATGTATATCGCATACCGTCGAGCCGCGTAACAATTCGCTTTTCGATTCCAACGTCAGCGGCGCGACCACCTTGGTCGCGCCGCTTGGCGTTGACGGCGACCGTCATTTGGCGCGGTTTCATCTCCACACTTGGGAAAAACCCACTCTCCGAAACGCCGGGATGGCCGTCCGACCTTCTCCAGTGAAAAAGGGGCGAATTCGTACAGGCGAGAACAGCGTCGACATTTTGTGACCGACATTTCGTCGGCACGTCAGCCGCTGCGTTCTGGGTCGATTTCTGCACGCGCGACGCTCGCGTCGCCGCGTTCGAAATCACCCCTTAGGAGCGCACGTATGGATCTTGCTCGAATCAGGACGACGCCGAGGCGGCTCGTCTTTAGAGAACTCGGAGTTGAAAATCCGAGTCCTTCGACCGTCAGGCTGGCGCTGAACCGCGCCCGCAATCGCGGCTACCTCGTCGCATACCACCCCGCGCCGCCGGCTTACGACGAGCCGCTGGTGCAAGTTCCAGTGTCGAGTCCGATGGCGGCGTTGTACCGCTGGCTCGCCGTCCATCCACCCTTGACGCCGATGCCGCGCGGCATGGTTGAAAGCAGAACGGGATGGGAGTTGAGCCATCCATTCTGCGGCTCGGCTCTGGCTCGGGTCAGCCTAGCCATCGTCAAGAAAGACGGCTTCACCGTCGTCTTGCGCCCCGCGCCGCTGCAATTCTGCCATCGCGTCAACGCGAGTCGTTACCCATCGGTGGAGTTCGCGCATCCCTGCGCCATGCTCGTGGCAGAAGCCATTGGCCTCCGCATTCATCCGATTCTCATCGGTGACGAGTTGCGCCTGAAGGCGGCGCTGATCTACGACGAGTACGGCATCGACGTCGACGGACTACTCGACGGAAAACGCGATTCAACGCTGCGCTCGCGCTGGCAGTTCGCCCACCCCATGCCGATGGCCGAGCACCTCGACCCACCGTTCTGAACGTCAATTCGAAAGGAAACACCATGTACCCGAAATGGATTCAAGACCAGTTCGAAAACAACCGCTGCCGCTGCACGAAATGCAAAGCCGGGCAGCTGACGACAAACATCATCATGATCGGCGTCTGCTCCCCCCACACTTGGTCGAATCGACCGCAGGGGATATTCACAACGCTCTGCCCGCTCTGCGGCAATAGCACCCAGCACACCATCGACTTGACCTTGTCCGACATCGTCGGCGCGGTGGAAGCCAAGTTCGATGAGTTTGAATCGGCTGGACCGGCTGAGCCGCCGCCGATCAAGATTCCGAAGACCAGCACCGGCGTGCCCGACGTCACGCCGGCAGGCCCGTCCGACGAGAAGTCGAAACGAGTTCAACCCAGCCGCCGGAACAGCCAACCGCTGCAACCACCGACGGAAGCCGAGATCAGGCGATTTCTTGCGCGCCTGAAGGTCACGTCGTTCAAAACGAACAGCAAGAGCTACAAGAAGCTGACCGGCCCGCCGCCTCGTAAGCCACTCGACGAGAAGGACATCAAAGGCCCAGGGGAGGACGACTGATGAGTAACCACGATCATGAACAACCCGCTGACGAGGCCGATGCCCTTGATGATCCGATCAGGGTCGACGATGCCTTCCATGTCGTCGATGAACAGAGTGCGAACTGGGTGGTTCGAAAAATCACCGAGTCTCGACGGTACGGCGATCGCGTGCGCGCCTGGGCGGCAGCCGAGATACGCCGTTCGGAACGAGAAGAAGCGTTCCTGATGCGCCGGTTCGGGCGCGAGCTTGAAGACTGGTGCCGGCACCAGCTTGCAGCACATGGCCATCGGCAACGCAGTCTCAATCTTCCCGCGGGACGGATCGGCTTTCGTCGCACCCGGATGGCTGTTGAGATTGCCGATCCGGCAACTGCGCTGATTTGGTGTCGGCGACATCTTCCGAATGCGATCGTCGTCACGGAGCGCATATCGAAGACGCAGTTGTCGACTTTCGTTCAATCGACAGGCGAACTGCCGGACGGCGTCAGCATTCGCGCTCCGCAGGACGAGATGTATGTCTTGCAACCGGCAGTAGCCATTTCGGCCACTGAACCATTACCCGAGTAGATCAACGACCCGACAGCAAACCTTCATCAGGTCGACATCACAGGCGCTCGCCCAAGCGATAACACTTGGTGATGTCGACCCGACGGTTTGCGGTCGCAGCGTATAGCCATATTTTTCAGGTCGATTCAAGCAACTGCCGGAATCATCCATATAAACGTAAGCACAAGTGCCTTGATCTAGTCCACCTTCACCAAGAATGCCAAGACTTCAGACCCTGAACGTGGTGACCATAGGCGTTAGGAATCCAACGGATTCGCCGGCCCATGTTCGCTGGCGACGAACGCCAGGCAAGGACCGACGTTGCATACCTGATGTGGGCCGAATCAGGGACTAGCTTGCCGTTGCCGCCAGCCATCCGGAATGGACTGGCTTATGCTCACCCCTGATTTTGCGAAGATCGTCCGGCTCTCCAAGGAACTCTCCGACGCGTTGGCAAACTCGGCATACTTAGCGCACGAACTGCACAAAGCAGTTCAGCGCAACGAACAACTGCGCGCCAATGAACCGGCGACGAGCACCGCAGCAGGATCGCAAGAGCAATGTGAACGCCCAATGCTTGATCAAGGCACTTTTTCCGTTGTTTGGAGAGGGAAGACTTTGATGCTCGGGCACACCCGATGCTTCTGGCTGTTAGCTCGACTTGCGCGCCGACCGAACCAGTTTGTCACGCATCTCGATCTTCTGAACGACGTCTGGGAAGACGAAGAACTTGCAACAGCGACGATACGCAGCACCGTATGCCAATTGCGTCGGCTGCTCCGGCGTAAGCGGATGCACCGGCTGGCGAAGGCCATCCGCGGCCACAACGGCCATTACATTCTGGAACTGTGACCAGCGGCGTTTGCACACCAACTGCACGCTTATCCATCACTCGCCTGCACGGTTATCAAGAAGATGAGCACTGGTTTAAGCGACAGGGTTGGTCCCGTCGCGCCGAGATCCCGTAGCGAGGCGTTGATGCCAGATCCCGAACTACCGCAACCACAGCCTTGGTGGGCCATCCGGCAAACCGCCGCGCCGACGGTGACTCCACCTATTTGCGCGGTCGCCTACTACCGTCACTCGGCCCAGGATCGCCAAGAGAACTCGGTAGCCATTCAGCAAGAGCAGGTTCAGCAGTGGGCGAAGGACAACAAAATTGTCATCATTCACGAGTTCGCCGATCGCGGGAAGTCCGGATTGACGGCTGAAGGCCGCGACGCTTTCAACGACATGATGGACAACTGGGTAAAGCGCCGCAGCGACTTTCTTTACGTCCTATGTCTTGATGTAAGTCGCTGGGGCCGCTTCCAGGATATCGACCTTTCAGCTACCTATTCTGCTGAGTGCAAGAAGCACGGAAAAATCGTCATCTACACGACCCTGGGGAAGCCGAAAGAAAACGATCAACTTTATCAAGTCCATGTTCACTTCGAGCGATATCGAGCTGCGCAGTACAGCAAAGAACTAAGCGACAAGGTGCTGCGGGGCTGCATCAAGATTGCCCAGCAAGGTTTTTGGGCAGGTGGTAAGCCGCCTTACGGTCTCAAGCGTTTATTGCTGGACGAACGCAGAAACCCGCTTCAGAGTCTCTCCCCAGGCCAGCGCAAAGGCATTCAGAATCAGCGCGTTACGCTGACACCGGGCGATGAACGCCAAGTCGAGACGGTTCGCCGGATATTTTCGGAGTTTGTTCATCAAGACAAAGACTTCCGCGACATCGCCGATCGCCTGAATGCTGACGGCATCCCGTCACCGGGAGGGCGCATTTGGGACGCAGGCAAGGTTCGCCGAATTCTCTTCAATGAACTGTATCTCGGCACGATCGTCTACAACCGGACGACGCAAAAGCTCAAGACGCCAAGCCATCGCAACCCCGAGGCCCTCTGGGTCAGAACCGGCAACGCCTTTGATCCGTTGATTGATCCCGCGGTCTTCGACCGCGCCCGCGAGATCATGAGCAAGATGGCTCAGCGATACACCCCGCCGTTCATGATCGAACAGCTCCGCCGTCTGTTCGAGCAGCATGGCTCATTCACGCAGTCCATGATCCGCGCCGATACAGATTCGCCCTCACCAGCGACGTACGCGAAGCACTTTCGATCGCTCGACAATGCGTATCAGCAGGTGTTTGGCATCGCAATCACTAAGGTGCGCGCCGAGGTTGAAGCGATCCTTCGCGGACTCGTTGCACAGGTCGAGACTTACGATGACTTCCTTGTGGTCAACCGGAAGTTCACGGTCTTCATTCAGCCATCCGTGCCGATGCCGTTTGGCTACAACCAGTATTGGTATTTTCGCCCCGATCACCGTGGAACAGTCGACATCACGCTGGGTGTGCCGATGTCTGCGCCTGCTACGTCTGAGATTCTCGGATATCTGGCGCTGCCCCGCCTCGTTCTGAAAAGCCGAGGGTTTCGCCTGTTCGGTACGTCGGAATCGAAGCTCGACATGTACGGCCACACCGGTCTGGAAGTCATTTTCGATCTAGCGAGGTAATGATGGAACACGCACCGATCCTTTTAATGAAAGATCGCCGGCGCGCGATGGTGCCGATCGACAAGATCAAGGTGATCAACTCTCGGACGCGCGATGAAATCCAATTCTCGCTGAACGTGCAGAGCATCGAGGCAAACGGGCAGCTCAAGGACATTCGCGTCAACGACCGCTTCCTTGAAAAGGACGGCGTGTACGAATTGATCTGTGGCGAGGGCCGGTTGATTGCTCAAAAAAGACTCGGCAAAACGCACATTCGGGCTGAGATCGTCAATTGCACTCGGAAGCAGGCATACCTTGAGTCCCTGGTAGAAAATCTGGCGCGCAGCAAGCCTGGCACGATGGATTTCGCTCGTGAGCTAAAGCATCTCCATGACGAGGGGTGGACGTATCAGCAGATTGGGCAGGTGGCTTGTCGGTCTCCGGAATACATCAAGCT
>JANOBD010000211.1:0-107940 GCA_031411495.1 Phycisphaerae bacterium | reverse complement strand
GTGGAAGCAGGCAACGTCGAAGAGCCGCACTTCCTCGACCTCAACTGGACCGCCGTCAACGAAGCGATCAAACAACAGGGCCTGGTCCGGCGATCCGGCCCGACCGCGAAACATGTCGTGCGCAGCGTGCTGCATCGCGGGGTCTACAGCGGTTGATCGTCGATGGAAGTTCGTCCGAATCCGAGGCTCAACATGATCCAACAACGACTCAAGTTCTATCAGACGGGAACCTTCACCGTCGGCAACCGTCTGCTCTCGATCGACGAGCGGACCGTGCAGGCCACCGAAAACCGGAACAACTCGCTCAACTCCGGGCACCGCGCCTGCCAGGGTTGTGGCGAGGCGCTGGGCGCGCGCTACGCGATCGACGCGATCATGCGCGCCACCCGCGGCTACACCATCGCGGTCAACGCGACCGGCTGCCTCGAAGTCTTCTCGACGCCTTATCCCGAAAGCTCGTGGCGCGTCGCGTGGCTTCACTCCCTCTTCGGCAACGCACCGGCCGTCGGCTCAGGCGTCGCGGCGGCGATGAAAGCACTCGGAAAAGAAGTGACTGTCGTCGCACAGGGGGGCGACGGCAGCACCGTCGACATTGGCTTCGGCTGTCTCAGTGGGATGTTCGAGCGCAACGATGACGTCCTCTACATCTGCTACGACAACGAAGCCTACATGAACACCGGTGTACAGCGCTCCGGTTCGACACCCGCAACCGCCATCACCGCCACCACCCAGAACACCGGCAGCCAGCCCGGCCAGCCGTTCGTCGGAGGGAAGAATCTTCCCAAGATCGCGATGGCGCACGGCATCCCCTTCGTCGCCACCGCCAGCGTTTGTGACCTTCACGACCTGGAAGAGAAAGCGACCAAGGCCGTTTCGATCAAGGGGGCGCGCTATCTCCACGTGCACGTGCCCTGCCCGCTCGGCTGGGGAAGCGATCCCGCCAAGACGATCCAGATCGCCCGTGCCGCCGTGCAGAGCGGGCTCTTCCCGCTCTTCGAAGCCGAGTATGGCCGGGTGACGAGGTCGACCAAGATTCGGCAGCGCGTGCCGGTGAACGAATACCTCGAGCCTCAAAAGCGCTTTGCGCACCTCTTCGGCAAGACGCCGAATCAATACGCGATCGACCGCATTCAGGCGATCGCCGACCAGAACATCAAGGATTTCGATCTGCTGCCCGACAACCATCCGGAATCAGTACACGCGATCCAGTTGTGAGTTCCCCAGACTCTGGACCTGGAACGAGAAACGAAAAGAGCACACCATGCCCGCCAACACCCATCTCCCGTTCGCGACCACGCTGGAAATCGGAACGTCGCTCAACAATCGCACCGGCTCCTGGCGGACGCAGAGGCCCGTGTATGTCGATCGCCTGCCGCCGTGCAACGTCGCCTGCCCGGCCGGCGAGAACATTCAGGCGTGGCTCTACCTTGTTGAAGAGAAGGAATACGAAGCCGCGTGGAAGAAAATCGTCGAAGAGAACCCGTTCCCCGCGATCCATGGACGCGTCTGCTATCACCCGTGCGAGAACGGCTGCAATCGCAACCGCCACGACGAACCCGTTTCCATCCACGCCATCGAGCGATTCCTCGGCGACGAAGCGATCAAGCACGGCTGGATGCCCGACGTCGCGCCCGCGACGGGCAAGAGGATCCTCGTCGTCGGCGCCGGCCCCAGTGGGCTCTCGGCCGCGTACCACCTCGCACGCCTCGGCCACAGCGTCACCATCCGCGACTCCGGCGAGAAGCCAGGCGGCATGATGCGCTACGGCATCCCGAAATACCGCCTCCCGCGCGACATCCTCGACAGTGAAGTCGAACGCCTCGTGAAGATGGGAATCACCTTCATTCAGAACGACAGTATCGACGACCTCGACAGCGTCATGAAGCACGACAGCTACGATGCCGTCTTCCTCGCCGTTGGCGCGGGCCTGTCGAAGAAGGTAAACATCCCCACCGTCCACGCGAGCAAGGTGATGGACGCGCTGCACGTGCTCAAGCAGGTGGAGAATCATCCAGAAAATCCGCCACAACTCGGCCGGCGCGTCGCCGTCTACGGCGGCGGCAACACCGCGATGGATGCGGCACGCACCGCGATCCGCCTGGGCGCTGAAGATGTCGTCGTCGTCTATCGCCGCGACCGCAAACGCATGCCCGCGCATGAGTTCGAAGTGATCGAAGCCGAAGAAGAAGGCGTGAAGATGAAGTGGCTGTCAACGATCCAGGACGTCGGCGAAGGCGTCATCAAGATCGAGAAGATGCGCCTCAACGCCAAGGGATTGGCCGAGCCGACCGGCGAGTTCGAGGAACTCGACGCCGACACCGTCCTCCTCGCCATCGGACAGGACGCCGCGACCGGCTTCCTTCGCAACGTCACCGACCTCGCCTTCGACAAGGACGGCTGCGTGCTGGTGGACGATCAGATGATGACCGGCCGCAAGGGAATCTTCGCCGGCGGCGACATGAGCACGTCGAACCGCACCGTCACGGTCGCCGTCGGCGGCGGCAAGCGGGCGGCGCGGTGCATCGACGCGTATCTCAACGGATCGACCTATTCGAAGAAGTATTCGCTCGCGAACAAGAAGGAGAACACTCTGCCGGTGAAGGAGATCGCCACCTTCGACAAGCTCAACACCTGGTACTACACCGATGCGCCCAAGCACGTGCAGGAGCGGTTGAACGAACTCCGCCGCTGGCTCAGCTTTGACGAAGTGGTGAAGGGCCTGACCGCCGAGGATGCGACCAACGAATCGCGCCGCTGCATGAGCTGCGGCAACTGCTTCGAGTGCGACAACTGCTACGGTGTTTGCCCGGACAACAGCGTCATCAAGCTCGGGCCCGGCAACCGGTTCGAGTTCAACTACGACTACTGTAAAGGCTGCGGCATCTGCGCGACCGAATGCCCGTGTGGCGCGATCAAGATGGTGGAAGAGGAGACGTGAAATCGTAGCGGACAGAAGTATCAAAGCGGTCCCAGTTGCGAACACGAAGTGATTCCCTACCTTGGCGATCGATGTCGGGTGCGTGTAACGCACCATTCGATCGGCTCGTCTCACGCACGCTACCAATACTCGGAGAACCTCATGGCACGCACGAAGTTTGTCGCTGGAAACTGGAAGATGAACACCAACAAGGCCTCGGCCGTCGCGCTGGCTAAGGGCGTGGCTGAGGGCGCGCCCAAGGGAGTGACCGTCGGCGTCGCGCCGCCGTTCGTTTATCTCGATGCGGTTTCTCAGGCCCTCGCGGGATCGTCCGTGTTGCTCGGCGCGCAGGACGTCTACTTCGAGAACGATGGCGCGTTCACCGGCGAAGTATCCATCAACATGCTCAAGGACCTGGGTGTGAAGTTCGTCCTCACCGGTCACAGCGAACGCCGACACGTGCTCAAAGAGACGCCGGAACTCATCGGCAAGAAGGCGGCCGCGGTGCTCAAGGCCGGGCTGATCCTCGTCCACTGCGTCGGCGAGAAGCTCGAAGAGCGCGATGCCAACAAGACGCTGGCCGTCTGCGATGCGCAGCTCGCGGAACTGCCCAGGGAGCTTACCGACGCGAGCAAGCTGGTCATCGCCTACGAACCCGTCTGGGCGATCGGCACCGGGCGAGTGGCGACCGATGCCCAGGCACAGGAAGTTCATGCCCACATCCGCCAACAACTCGCCAAGACCTACGGCGGCGAGTTCGCGAACAAAGTCGTCATCCAGTACGGCGGCTCGATGAAACCCGACAACGCCAAGGGCCTGCTCGGCCAGCCCGACATCGACGGCGGCCTGATCGGCGGCGCAGCGCTCAAGCCCGAAACGTTCCTCCCGATCGCGGCGGCGGGTGTCTGAGATTGGCCGCCGATGAACGCGGATGAACGCAGATAAAAAGAACGCAGAGGCGGACCACTCGGTCTGTCTCTCTTCTTTTCCGAATTTCATCCGCGTCCATCGGCGTTCATCCGCGGCCCATTCTCCGCCTAGAATCCGGACGTGGACCCCCTGCTCATCGAATCGCCGGATGGACTCTATTGCCCCGCCGGCGATTTTCATGTCGATGCGTGGCGCGGCGTCGCTCGGAACATCGTCACCCACGCGCACTCCGATCACGCGCGCTGGGGAAGCAAGCAGTATCTCACCGCGCGCGAGGGCAAAGCGATCCTCCACGAACGCGTCGGCGCGGACGCGAACATCACGCCGCTCGCGTATGGCGAGGTGATCGACCTCAACGGCGTAAAGGTCAGCCTTCACCCCGCCGGCCACGTCCGCGGCTCGGCGCAGGCGCGCCTCGAACACAACGGCCGGGTGCTCGTGTTCACCGGCGATTACAAACGACAAACCGATCCGACCTGCACGCCGTTCGAGCTCGTCCGATGTCACGAGTTCATCACCGAGTCCACGTTCGGCCTGCCGATCTATCGCTGGCAGGAGCCGAGCCTCGTCGCGGCCGACATCAACGCGTGGTGGCGGCGCAATCTCGAACTCGAGCGTACGAGCGTCGTCCTCGCCTACACGCTCGGCAAGGCCCAGCGCGTCATCTCGATGCTCGATCCGAGCGTCGGCCCGATCCTGCTGCACGGATCGATGGTGCGGATGACGGACCTCTACCGCCAGACCGGCTGCGAACTTCCGCCGACGGACCACGCGTCGCCGGAGAATGCAAAGCTGCACAAGGGCCGTGCGATCGTGATCGCGCCGCCCAGCGCGCATGGCTCGACATGGATCCGCAAGTTCCTTCCCGTGTCGGTCGCGAGCGCCAGCGGCTGGATGATGGTCCGCGGGCAGCGCCGTCGCCGCGCCGTCGATCGCGGCTTCATCCTCAGCGACCACGTCGACTGGCCCGACCTGATGCGGACGATCGAAGAAACCGGCGCGGAGCGCGTCGGCGTGACGCACGGGTACACCAGCGTCGTCACGCGCTTCCTCAAAGAACGCGGCAAGGACGCGTACGCGATCAACACCCGCTTCGTCGGCGAAGGTGAGGAGAGCGACGAGGCGACGCCGTCTGGTTCCCTCGCCCCCGTAATCGGGGGAGAGGCTCAGGGGGAGGGGGAGGTTGCACACGAGCGTGAGGCGACTCCTGTATCGCAAGACCCTACCCCCACACCCCAGCCCTCTCCCCCGCGTACAGGGAAGAGGGAGGAAGACGTATGAAGCGCTTCCTCGACCTCTACCAGTCTCTCGACGCCACCACGCGCACCAACGACAAGGTCGACGCCCTCGTCGACTACTTTTGTCACGTCGACGCGCGAGATGCCGCGTGGGCCGCGTATCTGCTTGCCGGCAAGAAGCTCGGCAAGTCGATCAACTCGCGCCGGCTGCGCGACTGGGTCTCTCAAGAGACCGGCTACGACGCGTGGCTGGTCGAGGAGTGTTACCAATCCGTCGGCGACCTCTCCGAAACGCTCGCCCTGCTGCTTCCTCCTCCTTTCACACCCGCAGACCCTCCCTTGCACGCGCTGATCGAAGATCAGCTCCTGCCGATGCTCCGATCGGATGAGGCCGACCAGAAGCGCATCATCCTCGCCGTCTGGCGTTCGCTCGATGCCCCATCCCGCTTCCTCTTTCACAAGCTCCTCTCCACCAACTTCCGCGTCGGCGTCTCGCGCACGCTGCTCGTCCGCGCGCTTGCTCGCGTGGCCGGCATCGAGAGCGGCGTGATGGAACACCGCATGAGCGCGAAGTGGAAGCCGACGGCCGCCGACTACCGCAAACTCGTTTCGAGTGAAGACGACCGCGAGATCGACCTCTCGCGCCCATACCCGTTCCTCCTCGCGCATCCGCTCGAATCCGATCTCGCCGCCCTCGGCCCCATCGCGGACTGGCAGCTCGAATGGAAGTGGGATGGCATCCGTGCCCAGCTCATCCGCCGGGCGGGCCACACGTATCTCGTCAGCCGCGGCGAGGAGCACGTCGCCACCGCATTCCCCGAGATCGTCCAGCTCGGCGCGACGCTGCCGGACGGCACCGCGCTCGACGGCGAGATCCTCGCCTTCCACAACGATCGACCACTCCCCTTCGCGCATCTGCAACGACGGCTCAACCGCAAGAACGTCGAGCTGATGCTTTTTACGGATGTGCCCGTCGTCTTCCTCGCGTACGACATAATGGAGCACGAAGGCAAAGACGTTCGGACCAAGACGCAGAACGAGCGCCGCGCATTGCTCGAAACGATCGTCTGCAAGTCGTGCGACCTCAAACTCTCGCCGCTCGTCGAAGCGAAGAGCTGGGATGAGATCGAAGCGTTGATGGCCAGCGCCCGTGATCGCGGCGTCGAAGGGCTCATGATCAAGCGGCGCGACAGCGCGTACGAAGTCGGCCGGCCTCGCGGCGTCTGGTGGAAGCTCAAGGTCGCGCCCTACACGCTCGACTGCGTGCTCATCGCCGCCCAGCCCGGCAACGGCAAGCGGGCCGGCCTCTTCAGCGACTACACCTTCGCCGTCCGCGATGGCGAGAACCTCGTGCCGATCACCAAGGCCTACAGCGGGCTCACCGATGACGAGATCGCCGAGGTCGACCGCTGGGTCCGCGGCCACATCACCGGCCGGTACGGCCCGGTCCGCTCCGTCACGCCGCAGCTCATCTTCGAGCTCGGCTTCGAAGGCATCCAGGAGTCCGATCGCCACAAGTCCGGCATCGCGCTGCGCTTCCCGCGCATGCTGAGATGGCGCAAGGACAAGCCGCTGGCGGAGATCGACACGCTCGAAAACGCCCGCCGCTTGCTCCTCCAACACAACGCGATTCCGTAAGTCGCTGCGCTGTTAAGCTTGGCACGCGCAAACAATGAAAAGTGGGACATTTTGGGAAACGGTGGGAAGTCGCCGTGGCGCTTCGGTCGGTATTCGATTGGCAAAGAGCGTCCCCGGCGCGCACCTCGTCCGCCGGTGAAATTAAGCCACGATGGGCGCGCTGTGACCTCGGCGCCAAATGAAATCCAGCTGGTTACAAACCCTCGTCCGGGCAAATAGTCCGCAGCGTACTGCGGCCCATCGGGACTGCAGGCAATCGGTCCGCGCAAGCCGACGGGTGCGAACCAACCCCGCCATCCCAAGGCGGGGTTCCTCTTGCAGCGGAGCGCATAAGTTCGGAGCGGGAGGATCACGACTTATGGAGGGCGGCTGTCCTCAGCCGCCGAGGATCTCGATTGAAGCCGAGGATCTCGATTGAAGCTCCAGCGGCGGGTGAGGACATCCGCCCTCCAGCACCGAGTCCCTATAACTTTCTTCGTCGGGTGAGGTACTACCCGACGACTTCCCCTTCGACCAGCTCTCGCCCTTTTGCGAACGTGAACTCGTTCCTCGCCGGCTCGGCATCGATTTGGATTACGTCGCCCTCGACGAACTCGCCTTCGAGGATCTTCCGCGCGATCGGGTTCTCCAATCGCTGCTGGATCACCCGCTTGAGTGGCCGCGCGCCGAATGCCGGGTCGTAACCCTCATCGGCAATCATTTTCAATGCGGCCGGGGAAATGCGCAGGCTCATGCGCCGATCGCTCAATCGCTTGCGCAGGTGCGCCATCTGCACCTCGACGATCTTCTCGATCTGTTCCCTGCCGAGCGGGTGGAAGACAATCGTCTCATCGATCCGGTTGAGAAACTCCGGACGGAAGAACTGCTTGAGCACGTCCTTCACGGTCGCGTCGATTTCCCATTCTTCGCGGCCCCCCGCACGCAGTTCCTGGATCTGCGCGCTGCCGAGGTTGCTGGTCATCACGATGACGGTGTTCTTGAAGTCGACGGTGCGTCCTTGGCCGTCGGTGAGTCGGCCGTCGTCGAGCACCTGGAGCAGGACGTTGAACACGTCCTTGTGTGCCTTTTCGATTTCATCGAACAGGATCACGCTGTAGGGCTTGCGGCGAACCGCTTCGGTCAGCCGGCCACCCTCCTCGTAACCCACATAGCCGGGCGGCGCACCGATGAGCCTTGCGACGCTGTGCTGTTCCATAAACTCGCTCATGTCCATGCGAATCACAGACTGCTCATCGTCGAACAGGAACTCCGCGAGCGATTTGACCAGTTCGGTCTTGCCCACGCCGGTCGGGCCGAGGAAGAGGAACGAGCCGATCGGCCGGTTCGGGTCGCCAAGGCCCGCACGACTGCGGCGCACCGCATCGCTGACGGCGCGGATCGCTTCGTCCTGTCCGATGACCCGCTTGTGAAGCCGGTCTTCCATTTTCAGAAGCTTCGACTTCTCGCCTTCGAGCATCCGGCTCACCGGAACGCCCGTCCAGCGGCTCACCACCTCGGCGATCTCGTCCGCATCCACTTCGCGCTTCAGGAGCCTGTGCTGCGATGCCGTCGCCGGTTGCTGCGCCGTCTTGTCGGATTCGTCCAGCCGCTTCTTCAGCGCGTCGAGATTCTTCTTCTGCGTGATCGCATCGGCATAGATCTTCTCGCTGAGCACTTTGCCTTCACGCTGGGCGGCGAGGATCTGTTTTTCGGTTCGCTCGTACTCGTCCTTGAGCTTCGTGTACTGCGCGCGGACCGCGTTCACGTCGCCGAGGCCCGACTTTTCCAGATCCCACTGGACGTTGAGTTCCTGCAACTGCTTCTTGAGCGTCGAGAGTTCGCTGTGGATCTGCTCGCGACGCTTGACCGCATCGGGATCGGTTTCCTTCTGGAGTTGACGCGCTTCGAGTTCCAAGCGCGTCTCGCGACGTTCGAGCCGATCGATTTCTTCGGGCCGCGACTGGTTTTCCAGCGCGAGCCGGCTTGAGGCTTCATCGATCAGGTCGATCGCCTTGTCGGGCAGGAAACGATCCTGGATGTAGCGGGAGGACAGATTGGCGGCGGCGACGATCGCGCTGTCGGTGATCGTGATGCCGTGATGGGTTTCGTATCGCTCCTTGAGGCCGCGAAGGATGGCGATGGTGTCTTCCACGCTCGGCTCGCCGACCATGACGGGTTGAAAGCGGCGCTCGAGCGCCGCGTCCTTTTCGATGTATTTCCGATACTCATCGAGCGTCGTCGCGCCGATGCAGCGGAGCTCTCCGCGCGCGAGCGCGGGCTTGAGCAGGTTGCCGGCGTCGGGCGAGCCTTCGGTCTTGCCGGCTCCGACGATGGTGTGAAGTTCGTCGATGAACAGGATGACCTTGCCGTCCGATTCCTGCACCTCCTTGATGACGGCCTTGAGGCGGTCTTCGAACTCGCCCCGTTACTTCGCGCCGGCGATGAGAGCGCCCATATCGAGGGCGATGACGCGCTTGCCGCGCAGGGCATCGGGGACGTCGCCGTCTTTGATGCGGCGGGCGAGACCTTCGACGATGGCGGTCTTGCCGACGCCTGGTTCGCCGATGAGGACGGGGTTGTTCTTCGTGCGGCGGGAGAGCACCTGCATCGTCCGACGGATTTCTTCATCCCGGCCGATGACCGGATCGATCTTGCCCGCTTCGGCGAGCGCATTGAGATCTTTGCCGTACTTTTCGAGCGCCTGATACTTGGCCTCGGGATTGGCATCGGTCACGCGCTGGTTGCCGCGGATCTCTTTGAGAACGCCGAGCACCTTGTCGCTCGACAGGCCCGACTGAGTCAGCAGCGCAGCAGCGTCTGCCCCCTTTTCGAGAAGCGCGAGCAGCACGTGTTCCGTGCTGACGAACTCGTCTTTGAGTCGGTCCGCCTGCTTCTGGGCATCGGCGAAAACGTCCTGCAGGGTCCTTCCCATGCCCGTCTGCGTGCCCGGGGATTGGGGCAATCGCTGGATGTCGCGCTCCACCTTCGCCGACAGGTCGGCGACGTTGACCCCGAGCTTATTCAGCAACGAGTGAATGGTGGACTGATCGGGCACCAACAGGCCGTGCAGAAGGTGTAAAGGCTTGATTTCCGCGTGACCACGGGCCTGTGCCAGTTCCTGCGCGTGCAGGACGGCTTCTTGAGATTTTTGAGTAAGTTTGTCGAATCGCATGACTGTCTCCTTGCCGGCAGGTTGAAGGGCCTGTCGGCCATAGACAATCTCTCGCAAAGATCGGGCCACGACCAGGGGAACGCTGAGTAGACGAAAAGGCGGCTAAAATCAGGGCGATTCGCGTTTGAGCAGGGGTATCTCCTGCCAGATTTGCAGTTGAGCGCCTGAGTCTAAATGCCGCCACTATTTGCAACGTGCTCGATTTGTCGCTAAATCGTTTTCCCTCGAAGTCGCACGGATGCGTCGAAGTGTCACATCCATCAGGCTTTGACGAAGTCGATCTGCCACGGATGATCCTCCGTCCAAAGATCGGCATTAGAAAATCACGGGCCTGATTGTAAAGCGAAGAAGAAACACGTCATGTCCTCCACTGCATCCATAGCACCGCGTCCAATGTTCCCCCGGTGGGCAAACCTGCTGTTGCCGCTGTTGTTGATTGGCTTCGTCGGGGCCGCGCTCTATGTGCCCGTTGTCGTCTACCTTGGATTCTCTCCAAAGGCGACCGACGTCGGCTACTCTCCGCAGCAACCCATTCCCTACAGCCACGCACTCCACGTCGGCAAGCTCGGGATGGACTGCCGCTACTGCCACACGACCGTGACGCAGGCCGGATTCGCAGCGATTCCGGCAACGCAGACCTGCATGAACTGCCACAGCTATATCCGTGTAACCAATCCGGATGGCTCGTCGAACACCAAACTCGAACCGATGTACGACGCGTGGGACGCCACCTGGCGGCAGCGCGGCGCGACGTACTCAAGCCCACCGACCAACGAGGCTCGCGTCGAAGGAAAGCCGGTGAAGTGGGTGAAGATCCACGACCTTCCCGACTACGCCTACTTCAACCACGAAGCCCATACGACCAAGGCCATCGGCTGCGTGACCTGTCACGGCCGGATCGATCGGATGGACGAAGTCCATCAGGACAAGCCGCTCAACATGGCCTGGTGTCTGGATTGCCATCGCCAGCCCGAGAAGTTCCTGCGACCTGCCGACGAACTCACGAACATGGCGTGGAACGTCGAGGATCTGAACGATCCCAAGAGCGCATCCGCTGTGAAACATGCAACGCTTATCAGCGAGATTCGCGCCGACGGGCTTGCAGCGAGCGCGCCGATCACGCAAGACGCTCTGGGGAACTACATCAAGAAGAAAATGGAAATCCGCGATCACGCGTACATGACGAGTTGCTCGACCTGTCACCGCTGAAAATGAACAGCAGGCCGCGAGAGTTTGGATAGACACGAAGACGGACTTAGCAATCGGAAGAACGAGATGAGCGACCGACGCACCGGAGTTGAATACTGGCGAAGCTTCGAGCAGATGGCCGGCTCCGATCAGAGCCTCAAGCATCTGGAGAGCGAGTTCCCGGATTACGATCCGAAGGAAATCGCCTCGATGCCCCGCCGTCGCTTCCTGAAGCTGATGGGCGCCTCAATGGCGGTTGCAGGCATCACTGCGACCGGTTGCCGGCGCTGGCCCAAGGAAGAACTGGTTCCCTCGACCGCGGGCCTCCGCGACCAGCTGCCCGGTGTTCCGGAGTTCTACGCATCCGCAATCGAACGCAATGGTGTCGCCGACAGCGTCCTGGTCACCAGCTACGACGGCCGCCCGATCAAGATCGAAGGCAATCCGCTTCATCCGATGTTCACGACCTGGTCGCGACCGGATGGCACGCCCCTTCTGGGCGCGGTGGATGTGCTCTCGCAGGCGAGCGTCCTGGAACTCTACGACCCGTCGCGCACCCGTTCGGTCATCGAAAGTGCGAAGCTTAAGGCCGGTCCCAGCGGACGGTCGACCTGGGAGTCATTCCTCTCCGCGTTCAATGCCGCGGCATCCAAGGGCACCATCGCCGTCCTGAGCGAGTCATCCAGCAGCCTTACACTGGCCGATCTGAAAGCGAAATTCCTTGAGAAGTATCCGAACACGGTGTGGGCAGAGTACGAGCCGCTGACGCGTGATGCCGAAGTCGAAGCCGGCCAGATGGCGTTCCGAAAGAACGTGCGGGCCCTGTATCACCTGAACCGGGCGCGGACGATCGTATCGCTCGATGGCGATTTGCTCGGCGTCCATCCGAACAAGGTACGACATTCGGCCGACTGGGCCGCGGGTCGTCGCATGGCGGACACCGACAAAGCAATGAACCGGCTGTACATCGCCGAGAGTTGCTTCAGCCTGACGGGTTCTGTCGCCGACCATCGCCTTCCGATCCGGCCTTCGCAGCTTTCGTCGATCGCGCTGGGCCTTGCCGCGGCGCTAGGCGTCGCCGGCGTGACCGCACCCGACCTGAGCGAGCCGCAAAAGGCATGGGTCGCCGCGGCTGCTGCCGAACTGCGGACGTCCGGCAAGAATGGCGTCGTGGCCGTGGGTCTACAGGCGCCGGCCCCTATTCAGGCGCTCGCGTACGCTATCAACTTCGCCATCGGCTCGGTCGATTCAACAATCACCTTCCACGAGGTTCCGCAGCAGACGCCGCACATCGGTTCGCTGCGCACGCTCGGCGATAAGATCGGCAATGGCGTGAGCGCGCTGCTGATTCTGGGCGGCAATCCGGTCTACGACGCTCCGGTCGAAATCGACTTCAAGGGCAAGCTTTCGACCGTCCCGTTCAAAGCCCACCTCTCCCTCTACGCCGACGAGACCAGCAAAGCCTGCGACTGGCATTTGCCGCGCTCACATTCACTCGAGAGCTGGGGCGATGGCCGCTCATGGGACGGCTCGATCGTCCTGCAGCAGCCGCTGATCCAGCCGCTCTATGACACGAAATCGGCAATCGAACTGCTTGCGATCCTCTCCGGCCAGGAGAAGACGGACGGACTTTCGCAGGTCCGCCGCGTGATCGGTGCACAAGTGCCCGGCGCATCGGCCGAGGCCGACTGGCGCAAGAGCCTTCACGACGGGTTCGTCCCGAACAGCGCGTTCCCGAAACTCGCACTCGAAAAGCCCGGCTCGATCGCGGCGACGTCGATTCCCGCCAGCGGTGATTACGAGCTTCGCTTCGTGCAGTCGTCACAGGTCTTCGACGGACGGTTCGCGAACCTGGGGTGGTTGCAGGAATGCCCGGATTCGATCACCAAGCTCGTCTGGGACAACGCCGCGCTGATGAACAAGACCGACGCCGACGCGTTGACGCTCAACACCGGCGATATGATCGAGATCAAGGTGGCGTCACAAAGCCTGAAGATCCCGGTTTACGTGCTCTGGGGTCAGCCCAGGGGCGTCATTACCCTCCCGCTCGGATACGGCCGCACGGATGCCGGTCCGATCGGCGGCGACGTCAACAACCCGCTCGACAAAACGGAATCCGTCGGTTTTAACGCCTACGAGATTCGCCGCGGCGATCAGATGTACTCCGCCAGCGGAAGCATCGCGCTCAACAAGCTCAACGAGACTTACGAACTTGTTACGACGCAAGACTTCCAGCAGATGGACAAGTTCGGCGCCAAAGGCGAGTTCGAACGCATCGGCCCCAAGGGCACCAGCGGCTCGGTCATCCGCGACGCGACGCTCGCGCAGTACATCGCCAAGCCAAAGTTCGTCGATCACGTCGGCGAACGCCTCCCGCTGCTGCAGTTGTGGGACGCGCCATACCCGGACGTCGCCACCGCGGCGAACATCAAGGCAAAGGATCCGGGGGCGCCGACCGCGTTTAATGTTCCCCACGCGTGGGGCATGTCGATCGACATGTCTGCCTGCACAGGCTGCATGGCGTGCGTTGTCGCGTGCCAGGCGGAGAACAACGTCCCCACCGTTGGCAAAGCAATGGTGAAGATGAATCGCGAAATGCACTGGATCCGCATCGACCGGTACTTCAAGACCACGGTCGGACCCGATCGCTACGCCACCGATTACGAGAACGTTGACGTGGTCTATCAGCCGATGATGTGTCAGCACTGCGAGTCTGCACCGTGCGAACAGGTCTGCCCGGTCGCCGCTACCGTGCACGATACTGAAGGCCTCAACACGATGGTCTACAACCGCTGCATCGGCACGCGATATTGCGGAAACAACTGTCCATACAAGGTTCGTCGATTTAACTACATGGACTGGCAAGTCCGCTCGCCGCGCAAGGGCCGAGGCATGGAAATTCTTTCTTCCGCCTGGCTGGGTCTTCCCGATACGCAGCAGGAACAGTCAATCGAACACGTCAGGCGAATGGTGTTTAACCCCGAAGTTACGGTCCGCATGCGCGGCGTCATGGAAAAATGCTCGTACTGCACGCAACGCATCAAGGCCGCCACGATCAAGAAAAAGGCCGACTGGGCCAAGGGCCTCATTCCCGACGGCGAGAAATCGAACGGCCAGCCCGCGTTTACCGTTGACGATTTCGACGTCGTCACCGCGTGTATGCAGGCATGTCCGACACAGGCGATCACCTTCGGCAATTTGTTGGACAAGTCGGCGTCCACCTCGTCGGAAGTGCGTCGGCGGCACGAGATTCCGCGTTCTTACACGGTGCTGGAAGATCTCAACACGCGGGCTCGAACGAAGTACATGGCGAAGATCCGAAATCCGAATGAATCGCTCGCGTCGGCTCCTGTGACTGCGGCGGAACACGCGGGCTGAAGCTTGAATTTCTGAGAATGAATCCGGCCGACTGGCCTTTTTGAACTGGCAACTGTTATGGCAACGATTTCAACCGGGCCCCTGATCGGAAGTGTCGACGAGATCGACAATACGTACGACGATCCGCGCGAACGCGCGCCGCTCGTCGTCAACGGCCGAAGTTTCGGCGAAGTGACGCGCATCGTCACCAGCTCGCACGAACGCCCGATGCCGATGGCGTGGGTGGTCTGCCTGACCTTCAGCCTGGCGCTGCTCACCATGCTTCTGGTGACGCTCGGGATGCTCTTCTCCACGGGCGTCGGCGTGTGGGGAAACACCAACCGCGTGTCGTGGGGATGGCCGATCGTCAACTTCGTGTTCTGGGTCGGCATCGGCCACGCCGGTACGCTCATCAGCGCGATTCTCTTCCTCTTCCGTCAGAATTGGCGTACGAGCATCAACCGCTTCTCTGAAGCGATGACGATCTTCGCGGTCATTTGCGCCGCCATGTACCCCGGCATTCACGTCGGGCGTCCGTGGCTCGCCTATTGGCTGTTCCCGATTCCGAATCAGATGGGCATGTGGCCACAGTTCCGCAGCCCGCTGGAATGGGACGTCTTCGCGGTCGGCACGTACTTCACCGTTTCCCTGATGTTCTGGTACGTCGGCATGGTGCCTGATCTCGCGACGATGCGAGATCGGTCTCGCTCCAAGCTCGAATATTACTTCTATGCGTTCATCAGCCTCGGCTGGACCGGTTCGAGCCGCGCCTGGCATCGCTATGAGCGGATGTACCTGCTGCTGTGTGCACTCTCCACCCCGCTGGTGCTTTCCGTTCACTCGGTCGTGTCGTTTGACTTCGCTACCGCTCAACTTCCCGGCTGGCACACCACCATCTTCCCGCCCTACTTCGTCGCGGGGGCCATCTTCGGCGGCTTCGCGATGGTGCTGACCCTCGCCATTCCGTGCCGCAAGTGGCTCGGCCTGCAAGACCTGATCACGATGCGGCACATCGACAACATGTGCAAGATCATGCTCGCCACCGGCATGATCGTGTCGTACGCCTATGCTGTCGAGTTCTTCATGGCCTGGTACTCGGCCTCCAAGGCCGAGCAGTTCACATTCACCAATCGCCCGTTCGGCCCCTACTGGCCGTTCTTCTGGTCGATGGTGTGGTGCAATGTCGTTGCGCCCCAGTTCCTGTGGGTCAAATACTGCAGACAGAATCTCTGGATCGTGATGACGGTGGCGATGTTCGCCAACATCGGCATGTGGTTCGAACGATTCGTCATCATCTGCACGAGCCTTCATCGTTCACAACTGCCGAGTTCGTGGGGCATGTTCCATCCGACGCTCGTCGACATCTGCATGTTCGCCGGCACATTCGGGTTGTTCCTCACCGGCTTCCTGCTGTTCCTTCGCTTCCTGCCGATCATCGCCATGGCGGAAGTGAAATCGATCATGCCGCAGGCTCACATTCACGACCACGGCCATGAAACCGATCCGCATCACACGTCCGGCGCAACTTCGCACGAACCCAGCGGCGATGCGGCCAAGGAAAGCAAACCCTGGCGTGGAGGCAATTGGTAAATCGGAAGCGACGCTTTCGAACAAGTTACCGAGGATAAAGCCATGTCTGTAGCAGACCCGATTGAACTCACCCGCGACCCATCGATCGATACGTCGATCGATATTGAATCGACCACGACCGTCGCGATTATGGCCGAGTATGACGACGTGACCGCCGCCGCGCATGCCGCAGCAGCCGTCCGCAATGCCGGCTTCAAACATTTTGACCTTCACAGCCCGTTCCCGATTCACCACGTGGAAAAATACGTGGGGATCCGCATGACCATTCTTCCCTGGATCGTTCTCTGCGGCGGATTGACCGGACTCTGTACGGCAACGTTTCTTACCCACTACACCATGGCGGGCGAGTATCCCGGGCTTTCGAACTTCAGCGGCTACCAGTTCCTGATCTCCGGCAAGCCGTTCCTCTCGACGCCGGCGTATATCCCGATCATGTTCGAGTTGACGATTCTTTTCAGCGCGTTCGCCGCGGTGTTCGGCATGTTGTTTCTGAACGGCCTGCCGATGCACTTCAACCCGCTGCTTCGCAATCACCGCTTCAAGCGGGTCACCGATGATCGATTCTTCGTCGTGATTGAAACCAGTGACCCGAAGTACGACGAAGCGGCCGTGCTCAAGCTGTTGCGTGACACGCATCCGCTCGCGTTGGAACGCGTTGAGGACTGACGAAGCTACCCATCTCCTGAAGGAGATCCGCAGTGAGTGAAATGAACGCCAAAAAAGTCCTGCCGCTTCTGAAAGCCGATCCGAGCACGCGCCTGGCGTGGGCCGGCTTCAAGCGATGGAAAGTGCCCGTGTGGCTGCCGCTGGTTGCGGTGGCGCTGGTCGTGTTTACCTGGCTGCCGATCTCGCTGGCGCTGAGCGCGCGAACGGACATGTCCAAGCGCCAGCCACGAATACATCTCGTCCAGGACATGGACAATCAGGTGAAGTTCAAAGCACAGGACGCAAACCCGTTGTTCAACGACGGTCGCGAATACCGTTCACGCGTTCCGGGCACGATCGCCCGCGGCGAACTGTTTCAGGATGATGCGTACTACCTCGGCTACACGCAGTCGGCCGATGGCAAGGCCGGACCGCAGTTCCTAGCCGGCTATCCCTCACAGATCCAGACGAAGCTCGACCACCCGGAGTCGGCTCGTGCTCTTTTGCTGCTCGGGCAGGAAAAGTTCAACATCACCTGCCGCATGTGCCACGGCGAAGATGGCCAAGGCAATGGTCCGGTGAATATTCGCGCGGGTGAGCTCGGCGCTGGGGCGACCGGGTGGGTTCAACCCTCGAACATGACCGATGCGATCCGCATCAGCCGGCCGAACGGACATCTGTACAACACGATCAACAACGGCATTCGCAAGATGGGCGGCCTGGGCACTCAGCTCACGCCCGAAGAACGATGGGCCGTGGTCGTTTACGTTCGCACGCTGCAAATCGCACAAAGCGCTCCAAAGAGTGCCGTGCCAGCAGATCAGCAGAACAACCTGCAGTAAGTCGGAACTCTAGAATTGAGGAAATCCCGTGGCATCACACGGCAGTAACATCCAGATGGTCGACGAGAAGGTCCAACTCGGCAACGCCGGGAGTGGATTCAAACTCGGCGCACTCGTCATCAGCCTCGTCCTGCTCGCAGTCGGCGTAGCGATGGGGTTCTTCGCTGGCGGCGAGCATGCTCGCGCACACCATGCGCGCTTCTACCACGCGTACCTTGTTGGCTTCGCGTTCTGTCTCAGCATCGGAGGAGGCGGACTCTTCTTCACGCTGATGCAGCACATGGTGAAGGTGGGCTGGAGCGTGAACGTCCGCCGCGTGCCGGAAGCGCTGGCAGCCTCGTTGCCGTTCCTCGGCATCCTGGCGATTCCACTGCTCATCCCGGTTTGGGGCGAAAAAGGGGGCGAGCTCTATCCGTGGGCGGTTGCTCATGTCGTTGCCGAGCATCACATGGCGCCCGAAACCGCTCTTAGCAAGCCGCTGGACGTTCAACTCGCAGACGCCTCGCCGGACGCCGGTAAAGACATCGCCGCCGAACACATGGCTGCGCAGAAGGCTGATCCTTCGGCCGAGCACATGGGCGCTGCATCCGAAGAGTCTGAAGGAGAACTCGAGCCTGTCGGCGAGCACTCCAAGTACTCCTGGAATACCTACGACGAACTCGCCCAGGAAAAGCAGCCCTGGCTCAGTAAGGGTTTCTTTACGATTCGCATCGTCTTCTATTTCCTCGTCTGGACGCTGCTCGCCTGGCACTTTGTCGGCAAAAGCCGTCAGCAGGACACGACCGGTGATCCGAATATTAGCCGGAAGCTCGCGATTCTCGCCCCTGTCGGCATCATCGCGTTCGCGCTGACCCTGACGTTTGCCGCATTCGACATGATTATGAGCCTGGACCACCACTGGTACAGCACGATCTTCGGCGTCTACATTTTTGCGGGCGGCATGATCGGCATGTTTGCGACTGCGATCCTCACGTACCGCGCACTGCAATCCAAAGGGTTTGTTCAGAAATCTGTAACGACCGAACACTTTCATGATCTGGGCAAGTACCTCTTCACGTTCGTCTTTTTCTGGGGCTACATCGGCTTCAGCCAGTTCATGCTGCAGTGGTACGCGAGCCTGCCGGAAGAAATCTTCTGGTGGGCGCGGCGCGGCGTGACGTCGGCCGATCTGGCCCACAACACGCAGGGCTATCAGGGTCAGTACGCCGGCCTTTCCATCGCCCTGCTCTTCGGGCATTTCATCATTCCGTTCGCCTATCTGATCAGCCGGCACATCAAGCGCAGCAAAGAGGCGTTGATCGTCGGTGCGTGCTGGATGCTTGTCGCTCACTTCGTCGACATGTATTGGCTGATCATGCCCGAATACAACAACGGCGAGTTCATATTGGATGTCGCGGTGCTCGCGACGTCGCTAGGTGTGATCGGCCTGTTCCTGTTCTACTTCGTCCATCAGCTCGGCCGCGCGAACTTGCGGCCGATCGGTGATCCGCGTACGCCAGAGTCGCTTGCGTTTGTGAACATGTGAGAGAGGTTTGCGGTCGTCGGTCCGCGGGCTGCGGTAGAAACAATGTTTTCGCCGCCGACCGCCCACCGCAGGCCGCCAACCGGAAAGAACTTATGTCGCTTCGAGATGACATCAACATCCCACTGATCACCGTGCTCGGCGTGGTGAGCGGTCTTCTTGTCGCAGTGGCGATTGTCGGGACGCAGGCTGGCTATAACTATGTGACACAAGCACAGCTTTCTCGTAACTACGACGAAGCTGAAAAAGCTGGCCTGCTCTCACTCGGTCAAAAAACATGGGCCCCGCAGCGCGAGAAGCTTAACGACCCTCAGGTCGCGTGGAATCTCACGCCTCCCGAAAAGGAAGGCGAACAGCCCAAAAAAGAGTTCGTCCACATCGGACTCGCGCGAGCGATGGACATCATGATCGAAACCAAGGGAGCCGGCCCGAAGCGCTGAGAAATCAGCAACGGGATGGACCACATGCGAATCTTGGGTTTTCAAACTCTCGTCTGCACGACGATCCTCGCGATCGTCCCGCTCTGCCGCGCCCAGTACAAGCAGCCGGAACTCGGGACGTACAACAAGCCGCTGGAGCTGTACAAGCCGGATGAAGTGGGTGTTGACGAAAAGCCGGGCGCACAAGTCCCGCTCGATGCGCAACTGCGCAATGAAGACGGCGAAACGATCACATTCGGCAGCATTCTCCGGCCGAATCGGCCCACGATTCTCTGGCTCGGCTACTACGAGTGCCCGATGCTTTGCGACAAGATGTCGGCCGGCATGGTGCGTGCGGTGAAGAACATCAAGCTCGACGCGGGCACCGAGTTCGCCGTGATCCAGCTCAGCATCAATCCCAGCGAGGTCCCCGCCGACGCGAAGGCCAAGAAAGAGTCGTACGTCCAGAAGATGGGCACCCCGGGTGCTGCGACGGCGTGGAAGCTGCTCACCGCCAACCCGGAGCCGATCGCGCAGGTCGCGAACGCGGTCGGATACAAGTTCAAAAAGGTCACCGTTGACGGCCAGACGCAGTTCGCCCATCCGGCGGTGCTGATGATCCTTTCGCCGGAAGGCAAGGTGACCCGATACCTGTACCCCAAGGCCGCAGAAGGCGTGGAGTTCGACGATCGGACGATGCAGCTCTCGCTCATCGAAGCCTCGCACGGCACGATCGGTTCCACCGTCGATCGCATCCTGCTGACCTGCCTGCATTACGATCCGACCACCGGCAAGTACACGTGGGTCGCGGTCAATCTGATGAAAGTGGGCGGTGCGATCACGATCGTGATCATGGCCTCGATCCTCATCCCGTTTTGGATTCGAGGGCCGAAGAATCTGCTCAAGTGGCAAGGGGAGACGCGAGACTCGAAGACGATTCACCAGTTTCGCAGCACCTGAAAGTAATAGAACCACGAACGGATTGACGAGAGTCTGAAGGCGACGAATAGACTGACCAGGTAACGCTTATGTTGATGACGATTTCAAATATGCTGGCCGCCACCCACCAGGGTTTCCTGCTGCCAGAGCAGGCGTCGACAATCGCCCGCGATATCGACCCGCTGACGTGGTTCATCCACGGCATCACGATCCTGTTCAGCGTCGGCATTCTTGCGGTGACCGCATGGTTCGCGTGGAAGTACCGCGCCAGTGCGCACCCGATCGCCGATCCGCCGGGCCACAACAACATGCTGGAGCTCACCTGGACGCTGATCCCCTCGATCATCGTTTTCATCTGCTTCTTCTGGGGTTTCCGCGTGTACATGCGGATGACGACGCCGCATCCCGGTTCCCTCCCCATCACGGCAAATGCGAGCATGTGGGCATGGCAATTTGAATATCCGGCGGCATTTAATGGTCTAACCGGCAGAGGCGAGAACCTTTATCTCCCTCTGAACAAGCCTGTCGAGATCACGCTCAACAGTAAAGACGTTCTTCACGCCCTTTACTTGCCTGCAATGCGTGTGAAGAAAGACGTTGTGCCAGGACGCTTTAATCACATCCAGGTCACGGCGACAAAAGAGGGTGAGTTCGATCTGTACTGTGCTGAATATTGCGGCGACAGTCACTCGAACATGCGTCGCAAAGCGATCGTTTTGAATGATGCCGCTTTCCACGCAAAGATGATCGAGTTGACCGACCCAACGGTTGAAAACGGAAAGCCGCTGCCGCCGGTTGATGTTGGTAAGAAAATCGCGTCCCTTAACGGCTGCTTCTCGTGCCATT
This sequence comes from Phycisphaerae bacterium, assembly GCA_031411495.1. Lineage (GTDB taxonomy): Bacteria > Planctomycetota > Phycisphaerae > Tepidisphaerales > Tepidisphaeraceae > JANOBD01. Next base: position 86,718 of record JANOBD010000211.1, on the reverse strand, counting down.
CTGTCGACGGCAAATCCGGCACCGGCCCCACCTGGAAAGACATGTATGGCGAATCCCAGGAGATGGCCGACGGCTCCAAGATTACCGTCGACGACAACTACATCCTCGAATCGATTCGCAATCCGCAGGCGCACGTCGTCAAAGGCTTCGGCCCGCCGTCGGCGATGAATCCGTTTTCTAAAGGCCAGATTTCAGATGAGTGGGTGCACAAGTATCTGATCGCCTACATGAAGTCGATCAGCGCCCATGCCCCGAAGGAAGCGGCCCCGGCTGCTACCGCACCGACCGCGGAACCGGCAAAGCCGTAATCGAGTTGATTCAACTGCCGACTGACGGGTCCTGTCCCAATGCAATGAAACTGTGAGAAAACCATGAGCTCGATCGCAACACCCATCTCCAAACACGGCCACGGCAACGAGCCTGCCGCCGACAATTATCTCACGCACGGCAGGGGCATTCTGTCGTGGGCCCTGACCATCGATCACAAGCGCATCGGCCTGATGTACATGGTCTTTGTGCTGCTTTCGTTTTTCATCGGCGGGATCTTCGCCGTCCTGCTTCGGACCGAACTGCTCGGCCCGGGCGCCCTGTTCATCCCGAAGGATGAAGTCGCGACGTGGCGACTCTACAACCACTTCTTCACCCTGCACGGCGCGGTGATGGTGTTCATGTTCATCATCCCGGCCATCCCGGCGATCCTGGGCAACTTCGTCCTGCCGCTGATGCTCGGTGCCAAGGACGTGGCATTTCCCAAGCTCAATCTTCTGAGCTTCTACATCTACGTCCTGGGCGCGGCCTTCATGCTGTACGTTCTCGTTGGCGGAACGCTCTCGGTGGCAACCGGCGGAAAGATCAACCTGCCCGGCGGTTTCGGCCTCGACACCGGCTGGACGTTCTACACCCCGTACTCGACGACCGCCTCGAAGTCCGGCGTCGTCGCTGCGACCATGGGCGCGTTCATCCTTGGCTTCAGCTCGATCCTGACCGGCCTCAACTTCATCGCTTCGATCCACATGCTCCGTCCCAAGGGCATGAACTGGTTTCGCATGCCGCTGTTTCTGTGGGCGATCTATTCGACCGCGCTCATCCAGGTTCTGGCAACGCCGGTACTGGCGATCACGCTTCTCCTGCTCACCGCCGAGCGTACCCTCCGCATCGGCATTTTCGATCCGAACCTCGGCGGCGATCCGGTGCTCTACCAGCACTTTTTCTGGTTCTATTCGCACCCGGCCGTCTACATCATGATCCTGCCGGGCTTCGGCGTCATCAGCGAACTCATCACCACCTTCAGCCGCCGGCACGTGTTCGGTTACCAGTTCATCGCGATCAGCTCGGTCGCGATCGCGCTGCTCGGCTTCCTGGTGTGGGGTCACCACATGTTCACCAGCGGCCAGAGCGATCTGACGAGCGCGATTTTCTCGCTCATCACGTTCAGCGTCGCGATTCCCTCGGCTGTGAAAGTGTTCAACTGGATGGCGACGCTCAAAGGCGGCTCCATCCACCTGAACACGCCGATGATCTATGCGTTGTGCTTCATCGGCCTGTTTACGATCGGCGGCCTCACCGGTCTGCCCCTTGCCACCATCGCGTCGGATATCCCGCTTCACGACACCTACTTTGTGGTCGCCCACTTCCACTACGTGATGGTCGGGTCGATGGTGTTCGCGTTCCTCGGCGGCCTGTACTACTGGTGGCCGAAGATGTTCGGCAAGATGTTCAACGACAACGTCGGCCGCGTCGGCGCGATCATCCTGTTCGTCGGCTTCAACGTCACGTTCCTTTCGCAGTTCATCATGGGATCGCTCGGCATGCCTCGCCGATATGCGAGCTATCCGCCTGAGTTCCAGATCTATCACGTGATCTCGACGCTGGGTGCGTATACGCTGTCGATCGGGCTGTTCATCGCGGCGGGTAACCTGCTGCACGCCCTGCTGTGGGGCAGGAAGGCGCCTGCCAATCCGTGGGGCTCGAACACGCTGGAGTGGCACACCACCTCACCGCCGCCGCACGACAACTTCGCGGTTCAACCCTCCGTCGGCGATCCGTATGACATGCACAACTGGGTGAAGAAGAGCGACGAGGAAGGCTACGTGCTGGACCCGGACGCGCCGGAGCCGACCTCGCCCGGTCACGGAACGTCTGTCGCTCATTGATCGCGAGTGCAGAGCGCTAGGAAGCTGGATTTCGACTCGATTTGGAAGAGCAAACACATGAGCACCGCCGCAGATCTTGCCCACGCAGACGACCCTCACGCACACGGGAATCCCGCCCACCTGGCGCATCACTTCGATACGCCAGCCCAGCAGTTCACGACGAACAAGCTGGGAATGTGGACCTTCCTGGCGACCGAAGTGCTGATGTTCGGCGGACTGTTCTGCGCCTATTCCGTCTACCGCTACAACCACCCGCAGGTCTATCTGTGGGCCCACAACGCGCTCGACCCGTTCTGGGGAATGGTCAACACGATCGTCCTGCTGGCCAGCAGCTTCACGATGGCCTGGGGCGTGCGGGCCGCGCAGCTCAACCAGCGCGGCCTCCTGCAGATCATGCTGACACTCACGTTTCTCGGCGGCGTGGTCTTCATGTGCGTCAAGGCCGTCGAATACAAAGCCAAGTGGCAGCACTTTCTCTTTCCCGGCGAGTTCAATTCGCTGAATGCCGAGTTCAAGGGCAGGGACGGCAAGAGTCCGTCGGAAGCCCGCGCGATCACGATCGAGGAAGTCGAACATGAAGCCCATCTGCGCAGCGGCGCCGAGCCCGCATCCGCTGAAGGCGGAGAACATGCAGCGCCAGCCACAGAAACCGAAGTGAAGCCCGTTCAGCACACCCAGAACAGTGCCGACGTCAAATCGGGCGCGGCAGAACATGCCGCGGGAACCGCGCCCACCGAGGCCTCAAAGGAACCGCCAATCGCGCTTCAAGCCATCGGAACCGTCGTCACGGCGCCCGACCTCGGCAATGAAAGCGCTGCAATCGTCCCGCCGACGATGATGGCGTCCGGAACCAACTCGAAGGTTGACGAAAAGGTCGGCCATCACCTCACGACCTACAGCGAGCTCGAACCCCTCGACAAGAGCCAGCTCCAGACGTTCTTCAGCATCTATTTCATGATGACCGGCCTGCACGGCATTCACGTGCTCGTGGGAATGGGCCTGATGGTATGGCTGTTCCTCCGCGCCTCGGCCGGACAATTCACGAGCCAGTACTTTGCGCCGGTCGATCTCGTTGGGCTTTACTGGCACTTGGTCGACCTGATCTGGATCTTCCTCTTCCCATTGCTCTACCTGATTCACTAAAGACAACAATCGGCGATCGAATCAACTGGCGAACGAACCATGGCACATCATCACGAACCTGTGGACCACACCGAACACCCAACCGCGCACGCTCACGACGACGGGGCGATTCACATCCACGTCGTCCCCGTGAGCCTGCTCGCGGGGATCTTCATCGTACTCATGGTGTTCACCGTTCTCACCTACGCGGTAACCAAGGTGGATTTTGGCTACCAGATCAATCTCTTCGTCGCGATCACGATCGCGGTCATCAAGGGTGGCCTGGTCTGTCTCTACTTCATGCACCTGCGGTGGGATAATCCGTTCAACACGCTCTGCCTGCTGGCGGCGCTCCTGTTTGTCGGGCTCTTCATCGTGATCGCCTCGCTCGACTCCGGCCAGTATCACAACCTGCGCGAGGCTTATGCCAACACCGACATCACCACCGGCGCCAAGTAGCCGGGCGGCTGCAGTTCTCGACGGCCTTGATGCGTGCCTGCGCGTTTTGAAATAAAACGCCCGGCCCGCTTCGAGGCCGTCTGACTATGATCGAAACGTGAGCCAAGCAAAAACGCATCCTGTTCCCCACTTCACCGGCACGCTGGGAATGATCTGGTTCATCAGCGCGCTGTCGATGTTGTTCGGCGCGATGCTGCTGGGATACCTGGCAATTCGCACGACCCGCGCCGCCGATGTCGGTTTCGGCACCATCGAGTTGCCGCGGATGCTCTGGCTCAGCACCGCGCTCGTCCTGCTCGCCAGCGCCACCATCCAGGCGGCCGTCATTTCGATCCGCCGCGAACGCCAGGACCTGCTCCGTGCGTGGCTCGTGGTCACCCTCATGATCGGCATCGCTTTCTGCTGCGTGCAGTTGCCCTCCCTCGGCATCTTGGTGAAGCATCACCTCGCGAACGTCCACGCCCACGAATTGGCCGGCGGAGACGCGAACAACCTCCTGCGCGTCAACCCGTTCTTCGGGATCATCTTCGTCTTCATCCTCATCCACGCCCTGCACGTGCTGGGCGGAATCGTCGAGCTTCTCCTGGTCACGCACGGCGCGTTCGCCGGAAAGTATGACCACGAGTACTACAACCCGGTCAAACACTCGGCCATTTACTGGCACTTCCTCGATGTCGTCTGGCTGGCGATGTTCGGGATGATGTTCCTGGCCGGCTGATCCACGCATCGCGAAATCCGCACCGATCCGTATGATCGGCCGCTTCGCTAACTCAGAAAGAAAATGGCCGAACAAGAAAAGATCATCTTCTCCATGCAGGGCGTGTCGAAAGTCATCGACAAAAAGCCCATCCTCAAGGACATCTGGCTCGGCTACTTCTACGGCGCCAAGATCGGCGTCCTGGGCCTCAACGGCTCGGGCAAGTCCACCCTCCTGCGCATCCTCGCCGGCATCGACACGAACTTCGAAGGCCAGATCTCGCGCACGCCCGGCTACTCCGTCGGCTTCCTCCCGCAGGAACCGCAACTCGAAGCAGGCAAGACAGTCCGTGAGATCGCCGAGGAAGGCGCCAGCCGGATCACCAACCTCATGAAGGAGTTCGAGGAGATCAGCCACAAGTTCGCCGAGCCGATGGACGATGCGCAGATGCAGAAGCTGCTCGACCGCCAGGGCGTCGTGCAGGAGCAGATCGACCACCTCGACGGCTGGAACCTCGACCAGCAGGTCGAGCAGGCGATGGAAGCCCTCCGCTGCCCGCCGCCCGAAGCCGTCGTCGACAACCTCTCCGGCGGCGAAAAACGCCGCGTCGCGCTCTGCCGGCTGCTTCTTCAGAAGCCAGACATCCTCATCCTCGACGAGCCCACGAACCATCTCGATGCCGAGAGCGTCCAATGGCTGGAGATGTTTCTGGGCAAGTACGAAGGCACCGTCATCGCCGTCACGCACGATCGCTACTTCCTCGACAACGTCGCCGGCTGGATCCTCGAGCTCGATCGCGGCCAGGGCATCCCCTTCAAAGGCAACTACTCCACCTGGCTCGAAGCCCGCGCCACCCGCAACCGCATCGAAGAAAAGGCCCAGGACGCCCGCTCGAAGATGATGGCCCGCGAACTCGAATGGATTCGCCAGTCGCCCACCGCCCGCCGCGCGAAATCCAAGGCCCGCATCTCCAACTACGAGAAGATGCTCGCCGAGGATCCGCGCCAGAAGGAAGCCGAGATCGACATCTACATCCCGCCCGGCCCGCGCCTCGGCCAGAAGGTCATCGAAGCCAAAAACGTCCGCAAAGCCTTCGGCGACAAGCTCCTCTTCGACAACGTCAACTTCGTCATCCCGCCGGGCGCGCTCGTCGGCATCATGGGCCCCAACGGCGCCGGCAAGACCACCCTCCTGCGCATCATCACCGGCCAGGAGAAGCCGGACGGCGGCGAGGTCGTGCTCGGCGAATCCGTCAAGCTCGCCTACCTCGATCAGAGCCGCGCGAGCCTGAAGGACGATGTCACCGTCTTCGACAACATCGCCGAAGGCAAAGACGTCATCGACCTTGGCAAGCTCACCCAGCACGCCCGCGGCTACGTCACCCGCTTCGGTTTCAGCGGAACGGATCAGCAGAAGGCCGTCGGCATCCTCTCCGGCGGCGAACGCAACCGCGTCCACCTGGCCCGCATGCTCAAGAGCAACGCGAACGTCATCCTGCTCGACGAGCCGACCAACGACCTCGACGTCAACACCATCCGCAGCCTCGAAGAAGGCATCGAGAACTTCGCCGGCGTCATGCTCGTCGTCAGCCACGACCGCTACTTCCTCGACCGCGTGGCCACCCACATCCTCGCCTTCGAAGATGAGGGCAACGTCGTCTTCCACGAGGGGAACTTCCAGAGCTACGAAGAGTACAAGCACAAGCGCCTCGGCGCCGATGCGGACAAGCCCCACCGGATCAAGTATCGCAAGCTGTCAAAGACGTAGTCGCGACTCCATCTGCGGAACTCCTGCTATTCCCCGCGGCTCGCTGAGCGAGCGTCGACGGCGGAGTCACAGCGCTTCGCTCAAACAATCGCGAAGAGGATCGGCGCACGCCGCGAGCTTCTGGTCACAACGGGCATGGCAATGCTGGCGTCGCTGAAGAGGCTCGTGCCGTATTTCTGGGCGACGATGAGCAGGTCGTCGAAGTTGACGTTGCCGCCGCCGTCGTAGTTAAAGTTGCCTTGGCTGAACGTCTTTCCGGTTTGGCCGTAGTTCTGGGCGAGGATCAGCAGGTCATCGAAGTTCGCGGTGCCGTCTCGGTTTGCGTCGCCAGCGAGTACGTGGAAGTTGAGCTTCAGGGCCGACTTGTTCGTGCCGCGTGCGTTGGACACCGCACCGACGGGGATGACGGCTTCGTAGCTGCCGTCTGGCAGTATTGCGTTTCGGGTCCAGCGATAGGTATTGCCTGAAACGGTCATCGTCTCGGCGGAGTAGGGCTGAAGGGTTGCGAGGTTTCGGATGGTAACGTCGCCAACGCCCACGCTGGACTGGGTAACGGATGTGAAGTCGAAACGCACGGTGTGGTTGGTTTCGAACTCGAACGCGCTGCCCGCCATGCCCGGCGTGCCGAGCGCTTGAACCGCCGCGCTCGGTTCGGATGTTGAGCCGAAGACGTTTGTAGAGATCACTTCGCTGATCGTCGCGGTGATGAACTTCGAATCCAGCGGCGTGCCGGTGACGGTGTAGCTGCGGGTCGCGTCGCCGCCGACCGAGGTGAAGGTCGCTGTCTGAAGCAATCGCTGGGTGTGGCCGGACGCGGCATTGCCCGCCTGGTCGCTCGAGTAGAGCTTGATCTGATACGTCCCTACCGGAACAGAAAGGTAAGCGACGTTGATGGTGTACGAGCCACTTGGGTTCTCGGAGACGGACGAGATCACCGGTTGATGCAGGCTGTCGTTGGCGATCGCTTCGATGCGGTACGATCGGGTATTGGCCCAGGTGACGTTGTCGAAGTAATTGTTCGTGCCCGCGCTGACTTGCACGCCGTTGAGTGCACAGTTGGCGATCGTGTTTCCAAGAACATAGTTGCTCGAGCCGCTGGGGATCCAGATGCCCGTGTTGCCACCGACGGCTTGTCCGGAGGGCAGGACGCCGATGAAGTTGCCCGTGGCGGTATTGTTGGAACCTTCGACGCGGATCCCGGTGGTGTTGTTCCCGACAATGTTGTTGGTAATGGTGTTGAGATTGCCGGCGACAGAGATTCCTGTCCCGCCGCCGACGTTGATCGCGGGATTCGCGCCCACGCCAAAGACGTTGTCAGTAACGACATTGTTGATCGAGTTGCCGAAAATGTCTACACCGTTGCCGCCGAAGCGATTGCCCAGGGCGGGGACACCGATGCTGAGGCTGGATGCGTTGATGGCCACGATGGAGTTAGCGTTGTTGGCGATCCTGACGTTGCCGGTTTTGTCAAGGCCGAAGTAGTTGTTGATGATCAGCCCGTTGGACGCGGCGGCTAAGAAACGGAGGGCAGAAAACCCGTTTCCGGAGATGATGTTTCGATTGGCGTCGCCGCCATCGCCGAGGGTGAGGCTGTCGCCGTTGGCGGTCACGCGGATGCCGTTGGCGGCGTTGGGTCGGGCCAGCAGTCCGGTCGGGTCCAGTCCGATGATGTTGCCGGTGAAGCGAGCGTTGTCGGCAGACAGGTCAACCCCGTCTTGGCCGTTCCCGCTGATGATGTTGTCACGGATCGTGACGAAGTTACCTGCGGTCGTGACGACGATGCCGTCGGCGGTATTCGCGACGGCTGCGCCGGTCGGATCCAGACCTATGTAACTCTTCTCGATCGTCACGTTCGCGGCGTTGACGACAATGCCGTTCACGAACTCCGTCACCGACAATCCTCGGATGACGCTGTTGGAGGCATTGAGTTGAATCCCGTCGTTGAACGAAGTTCCTGTGCGCCGCACCTGTACCAAAGGCGAGCCCGCGTAGCCCGGCTGCGTCGTCGCGTCGATCGTGACCGGCTGGGTGACGTCCAGCGAAGTCGGAATCGTAATCACTTTCATACCGCTACCAGCAATGTTGAAGTTGATCACGTCCGCCGCTGTCGTCGCGTTGGCCTGGGTGATCGCTTCACGCAGTGTCCCCGCACCGCTGTTGGCGGTGCTGGTCACGGTGAAATTGGCCATCAGGCGGCGATCTTCGAGCGTGTCAAACGTCGGACGGTGTGTGTGGCTCATGGTCAGGGTTCGTGTTTTCAATGGGTTGCGCTTCATCACACCCTTTGAAACACATCGCCGATTCAAACCCCTCAACCGGTTGACACGACTTTTCGATGGATGTGAAACTGGGAAGAGAACTCCGCCGGATGAGCCTGCCCGTGAGCCGCGCACGCCCACCAATTCGATGCTGCAACACTCCAACACCGCGGCCCCTCAGCGTCGACTGTCGACCGCCCTCTCCCCCTATCCCGCCACCCGATCCAGCAACTCGCCGAGGACGCGCTTCGCATCGAAATACCGCTCAGCGATTTCTCGGGCGGCGCGGGCGTGTTTTTGGGGGTTCGTCAGGACGGCGCGCACGGCGGCGGCGGCTTCATCGGGCGTCGCGAAGCCGAGCAGGCCTTCGCCGACGCCGTCGATCCAATTTTCGAAGCCGCTGAACTGCGTGATGACCGGGCGGCCGCTGGCGAGGAAGCAGGCGCTGCGGTCGCTGAACCAGCCGCTGGGCAGGCCGCTGTAGATCGATTTGGCGACGGTGAACTCGCCGAGCGAATCGCGGATCCAGTCCTGGAACGATCGGCAGGAGATCGTGGCGGCGACGGGATCGCCGAACGTCCAGCCGCCCTGCTCGAACTTCTTGCGCGACGGTTCATCGAGCGCGGCCATGCGCATCTCGATGGGCGTGCCGACGCGGTGAGGAAGGTCGATCAGTTTCTCGTACTCGCCGGACTTGTCGCTGGCGTAGTTCTTGCCGGCGAAGGTGACGACGCGGTCGCGGGTGTGTTCCCACTTGCCGACGGTGGTGAGGAGGCCGCTCCCAGGGGTGAACAAACCGCTCGCGGGAAGGTCGGTCGCGGGCCAATGGTTGAGGGCGACGGGCTGGTTGGTGGGGATCCAGTCGAAGCCGTGCGTGGGGAGCGGCGAGGCGGACGTGCCGATGAGTCGGCCGAAGGTGGCGACGTGGGTGAAGCGTTTGAAGTAGCTGGTGAGCCAGTCGCCCTGGCTCATCTTGAGCTGGGTGAAGACGGGGTCGGTGTCGATGACGAGGGTGCGCTTCGGCAGGTCGTACCAGTCGATGGGCGTGACGCCGCTGACGGCGATGAAGAGGTCGGCCTCGCGGAGCCGGGTCTGCATCTCGTCGATCGAGAGGCCTTCGGCGATCTTTCCGTATCGGTAGTGCCAGGGCGCGCGGATGTTGTAGTGGGCGAAGGTGTCGCGGAGGTAGGCGAGGCCGTAGGTCGGGTCGCCGTGGGTGTTGTGGATGGGGTCGAAGGAGGGATGGTTGGCGCCGTCTTCGAGATAGGTGACGTCGTGGCCGAGTTCGAGGAGGCCGAGCAGGTAGTTGAGATGGTGCCAGGTCATCCCGCCCAGCGGATAGCCGACGATGTATCCGCCGAGGACGATGTTCATTTGGGTGGCTGGTGGCTAGTGGCTTGTGACGAGTGAAGCGAATGCGGGCGCGGGGCGGCGGTGTGATCGTTGGCGAAGATCGCTTCGATCATCGGGGTGAGGACGCGATCGGGCGCGAGGTATTCGCGGGCGACGTCGTACGCGGCGCGCTGGTGCCTTGTCGGATCGCGCGCGAGTTGGTTCAGCGCGTCGACGCACTGGTCCATCGTGTCGAACGCGAAGACGCCGGCGCCGGAGGGGACGTACTTCGACCAGCCGGTCTCCTGGACGACGGCAGGTCTGCCCGCCGCGAGATAGCACGCGGTGCGGCAGCTGAACCACCCGCTCTTTGTCGCGGTGTAGACGTTCTTGGCGATGCTCCACTCGCCGAGCGATTCGCCGATGTACGCGTGATAGCGCTCGGGCGTGAGGGAGACGTTCTTGGCGGGGATGAACGTCCAACCGTCCCGCTTGATGGCGTCTGGATCATATTTTTCGCCGGCGACGGCCATCTCGATCGGCAAGGGGGACTGCGCGGGCAGCGTACGGAAGCGTTCGAACTCGCTGCCCTTGGCGTCGTAGTGGATGCCGTCCATCGCCACCGGGCCGGGGAAGTATCGCCAGCTCATGACGGTCGTCAGTTTCGCATCCGGCTTAGGCGGCGTGTTCTTGATGTCCGCCCAGTGCGGCAATGTGACGACGCAGCGGGTCGGCCGCCAGTCGATGCCGACGCGCGGCACCTTGCAGTCGGCGCTCCAGATGTTCTCTGCGTAGGTCAGGTGAACGTCGTGGCCGCGGACGGTCTCGATCCAGCGGTCGACGTTTTCGCTCCAACTTGGTCGCGTCTGCATGACGATCTGGTTGTAGCCGGGATCGGTGTCCATGAAGACCTTTCTGCACCTGGGCGAAAGGTTTTCCGGGATGAAGCAGGCGCCGCTGACGTTGAGGTAGATGTCTGCCGTCCGCGCGACTTCGTCGAAGCGCTCCCTGCTCATGCCGAAGTGTTTGTCGTGAAGCAGGACGTAGCACCAGTTGTTGACGAGCGCGGGCGCATATCGTTTGAAGAAGCCGCCGATGAAGTTCACGGTGTAGCTCGGCTCATCGACGGGATATCCCTTGTCAGGATCGAGTGGCCAGACCCAGGTGTCCTCGTGGTAATAAACCTCGTGGCCGAGCTCGTGGAGCCCGAGCAGGTAGTGGAAGTAATCCCACGCGACGCCGCCCAGCGGATACTGGCCGACCAGTCCGCCGACGATGATGCGAAGTTTCTGTGTGGTGGCCGCCATGCGAGTTCACTCGGATTTGTAGCCCGCCGGTGGGATGAGGTACGAGTCGTAACGGTACGCAGGTCCAATGGTGGTTCCGGCGACGCCGGGCTCGTTGTGCTTCGGTTGCTGGTTGATCAGGACGGTCGCGGCGAGCGCGGTGTAGATGTTGTCGCCGTCGAGCAGTGTTTTGGTCCGGCCGACGCCGCAGTACGGTGATGTTTCAAAAACGATTGAGCCGTCGGCATAGAGCACGTTCTGGCCGGCGCCGTGATGATTGACGCTGTTGATCTGCGAGAGTCGAGTGGCCGACGCGGTAAATGACGGTGGATCGTTGTTCAGCTTTTCGAAAGACTGACCCTGATCGCCGAGCAGAGCGAATCTCGCGGGAAGCGTGTCGCTGAGGCGGTATTCTTCGATCGCGCTGAACGGCGACGCGAACGCGTAGGTGAGATTCCGATTGCCGCGGAAATTGCCGCGCTGTTTCGCAACGGCGGATGCGCCGGTGGCATCGAGCATGCGGTCGGCCTCGCCGGCGCTGCTCGGGCAGACGAACCAGTCTGGCTGCGCGAGCCCTTCGCGCATGAGCAGCCAGAGTGAAGCGCTGACATCGTTCATCTGCACGGTGCTGTCGGGCGCGAACGGGTTCCGTTCGTCGGGTCCGGTGAACGCCGTCCAGGAGTTGCCCAGCGCCGGCCCGAACCGCGTCCGAGGATAGAAGTAGCCGTTCGCCTGCCCGTACGCGGTCATCGCGTTCCAGATGTTCTTCAGGTTCGAAGTACAGTGGACCCGCGAACTTTTCTCCCGCAACGACATCGCGTACGGAACGAACGTCGCGGCGAGGAGCACGACGATCAGCAACGCGGCCACGAGTTCGATGATGGTGAAGGCGCCCCGATGGCGCGCAGGGTCGATGCGATTCGTCTCTCGCATTCGTGCGGTCGTCGTCGCACAAGCGCCGGCACGTGATCCGGTCATCGAACTCTTCGATCGGCGCGTGTCGATCATGCCTTCCCCAGCTGAATCAGTTCCTGTTGTGCCTTGCGGCGAAGTTGGCCACATGCGGCGTCAATATCCCGGCCACGGCTTTTGCGAACGTGCACGTTGACGCCGGCGTCGCGCAGGATCGACTGGAACTCCTGGACCGAATCCGACTTCGGGCGAAGGAACGGCAGGCTCTCGACCTCGTTGTACCGGATGAGATTCACGTTCGCGCGGATTGTCCTGCAGACGTTCGCCAGCTCGCGCGCGTGCTCGGGACGATCGTTCACGTCGTGAAGCAGAATGTACTCGAGCGTGATTTCGCGTCCGGTCTGGTCAAAGTAGTACCGGCACGCGTCCAGGATGTCCTGGAGCGCGAAGTGGCTGGCCCATGGAATCAACTCGCGGCGCAGCGGCTCGTTCGGGGCGTGCAGCGAGAGCGCGAGATTGAGCGAGAGTTCCTCGCCAGCCATATCGCGGATCTTCGCGGGCACGCCGACGGTGCTCACGGTGATCCGTCGGGCGCCCATGTCGAAACACTGGGGATCGTGAATGATGCGGATCGCCTTCATGACGTTGGCGTAATTCGCCATCGGCTCGCCCATGCCCATGAAGACGATGTTGGTGATGCGTGCGCTCTTGGGCGCGAGCATCTGGTTGAGCAGGAAGAGTTGGTAGACGATCTCGCCGGCTTCGAGATTTCCTTTGAGGCCAAGCAAACCCGATGCACAGAACTTGCACCCCACCGGGCATCCGACCTGCGAGCTCAGACAGGCGGTGTAGCGATCGCCATCCGGGATGACGACGCACTCGGTGAGCGCCGGCTCGGGCCATGTCGGGCGTTTCCACTGGATGAGGGTTTTGAAGGTGCCGTCGGTACTGTGCTGTTCACGCACGAGCTCGCCGGGAACGAAGTCGAACTGCTGGCTGAAGGCGATACGGTCGTAGGCGCCCAGATTGGACATTTTTGCCAGATCGTTGACGAGCTTGTCGTAGAGCCAGCCTCGCACTTGCTCGGCGCGGAACCTGGGTAATCCCGCCGCGACCGCCGCGCCGGAAAGTTCGATCGGAAGGAACCCAAACACGTTCTTTGGCATACCGAAATCGTTGTTTGGGCCAGTTTTGGGGTCGTCAGAGGGCATGGCGTTTGGCTAGGATGATATCAGGGTTCTCCATGGGCAGCGACATCCACAACAAGATGCAGTGCGAAGATTCATCTGCGTTACCTGACGAGATGCTCTTGCGACAATACGTCAACGGGCACAAGCCCGCGTTTGCCGAACTCGTCAAGCGATACGAGCGTGAATTGTACCACTTCCTCGTCCGCTTTCTGGGCGACCGCGCTGCCGCCGAAGACACGTTTCAAGAAGCATTCCTGCAGGTGCATGAGTCGGCAGCCACATTCGATTCGACCCGGCGATTTCGTCCCTGGCTGTTCACCATCGCCGCGAACAAGGCTCGAGATCTCCTGCGCAGCCGACACCGCCACCCGGCGAGTGCACTGGACGCTCACCCCGAGGGAATGGCCGGCGAGGGGCATTACGTCGACCTTTTGCAGGCCTCGGGCTCGTTACCGGACGAGCCTCTACAAAAAGTCGAACTTCAGGCCCTGGTGCATCGTACTATTGGTGAACTGCCGCCAAACCTGCGGGAGGTCCTGCTACTGGGTTACTTTCACGAGTTTCCCTACAAGCAGATCAGTGAGATGCTTCACATCCCGGTTGGTACGGTCAAATCTCGGCTGCATTCGGCGGTGGCGCACTTTGCTCATCGCTGGAACCAGGTTCGGCGACAAGATCGGCTGTAGCGGTTCCGGTTGTTCTGCAGCCTTTATCGAATTGAAGGCTTATTGGAATCGATGAATTTCAAGATTGCCTGCCGGTTTGGAGTCGATACGATTGGTGACTGATTTGGTTGGAAAACATTTCGGCAAGGCCCGTTCCCAGTTCAGGGAAGTTCAAATCAAAAACGGGCCGAGTTGAAGGTTGAAGAGCGACGGAGACGAAATAATCAGACCTCGTCCGCGTTTCATTGCGTGAGCGGCGTCTGAAGCGATCTCGGAGTCACTTCCGAGCGTTTTCGTGCGTCGCCCGCACATCTGAGGAGTACGTATTATGGCCATTGCTGAAGAAGATGGCTTGATTGTTGACCTGGTTGTCGGCGGAATCGATCGAAACGAAGTCCGCGATAATGCACGTCCGGTCAATGCCCAGCGCGTCGATGCCGTCGCACGCTTCTTCCGTCTGCTCGACCAGTCTGCCGACATCGAGCCGCCGGACGATCTTGTCGCACAGACCCTCGCGCGCATCGAACAGAGTCGTTGAGCTTCGGGCCAATCGGCCATCCGAAAAACTTCTGCGGACACGCAGCACTTGCGGAGAGTGCCGCTAACAGGGCGACCGACCGTCGCCCTGTTTTTGTTTTATGCTCCGTTCGTTATCGTTCGCCGCATCATGAAAGATCCTCGCTTTACCCAGCTCGCGCAGACGCTCGTTCACCACTCCATGCAGGTCAGGAAAGGGGATAAGGTCCTCGTCGAGGCCTTCGACATTCCCATCGATTTCACGGTCGAGTTAATCAACGTCATCGGCCAGGCGGGCGGTGAGCCGATCGTGTCGACCTATCACCAGCAGGTCCTTCGCGCGCTCTTCAACAACGCCAGCGAAAGCCAGATGAAGACGATCGGCACGATCGAGCGCAAGCGCATGGAGGCCGTCGACTGCTACGCCGGCATCCGCGGCAGCAACAACATCTCTGAACATTCCGATGTCGCGCGCGACAAGATGAACCTCTACGAGAAGCACTGGTGGAACTACGTCCACAGCCAGGTCCGCGTGCCCAAGACGCGCTGGGTCGTGCTCCGCTGGCCGAGCCCGAGCATGGCGCAGAACGCTGGCATGAGCACGGAGGCTTTCGAGGACTTCTACTTCAAAGTCTGCGCCGGCGTCGACTACAAGAAGATGGCCAAGGCCGCACAGCCGTTGGCGGATCTGATGGCCAAGACCGACAAGGTGGAAATCAAAGGCGCTGGAACCGATCTCAAGTTCAGCATCAAGGGCATCGGCGCCAAGCCCTGCAACGGCGACCGCAACATACCGGATGGCGAGACCTTCTCCTGCCCCGTCATCGATTCCGTTGAAGGCGTCGTCCAGTACAACTGCGAGACGCTCTACCGCGGCACGGTGTTCAACAACATCCGACTGGAGTTTGCCAAGGGCAAAGTCGTCAAGGCCACCGCCGACAGCGACGCGAACACCAAGAAGCTCAATGAGATCCTCGATAGCGACAAGGGTTCGCGCTACATCGGCGAGTTCGCGATCGGCTACAACCCGCACGTGATGAAGCCGATGAAAGACATCCTGTTCGACGAGAAGATCGCCGGCAGCTTCCACTTCACGCCCGGCAACGCCTACGACAACCCCGGCAACAACAACAAGAGCCAGATCCACTGGGACATGGTCTGCATCCAGCGCCCCGAGTATGGCGGCGGCGAAATCTGGTTTGACGGCAAACTGATCCGCAAGGACGGGATCTTTGTGCCGAAAGCGCTGCACGGGTTGAACCCGGATCGGCTGGGGATCTGAACGAGTGGTTGCCGCGGATGAACGCCGATGGACGCGGATGAAGAGAGAGCGGTGCGGGTGGAGCACTCGGGAACAAATCGCTAGATCACTTGCGGTCTCCTGTCCATTGTTCATAAGCAAACCGCGGAGAAGCAAATGGTGAAGCATTTGGATTACGGCGTTGAGCAATCTCATCGATGGCGATTCGGGAGAATTGCCAAGTTGATTGCATTGATCGTGCTGGGTTTGTTGATTACGTGCATCGTGAGTTTCTTTGTACTGACATCAGATACCGTGACAGCATTGCAAACGCCGCCTTTGGACGACCTTCTCCAGAGCGTCGCTGGTCTCAGCTTGCCGGACTCATTCACAAACGGACAGGAAGAGATTCATGGGGGCATCACGCCGGCGGGATACTTCAACGCGCATGTTACGCCGGCCGACATCACGCTCATCACAGATCAAATGAGAGGCGAAAGTCGGACAGACATGCAGATGACGACTCCGCCTGCTTGGGCGAGAAGACATCTCTGGACAAAGCGCGAGACATATCTCCTCTATAAGAAGGGTCAGTTCATCAAGCTACATCTCTCTCCATCAACAGGCGAAATTGAAGTTGAATGGAAGGAGCCCTTTGTCGATTGAATCCATCCGCGTGCATCAGCGTCCATCCGCGGCTAAAACCACTTCTATCCCATGAAACGTCCCGCCCTGATCTTCCTCGAGCTCGCTTTGCTCTTCGCCATGGGCTTTGGGCCCCAGCCCACTCGTAGTTTCCGGCTATTCCGAGCACCGGGGAATCAAGGTGACGTGAACCGCCGCCGCGGTACAATCGCGGCATGAACTGGCGCGAACACATCGAACAGAACCCGCAGATCATGGTGGGCAAGCCCGTCTTCAAGGGCACCCGTCTCACCGTGCAGCACGTTCTTGAGCGTATGGCGGCAGGAGATACGGAAAGGGAGTTGCTTGAATCCTATCCTCGCCTAACGACGGATCACATCCGTGCGGCACTCGCGTTTGCTGCGGACTCGCTCAGCCTTGAACGGGTCGTCTTCATGGACTCTGTTCCGAAATGAAGATCCTGTGCGACGAGAACATCGATCTCGCGCTGGTGCAATGGCTCCGAGGGGACGGCCAAGACTGTCTGTGGGTTCGAGAACTCTCGCCGTCCATCACCGATTCGCAGGTGCTCGAGCTGGCGGAGTTAGACAACCGGATCGTCATCACCTTCGACCTTGACTTCGGCGAGTTGGTGTTTCGCGAGCGTCGCAACGTCGCCGGGATTCTTCTCCTTCGATTCCCGGAGGCAAAGTCGGCGACTGTGGTTTCGCACTTCGCGCCTATCTGGATTGAAGTGAAGGATCTGCTTGCTGGCCACTTTGTCGTGGCAACTCCCCGGAAGATCCGCGTTCGTGAATTACTGATATAGATGCGGTCTGGTCATCCGCGTGCATCCGCGTTCATCCGCGGCTAAAACCTCCGGCTTCTCATGAAACGCCCCGCCCTCCTCTTCCTCGAAATCGCTCTGCTCGTCGCCATGGGCTATTGGGTGTACGCATCCCTCACCGAGACGCAGAAGATCGATCGACCCGGCGGCGTCGAGGTGACGGTTCAGCTGCCCGACGCGCGCGACAAAGCCATCCTCTACCGCAACGATGCCGGCGAATACCGTTACGTCATCACCCAGCAGCACGACGGCCAGAAACTCGACCTCTCGGCCGACGAAATCGCCGACCGCGTCATGCGCGGTCGACACGAGCGGTCGTGGGGCCAGACCGTCCTCAACGTCTCCAGCCCCATCGGCTATGTCTGGGTCGGACTCGGCCTTCTGGGCCAGGTGCTCTTCACCGGCCGGATGATCGTCCAGTGGATCGTCTCGGAGAAAAGCAAGAAGAGCGTCGTGCCACCGATCTTCTGGTGGATGAGCCTGGCCGGTTCGACGATGCTGATGGTCTACTTTTTGTGGCGGCGCGATCCGATCGGCCTGCTCGGGCAGTCGTTCGGGTGGTTCATTTACGTGCGCAACCTCTGGATGATCTACCGTCCGCAGTTGCCGCATTCGGACGCGATCATGTCCGCCGAGGCGAAGGAAGCGACCTGATCCGCCCGTGTCGAAGGAAACCAACCACCGATCAGACAACGTGAACCCATCGGCATCGACCGAGAGCCTGCGTCCGCGCACACCGCACCGTCTCATTCTGCTTGCCTTCCTCGCGTTCATCAGTCTCGGGTTGCCCGACACGTTGATGGGCGTCACCTGGCCTTCGATCCGAGCTCGGTTCGGACTTCCGATCAGTCACATCGGCTTCATCCTGATCAGCGGCACCTGCGGCTATCTGCTGTCTTCCTTTTTCGCGGGTGCGATCGTGACCCGACTCGGCGTCGGCAGATTGCTGGCGGCAAGCTGCGCGATCGTCACCGTTTCGCTCTCGATTTACGCGTTTTCTCCCTTCTGGCCCGCTTTGATGCTTGCGGCGGTGCTTGGCGGGCTTGGCGCCGGCGCGATCGACGCCGGCGTGAACACCTTCGCCGCCACCGCGTTCTCCTCGCGCGTGCTCAACTGGATGCACGGCTGCTGGGGAATCGGCGCGAGTTGCGGCCCGTTGATCATGACGGCCGTGCTGGCGGCGCATCACACGTACTCGCTCGGATACGCGATCGTGGCTGGAACGATTTTCGTGCTCACGCTCGTCTTCTTCCGATTTCGAAATGCATGGCAACTCGACGTGCCTGCAGCAAATGAATCCCATGCCGAGTCCGCGACCTTGAGCCAGGCGCTCTCGCAGCCCATCGTGCTCGGGCAAGTTCTGTTCTACTTTCTGTACGGCGGCGTCGAATCTTCGGCGGGCACGTGGCTCTACACGCTGCTGACGGAATCGCGAGGAATCGCGATCGCCGCCGCCGGCGCGACCGTCGGGCTCTACTGGGCGTCGATTACCGGCGGACGGATGATCTTCGGCCAGGTCGCGCATCACCTGCGTGCCGAAGCAGTTCTCCGCATCGGACTGATCGGCGCGATCGGCGGCGCTGTGCTGATGCACGGTTCGTTCCCGTTACCCGCCACGTTCGCGGGTGCCGTGCTCCTTGGGCTCATGCTCGCGCCCCTCTTTCCAACGCTGATCGCGCTCACGCCCGCCCGTGTGGGCACGCGTTTCGCGGCTCATGCCGTCGGTATGCAGGTTTCGGCGTGCGCATTGGGGATTGCAGTCATTCCCGGAACGATCGGCTGGCTCGCGCGGCGATGGGGAATTGAAATCCTGCCGGCGTCTCTGATGATCGGCACGGCGATGTTGCTTGCGATCCATAACGCGCTGGAACGGCTCTCCAAGCCGTCGTCGGTAAGCGCCGGTTGAGGCCCTGGAATGCAGTTTCGGTGCGTGGAAAGCCTGCCGATGGCGGCCAGGTGACGTGCATCGACGACCGACCGAGGCTAAAAGGATGTGTTGATGAACGGAGTCGCCGAAACGTCTCGCCCGCGGATCCACCAGCTTCCGCCGAACCTCGTCAATCGCATCGCCGCCGGCGAGGTGATCGAACGCCCGGCCTCCGTGGTCAAGGAGTGCGTCGAAAACTCGCTCGATGCTGGCGCAACCGCGATCACCGTCGAGATTGACGACGGCGGCAAGGCGCTGATCCGCATCCTCGACAACGGGAACGGCATCCCCGCGGAGGATCTCCCGCTCGCCTTCGCCTCCCACGCCACCAGCAAGCTCACCGATGATGCCGACCTCTTCGCGATCAAGACGATGGGATTTCGCGGCGAGGCGCTGGCGTCGATCGGCTCGGTGAGCTTCGCGCGGATCGTCTCGCGGACGCCGGACTCGGATGGAGGCTGCGAAATCACCAACCGCGGCGGCGAGATGTCGCCGGTGAAAGCGATCGGTGCCAACGTCGGCACGAGTGTCGAAATCCGCGACCTGTTCTACAACGTGCCTGCCCGGCGAAAGTTCCTCAAGGCTTCAGGAACCGAGAGTGGGCACATCGCCGATGCGATCCTGAAGATCGCGATCGCCCGGCCGGACGTGAGTTTCAAACTGCTCAGCGGCGGACGCGTCTCGCTCGATCTGCCGGCCACCGCGCCCGTGCTCCGCTGGCTCGAAGCATGGCCCGCCGAGTACGCGCAATCCAAGCTCGATCTCGACGTCGAATCCGACGGCATCTGCCTCCGCGGCATCATCGGCCTGCCGGAACTGGCGATGCCTCACCTCAAGAACCAGTACCTCTTCGTCAACGGCCGATGCGTGCGCGACAAGTTCATAGGCCACGCCCTTAAGGAAGCGTTTCGCGGCCTGTGCGAGCCCGGGCGGAATCCCGCAGCGGTCTTGATGATCGAGCTTTCGCCGGAGCTGGTGGATGTGAATGTCCATCCCACCAAGAGCGAAGTCCGATTCCGAGATTCATCGCGCGTGCACGGACTTGTTCTCTCCTCGGTCCGATCGCTCCTGCTCGGGAATGACCTGGTCCCCCGCGCAAAACCGCAGGCATCGTTTGGCAATGTCGAACCCGTTGCGCGAACCTCGATGCGTGAGCAGCTCGCGAGTTTTTTCCGCGCGGACGTCGGCACGCCGACCTCTCACTCCAGCGGGCCGATCGCGGGCGGACACTATCTGCCGGACGTGCCCGTAGCGGGTTCAACGGGTGGGCCGCCGCACGATCCACCGGGTGCAGCGACTTCATACGATTCCGATCCCCGCGAAGCGGGTTCGACATCGGTGCCGCAGACAGGGCAGGTCCTCGTCGCACAAAACGCGACCAGCGCCATCCAGCTGCACAACAGTTACCTGGTGGCCGAAAGTGATGACGGCCTGGTGATCATCGACCAGCATGCGCTGCACGAGCGGATCATGTTCGAGGATCTGCTGGCGAGGGTTTCGCGCGGACCTCTCGAGTCGCAGCGACTGCTGATTCCCCTGGTCGTGAGCGCTTCGCCGCAGCAGATCGACGCGCTGGAGATGCTCGCGCCGATTTTCGCGCAGCTCGGTATCGAGGCAGCGGCGATCGGTCCCGATGCGGTGGCGGTTCACGCGTTCCCGAGTTTTCTCGAGAAGCTCGATCCGGCCGCATTCGTGAAGGATGTGCTCGAGAAAGCCGAGACCGAATCCGCTCGGCTTGACCACGAAACGCTCCTGCACGACACGCTCGACATGATGAGCTGCAAGGCCGCGGTCAAGGCCGGCGATCCGCTGACGCCGGAAGAAATCCGCATGCTGCTGCAGCGTCGGAACCTGGTCGACCGCGCCAGCAACTGTCCACACGGCCGGCCGACGACGCTCAAGCTTTCGCTTCGCGATCTGGAGAAGCAGTTCAAGCGAACCGGCTTTTGAGCGATTCTCGATTCATGCCCGACCCCGCACGGACCGATATCCAGCGTTGGAGAACTGCGCCCCTTGAAGATCGCTTACCTGATCAATCAATATCCCCAGCCCAGCCAGAGCTTCATCCGCCGGGAGATTCTCGGGCTTGAAGCCTTGGGGAACACCGTCGAGCGCTTCACGATCCGGCGCTTCGACGGAAACCTGCCCGATCCGACCGATCGGGCCGAACGGGAAAAAACCCGGGCGATCCTCTCGCGCGGGCCTGTCGCAATTCTGCTCGCCGTGCTCGCAGCCGCATTTCGACCGGGATTTTTCCGGGCATTGAAGTTGACGGTCACGGAAGGTCGCAGATCCGACCGCGGCCTGCTCCGCCAATTGATCTGCCTGGCCGAAGCCTGCGTGTTGGCAAAGTGGCTGGCCGAAACGGATGTTGAGCACCTTCACGCCCACTTCGGAACGAACTCGGCCGCGGTGGCAATGCTCGCGAGCATCCTCGCGAACAAACCGTTCAGCTTCACGGTTCACGGGCCCGAGGAGTTCGACCGCGCTCCGGGGCTCGGGCTTCGTGCCAAGGCGGCGCATGCGAGGGATGTCATTGCCATCAGCGAGTTCGGCCGCGGGCAGTTGATGCGCTGGACCGATCCGTCCGATTGGCACAAGTTGCGAATCGTTCATTGCGGTCTCGACGCGCAATTCCTCCATCAGGACCCGACGCCCCCCAGCGATCAACCGGTCGTGGTCTGTGTGGGCAGGCTCGTGGAGCAGAAAGCGCAACTCACACTGGTCGAAGCCGCTGCCCTGCTGAAGGGACGCGGCATCCGGATCGAAGTTCGGCTCATCGGCGAAGGCGAGATGCGCGGGATGATCGAGGCGGCGGTCCACAAATATGATTTGCAGGATCGTGTGGTACTGCTGGGTGCACGCAGCGCCGAGGAGGTTCGCCGCGAAATGCAGGCGGCGCGGATTATCGCCCAGCCGTCCTTGGCCGAGGGTTTGCCGGTTGCGTTGATGGAGGCCTTCGCCTTGGCACGGCCAGTGGTTACGACACAGATTGCCGGAATACCGGAACTGGTTGACTCCAGCTGCGGCTGGATTGTGCCCGCCGGTTCGCCAAAGCGGCTTGCGGAGGCACTGGCAGACGCATTGTCACGTCCCACCGCGGAGCTGGCGGCGATGGGAGTTGTCGGACGTACGCGCGTCCGAGAGCGTCATGACATTCAAATCGAGGTGTCAAAGCTGGCTTCAATCCTCGCAGAACGCTAGGCTTATCGTTACAACGCGGCCTGCCCGTCGTGCGGACGAAAGCGATGTCGCGGCGAGGGGTCGGTGCAGTTTCAAGAGTGAGCCGAGTGTGCCGGTGAGCGTCACTTTCGTCGTTTGCGTTTTCAGACCTGCGGGAGTCTATCCATCTCGGGCTTGACCCTTGCCAATCTCATTCTCTGGATCGTCGCGACGATTCTGCTGATCCCGGTGTGGATTGTCTGCATCGAGATCCTTGCTTCACTGTTGCCTCGTCGACAAATGAGTTTTGATCGAAGCACGCCGCGCCCGCGCATCGGCGTGCTGATTCCCGCACACAATGAGGCGAGTGTCATCGCGGCCACGCTTGCCAGCGTCGGCCCTCAAATGGCGCCCGGCGACCGCTTGCTCGTTGTGGCAGATAACTGCACCGACGAAACCGCTGCGCTCTCACGTAGCGCCGGTGCCGAAGTCGTGGAGCGGAGTGACGACGCCCGCCGCGGCAAGGGGTATGCACTGGACTTCGGCGTCCAGGCGCTGGCGTCAGATCCGCCACCGGTGGTGGTCCTGCTCGACGCCGACGTCACCCTTCGGCCCGACGCCTTGGAAATGCTCGCCCGCCAGGCAATGGCTACGGGAGTTCCAGCCCAAGGCGTCTACATCCTCCGCGAAGCGCCCGCCGCCGACGGTCACGATCTCGTTTCACACTTGGCGTTCGTCGTCCGCAACCAGGTTCGGCCGCTGGGTCTTGCACGGCTCGGCGGACCGAGTTCGCTGTTTGGAGCGGGGATGGCGTTCCCGTGGGAACTCATCTCGACGGCCCCTCTCGCCACTGGAAACATCGTCGAAGACATGGCGCTGGTCTGGATTTAGCTGCGGCCGGTCGGGCCCCGTTGCTTTGCACGGAAGCCGCGATCGACGGAACGCTGCCGAAGGCGCCGACCGCCGCCTCCACGCAGCGCCGCCGGTGGGAGCATGGACACCTTCGAACGATCCTGACGCATGTGCCCAAGACCTTTATCATCGGCCTGCTGAAGCTTCGCCCGCGTGCGGCGATGCTGGCGGCCGATCTGTTCGTCCCTCCGCTCTCGTTTCAGGTGTTGATCATGCTGCTCGCCGCGGCGATCGTCTTCGTGATCGGCTGGGTCTTCCACACGTCGATCGCACCCGCAATCGCTCTGGTCAGCGGCACGGCAGCGCTCATCGTCCTCTTGCTCGTGGCCTGGATGCGATTCAGTGCCCGCGGTTGGGATATCCGTCCTCTCTTTGCAGTTCCTGGCTACGTGGTCCGGAAGATTCCCATGTACTTCGCGTTCTTTTCCAAGAGCGAGAAGGAGTGGAAGCGAACCGATCGCGGCGACACCCCTGCCGCGCCAAGTGCGAAGCACTGAACTCCTTTCCCGAAGCGCCCATCACTCGGCCCGTACACGAACCAGCACGACATTCGCAATCGCACCGGTAATGCCCAGGCTCCGAAGGTGCGACGCCGCCAACTCGGAGACGGGCTGTCCCTTCGAGAGCAGCAGCGTGCCGTCGGGGCGGGTGAGGTCGTGATTCAACACCATTCCGACCGCGATATCGGAGAGCTTGATCTCGTGAGTCGACCACATTTCCTGTTCGTTCGGATTCAGCGATGAAGGGACGACATTCAGGGCATCGATGATCCGAGGGTCAAAATCGCCGGTCGCCGCAAGAGAATGGATCGCGGCGTCGTGGGAGAGTCCGGCTCGATACGCGAACGCCAGATCGACACCGGCGCGAATGAAGCAGGCTGCGATCGTCTCGATGTTTTCCCGCGAATGGTTCGTCAGATCGGATGGCAGCGGACCGCGTTCACGCTGGCGCGAAAGGATCGTCGACACGCTTCCCATCCGCGGAATGTTCATCACCAGTTGGCTACCCAGAGCCGCCGCGCCCGCCAATGCCCGCTCCGAAGGCACTGCGTGATGTCGTGCGCGGTGAATGCCGACCAATCCGATCAGGCTTACCGATCCCGCCACCATGAACTGCCAGTCGTAGGGAATCTTGAAATGCGAACAGAGTTCGAAGACGACCTGTTTTACGATCGACTGCGCAGCGCCCAGATGCGGGTCGGCCAGTTCCAGCGCATCCACCATCAGGCGGATACTCCCGGTGAGCGTGTCGCGCAGCAGCACGCGCTCCGCGGTCACCATCTCGTGCTGACGAACGGCGGCCAACAGTGCGGCTTCCACCGTTTCGTGTGAGCACGGCTTGGTGAGAAATCGGAAAATGTGGCCGGTATTGATCGCATCAACGGCCGTCTGCTGGTCGCCGTTGCCCGTGAGCATCAGGAACACCGCATCGCGGGTCTTTTCCCTCGCTGCCGTGATGAACTCAGTACCGGACATACGCGGCATGCGCATGTCTGTGATAATGACCGCAAACGGCTCACCGAGCTCGATGGCCCGAAGTCCCGACTCCCCACCCTCCGCACAGGTGATGTCGAACTTGCGTCCGAGCGTGCGGCGATAACCGGAAAGGACGTGCGGGTCGTCGTCGACCATCAAGATTCGCTGCATCGTGCTGCTCATGCGCATTCCCTTCCCCGTTGCGTCAGAGCGCCCAGGTTGTGCCGTGCCGCCACGGCGGCGTCGAGGTTTGGTTTTTCATCCAGCGCCCGTGGCGGACCACCGAGCGTCCAGCGGGCGAGATGGACAAACCCGCTCGCATCGTTCGTGGCCGACGGCGGAAGCGACCCCGGCGCGGCTTGCGACGCGATCGCGTCGACGATGGCGTCCGGCAGCCCCCAAAGGCCCAGCGCATACGCACCCACCTCGGCAAAGGTCGCGCCGTAGACTTCCATCTCGGCCGCCGCGAGTGAAAGCTGTTTCCGCTTGGCCAGCGCGATCACTTCTTCGTAGCTCGATGCCTCGGACTGAAGCAGAATCGCGCGTCCGATGAGTGAAAGCATGCCCGCGAGCCGGGCGAGTTGCTGGGTCTCCGCCGGGGCATGAGCGTCCTGTGCATAGCGCGCCGCGAGCTCGCCGGTGACGATGCTGCTCTTCCAGATCGCCGCGACCAGGTCGCGATGCCGTTTGCCCTTCTCGAGGAAATCGAACACCTGCCCCGCCACGACGATCGCCTGCAACATGTTCACGCCCAGCAGTACGACCGCCAGGTGCGGATCGTTGATTCGCCTGGGCATGCCGAAGAATGCCGAACTGACGAGTTGAAGCACCTTCACCGTGAGCGCGGGATCGCGCGATACGAGCGTGGCGATCCGGCTGATGTCGGCGGGCTCGCGGCCGAGCTCGACCCGCAGCGCGCGGTAGTTTTCGCCTCCGGGCGGCAAGGCCCCGATCCGGTTCACCGCCAATCGCATTCGCGGCGATCGCAGTCGCATACCCAGTTCGTAGGTCCGCTCGATGGCGCGACACAGTACCGTTGGCTCGCACGGTTTTTGAAGGTAGTGATGGACCGAACCGAGATTCGGAAAGAGCCCCACCGAATCGGTCTGGCCGGAGAAAATGATCCGCGTGATCTGCGGATAGTGCTCGTGTATCTGCCTGAGCAATTCGCCGCCGGACATGCCGGTCATTCGCAGATCGGACACGACAACGTCCGCGGGCTCGGTCTCGAGCATTTGCAGCGCGGCCGCGCCGTCAATGGCGAAACGCATTTTCCAACGCGAGCGGTGCACGTGCAGTTGGCGACGAAGTCCGTCGAGGATGTGCGGCTCATCATCGACGAAGAGCACGGAAAGGCCGTTGTCGTTCATGGACTCTCCGGAATGTCGATCGCTTCATACGGTTCGAAAGCCGCCAGAAGCGGAAGTCGGAGGACGAAGGTCGTGCCCTCACCCTCGCGCGTGTCGAAGTCGATCGAGCCGCCGTGCTTGTTGACGATCACATCGCTGCAGATCGCGAGTCCCTGTCCGGTTCCCTTGCCGACACCCTTGGTGGTGAAGAACGGCTCGAACATGTGCTGGCGCGCTGCCGGCGAAATCCCGGTGCCATTGTCGGCAACACTGATTTCGATCGCTTTCGAAGTCGATCGCACGCCGATCGTAATGACGCCCTGTCGGGACTCGCCGATGCCGAACTTTTCCCCGATCGCGTCGGCTGCGTTCACCACGAGATTCAAGATCACCTGGTTGAACTCGGAAACCAGCAGCGGGACGGTCGGAAGGTTTGCTTCGAACTGCGTGCGAAGCTCAGCAACGTACTTCCAACGGTTGCGGCACACCTCGAGCGTGGAGACGATCAACCTGCACACGTCCGCCTGCTCCTTCTCGGCCGAGCCCGGATGCGAGAACTCCTTCATGGCGCGGACAATCGTTGTCACACGTTCCAGCCCTTCCAGCGATTGGGTGAGCGCCTGGGGGACTTCATTGCGTAGGAAATCGAAATCGATCTCATTCTTGAGCGCCTGCAACGAGTGCGATCGCAGCGTCAGTCCTTGCTCGCCGAGCACTTGCTCATACTTCTCAATGAGGCGCAGCATGTTCGAGAACTCGGCCTGCAGGAAGCGGACATTGTCGCTCACGAACTGGGTGGGCGTGTTGATCTCGTGGGCGATTCCCGCCGCGAGTTGGCCGAGCGATTCGAGGCGCCGCGTCTGCTCCACGTGCTTGGTACTGGCGAGTTTGGCCGAAACTGGCTTCTGCATGCTCATATCAACCCTGGCTCGAAAGTCCTGCGTGGGACCGGCGCCGCTCCCGGAGGGGCACCGAGGATGATTTACGATTGAGCCAAGCCACGTCGCATCCAGACTTTTCCGGCGGGAGGCTCGATAACTGCCCGGTGCGCGGAACTCTCCGGTTATTGACGGTTGCGCCAGGCACTACCGGTGTTTCTGCCGGCGATCCCTATACTTGGGCCATGCAGAAACTGCGATGGGGAATCCTCGGCACCGGCAACATTGCCAAACAGTTCGCCGAGGGCGTTCTCAAGGCGGAGCGCTCGGAACTTGCGGCCGTTGGGTCGCGCACGTCTGAGGCGGCGATCGCTTTCGCGACGCGATACGCCATTGCCAATGTCCACGGCAGTTATCAGTCCATCTTGAGCGACGCCAGGGTCGATGCGATCTATCTCTCGCTCCCCAACTCCATGCACCACGAGTGGGCCATTCGCGCGCTCACCTCGGGCAAGCACGTTCTCTGTGAAAAGCCCCTCGCGGCAACGGTCAGGCAGGCCGCGGAGATGTTCGCGGCGGCCAAGTCGTCGAACCGGTTGCTCGTCGAAGCGTTCATGTATCGAGCGCATCCGCAGACGCAGGCGATCGTCGAGGCGATCCGTTCCGGCGCGATCGGCACGGTGAAGAACATTCGTACGAGTTTTTGTTACCGCGTTCGAAAGTGGGAAGGCAACATTCGCTTCAGCCGACCGCTGCAAGGCGGCGCGATGATGGATGTCGGCTGCTACTGCATAAACTTCTCCCGCTTGATCGCCGGTTGCGACCCGCACGAGGTACGCGCCGTCGCCAGCATGCACGAGAGCGGCGTCGATGAGCAGGCGAGCGTCGTGATGCGCTATCCGAACGGGATCACCGCGCACTTCACCGTCGGCATGATGCTGCAGGCCGACAACTCGGCGCACATCTGCGGTGACGAGGGATATCTGGTTGCAGGCTGGCCTTGGAAGCCTGCGCCGCCTTCGTCGAGTTTCACGATCTGCGGCGCCATCCCGCCGCGACAGGACGCCACTGCGGGCCCGCCGGTCGCCCCGCCTCCACGAACGATCGAGGTGCCGAACGCCAAACCGCTCTACGCCATCGAAGCGGATGCGTTCGCGGATTGCGTGCTCGACGGGGCGGAGCCGTTCGTTGGCGAGGTCGAAACACTCGGTGTCGTGGGGGTGCTCGAAGAAATCGAAAGACAGCTTCGATTCAGTTCGAAAGTCTAATCTCGCCGATCGTCGCGCCACGGACTTGTCGCATGAGGATGTCGCGAATATGGATATTCGGCAAATGCGGCTAGTATGCTGCGGCCGAGCTGGGTCGAGTGAACGGCGCGGCGGCATCGTGAGCGAAGCGGAGGCTGGTTGGATTCGAAGAAGGCAATCATCGCAGGCATTCTCGTCCTGCTCGCGCTCTGGCTACTGTACCCCTCGCGCCAGATCAAGAAAATCAACGACCCGAACGTCGTGGAAATCGTCTATATGGGTCCCGGCGGACCGCTGTCGGGGGCGCTGGCGGACGTGATCCGCGAGTTTGAAGTCCGCTCGGAACAGGAACACGCCAAAGACCCGAAGAAGCCGATCTACCGCGTCATCTCCGGCCAGAACGCGTCTCGCGATCAGACCGCCGATCCGACGCGTTTCCTCGTGAGCGTCGCCGGCAACAGCTCGCCGGATGTCATCCAGTTCGATCGCTACGCGGTGGCCGAGTGGGCGGCGCGCGGCGGCTTCGAGCCGCTCGATGACTACCTCGCCAGGGACAGGTCCGCCGGTATCGACGCGCCGCAGCGCGAAAAGTTCTACAAGCCGACGTGGGACGAAGCGATGTACGGCGGCAAGAGCTACGGGATCCCGATCAGCGTCGACGATCGCGTGCTGATGTACAACAAGGACTCGTTCCGCCGCGCCGGCCTCGTCGACGCCAACGGCGTCCCGACGCCGCCGAAAACCTGGGAACAGACGCGCGACTACCTCCGCAAGCTCACCATCATCCAGGACAACAACACCGGCCAGCAGATGACGCTGGAGAAATACTTCGACGGCCTGCCCCCGGGTGCGCCCAAGCGGCTCAACACCAAAGCCTACAAGCTCGTCAACGTCGGTTTCATCCCGATGTACGGAAACAGCTGGCTCTACATCTTCGGCTGGATGAACGGCGGCGAGTTCATGAGTGCCGACGGCCGCACGGTGACGCTCAACGATCCCAAGATCGTCTCTGCTCTCATCTGGCTCAAGGAGATCTACGACGAGCTCGGCGGCTACAGCGGCGTCAAGGCATTTGAGGCCGGCTTCCAGGGCAACGCACTCGATCCGTTCATCACCGGCAAAGTGGCGATGAAGATCGACGGCTACTGGCAGATCAACACCCTCGGTCAGTTCGCCCGAAACGTCGACTTCGGAACGGCGCCGCCGCCCCTTCCACAGGCGACCATTGACGCCGGAACGGAGAAACTCAGCTGGATCGGCGGCTGGACGTATTCCATTCCCGCGACGGCGAAGAACAAAGAGGCGGCATGGGAACTGATTCGCTACCTCACGTCGAAAGACGCGATCGGCATGCGGATCGAAGCCGAGCGACAATTCGCACAAGCCGAAGGCCGCTTCTACTTTCCCGAGCAGTCGCCTCAGAAGGAAATCAACGTTTGGCAGTATCAGAAATACGTCTACGACGATCCGACGATTGATGCGAAGTACAAGGAAGCGATTCGGACCTACAACGACCTCCTCCCCTACTCGCGGTACCGACCGATCACGCCGATCGGCCAGCAGCTCTGGAACTACCACATCACCGCCGCTGAGGAATCGCTCGACGGCACCAAGCCTCCGAAAGTCGCCACCGACGATGCCAACCGCGTGCTGCAGATTCAGCTCGATCGGTTCTTCAGTCCGAGCAACGGCATCGTCATCCGTTCGTGGACGTGGTTCTTCGTGATGTACGCGATCATCGCGGTGATCCTCGGCTCGCTCGCGTTCTTCTGGGATACGAGCCTGAGCATGCGGCGGCGGGTCGCGCGACTGCTTGGCCTGTCGGCGAAGACGGGCGACAGCATCATCGAAGGCGCGGCTGGCGGATTCACGCGAAGCCAGTGGTTCGGCGGGTACGTCACGATTACGCCATGGCTCATCGGCTTCCTCGTCTTTACCGGCGGGCCGATGCTCTTCTCGCTCGTCATCTCCTTCTGCCGCTGGGACATCCTCAGCAACCCGGTGGTCACCGGTTTCGAAAACTACCGGCTCATGTGGGACGACCAGAAGGTCTGGAAGAGCCTCGGAAACACGCTGTTCATGATCCTATCGGTGCCGCTGGGCATCGTGCTGAGTCTGGCGATCGCACTGCTGTTGAACCAGGGGACGAAACTTCTTGCCGGCTGGCGGACGATCTTCTATCTGCCGAGCATCGTGCCGGTCGTCGCGACGAGTCTGCTCTTCGTCTGGATCTTTAACCCACAGGAAGGCGGATTGCTCGCCGGCATCATCGACACCTTCTCGTTCCATCACCTCCAGTCGCCGAAGTGGCTTCAGGATCCGTCGTGGGCGAAGACATCGCTCATCCTGATGGGCCTGTGGGGCGCGGGTGGCGGGATGATCCTCTGGCTAGCGGGGCTCAAGGGCATTCCCCAATCGCTCTACGAAGCGGCGAGCGTCGACGGCGCATCGACGATCCAACAGTTCTTCAACATCACGATCCCGCAGCTCACGCCCTACATCTTCTTCAACTTCATCATGGGAACGATCGGCACGCTGAAGGTGTTCGACCAGGCGTTCCTCATGACGCAAGGCGGCCCGCAGGATGCGACGCTGTTCTACGTCTATCACCTGTTCAACAACGCGTTCCGATACGGCCAGATGGGTTACGCGAGCGCGATGGCCTGGCTGCTCTTCGCGATCACGCTCGTGCTGACCGCGGTCCAGATGAGGCTTTCGCGCCGCTGGGTTCACTACGACACCGCCTGATTGTGAAAATTCGGTATTCATGAAGCGCACGCCTCTTCATCAACTTCTCGTCTACTTTCTGCTGCTGCTGGGCGCAGTCGTTTTCACATTTCCGTTCATCTGGATGGTCTCTTCCAGCATGAAGGTGGATCGTGAGATGTTCACCGAGGACCTGAAAGTCCTGCCCAACACCCCTCGCCCCATGGCCAGGAGCCCATACGTCGACGATGCATACTTCAGCTCTCTCAAGCCGGGTGCAATTGGTGTCGACGTGCTGCAGCCGGAACTCGAGAAGCTTGTCGAGGCGAGCGGTTTTCCGATTCCGGAAGATGTCGATCGCGCCGTCGCCCGCAGAGAAATCGCCCGCGGCCTGTATCAGCGCCTCGGCGCCCGCATCTCCGGCGAAATCTGGAACGGCACCTCTGACAAGCCGGCCTCCGCGGCCGCCATCATCGAGGCGGCACGAACGGTCGTCGATCAGGAGCTAGTCCGGCAGACGTTCGTCCAGATCTATCGCTTTGCGGCGGTCGCTTCCGTGCGCATCCGCGACCAGGGCATCAACCTCTTCGACCTTGCCGCGGACGAGACGCCCGCCAATCGCTGGACCCTTCAGGGCTCGGCCCGCTCGACACTGACGGACTTCAATGACCAGGGCAAGCCCGCCGCCAAGCTCTCCTACGATTTTGCGAGCGGGCCGGACATCCGCCTCGTCGGCGACTTCCAAGCGCCGGCGGATGTGTCGCAGATGAAGAGCGTCCGCATCGACATCCATCCGGACGATACCTGGCACAACATCACGCTCACGCTCGAACACAGCGGACGCAAGTTCGTCTCCGAACGCCAGAACTTTCTCTCCAACTTCGACTGGGCCACCTACACCTGGCAGCACGCGAGCGACGACGACAAATCGACCAAGCTCCGCCAGTGGATCGTCCTCAACGACGCCGGCCCGAGTGATGTGACCGACCCGAAGCAGATCCGCATGACGCTGGACATTCACCGCGTGAACCAGGCGTACGCGTGGGCAAACAAGGTCAAGAACAACTACATCCGCACGGCCGAACAGATCCCGTTCTGGCGGTACGTCCGCGTGAGCGTTTTTCTCGTGCTCGCGAACGTCGTGCTCACCGTCATCAGCTGCTCGTTCGTCGCGTACGGCTTTTCACGCATCGTCTTTCCGGGGCGCGACCTGCTGTTCCTGGTCCTGCTCGCGACGATGATGATCCCTTCCCAGGTGACGATGATCCCCAGCTTCCTCATCTGGAAATCGCTGGGCGCGTACGACACGCTGACGCCGCTCTGGTTCGGGGCCGCGTTCGGCAGCGCCTTCTTCGTCTTCATGTTGCGACAGTTCATGATGGGCATCCCGCGCGACCTCGAAGACGCCGCCCGCATCGACGGCTGCGGCTTCCTGCGCATCTACTGGCACGTGATCCTGCCGCTGATCAAGCCGAGCCTCGCGGCCATCGCGGTCATGACCTTCATCGGCGTCTGGCAGGACTTCATGGGCCCGCTGATCTACATCGCCGACCAGCGCCTTTATTCGCTCAGCTTCGGCCTGTACGCCTTCAGCGTCCAGGTGAGCAACAACCCCGCGCTGACCATGGCGGGCAGCGTGCTGATGACGCTTCCGATCATCATCATCTTCTTCCTCGCCCAGCGCTACTTCATCCAAGGCATCACGCTGACCGGCATGAAGGGATGAGCGTCGTGGGGAATGGGGCGAAGCACAAGCCGCTCCATCTTTGTGAAGCTGGGTAGCTCAAAACGCTCCAGAGTGGGACATTTTGAGACATTTGCGACCCTCCGCAAAGGAATCTCCGGATTGCCACGTCGTAGATAGAACCGTCGTGCCGGGGTACTGCTCGAAAGCTCGCTTTCGGCGGGAGAATCTCTTGAGACCCTCCTCTATTCGCATCTCAAAGAGCAACTACGCACTCACTCTCCGCGCTGCGCATTTTTGACGCGATTGCGCAGCGAGCGTTTCGCGGCAGGCTCATCTAACTCTCGTTCACGGCCCTAGATAAAAATGAACAGGAAGCACGTTTTTGTGCGCTGCCCAGATAACAAAATGAGGGCGCGACGGGAATCACTTCCATAATTCGCCGAGCATGGCGTCGATGTCCGCCACGATCGGCCCGGCCTGCATCGGGATCGGCTGCTCGGGGCGCACGCTCTCACTCGCGACTTTGTCGTAGAGCGTGATGTCGTTCGGCTTGATGAAGCGCGTGAGCTGACCATAGCTGTGGCGATCGCTGCGGCCATTCTTCTTGAAGTAGTAGCGGAGCGGGAAATAGAGGTTGAGCTCGTCCCGTGCCCGCGTCATCGCGACATAGAACAGTCGGCGCTCCTCGGCGATTTCGTCATCGCTTCCGCACGCCATGTCGGCCGGGATGTTGCCATCGGCGCAGTGAAGCAGATGCACGACGTCCCACTCACAGCCCTTGGCCGAGTGGATCGTCGAGAGGATCAGGAAATCCTCATCCAGCAGTGGCGGGCCGGAATAATCCTGCGCGCGCGTCGGCGGGTCGAGCGTGAGATCGGTGACGAAGCTGGTCACGCTGGCGTAGCCGTGGGCGATCTGCTCGAGCTGTTCGAGATCGCGAAGCCGCAGCGTCGGATTGTCGTAGGTGTTGTTGAAAATCGGCTCGTAGAACTTCCGCACGCGATCGACGACCGCGCTGGGGATGGGCTTCGTCTCAATGATGTTGAGAAGCGTCGTGCGGAGGTCATCGAACTGTGCGCGCGCCGCGAGTGGTACTGGAAGCGATCCCGACCTGAGCATCGAGAGGATCGTCGAACCCGATTTAGCCGCGTCGCTTGCGACGCGCTCGGATCCCGTCGCGCGATCAGAACCCGTCGCAAGCGATGGGGCTAAATGGTTGTTCGCGTTTCCGATCGACGACACTCCCAGCGCGCCCATCACCTTCCGCGCCGCGCTGGGTCCGACACCCTCGAGCAGGAGTAATACCCGGTGCCAGCTCATCTCGTCCTGCGGGTTGGTCACGATCCGCAGGAGCGCCACCATGTCCTTCACGTGTGCCGCTTCAACGAACTTCAGGCCGCCGTATTTCACGAAGGGGATGTTGCGCTTGGCGAGTTCGACTTCGAGCGCATCCGAGTGGTGCCCGGTGCGGAAGAGCACGCCCTGGTTCTTGAGCGGGATGCCCTGTTCGCTCTTTTCCAGAACGCGCCGGCAGACCTCGATGCACTGGGCGGCTTCGTCCTGGATCGTGATCAGTCGAGGCTTCTGCTTGCTGCTTCGCTTCGAAAACAGGTTTTTCGCAAACTGATGTTCGGCCGCCGCCATCACGCGGTTGCTGGCATCGAGAATCGGCTGCACGCTGCGGTAGTTTTCTTCCAGCATGATGATCGTCGTGTTCTGGAACTGGCTCGGGAAGTCGAGCATGTTCCTCACCGTCGCCGCCCGGAACGAGTAGATCGACTGGGCATCATCGCCGACGACCATCACGTTGCGGTTGGTCTTTCGCAGCGAGCGGATGATCTCGGCCTGGATGAGATTCGTGTCCTGGTATTCGTCGACGAGGACATGATCGAATTGGCTCGCGACGAACGCGCCGAGTTCGGAAACATTGAGCAGCGCGTGGAAATAGAGGAGCAGGTCGTCGTAGTCCAACACGGCCTGCTCACGCTTGCGTCGTGTAAAGGTCTCGAAAATCCGACGGATGTCGTCCTGATCCGTCATGCACCACGGGAAGTTCGCGGTGAGCACTTCGCCAAGTTTCGTGCGCGAGTTGACGACCCGGCTGTAGATGGCGGCGAGCGTCCCTTTGCGCGGGGAGCGCTTGTTGGCGGTGCCGAGTTCGAGGTCGGAACGGACGATGTCGAGCAGGTCGGCCGAGTCTTCGTTGTCGATGATGTTGAAGCCGGGGTCGAGGCCGATGGAGCGGCCGTGCTGGCGGAGGATGCGCGACGCGATCGCGTGGAAGGTTCCGCCCCACACCTGGCTCGTGTGCGAAGTGCCAATCAGCTTGGCGGCGCGCTCGAGCATCTGCTGCGACGCGCGGCGGGTAAAGGTGAGGAGCAGGATGCGATCCGGGCTTGTTCCCGACTCGATGAGGTGCGCTACGCGGCTGGCGAGCGTCTTGGTCTTGCCGGTTCCCGCGCCGGCGATGACGAGGATCGGGCCTTCGCCGTGCGTGACGGCGGCGCGCTGCTGCGCGTTGAGTTCGTCCATCCATGGTCGCATGTGCCGCCCTTCCGGAGCCGGCGCGGAGCTTAACCGAACGCAAGCCGAACTTCGAATCGATCGGCCGACTTTTGCGCTGCCCAGGCGGCGGATCAAATGTCACCTGTTTTTTAGAAGCATTGCGAACCGCGGCAATGCCCCGTATTTTCGCTTGGAGGACAGCCGCTGTTCCGAGAGGTACTTCATCATGCAACAGGACCGAATGGTCAGTGTCGCCGCCGACTATGCAGATGCGCTGCTTGTCGCGCGCCGGGTCAAGCGGACGATGCTGCTTCTTCTCGCTCTGATTCTTGTCATCCAGGTCGCCATCTTTTCCGTCGCCAGGTGGATGGACCTCCTCCAGGTGAACGCAGCGCCCACGAGCCAGCCCGCGGCACTCGGCGTCGCGAACTGGCCGGACATCTTTCACTACCTGAGCGCCGCCTCGATGTTCGGCGCGGTGCTCTTCGGCATCGTGCTGCTTGCGACGCTGGCGCTGACGATCCACATCATGCTGGTGGGCCGGCTGATCGGCGTGGCGCTCGTGGTTCGGGCGTTCGTCCTCGCGGTGCTGCTGCTGGTGTTGATGTTCCCCTGGCAGACGCTGCTGGTTACCCAATCGCTGGGCCATTCCGATTTCGTTCCGCCGGGCGTGCTCTACACGTGGCGGGAGATCCAGGAGCGCGTCGTCGCGCCGCAGCCGGAAATGAACCTGAACACCGCAATCCTTTTCTGGGCGCGATTCCTGGGAATGCCGATCGTCGCCATGGTCATCCTGCTGCTGGTTCAGAAGCGAAGCGGCCACGGACTTAAGCTCGCGCTGGGCGAAGAAGAAATCCTTCCCACTTCTGAAGATTATGCCGTCGCGGCTGGCCGATAAGTGTCACTGGAGGGTTGAGTATCCATGCGAGAGGAACGCGGCGTCATCCACGGGAACATCGAGGTCGAGGAGAAGTACACGCTGTGGGGCACGATCCACGGCGATGTCCGCGTCCTCGACGGCGGCAAGATGTACGTCCGCGGCTCGATCTACGGCGATCTGATCGTCGAGTTCGGCGGCCGGGTGCACGTCTTTGGTCAGGTTTCGGGCAACCTCGTCCTCTATCGCGGAACGAAAGTGATCAACTCCGGCACCATCCAGGGAAATGCCGTCAACGAGGGCGGCCGACTGTTCGTCGACGCCTACGGCACCGTGCTCGGCAAGGTGAAGACCAACAAGGGCGAAACCCACATCGAGCCGAAGGCCACGATGGACGATGACGTGGACGACATGATGTAGGCGCGCCGGCCCTGCTGAGGAAACGATGAGCAGGTCCAGGAAGGCCCGGCCCCGCCACTCCCTCCGGCCTCAATTTCCAACCGTCTTTTCTGGCAGAAACTGGTAGTTCGCGGCCCCCCTTGCTCTTGCGCGGCGTGGTGCGCGTTTCGTCGTACTCCCGGTGGATGGGCCGCGTTTCGACCCGTTTAGGACCGTTTCGCCGCCGGCGGTGCCGCATTGTCGCTCCGACCCATTTCAGATTGGCGTTGACATTCCGGCGGGTCGCCTCAAGCTCTTATTGGAGATTGCACGTCACCGCATATCGTTCCAGAACGAGGAGAGAAAATGTCCAAGCTTTGTTCACTTCTCACGCTATCCGCGTCCTTACTCATGAACACTGGGGCGCAGGCCCTGACCTACACTTTCAATTCGGGAACCGAGGGATTCACCGCCGTCGACTTTCCATCGGGCGCACACAGCACCACGCCCGGTCGACAGCCGGCCGCATTCGATTCCAGCATCGGCAACCCCGCCGGCAGCCTGCGCGAGCCCGACCTTTATTACGACACCGGCGTCGCGACGCCGCTCACCTACGTCGGCAACCTGAACAGCGCCTACGGTTCGACCATCTCCTACGACCTCCTGGCCCGCTACATCGACACAGTTCCGTACAAGGCGATCACGATCAACTGCACGACCGACACGCTTTACTGGATGAGCGCCGAACCGACCGTCAATGTGTGGAATACGAAGTCAGTGCAGTTGACCGAGTCGAACTGGTCACGCACGAGCACCTCGACCGTCGCGAGCAGGGCTCAGTTCTGCCAATTGCTCACCACCGCGAAGGGGATTTACTTCCTGACCGAATGGCACAGCGGCGCGGACGACACCAACGCCGACAACATCACCATCCCGGCGATCTGTCGGAGCGGCGACGCCAACCGCGACGGCGCGGTGAACTTTGCCGACCTGCTCATCGTGGCGCAGCACTACGGGACGAGCCCCGCCGGCACGCCTGATGTCACCTGGGCGCTGGGCGATTTCGACGGCAGCAATACCGTCGTTTTCGCCGATCTGCTCGCGCTGGCGCAGAATTATGGAGCGACCGCGCTGACGGACCCGGGTGTCGGCGAGTCGAGTTTCCGGGCCGACTGGTCCCTGGCGCGTTCAATGGTCCCGGAGCCGACGGCGCTCGCCGGCGTGATCGCGCTCGCACATCGCCGCCGTCGGTGGTGACCGTTTCTGCCGATGGCATAGGATTCGAGCCGAGGTACCCATGATCCGCAAACTCGCCCACCTCTGCCTCGTCACCGATCAGCTCGAGGTGATGAAGTCGTTCTACGTCGAGCAACTCGGCCTCACAGTGCAGTTCACGTTCCGCAACAACGACGAAGAACTCTTCGGCTACTACCTCGCCAGCGGCGACACGACATTCGTCGAAATCTTCGACCGCGTCCTTATGCGCAAGCAATGGGGCGGCGGCGATGCGCCGCTGGCCGCGGGAAACAAGATCGCCCACTTCTGCTTCGAAGTCACCGCACTCAAGGACCTCAAGACCACGCTGGAATCCCGCGGCGTGAAGATCGGCGAAATCCGCACCGGCATGGACCACTCGCTCCAGGCGTGGACCAACGACCCCGACGGCAACGCCATCGAGTTCATGGAGTACACGCACGTGAGCTGGCAGTTGCGCGGGCAATAGTCGAACTCGTCAGCGACGCCATACAGGACGAATTGCACGCGCGTTTAAAAAAGATCTGGCATCCAGAATGAGCGACGCGAATCGTCTGACAGGTGATATGTAAGTTGAAATGAGCCTGCTCAAACGAAAGCCCGCGGCCGAAACTCGGCCGCGGGCTTCTCTCCCTTTTCCTGTAACCCGGCGTTACTGCCTCGATGTGAGATAACTCACACGTTCGGCCGAGTCGTTGGGTCGCCCTTTTCGCCCTTCCGTTTGTCACGGTCCTTCGGCGCGGCTTCTTCACGCGCTTTGCGAAGCGCGTCGCGGAACGTCTTCTTCTGTTCGGCGGTGAGCTGGGCTTCAACTTGGGACCGCGCGTTCAGGATGATTTCCTGAGCCTTCTGTCGCGCCGCCTGCTTGTCTGTCTTGTCCGCGGTCTTGCCGCCCTTGGCCTTGATCTCATCGCGGACGGCGACGAGTTGTGCCTCGGCGTCCGCGAGGACGGCCTTGGTCTGCTGCTTCTGCGCGTCGGTCAGATCGGCAACCGACTGCAGCGCGGTGGAGATCACGTCGATCCCGCGCATGAGCGGGCCGCCGTTATCGCCCTTGGGCGCGGCATAACTGTTCGAGGCGATCATCGCACCCAGCAGAACCGTCAGGGCGCACAACAGTGGTTTCATCGTTTCATCTCCGTGTCAGGTTTTGCTTTTGTTCAGATTCGTTACACCCATTCGAACGACACGCGAGCGTGAATATTGTTCGCGAGAGCTTTTTTTGGTCCGAGTCGTACGTGCGGCAATTTGCAACACTCCTACCGAAAATGCCGGGAATCCCGGGCAATCCGCCAGACGCCGCAACACCGTGAAACTTGACCCGGGCGGCCGTTTGATTTTCAATCCGTGGCCCTTGTCTTCGAGTGGCTGCCGGGAGGAGTCCTGGCGGGTTTGCGGACAGGTTGGCTTCGACGATCGGGCAAGACAACATGGCCAAGGCAAGAGCGATTCTGAAACGCCGCAAGGCGGTTCGAAACATCAAGAAAATCACCAAGACCATGCAGATGATCGCGACGGCGAAGTTTCAGAAATCGCTGAAGCGCGCCGTCGGCACCAAGCCATACACCAGCAAGGTTCGCGATCTTGTCGCCGAAGTTGCGCACAGCGCCGGCGACGTAGAGCATCCGCTCCTGCGCAAGGCGGAAAAGGTCCGTCGCGCCGCGGTCGTCGTCATCACCTCCAATCGCGGCCTTGCCGGCGCTTACAACGGCAACGTTATCCGCAAGGCGATCACGTTTATCCGCGCCCAGCAGAAGGCGGGCGTCGAACTCGACGTTTACTCCGCCGGCAAAAAGGGCGCAGGCGTCCTGAAGTTCCAGAAGATCAGCGTCGTCGAGGCCGTGAAGATCGCCGACGTTCCCGCCTACAGCGAGATCGAGCCGTGGGCGACCCGCTTCATGGACCAGTTCATCGAAGGAAAGATCGATGCACTGCACCTGGTGTACATGAACTTCATCAGCACCGGCATGCAGCGCGCGGAAGTGATGACGCTACTCCCGCTCGCCGACCTCTCCGCCGCCGCCGAGCGCGTGGCGCACGACCTGGCCGAGAAGGAAGCGCAGATGAAGGCCGGCGCGATGGACGCGAAGCGCAGCGGTGCGGATGTCCGGGTGGAAAAGGCGAAGCTCGATCACCAGAGCGTCTACGAGTTCTCTCCGAGCGCGCGCGACATCCTCGACGAACTCATTCCGCTCACCATCAAGACCGCCTTCTTCCAGGCGTTCCTCGACGCGACGACGAGCGAGCACGTCGCGCGAATGGTGGCCATGAAGGCGGCAACCGATGCCGCCGACAAGATGGTGAAAGCGCTCGGCATGGAAGCCAACCGCGCCCGCCAGAGCCAGATTACGACGGAACTCTCGGAAATCATGGGCGGCGTCGAAGCCATGAAGTGATTCACCCCGGGTCGCGAAACTCAGGAGACATGACGCTCCCGCGTCATGTCTTTTTTGTTGCCGTTGTGGAATCAACGAATCCGTGGCGCCAGTCGACTGTCGGCGATACGGGTTCCACATGTGTTATCGGCCGATCGAAGAATTGCGGTTGTGGGCTCGTGCAGCCTGTCGATTGGTGAGTTTGGTCCACTCGCCTCCGCGGCTGGCCGATCAAAAGGGATATGAAGTCAGCCCGCTGGATGTCGATGTTTGCCCTTCTCGCGATCCTCGGCACGGCCCGTGCGATCGGACCGAGCGACGAAGAGGTCCGCTGGAACCAGACGCTGCTCGCGTTCGTCAAGGCGATCTCCGAGACCGGCGATCCGCAGGAACTAGCGGCGGTTTCGACGGCCAGCGCCTTCATTGCGCCTTTCGACATGAATCGCACCGAGTCGATCTCGCTGCTGCCGGACCGGCTCATCACCCACAACGTCGTAAGCGCGCGGGCGTACATCCATCCGTCGGTATCGGCGGCGAGCGACATCATCGCCGACCTCACGGCCGCGGGCACGATCGACGCCGACACGCTGACGCGGATTACGCCCGACGACCAGGTCGAGACCCGCAAGGCCGACGCCACGATGGCCCGCTGGTTCGCCAGTGCGCTCGAAGTGAAGACGGGCGACCCGGTCGCGGTCGTCGTTCTCTACGACGACGGCAAGGGCGAATCCGCCCGCAAGCCGGGGCTGACGTTCCTCCTGGTCCGCGGCGACTACGACAACGCCGGCCTGCCGCACATCTCCCGCGTGCTGTACGGCTCGATGGAATCTGCCGTGAAATGAACCGGAACCGCATGACAGCCGGGCCGGTGTGCCCTATCGTCTGTGGCCATGAAAACGCTCGCCACCTGCTTCGCCCTCGCGACGGCCGTTCTCTCTTCTGCCGCGCATGCGTGGAGTTTCAAAGAGCACATCCAGTTCACGCGTCTTGCCGCCACGCGGATCATCAACGACAACACCGCGCCGACCGGCCTGCGCGACTGGCTGAAGGCGAACACACCCACCCTCGAATCGATGGACGCCGAGAAGGATTACTTCCTTCATACGCACATCGGCGACAAGCCGGACGCATCAAAACTCAGCGGCATGACCTGGTGGGTCTGCGTTCCCGACATCGATGCGCTCGACAAGGATTCCCCGCCCACCGCGCTCACCGGCCGACACGAGCGATTCAACCATTACATCGATCTCGAGTACCTGAATCCGGACAAGACCAAGTGGGAGTATCAGAAGGATCTCTCGAGCATCCCGAAGGTGAGCGACGTTCCACACGACCTGAAAAACGAGGTATATCAGAAGGCGGGCTATCTCCCGTTCGCGGTAGAGAACGCGTACATGCAACTCGTGAAGGCGCTGAAGGAGAATCGGCTGGCCGCCGATCCCGCAAAGCCGGAGGATCAGGATCACGCCGTCCGCTGGGCGGGCGCGCTCTGTCACTACGCGGAAGACAACACCCAGCCGCAGCACGCGACCGAGGACTACAAGAGTTCGATCTACTTCAACAAGGCCAAGAACTCACCGAACGTCCACGCCGAAGTTGAGTACAAGATGTGCGATGATGCGACATTGGAGTTCCCGCAGCTCCGTGCCGACTTCTGGGACGCGTTCGCCAAGGAACTCGATGTGATTCACGACCCGACTGAGGCGACCGACGCGTTCACCGCGACACTGCAGGTGTCGATGCAGAGTTACCACGCGCTCCCGCTGATCGGCGAAGCCGCGGCCGCGTCTCCGCTGGGTGATGCGAAGAAGCCGACCATCGACACCGAAAAGTTCTTTCGCTACGAAGGGACGATGGACGGTCAGAAGATGACCGTACTGCAGATGAAGGCTCACCAGACGGCGTGGGCCGTGGCGCGGGCCGAGCGAATGCTGCGGCAGGCGTGGGCGGAAGCGCATCCGGCGGCGGCCGCGCAGTAGCTGGGCCGCACAACCCGCGCAGAAAGCGGTACCGGATCTCACGACTTCGCAACGGGTCCGCCTCAACTCGTTTCGCGACTGAATTCGCCTGACGGGTCGTACCGGGCTTTGGTACGATTTCGCGCATGCCGCGACACCGCTTCGAATCGCTGGAACCGCGACGACTGCTCAGCACTGTCTTTTCCTCCATCGGCGCGCAGCCGACCGGTCCGCTCACCGGCAAAATCGTCTACACCGTCGGCGGCCATGGGTTCACCGACAACGGCAGCGGCACCTGGTCCACCCAGCGCGGCGAGACCAACAATCTCGTCGAAGACCTCGGAAACGTCGACCAGATGTCCTACTACGCCGACTACGCCTTCCGCAGCGGCGCGACCGTCGTTCCGCTTCGGCCGGTGGGGCATCAGGTGAACGAAGTCGTCGTCGACAACACGCAGGCGACGTTTACGGCTTCCTGGTCGGATGGAAGCTCGACGCCCTACTTCTCGACCGACAACGGCAACGGCGTGCGATACAGGAGCGCGACGACTGCCCCCATCGAAACTGCCATCGCCACCTACACGCCCGACATTCCGGTCACCGGCTTTTATCCGGTCTACGCCTGGGCGCTCAGCGGCGGAAACCGTTCGACCGACGAGCTCTACCGCGTGAACTCGAGCGGCGGGTCGACCCAGGTGCGCGTCGACCACACCCGCGTCGGCAAAGGCTGGGTGTATCTCGGCACTTATTATTTCCGCGCCGGCACCGGCGGAAGCGTCGAGGTGAGCAACCAGTCGAATCGCTCTTCCGGGCTCGCGGTGATCGCGGACGCGATCCGCTTCGGCAACGGCATGGGCGATGTCGTTCGCAGCGGCCTCACCTCCGGCCTGCCGCGCGAAGATGAGGCGTCGCTCTACTGGATCGAATCACAAGCCGGCTGGAACGGGCCCGGCACGCGCGAGCCGAGTTCCATCTGGCGCACGCTTGCAGATGACGGCGACGCAAACGTCGGCGCGCCGCTGCGCTACGCGAAATACATGAACGATGCCCCGCTCGGACAGAGCCTGTATCTGAGCTTTCACTCCAACGCCGGCGGCGGCCGGGGCGCTGTCGGGCTGTACAACAACGATACGATCTTCGCCGGCACCGCGACGCCGCACCAACTCGAACTCGCTTCCGACATGGGGCTGGAAGTGACCAACGATTTCGTCGCCCTCGGCTCGCCGCCGCTTGAGTACCCGTTCCAGGCCCGCGCGAATCCGGTGTTTTATCGAACGGATTACGCGTTCGGCGAAATCCGCGGCGACACGAGCAACTACGAGTTCGACGCGACGATTCTCGAAGTCGCGTTTCACGATGAAGCACAGGATGCCGCGCTCCTGCGCGATCCGTACTTCCGCGAGCACGTCGCGCTGAGCTGCGTGGAAGGGACGATCAAGTATTTCAACCAGTTCGGCGGCGCGACGCTCGCCCTGCCGCCGCTCGTGCCGCAGAACCTGCGGACGAGCGTCGACCGCGACGGAAACATCACGCTCACGTGGGATGCGCCAATGAGCAGCGCGATCTGGGGCGAAGCGCCCAGCGGCTATCGCGTCTACGCATCTCGCGACGGGTACGGGTTCGACGGCGGCGTCGCGTCGACGACGAGATCACTGACGATCCCGCGCGAGCAAATCGGCAACGGCACGATTTACCTCAAAGTCGCATCCACCAACGCCGGCGGCGAGTCCCCCGCGAGCGGCCTGGTCGCGGTGCGCGTCGGAGATGCAAGATACGGACGCATCCTGATCGTCAACGGCTTCGATCGCCTCCGTCGGCAGCAGAATCCGATCGAAACCGTCGCCCTCGGCGGCACGAACAGCAGCGGCCCGCAGGCCGGCCTCGCCACCGTCGAGCGCGTCCGCCCGCGCGAATCCAACAGCTTCGACTACGCCGTCCAGCACGCGCAGGCGATCGCGAATCATCCGAGCAATCTCGGCGTCGACACCGTCGACAATGAAGCGGTCATCAATGGCCAGGTGAACCTTGCCGCCTATCGCGCCGTGGTGTGGATTGCCGGTGAGGAGTCGACGCAGGACCATACGTTCATCGCCCAGGAGCAGAGCCGCGTCTCTGCGTACGTGAGCGGCGGCGGAAAGCTGCTGGTCAGCGGGTCGGAGATCGGCTGGGACCTCGTCGCCTCGGGCAATGGCGCGAGCTTCTTCACGAACACGCTGCATGCCGGATACGTCTCGGATGATGCGGGCACGTATAACGTCGCTGGCGCGGCGGGGTCGATCTTCACCGGGCTGAGCTTGAGCTTTCACAATGGCTCGCAGACCTACGACGTCGACTATCCCGATCGCCTTTCCGCGCCTATTGGCAGCGCGAGCGTGCTTACGTATTCCGGCGGACTCGGCGGGAGCGCGGCCGTCGCGTGGTCCGGGGCAAACGGCGCCAAGACGCTGCTCCTGGGCTTCCCGTTCGAAACGATCACCAGCAGCGGCGCCCGGGCGAACCTCATGCGGCGAGCGTTCGACTCGTTCGGCTTCGCAAGCCTCGCGCCGGTTCCGAACACGCTCCCGCTCGAGCCGATCGCGCCGCCGGCCGCCCTTGCGATCGCGAAGACCCGGCGGTCCGAAGTTGTCGCACTCGACCTCCTTGCGTAAGCCGACCACACCGCTACGGTAATCGCGATGCCAATCCCGCCGTCACGCTATGTCGAGCTCATCCGCGCCACGCTTCGCGCAGCGGTAAAGGACCGCGGCGCGCGGGAGGATTCGTTCTCGCTCGCGATCTCATTTGTCGCGAAAGCCGCCGGTGCAGCGCCACCTCCGAGCGATTCGATCGACTCGCAAACGCTGCTGGACGGGCGAATCGTCGACGGCGCCGGCCACTCCCGCCCGCTGTATCGGGGGCTGTTGATCTACGCACTCGCACACAGCGAAGCGCGAATCGGTAAGCTTGCAGAAGTATTCGCGACGTCGCGGCGCGACGCGTTCGCATCGTTCGCGGATGCTCGAAGTCCGGTTCTCGCGAGTAATGGGTCGGCGATTATCGAACTCGCTTTCGACGCGCTGGCGGCTTCGTGCGTCGCCGAGAGTGTTTCATCCGATCCAGCGGCCGGCGTTTTGATGCACATCGCCAGCTCTCAGCAGTCCGATGGTTCGTACCTGGCGCGAACCTCGTCGGACAATCCCGAGCCGACGTGGTACTACGAACTTGCCCTGCTGCACGCG
The DNA here is from genome assembly GCA_031411495.1 of Phycisphaerae bacterium. Lineage (GTDB taxonomy): Bacteria > Planctomycetota > Phycisphaerae > Tepidisphaerales > Tepidisphaeraceae > JANOBD01. The sequence continues at coordinate 41,742 of JANOBD010000211.1, read as the reverse complement.
ATGGCGAGCTTCGCGTATCGACGCGATGATTCCACAGCCCGCGCATCCGCGATGCGTGCCGCCCGTTACCAGGCCGAGCAGATCCAACCCGATCACGCCTCGTCTCATCCGTTCGCGATGCACGCGTTCCTGCGCGACGAGCAAGGCACGTACCTGGCGGACATGATGCTTCATGCGGCCGGCGTGCAGCAGCCGTCGAGGATGGACACCGTAAGCCTGCTGCTGCTGGCAGATGCGGTCGATTGCATCCGTTCCTGCGATTGGAGAGAATGAAATGATGTCGTCTCCGACTCCGACTTCGATCAACCCTCAGGTCCTGAGCATCCTTCGTTGCCCGCTCACACGCAGCAAGCTTCGTCTGGAAGGCGATATGCTGGTCGCCGAGACGGGCGGGCTTCGCTATCCGATCCGCGACGGCATCCCGGTCCTGCTGGTCGAAGAGGCGCAGCTTCCCGAAGGCGTCGCATCGGTCGCGGACCTGAAGAAGCAGCTCGGCATCGCCTGATCCTCATGGGTCGGCCAATTGTGACCTCAATTCCGGTCCGCCGGGGGCTACACTCCAGTCATGCAAATGCGAACGCTCGGGCGGACGGGACTGAAGGTGAGTGTCGCCGGCCTTGGCTGCGGCGGTCCCAGCCGGCTCGGCACGTCAAGCGGCGCAAGTGACGAGCAAGCCGCCGACATCGTGCGCCTCGCCATCGACATGGGTGTGAACTACCTCGACACGGCCGAGTCGTACGGCACCGAGCGCGCCGTCGGCATGGCGATCGCAGGTCGGCGCGACCGCGTCATCGTTTCGAGCAAGACCGGCATCGGAAATCGGGAAGAGCCGCGCTCCGCTGAAGACATCCTCGCATCGCTCGACGGCTCACTGGCCCGGCTCGGCGTGGATTACCTCGACGTTTATCACATGCACGGCGTCTCGCTCGCGCAGCTCGATCATGCCGAGCAGGTCGCACTGCCCGCGCTGCTCCAGGCGCGCGACGCGGGAAAGATCCGATACATCGCGCTCAGCGAAGCGTTTGGCGCCGATACAAGTCACGCGATGCTGCAGGCGCTTTTCGAGCGCGACATCGTCGACGAGATCGACGTGATCATGGTCGGATTCAATCTCCTCAATCACTCGGCGCGCGAAACTGTTTTCCCGCAGACGATCAAGCATGAGATCGGCACGGAAGTGATGTTTGCGGTTCGGCGGGCGCTGTCGCAGCCTGAAAAACTTCGCGAGACGGTGGAGAAGATGCGCGCCGCCCGGCAGATCAGCGCTGAACAAGTGGAACGGGCTACATCGCTGGCGTTTTTGCTCGAGGAAGCCAAGTCGCTTCCGGACGCCGCGTACCGCTTTTGCGTCCATGAGCCGGGAGTGTCGACGGTACTGACCGGAACGGGCGACGCGGGGCATCTGCGTGAGAATCTGGAGTCGATTCAAGGTTCTCCACTTCCCGCACGAGCACACGCCGGCATCGAGGCACTGTTCGGGATGGTGGATTCGATTTCTGGATAGGGCTTGCGAGCCCCGGTGAAGATGTCGCAGGCGATCGTTCAGCAACATTGCGCCGCGGCGGGCCGATTGGGCCGCAGCGTGGCTCCTACGGCGTAATTCCTCGCCCTGCCGGGCGAAATTTGCGGTTTCCGCCGCTCCCAATCGAGCCAGAACGAACCGTCCAGTGTTCGCCTCGTAGACATTGGGGACCGATAAGTTGGTCAATTCTTGATGATTGTCCTGATGTACGCAAAAATTGCGCGTCGTCTCGTTAAAGCGGGCTCGAACTTCGCCGATACAAACCGTGTCACCGGTCGTCAGCCGGATAGTCGGTGTGACCTTCGCCTCGGTGCATGGGAGAGAAAATGGAAATGTCCAGCGTGAAGCCTAAAGACGTACTGACCACGGGTGAAGTTGCCAAGATCTGCAACGTCGCCCCGCGCACGGTCAGCAAGTGGTTCGATAGCGGTGCCCTGCCCGGCTATCGCATCCCGGGGTCGAAGGATCGACGCATCCCCCTCAATCAGCTCATCAAGTTCATGAAAGCCCACGGCATGCCGCTGGATGGCCTCATGACCGGCTCGACTCGCGTCCTCATCGTCGATGACGAGCAGGACATCGTCGAAGTCATCGAGAAGGTTCTCGAAGACGAAGTGAAATATGAAGTCGAAGTTGCCCGTAGCGGATTTACGGCAGGCATCAGCGCCGAGAAGTTCCGTCCGCACGTCATCCTCATCGACCTCCACCTCAAGGACCTCGACGCCCGTGAAGTGGTCAAGAGCGTCCGGGCCAACCCGGACCTCCAGCTCACCAAGATTATCGGCCTCAGTGGCAAGGTGACCGATGCCGAAGCCAAGGCGCTGCTCGGCCAGGGTTTCGACGGCTTCCTCCGCAAGCCGTTCAACGTCCGCCAGGTGATCCAGACGATCGAGAACTCGACGACCACCAGCTACTAGGTAAAAACGACGGCAGGACGCCGGTACGAATCTCGATGCATGAAACAGACGCCGGCCGCACGAATGTGCGGCCGGCGTCTGGCAGTTCTGAAGCTTCAAATCGCAGACGGGTCAGGGGTTTGGCGAGGTCTGCTGGCGAAAGCGATCCGGATCTTCCGCGAAGTCGAGAAGCCGGGACATCTCCGATTGGAAGCGTTCCATCTGCCTGTCGACGAGCTTATCGATATCGGCGCGATCGCGCTCAATCGTCTGCGTTTCCCTTTCCACCATTTCCCGGAGCCGCTTGAGCCTTGCGGCGCGTTCGTCGAGGAAGTTAGAGACATACGCGCCGCTCAGCTCGCGCAACTTCGCCCGGAGCGGGTCGTCGTTGCTGGCGGCTCGGATCTCGCGCAGCGTGCCGAGAATCTGGTCTTCAAGGACGGCCTGCTTCAGGCCGAAGTCGTACATCTCGGTATTGCGGTCCTTGAGGGATTGAAGATCGCGATATCGGCCGGCAATGCGGCGACGGGCCATCTGGACCATTCGGCTGTCGGGGCCGAGCGTGGAGGAGAGCTTTTCGTACATGTCCAGGCGAACCGGGCTGTTGGCTTTCATGAACTCGGTGATATCGCGCCATTCATCGTCGTCGGGAAGTTCTTCGTCGCGGTAGGATTCGGGTGTACGGCCCTGCATGAAGCCGCCCTTGCCATCGCGCATGCCGCCCCAGCCGCGCATTCGGTCGCCTCGCTCGGGTCGATCGGGACGGTCGCCGCGCTCCGGACGGGTCGTCGGTTCCGCCTTGGCCGGAACGTCGCCCATATCCTTCTGATCGGACTTCGGGTCGTCGGCCACCGCGAATTGAGCGGCGACGACCACCGCGCTCGCGCTCATCGCCAGGAACCATTTCGTCAGCTGTCTCATCAAACACTCCTCTGGCCTCGAGGCGAATCCGATTCCCGGTGCCCCCGTTGTTCGCTCCAATCGCGGTGCCGAACAACCTAGTTCGGTTCTGTATCATCAATCTCGGAGAGCATCGAGAGCGCATCGAGTTCCTGGTCGATCTGTCTGGATGACTCGCCATATTGATCGACACCGATGGGGCCGAACCCGCCCGAGAACGTTCGCGGGCCGGGGCCGGGACTGAACTGGCTGCCGCGTTGATTATTTGCAATCGGCCCGTTGGGCACCGGGGTCTGCGAGACCGGCGAGGTCGTATAAAGCCAGGTGATGAAACCGAGCGTGAGGGCGATGGCGATTCCCGCCGCCGCCGCATAAGGCGGAAAGCGAAACACCCGCCGCGCTGCGGCCGCGTGGTTGCGCTGCATCACCTGTTCCCTCACGACGGCCAGGGAGTTCCGCAGCGCGCGTTCCGAAACGAACGCCATCGATGCGCCGTCGGCCCGCGCAGTGCGAAGGTACGCATCGACCTGTTGAAGCTCGGCGACGCGTTGCTGCAGCGCCGGGTCCGCCCTGAGACGGGACTGGATCGATGCCAGTTGCGCCGGCTCGAGTTCGCCCGCGACATACAGCATCAGCTCCGCATCCTGCCGGGAAATGTTTTCATGTGAAGCCATTGCTCACCTGCCTCGTGACCGATTCGATTACGGCTCAATCAACTTCTTCAACTTGAGCATCGCCTTGTGCATCCGACCCAGTGCCGTATTCAGTGGACAACTGAGCATTTCGGCGATCTCGACGAACTTCATGTTGCTGTAATACCTCAGCAACACGACCTGCTTCTGGGCCTCGGGCAACTGGTCGATCGCCCAGCGGAGCTTTCGATCCTCTTCGCTGCCCGAGAGACGATGCGACGAGTCGGGAACTTCCTGGTCAGTGACCAGTTTGAGGCCGTCGAATGCATGCTTCTCCCGCCCGCGCGACCGCCACATGTCGTGGGCCTTGTTGGTGGCAATCCGGAACACCCATGCCTTAAACCCGACGCCCCCGTGCTCGTCGTATTTGAACTGATCGAGGTGTTCAAACACGCTGAGCCAGGTCTGCTGGAGCAGCTCCTCCGCCACGGTGGCCGAGCCGGCCTGGCGGTTCAGGTACCGAAACAGCGGGTCGTGATAGCGCCCAACGAGTGCTTCGCCTGCCCACGTCTCGCCACGCCTCAGACAGCCGACCAAATCTTCATCGGAGAGCCGGCCGACACGGAGGTCGGGCGATTCCGGTGCCGCGACCGGCTCGGATGTGGGGATCGAGGCTCCTCGTGTCATCAAGCTACCTCAGTCATAACGGGATTACGGGAGTTATATTGCCCCTTGCCAGGGTAAACCGCAATTCATCGCGGCATGGCACAGCGGTCGACTTCCATGGGCGGCGGATAGGGCGCCCGTTCCAAGTCACGAGTTTCGTAGCCCGCAATAAGCTTATTCATGACAATCAGTTGCACGTCTAAGGAGTTTACCGACACTGGTCGTTAGCCCCATCGCCTCAGCGCCCGCTCTACAAACGCCTGATGATCCGCCGCCATCCGCTGCACGGTCACGTCAGGCCGGCCCATGTGCGGATAGGCGTCGGCCCACTGTTCGATTGCTTTTATCGGGCGAAGGCTCACGAGGAGATCCCAGTACGGGAGATTCGTAAGTTCGACATCCGTTTGCGAGCGATATCGCTCCGTGAATCGATCGACCGCTTCCATTCCGACGACCCATAGCAGATCGAGGCGGCAAATTGCCAGATCGAATAAGGGCTCGCCGATGATCGATTCTTCCCAATCGATGATCGCCACGAGTGTGCCATCGCGCCAGAGAAGATTGCCGGGCCAGAAGTCGCCATGCAACAGGACGTCTGCGTTGGCGCGCCGTGGGTTTGGCGGTCGAAGCAGCGCGTGGCGAATCTCGTGGACGCGGAGCCGGTCGGTGCCGGGCGACCGATGATCCGGCCGCCCGTCGTCGAGGTTACGGAGAAAAGTCAGGCCGGCGGCGCGCCAATCGACGCGATGCAGCTGCGCGAGGCGCTGTACGTACTGTTCGATGAAACCCTCGAGATCACTTGGCGCGAGTTCCGGTCGGCCATCGCAGTAATCGAGGATGTAAAACGCGTCTGGCGTCTCCGGCGACATCGGTTCGAGATAGCGCGGCGTTGGAACGGGAATGCCGGCCGCGTGCATCGCGCGGACCACCGTAAACTCACGCGAAGCAGCGTCGGCGAATTCGCTTCGCCGAAACTCACCTGGCGTGCGGACCACGCACTTCCTGATCGTGCGATTCGCGCATTCGACGTTCGCGACGCTCACCGTGGCGGAGTTCCCGCCACGCAATGGCGCAAGCCCGCGAAGAGACCCACCCGGCTCAATCGCCGAGACCGCCCGCCCGATCCGATCATCCATCGCCTCGTGGGACACGCGAGCGAACTGTAACCCGGGGAGGTTGGAATTGAAGAGCCGTGCGAGCGCCGCTCGGCCGCTGTTTCGATCCTCAACGCGGAGAAAGAAAAAGGGGTCATTTCTCTTCTTCCGGAAAAGAGAAATGACCCTTTATCAGCGGCTTGCGCCACGGGCGCCGATCGCCCAGACCGCTTCGACGATTCCGTTGCGGACGCACACGTACTGTTCGTGAAGATTGATCGTCGGGTCGCAGTGGCCGGGAATGAGGAGCAGTTTTTCACCCAGGCGTGGCTTTCCCGAGCCCGGCGCGACCGCGACCTTGGCGTGTTCGTCGCTCAGGCCGACGACACTCAGGCCGGCCCGCTCGTGGACCAGCGGCATGCCGCTCTCACCGCTGAAGCTCTTCAATCCGGCGTCGAGAACGCACCAATCCTTGCCGGCGACGCTCATCGTCGTGCTCAGCACGAACAGGCTGTGTGCGAACTCGCGCGACGGCTCGCCGTCCTCGCTCAGGTTGGCGGCGTAGTCGGCGTCCATGAAGGCGTAGCTGCCGCACTGCAACTCGTTGTAGAGCCGGCTCGACGCTTCGAAATGAAACGTGCCGGTGCCCGCGCCGGTGATCGAGTTGCACTGCAGGCCCGCGCGATCGAGTTGCTCCAGCGTAGCCCGCACCGCGTGGATCGCGACATCGATCGCGCCCTTTCGTTCCGTCGGAGTTCGAAAGTGCTGTGCTTTTCCTTGATAGGCCTGGATGCCTTCAAAGCGTAGTCCCGGAGCGTTGGCAATGCGTGCGGCGAGGTCGCGCGCCGCAGATCCAGGCGCGACACCGCAACGCTGCATGCCGGTTTCGATCTCCACCAGTCCGCCGATGGTCGCGCCGGCACCCATCGCCGAAGCCGATGCCGCGTCGACTTGTGAAGGATCGTCGAAGCAGAGCGAGATGCGCGCCCGGGTCGCGAGCGCGGCAAGCCGGTCTAGCTTGCTCGCGCCGACGACCTGATTCGAAACCAGAACATCGTGAATGCCGCCCTCCACTAGAACTTCAGCCTCGCCGACCTTCTGGCAGCATTGGCCGACGGCGCCCAGGGCGATCTGACGCCGCGCGACTTCGACGCATTTGTGGGTCTTCGCGTGCGGACGCTGGCGGACGTTGGCGGCGCGGGCAAAACTCGCCATCGTTCGCAAGTTCGACTCGAAGGCGTCGAGATCGATGATTAAGGCAGGCGTGTCGACATCTTCGAGACAATCACCGACCCGGGCGACGGGAGGTTCAGAACTTGGACGTACCATGGCAGTCGCATCCTACGGCAGAGTGGACGGATGATACCTTTTGATCACATTTCCTGTTGATTGCCTGTTACGGGCAATTTCTGCGCTTGAAAAATCATTCAGACTATCGAGACTGTGCCGCACCGGAAGACGCGGGCGGAGTTGCCCGTGGAAATCGGTGGCATTTGGTCCGCCTTCCGTGGGAGGGAAGGGATCAGGGTCGGTTCATTTCTCAATTTAGCACGGAGGCTTCCGATGCGGATTCGTCGTTTCCTCGTCATTTCGGCACTGGGTCTACTCTCGGTCGGATGTGTCAATCAGGACAAGTACAACGCCATGCGCCTTGAGCGCGACGGCCTTCGCGAACGGCTCGAATCGGCACAGCAGGAGTCGGTCGCCGCACGCACGCAGGCGGCGAGCTGGAAGTCGCAGAATGAACAGTTGATGGCCGGCAGTGGCGGCGCAACCGCGCTTGTCGCCAACCTTCAACAACAGAACTCCAACCTTCAGTCGCAGCTCAGCGACATTACCGCCAAGTACAATGATGCGCTCAATCGCATCGGCCAGGCCGGTCCCCTCCCGCCGCAGCTCACCAACGAGCTCACCACCTTTGCGGATCAGAATCCGGAGATCGTTGAGTTTGACGCCAAGCGCGGCACGGTGAAGTTCAAGAGCGATCTCACGTTCGACTCCGGCGACGCGACGCTCAAGCCGAACGCCGTCAGCGCGATCGAGAAGTTCGCCAAGATCGTCAACTCCCCCGCCGCCGCCGGCTACGAACTGATGGTGTGCGGCCACGCCGACAACCAGAAGGTCAGTGCCCCGACGATGAGCAAGGGCCACAAGGACAACTGGTATCTTTCGTCTCACCGCGCGTTGAGCGTGGCCGAGGCGCTGCAGCGCCAAGGCGTCGCTCCGAAGCGCATCGGCGCGGTCGGCTACGGAGAGTTCCGCCCGATCGCGAGCAATGACACGAAGCCCGGCATGGCGATGAACCGTCGGGTGGAAATTCTCATGCTTCCCACCACCGTCGGCGAAACGCAGACCGCGGCCGTCGCCGCCCCTGCGACGGAGAAGCCGGCCGTCGAGATCAAGCGCAACGACGAGTCGATGAACAAGTAAGTCGATCGCTCAATCCAAACGATCGGGTCCCACGCGCCGTGCGGCACGTGGGACCTCGTGTTTGGAGATTCGCCGCATGTCGACCTGCCGCCCTGCGAAAACAGACTCGTGCGCGCGTCTTGGGTAAGACCGCTCCCGGCGCACCCCGCGTTTGGCGCATGGCATGGGATTGCTTAGACTTTCAAACAGATGAATGGATGCATCCTCACCTTCGTGACGAGTCTGGCCCTGACGCTCAACGCGCCGGACGATCGCAAGTCGTTCGAACTGGCGCCCGACGGCTCGTGGCAGCCAATCCAGATGCCCGCGGTCAAGGAGACGCCATTGCCGGCCGTCTCGGATTCGAGGTTGGAACGCGTCGAACAGTTGCTCAAGCAGAACGACTTCGATCGGGCCAGAGACGAGGCGCTGGCGTGGCTTAAGGCGAATGTCGACTCGCCCGCCTATGACCGCGGCCTGTATTACATGGCCGAGGCGCTGCGCGGCAGGGGCGAACTCGTGAGGGCGTTTTACTACTGCGACCAACTCCTCGACGAGCACCCCGAGAGCGGCATCTACCAGAACGCGCTCGAACTTCAGTACGAAATCGCCGATCGCTATCTGCTTGGCGCGAAAGATCGGCTGCTGGGTCTGCATATCCTGGGACGGCAGGATGCGGCGATCGAAATGCTCTTCCGCATTCAGCAGCGGGCGCCGGGTTCGCCGGTGGCAGAGAAGGCGCTGCTGCGCACGGCGGACTACTACTGGGCGGCAGGCGAGTTCGATCTCGCCGCAGATGCTTATCACGCTTTCGGCCAGGCACACCCGCGAAGCCCGCTCATTCCCCAGGTCCGGCTGCGCGAGGCATACGCGAATCTCGCACAGTTCAATGGCCCGAAGTTTGATGCGACATCCGTCGTCAATGCCAAGGCGCTGCTGTTGCAGGTGAAGGCCGACTATCCGGATCTGGCGCGCGAAGAAAACATCGACGCGAAAGTCGAATTAGCCGATCGGCAAATGGCGCGAAAGATCTACCTGAACGCCGACTTCTACCGCAGGACGCACAAGCCCGAAGCCGCTGCCGTGATGTGCCGTCGCGTGATCCAGACGTTTCCGAACGTTCCCGAGGCGGCCGATGCGAAGAAGCTGCTCGCCACACTCGAGCCAGGCACGTCAACAGACGCGCCGGCCAATCCCCTCCCGGAGAACCCCACGCCATGAAGTGCTTTCTCGCGTTCGGATTTTCGGCCGCGTTGCTCGCGTCGCTCGCGGGGTGCAGCTACCAGCAGTCGGCCGACAAATCGGGTTACACGCACGGAAGCGTCTTTCGAAACGACGTCCGGACGGTTGCGGTGCCGGCGTTCGGAACCAAGAGCTATACGCGCGGGGACGAGGTGACGCTCAGCCAGGCGATCATCACGCAGATCGAATCGCGCACACCCTACAAGGTTGTGCCGATCGAACGGGCTGACACGGTGCTCGAAGGCATGGTGATCTCGACCGGCGTAGGCACGGTCAGCGCCGACAATTTCACGGCGCTGCCGCAGGAACACCTGTATACGATCAGCTGTGATTTCACCTGGAAAGACCTGCGAACGGGACAGATTATCGTCGAGCGTCGCAACTTCGAGCAGAGTGGGACGTATTATCCAACGCTGGGGGAAGGTCGCTTTACCGGACGCCAGAGCGTTGCGGAATCGCTGGCGGCTTCGATCGTGGATGAAATGGCGGGCGACTGGTGATCGCTCGAAATTCCCGCAAGGGGCGTCTTTCTTCGCCGCGCGGCGGGATTTGAAAGAATCGCGCAGATTATTAGCCCCCTACAATGCTTTTGCGATGGAAACGGCTGGCCGATGACCCGTATGATTGTCGATCGGCTTGTTGCGGCAGGTCGAATCGACTTTGTTCGGCAGCGCGTGCACTGAAGTTCGCAGAGTGTAAGAATAACAGGTAAACGAATGAGTGAGCCCAATCGTCCAGAACGTCAGCCCAAGAACACCTCCCGTGGACCGACGCCGCCGAATGGCGTAAGCCGGTTCGGGCGGAACGCGTTCGCCTGGGTCATCCTACTGAGCCTGCTGATCGCGTTCGTTGTGGTACTGCACTACAACCGCCGCGCCAGCCAGACACTGATCAGCATCGATCAGTGGAACAAGGTCATGGAAACCGAGGGGGCGCTCGACGAAGTGACGCTCTCGGGCGCCGAAGTCTCCGGCAAACTCAACGAAGCCAAATCGCCGATCAAGGACAAGAAGACCGGCGCCGTCATTACCAACTTCCGGACAGAACTCTGGGGCCCTCAGCTCACGCAGGGCAATGACTTCGTCAAGGAAATCCGTGTCCACAACAAGGACACGACGATCAAGGCCGAAAACAATAATGACCTCCTCACCGCCCTGCTCATCCAGCTCATCCCCTGGTTGGTGATCATCGGCGCGATCTACTTCTTCCTGTTCCGCCAGCTCAAGAACAGCTCGGGCGCGGGCGGCATGCTCGGCAACTTCGGGCGCAGCAAGCACCGCATCACCTCCAAGGAACACACCAACGTCACGTTCGAAGACGTGGCGGGCGTGGATGAAGCCAAGGAAGAAGTTCGCGAGATCGTCGAGTTCCTCAAAGATGCGAAACGGTTTCAGCGGCTCGGCGGCCGGATTCCGCGCGGCGTGCTCCTCATGGGCGAGCCCGGCACCGGCAAGACGCTTCTCGCCAAGGCCATTGCCGGCGAAGCCGATGTCCCGTTCTTCTCGATCAGCGGTTCCGACTTTGTCGAGATGTTCGTCGGCGTCGGCGCGAGCCGCGTCCGCGATCTCTTCAAACAAGCCAAAGACAACAGCCCGTGCATCATCTTCCTCGACGAAATCGACGCCGTTGGCCGTCGTCGCGGTGCGGGTTTCAGCTCAGGCGGGCACGATGAACGTGAGCAGACGCTCAACGCGATTCTTGTCGAGATGGACGGCTTCGACACGAATGACCAGGTGATCGTCGTCGCAGCCACTAACCGTCTTGACGTGCTCGATCCCGCGCTCACGCGTCCGGGTCGCTTTGACCGTACCGTCACCGTCCCGCTGCCCGATGTGAAGGGCCGTATGGAAATCCTGAAGGTTCACGCCCGCAAGGTGAAGCTCGGGCCCAACGTCGACCTCGCGCGTCTTGCGCGTGCGACGCCGGGCTTCAGCGGCGCGGATCTCGCCGCGTGCATCAACGAATCCGCGCTCGGCGCCACGCTCGCCAACAAGGACTTCATCGAACAGGACGATCTCGAAGAAGCACGCGACAAGGTCCGCTTCGGCCGGGCCCGCAAGAGTCGCGTGATCGACGAGAAGGAAAAGATCGCGACCGCATACCACGAAGCCGGCCATGCTGTTGTGCAGACACTCGTGCCTGATGCGGACCCGATCCACAAGGTCACCATCATCCCGCGCGGCAACTACGGCGGCGCGACGATGTCGCTTCCGGAACGCGATCGCAACAGCTACTCGCGCAAGTGGTGCGTTTCATACCTGAAGATGCTCTTTGGCGGCCGTATCGCCGAGGAAATGTTCACCGGCGACGTCAACACCGGCGCGTCGATGGATATCCGCCAGGCCACCGGCGTCGCCCGACGCATGGTGCGCGACTGGGGCATGAATGATCGCGTCGGGTTCGTCTTCTACGGCGAAGACGATTCCCGCCAGAACTACTTCGACATGGGCACGAAAGAGTACTCTGAAGACACGGCCAAGATCATCGACGAAGAGGTGAAGAAGCTCGTCGATAAGCTGTACGAAGACACGCGTGTTCTGCTCGAGGCCAATAAGGACAAGGTCGATGCGCTGGCCAAGGCACTAATCAAGTATGAGACGCTGGAAGCGAGCGATGTGGATCGCGTGATGCGCGGCGACACGATTTCGAAGCCGAGCGTGAGCGATCTGATCGATCCGCCGACGCCGCGGCGCGGCGTGGTGATCCAGCCGAAGGACGACGGTACGCCGGATCTTCCGCCGGGCGCGATGCCGGCCCCCGGCTGACGCAGATTTACATCAAACGGCTTCAGGACGCGATTTCCGACGAAATCGCGTCCTTTTTCGTTCTCGAGCACCCTGAAGCGGCCGGAATCTTGTCGCGTCCGGAGATTCCGTCTGGCAGGATCATGCGGGCATCAAACAGCCCCTGAACCGGTTCAGGAGCGAATTTGCTGACGTAGCGACGAGGCCGTGCGTTCGATATCTGGAGTAACAGTCGCACTGGATAATAGCCGCACGCGTTTGATCTCAGTGTTTCGCCGCGCGGCGGATTGGAAGACGTGGCAGTGCCTGTCAGCTGGGAAGGTGTTCAGTGTCAGCGATGTTTGGCGTCGATCGCGCGCCACTGACGTTCGGTCGATGTCTGCAGGAAGCGCTGGAGAATCTCCAGACGCCGGTGCTCTCGTCGCCCGGGCAACGGGCCGCGTCCGGCGCGACGGTTTTCTCGGCGGTCCGGGCGCAGAAGGCGGCGCTGCGGGCGATGGGCGTTCGACCGACTGATCGGGTCGCGTATTCGCTCCCGGACTCGGCATGCACGGCGCTGCTCGCACTGACGATCATGTCGAGCGCGGCCGCCGCACCGATCAACCCGCGCTTCGCGCAATCAGAGATCGAAAACGCACTTCGCAACCTGCGGGTCCGCAGCATTGTCGTGCAGGCTGGCGTCGACTCGCCGGCGAGACGCGCGGCGATGACGCTCGGGCTGCACACGATCGAGTTCAATCCCGTCTCCGGAAGTTACGCCGGACACTACGAGTTGCTCGCGCCTTCGATCCGACGCAACGACGTCCCTGGCGAACTGAACTCAACAGAACACGACCACGCGCTGGTTGTGCAAACCTCGGGGACGACCGGCACGCCGAAGATCGTCGCACTCACCCATCGCAACCTGCTCGCGATGATGCTCGCCAATTGCGAACGTCTGGGACTGGCTCCGTCGGATCGCTGCCTGGGCGTCATGCCGCTCTTTCACATTCACGGACTCGGGGCGGCCATCGTCTCGTTCCTGAGCCGGTCGATGATTCACATCCTGCCTGAGTTCAGCGTCGACGGCTTCTATGCCGCGCTTCGCAGCTTCGCGCCCACGTGGTACACGGCCGTGCCGACCATTCACCAGAGTGTTCTCCGCGGCGCAGCCGGCCATCGCAACATCGTCGAACAGGTTGCTTCCTCCGGGCAACTGAGATTCATCCGATCCGGATCGGCACCGATGCCGATCGGCGTGCCGCAGGAACTCGAGCACCTGTTCAACACCCGCTACGTCGAAGCGGCGGGCGCGACGGAATGCTCGGCATACATCTGCTCGAACTCGCCGACGGATCGTCGGATCGGGTCCGTCGGAAGGCCGATGCCAGGGAACGACGTGCTGATTCTCGATCCATGCGGCAATCCGCTCGGGCCGAATCAGGAGGGGGAGATTGTCGTCCGGGGTCCCGGCGTGTTCTCCGGCTACGAGGGGCAGCCGCAACTGAATGCCGAAGCATTCATCAACGGCTATTTCCGAACGGGCGATCTCGGTCATTTCGACGCGGATGGATACTTCTATCTCACCGGTCGACTCAAGGAACAGATCAACCGCGCGGGCATGAAAATCTCTCCCCGCGAAGTTGATGATGCGATGGTGCGCCACCCTGCCGTTCAGCAGGCGACGGCGTTTTCGGTTCCCGATCCGCTGATGGGTGAGGAGTTGCACGCCGCGATCGTGCTCAAGCCCGGCGCGAGCATGTCTGAACTTGAGATGCAGCGGTTCCTCGCGACATCGCTTGCGGATTACAAGGTGCCGCGCGTCATCCACTTCATCCCGAGCATCCCGACCAACGCGACGGGCAAGATCGTCCGGGTAAAGCTCGCCGAGCACCTCGGCATCACCGGAAACGCTCGACCCGCCTCCGCACCGACGGTACTCCCGGTCACGCCGACGCAACTCATCGTTGCGTCGATCTTTTCGCGCATCCTCAAGACGACGGTGGACGACATTGATTTTGATTTCCGTTGTGCCGGCGGCGATTCCATGCAGGCGATGGAGCTTTCGCTCGAACTCGAGCGCCGCTTTGCCAGGCAGATTCCGGTTTCGGCGATCTCCGGCAACTCAAGCGTGCGGGGGCTGGCGGACCTGATCGAACGCGACGGCTGGCAGCCCGAGCGCGCACCGCCCGTCGTGTTCCGCACGCCGACCCACGATGCCCCCACGCTCTTCTGCCTGCCGGGCGTGGGCGGAAACGTCTGGTGCTACGCCGCGGTGGCGGCACTGCTGCCTCCTCAGCGTGGAGTGGTGGGACTGTCCCTGCCCGGCAGTGATGCGCTCGAGCCGCCGATCGCAGACCTCCCGCAACTCGTCGGTCGATTCGTTTCGGCCATCCGCTGCTTCCAGCCTCACGGGCCTTACCTGCTGACCGGCTATTCGTTTGGCGGACGGGTCGCGTTCGAAATCTGCAGACGGCTGCGCGAGCAAGGCGAGAAGGTGGAGCGCCTGATCCTGATAGACACTGCCGGTCCGAACTGGCCGAAGCCGTTGCCGCTGGTTCACCGGGCGATCGTGCATCTTCGGCGGCTACTGATGAAGGGACCGATGGGCTGGGTCCGGGCGATTCGCAGCCGGCGCGCAGGCTATCACGGAATGACGCCGCTCGAAGTGCTCGACGGGCTATTACTGAGCAACGCGAGCACGCAGCGCCAGCAAGCACAGCTCGCGCTGCTCGCGGCGGCCGCCACCATCAGCCGAAGCTGGCGACCGGCGCCCCTGGACGTGCCAATGACCGTTCTCCGCGCTGCGGACTGCGTCTGGAAGGATTGCGATCATTCGGATCAAGCGATGGGCTGGCGCGCGGTGGCAGGTAGCGCCATCTCGGTTCATCGCATCGACGGATCGCATGGCACGCTCTTTCACCATCCTGATGTCAATGGCCTGGCCCGCGCGATTTCGGCTGCGATCGACGGCAAATGACCTGGACTTTCGGCGTTCTCGCCAAACGGCAGCAAAACCATAGAATGTCTCGCGCCGGGCCGCTCAATATTCCGGCCAATCGCTTTCGCGTACGAGACACTCATTGGCCAACGTAGACATCATTATCGCCGACGACGCGCTGCTTCCCAGCGCCGTGGAGCTTTACAACCAGGTCTTCCGCCCGCGGCGCGAGGTGGATTTCTTCAAACGGCGATTCCTGGGGCGCTACAACACTTTGACGTTGATCGCCCGGATCGATGATCGGCCGGTCGGCTTCTGGATCGGTTTCGAGCTCAAGCCCGGCATGTTTTATCACTGGCTCGGCGCCGTGATTCCAGAAATGCGCCGCCACGGCGTGGGCCGACAACTGCTCGACGCACAGGTGGCCTGGGCCCGCGACTACGGCTACGAACACATCCGCTGCGAATGCCTGAACCATCAGCGCGAGTTCATCCACTTCGCGATGGAAACGGGTTTCGACATCGTTGGCCTGCGGTGGGACTCATCCCACGCCGACAATCTGGTGGTCCTGGAGCGGAACTTGATCGAGTAGCGGGCGGATGGTTCGGCCCGTCGATACTCCCTCTACGAATCGCTTACAGCTTCGCATTCCAATCCGGCGGAATCAGCAGCACCGGGACGCGCGTCTGCTTAATCAGTTCCACGGGCACGTTTCCCGCGATGAGCCGCGCGAACATGTTCTTGCCGGTCATCCCGAGCACGATGAGTGTCACGTTCTGTTCCACCGCGGTGTTGATGATCGCCGGGGCAATATCGTCGGCAAACAGGAGGAGCGTATCGACGCGGAGCTCCCGGCCGCGCAGCGAGTCGGCGAGCAACTTGACGGCCGATTCACCGTCGGACTGCTCTTGCTCGCGCAGCTGGCCGCCACTGGGGCGCGAGACGTGCGCGACAACGACGTCGGCATCAAGCCGCGACGCCAGATCGGCGACGGGGTCGATCAGGCGCTGTGACGCCCATGGACTGCTGACCGCAACAAGAATTCGGCTCATACCACCTTTTGCTCAATCCCTTTGAGCTGGCCTGGCTCGCTTGCGAAGCATCTGCACCGTCAAGAGCGGCAGATTCGGAAACGCGCGGGAAACTCGACTCCGCTAACCTACCGGCAAAGCGGGTCTCGCTTCAATGCCGGATGGTACCCGACCTTTCCGCCGATAACTGCGGCTTGAGGCGGAAGGGCCTGGTTTATGGCGTGGTTCGCAGGTCAATTGCGGCGTCTGCGCCGGTTACGCTGAAGTGCAGCGGATTCACCTGCTGCATATCCACTCGCACGCCGGGCGGCAGTTGCTGGAACGTCGGCATGCGGTCGTTGGTCTTGCCGATGTCCTCCCGGGCGATCGTGATCAGCGCGAACGGCTTGGGCTGAATCTCGTCCGCCTCCAGCCTCTTCAACACGTCGATCGGCCCGATCACCGGCACGTTGCTGAGCGTCAGAGGGGTCACCGAGACGCTGTATTGCGATTCGAGCCCGGCCGGCTTGGCGACGAAAACGACCATCGATTTGATCACGCCGCGCTCATCCTGAGACATCTTCAGTTTGCCGCTGGTGATCTGGTTGGTCACCAGGCTCACGCCGGTGCCGACGATCGGGCGAATTCGCTCCTGGGCGAGGACGATGTTCGTGCCCGGCTGGGCGGACATGATCTGGGACTGGCTGTTTAATTCCAGTTCGGCGACGAGCTTGCCGGCGGTTTCAAGCTGTGAGATGACGCGCTCGGGCCCGCGCACTTTCACCGATTTCGGGTCGAACTCGGCCGACTCAACCCGGCTCGCCAGATCCGGGCGAAGTTTGACCTCCAGCTCCCGCTCGACAACGCGGTCCACAATTACCTGTGCCGTCGCTGGTTCGGTCTCCTTCACCGTCACGCCGTTGGATTCGAAAATCTTCTGCTGGTTCAGACGCGAGCCGATCGTGATGCGGTATGGCTCGCTGCTGGGCTCGAATGCTTCGCTCGCCGCGACTTCCACCGTCAGGCGCTGCTTTGACGCGTCCTTGTTGATCGTTTCGCGAATCGAATCCAGCCCGGAACGAGGGCCGGTGAGTTCGACGGTGATCGCCTCGGAGGTCGCGCCGTCGCGGACGATGGTCATCGTCTTGGTCGGATCGCCTGAGCGGACGTCGACGATAAAAAGCATCTTTTCCGAAGGCACATTCTGTTCGCGCTCTGCCCAGACCCAGATGAGCAGCGTCAGCGGGATGACGAGCGCGAGCGTCGTGCCGAACTCGCGCAGGCGTTCGAGCGTGAAATGATTCCGTCGCTGTCGGCGCAAGGTGCTGAGCATGCCCGTCCGACGTTGCGGCGGTCGATAGCCGAGCGTTGGCGGCGGCGTTGGGGACGAAGCTGGATCGGAACTGTCTTGCATGAAAGCGGTCGGTTTGCGTTTTTCGATCAGGCGGCGTCGCGTTCTTCGGTGGGTTCATCGACCGCCGGCTGCGATGTCCCGCCCACTTGTCCAAGGAGTTCCACGAGCATGTCGCGGACCGCCTCGGGTGTCAGCTTTCGTAAGAGCACGCCACGTTCCGCGATGCTGATGTCGCCGCTCTCTTCCGAAACGACCAGGACGACGGCATCGGTCTCCTGGCTCATGCCGACGGCGGCGCGATGGCGGCTGCCGAGTTCTCGCTCCAGGTCGCCGCTTTCGGCAAGCGGAAACTGGACGCCCGCGAATGCCACCCGGCCGTTGCTCACGACGACGCCCAAATCGTGCATCGGGCTGTTGGGCCAGAAGATCGTCTGGAGCAGTACCGCGCTGAGGTCGGCGTTTACTCGCACGGCGTTCTCGGTGAAGCCGCCGAGCCCGACCTCGCGTTCGATCGCGACCACCATTCCGATCTTCCGCTTCGAACAGAAAATGGCCGCCTCGACGAGTTGATCCACGTCGCGGTCGAGCTCGGTATTCATCGACCGGAAGAAACGGCTCTCGCCGACGCGCATCAGCGCCCGGCGCAATTCTGGCTGGAACACCACGACGATCGCGGCAGACGCGAGGAACAGCAGCTTGTCGTACAGGAACGAAATCAGGTCGAGCCCAAACATCCCGGACAGCAACCGGACGACGAGGTACAGGCTGATGAGCAGCATCACGACGCCGCGCAGGAGTCGCGCGCCGCGGGTGCCCTGCAGGAACCGGACCACCCAGAACACGACGATTCCGATCAGCACCATCTCCAGCGCAACGCGCCAAGGCGAATAGCTCTGAATCGCCCGGAGGAAGCTGTTGATGCTGAAAAGGCTCGGATTCATGGTCTCCTGGTCGCCGCAAACGATTGCCAAGCTCAATTGCCAAAGACAGGGCGCGCAATGCTGCCCGGACTATATCGGCAATTTCGGCATCCGACCATGTTCAAAAGGGCCGTCCGGTCACTGCTTTAGTTTCAATGGGGTCGAACTGCAGCGGATGGCGAGGATGACATCCACCACTTCTCGCATCTCCCGGACGTCATGGACACGCAGGATGTCTGCCCCGTTGGTGATCCCCCAGGCAATCGTGGCGGCGGTGCCCATCACCCGCTCGGCGGCGGCGGGCCGCTTGGTGAGCGATCCGAGAAAGCCTTTACGGCTCGTGCCCAGCACGGTGGCATACCCGCGATCCGCGAACCGGCGATGCTCCCGCAAGAGTTCGAGATTGTGCTCGAGCGTCTTACCGAAACCGATCCCGACGTCGAGGAGGATCCGGCTCCGCTCGATCCCGGCACGCACTGCCGCTTCGGCGCGTTTTTCGAGAAAGCTCAAAACGTCGGAGACGACATCCGAATAGACCGGCTCCTGCTGCATCGTCTTCGGCGAGCCGAGCATGTGCATCAGGACGATCGCCGCGTCCGACTTGGCCGCGAGCGGAAACATCTCGGCATCGTCGCGGCCGGCGGAGACGTCGTTAATGATTGTCGCCCCGGCGCCGATTGCCGCCCTGGCGACGTCGGCGGAGGTCGTGTCGATGCTCACCACCGCGCCGGCTTGTGCGAGATGCTCGACCACCGGCAAAGTCCGGCGAATTTGCTCTTGCGCATCGACCGGGTCGGCTCCGGGCCGCGTCGACTCGCCGCCCACGTCGATGATCGATGCGCCCTGCTCGATCATGGCGTCCGCATGCCGAATTGCCGAAATCTTGTCGAAGAATGTCCCGCCATCCGAAAAACTGTCCGGCGTCGCGTTAAGTATCCCCATGAGCAGCGGGCTCCGCGGCGGGTGGCTCAGCCATCGATCAAAGTCCGCAGGTTTCATCGCCGTGGCCTTAAGAGGGGGTTACAGAAAGTGCGTTAGGGATTCTGGTTGGCCGATGTCCAGAGTTCAAGAAGGTCGAACGAAAGTCGGGAGCCGAACTGACCTTCACTGCGAGGGCATGATGCGAGGATCTATCGTCATACTGCTGATCGGGCTGGGGATGGTCGCCCTGCTTTATCAATCCTTTTCGGACAAGGTCCGCCAGGGACAGGAAATGATCGAGCGTTTTCGGCAGGCGCCCCACCGCGTCCGGTTCCCCAGCGTCCCGATCAATAAAACGCCCTACAGCGACTATTCAGTTTTCGCAACCGATTACGCCGATGTCGCGTAATCCTGAGCGACCGCCCATCGCGATCGGTCGCTTTGTAGTCGGCCGCGTTCACTCCAGGTACGTGTAGCCTTCGAGGCCCTGCTCGTAGAAGCGCAGCAGCGTGCGCGACTCCTCATTGTTGATCTTGTTCTCGCGCAGCGCCTTGTCGACCATCTTGCGCATGGAACGCAGGAGTTCTTCCGGGTTGTACTGCACATAGCTCAGGACTTCCTTCACACTGTCGCCTTCGACGATTTCATCGACGCACATCTGGCCGTTCTCGTCGATCGTGACGTGCACGGCGTTGGTGTCGCCCAGCAGGTTATGGAGATCGCCAAGGATTTCCTGGTACGCGCCGACGAGGAACGCGCCGATGAGATAGTCCTCGCCGCTGTAGGGATGAAGCTCAAGAACGCTCTTCACGTCGCGCTTGTCGATGAATCGATCGATCTTGCCATCCGAGTCGCAGGAGATGTCCGCGAGGATACCGCGGCAGTTCGGTTCTTCATTGAGCCGATGGATCGGCATGATCGGGAAGAGCTGGTCGATCGCCCAGCTGTCCGGCAGGCTCTGGAACACCGAGAAGTTGCAGAAGTATGTGTCCGAGAGCATCGACTCCAGACCTTCGAACTCTTCGGGGACGTAAGGAAGCTTGCGGACGATCTGCAGGATCTTGAAGCAAATCCCGAAGAACACTTCTTCCGCCAGCGAACGGTTTTTCAGAGAGCAGTAGCCAAGGCCGAACAAATTCAGCACCGCGTCCTTGGCGACCTGTGCGTCGTGGTAGCACTCGTTGAAGTTCTGCTCGTTGACATCCTTGTACGTATCCAACAGCGTCACCAGCGGCTGAGGCATCTTGGCGCGCTCTTCCTGCGAAACCGATTCGGGCAGTGAGAATCGCGTAAAGCCGGACCAGCCGATCACGTTGAAGACCAGCACGCTGTGATAGGCGACCATCGCCCGGCCGCTCTCGCTGATGACTGTCGGGTGCGGCACCTTCGCCTGATCGCAGACTTCCTTCAAGTGAAAGATGATGTCGTTGGCGTATTCCTGCAGGCCGTAGTTGATCGAAGATTCGAAGTTGGTCTTCGAGCCGTCGTAATCCACGCCCAGCCCGCCGCCCACGTCGATGTACTGCAGGCCGGCGCCGAGGTGCTGGAGTTCGGTATACACGCGGCCGAGCTCGATGATCGCCGCCTTGATGCTGCGGATGTTGTTCACCTGGCTGCCGATGTGGAAGTGAAGCATCGACAGGCATTCACCCATGTCGTGCTTGCGCAGGTAGTCGAGCGCGGCGAGAATCTCCGAGACGAAAAGCCCGAACTTCGAGCGCACCCCGCCGGACTGTTCCCAGCGGCCCGCACCCTTAGTGCTGAGCTTGACGCGCACGCCGATCTTCGGCCGCACGTTGTGGATCTTGGCGAAGCGGACGATCGCCTCGAGTTCGCTGAACTTCTCGACGACCGGGATGACCGTACGCCCGATCTTGGTCGCGAGGATGACCGCTTCGATGAACTCGTCATCCTTGAAGCCATTGCAGACGATCGGCGTCTTGTCGTCGTCGACAATTGCCATTACGGCCAGCAGTTCCGGCTTGCTGCCGGCTTCCAGCCCGAAGCCGTACTGCTTTCCGAACTCGTGAATTTCTTCCACGACGTGGCGCTGCTGGTTCACCTTGATCGGGTAGACGCACTTGTACGATCCCGCGAAGTTCATCTCGCGGATGGCCGTCTCGAAGGCGCGGTAAATCTCGCCGACGCGGTGCTGCAGGATGTCGGTGAAGCGGACGAGGATCGGCACCTGAACGTCGCGCTCGCGCAGGTCGTCGACGAGCGCCTTGAGATCCAGCGAAACGGCCGGATTGGCCGTCGGGTGGACGGCGACGTGGCCTTTGTCGTTGATGTTGAAATAGCCGTTGCCCCAGTCGCGAATGCCGTAGAGCTTGCGGGATTCTTCGACAGACCACGGGCGCTGCGGCGCGGCGGAGTGAACGCCGTTTCCGTTGGGGATGGCGGAAGTTGTCGTGGGAGTCGCCGAGGGGGAGCCGGTGAACTCAGCGGTTGGTGTCATCGTTTGTAGAGCCTCCAGAGCGTCGAGCACTTCGATGGCGTCGAATCCTAGCAGGTCTGCGCACAAGTCAATCGGTTGATGGGACAATGCAGGCAATTTTCGCGCGAATTTCTGCGTCCGGAAACAAAGTTTGAAAACGCCTCATTCATGCCGGCACCTGTTGCGTCAGGCAGTGAATCGCGCCGAGGCCCCAGATGACTTCCGTGCAGTCAATTCCCACCACTTCATGCCTCGGCAACCGTTTACGAAAAACCGCGAGCGCCCGTTCGTCGTTTTTCTTGTCGCGATACGTCGGTACCAGAATCGCGCCTTTGCCTTTCCCGTTCACGAACAGGAAGTTCATGTACGTGGCCGGGCAACGCTGCTTTTCGATGATCACCGGCTTGGGCATCGGCAGTTCGACGATCTCGAACGGGTTGCCGTCCTGATCGCGAAGCCCGTCGAGCTGCTCGCGGACTTTTTTGAGCGTCTTGAAGTTGACGTCTTTGGGGTTCGATTCGACGCTGAAGACGATCGTATCGGGCGAGATGAACCGCGCCAGGTCGTCGATATGGCCATCGGTGTCATCCCCCTCGATCCCGCCGGTGAGCCAGCAGACGTGCTTCTGGCCGTAGTAGTCCTTGAGGTACTGCTCGATCTCTTCCCTGCTCAAGTGCGGGTTGCGATTCTTGTTCAGCAGGCAATCGGTGGTGGTGAGGACGGTGCCCTTGCCGTTGAAGTCCACCGCGCCCCCTTCCATGACAATGCCGGGGTAGAAGACGTTCTTGATCTTGAGCACTTTCGCCACTTCAGTCGGCACGGCATCGTCCGAGTCGTAAGGCGGATATTTTCCGCCCCAGGCGTTGAAGGCCCAGTCGACAATTGCCAGTGGAGAGTTACCAGTGGAGAGTAGAGAGTGAGAAGAGCCACCGCGAGTCTTCTTCAACTCTCGACTCTCCACTCTGAACTCTCGACTTTTCCTGACAAACGCCGGCCCGTGATCGCGGCACCAGGCTTCATTCGTCTTGATGAAGTGAAAGAACACGCGCCTGGTCGGCACGTCCTGCTCTGCGAAGAGCGCCCGCACGAGATACTCCCAGTTCTCGTTGGGCACATTGATGTGGACCTCCTGCCGCAGCGCGATCTGCCGGACGATTTCGCAGAGCTGCGGGCCGATGAGGTGGTAGCGCCCGGGGAATGAGATTCCCTCGGGCCGGGGCCAGCTCATCCACGTGCCGCGCTGCGCCTCCCACTCTGCGGGAAAGGTGTAGCCGAGTTCGCGCGGGGTCTTGGAGGTTGTCGGAGGCTGTTTCATAGGAGCGGGAACGATACGGCACACTCGCAATCCGAAGAAGCGCGGCGGGGGACATGCAGATCCCGTCGGGATTTCCACGACGCATGAGAGCTTGTTTTGAAATTTGAAAACCCTCTCAAACCCTCTCAGTTCCTCTCGCTTGTGATCTTGCGGGCTTCCGGCGGGAAACTCCGTCCGTGTCGACAAAACGAGGTTTGATAATCGGTTACGAAACATGAACGTCGCTGCCACTGAAAACTCTTCCGCGTGAGACACCCTCTCCCGCGATGAGACGGTCTCCCGTCCGATCGCCGCCGCCGCGCGCACCCCCCGCCGCCAAGGTCAAAATGGAGTCGCTTGTAGCCGGGTTGGTAGTTCGAAGTCGAGAGCAGAAAAGTAGGGTGGGCACTGCCCACCGTGAATGTGCAAATGGAAGACGGTGGGCAATGTCCACCCAACGGTCGTTATGCACACATTGACGACCGTGGGCGATGCCCACCCTACGGCGTGTGGGTTCGTAGGGTGGGCACTGCCCACCGATTAAGCCAAATTGCGGTTTCCATCACACGTCACCTTCTGTAGTTTCGTGCCATGCCGAATTACGTCCGGCGATATGTGGAGGGCGCGAGCGTGTTTCTCACGATCGTCACATTCGAGCGATCGCCGTTGTTCGAAGATGAACGAACCATCGAACTCCTTCGCGACGCCGTGCGTTTCGTCCTAGCGGAACGGCCGTTTAAGATCAATGCGGCCGTGGTATTACCGGATCATCTTCACCTGCTCCTTTCGCCTCCCGAGAACGATGTCGATTACTCGTTTCGCATCGGGCGTATGAAAGCGCGCTTCACGAAGTCACTCGCGGGCGACGCGGCTGGTCCAACCAGTACTGTCGCATCACGCGCAAAACATCGCGAGCGGGACATCTGGCAGCGGCGATTCTTCGAGCACACGATTCGCGACCAGGACGATTTCAATCGGCACGTCGAATACATTCATTTCAATCCCGTGAAACACGGCTACTGCAAATGCCCGCATCAGTGGCCACATTCGAGTTTTGATCGCTGGGTCCGGGCAGGGATCTATTCGCGAGATTGGTGTTGCGTCTGCAATGGTGCGACACCGCCGCCGCCGACGTTGGGCTACGAATTGGAATAACAGCGGTGGGCGATGAAGAGTTGATGCCCTCGTAGGGTGGGCAATGCCCACCGTATTTCGAAGACGGTGGGCTATGCCCGCCCTACGCCATTCTCTTTGTGAAGCGGTGGGCGATGCCCACCCTACGACAGGAGCAGCTTCAGATCGTCCGCGGTCAGGGCACCGATGACGCTGTTGTCCTGATTGATGATCGCATCGGCGAGTTCGCGCTTGCTGCTTTGCAGCTGCAGGACCTTTTCCTCCACCGTGTCTTTCGCGATCAGGCGGTAGGCGAAGACGGTGTTCATCTGGCCGATGCGATGGGCGCGGTCGATCGCCTGCGCTTCGACGGCGGGGTTCCACCACGGGTCGAGCAGGAACACATACTCGGCCGCGGTGAGGTTCAAGCCCACGCCGCCGGCCTTGAGGCTGATGAGGAACAGTTTGCAATCGGGATCGGTCTGGAAGCGATTCACCGGCGCCTGGCGGTCGTTGGTCTGTCCGTCCAGGTACTCGTACGTGATGCCGCGCGCGTCGAGCTGTTTCTTGGCCAGCGCGAGGAAGCTGGTGAACTGGCTGAAGACCAGGCTCTTGTGTCCTTCTTCGTGGATCGCGGTGAGGTGATCCATGAGCGTGTCGAGCTTGGCGCTGGGCGCGTCGACGTTGGTCGGGTCGAACAGCGCCGGATGACACGCCGCCTGGCGCAGGCGAAGCAGCGCTTCCAGCACCTGAATCTTGGACGATCCCAGCCCGACCTCGTCGATCCGGTTGAGCAGCGCGACGCGGTAATGGTCGCGCAGTTCGTCGTACATCTTGCGCTGCACTTCGTCGAGTTCGCAGAAGATCGTCTGTTCGACGCGGTCCGGCAGTTCCTTGGCGACCTGCCCTTTCGTGCGGCGGAGGATGAACGGGCGGACGCTCTTGGCGATGAGCTGGCGACCTTCGGGCGTGGTGGTCGGTCCGCCGGAGAGGTTGCGGAAGAGATTCGCGCCGCCGAGCATGCCGGGGTTCAGGAACTCGAAAAGGCTCCAGAGTTCGCCGAGGTGATTCTCGATCGGCGTGCCACTCATGGCCAGTCGATGTTTGCCGCGGAGCAGGCGCACGCTCTTGGCGGACGCGGTGGCGGCGTTCTTGATCGCCTGCGACTCGTCGAGAATCAGGTAGTCGAAGTGGAAATCGCGGAGCAGGCCGACGTCGCGGCGGAGCGTGCCATAGGTAGTGAGGATCAGGTCGTAGTTCTTGAAGTTCTCGATGTTCTTTTCGCGGCCGATGCCCGAGTAGTCGAGCACTTTCAACTGCGGCGCGAACTTGATCGCTTCGTTCTGCCAGTTGAAGACCAGCGAGCGCGGCACGACGACGAGCGATGTGCCTTTGCCTTCGACGCGCCGCGCATCCAGCAGCGCGAGCACCTGGACGGTCTTGCCAAGGCCCATGTCGTCGGCCAGGCATCCGCCGAAGTGGAACTTGCGCAGGAAGTGAAGCCAGCCGAGACCTTCCTTCTGGTAGGAGCGGAGTTCGCCCTGGAAGCTCGCCGGCGGCTCGCTGGCGCCGATGCCGCTGAAGCTGGCGAGTTCGCCGCGGGCGCGCTCGTACACTTCGTCGAACCGCGCGCTCGGCAGCGCAGCGATCATCGCATCGAGAAAGCCCACCTGCGTCTTGTTGAAGCGCAGGTTGCCGTCGCCCTGCTCGGTGCCAAGGCCGGCGAGCATCGCGTATTTGGAGAGCCATTCTTCGGGGAGCAACCCGACCGTTCCGTCGGAGAGCTGGATGGTCTTCTGGCCCTTCTGCAGCGCCTTTAGGAGCTTGGGCAGCGCCATCTTGATGCCGCCGAAGTCGACATTCACGTCGAGATCGAACCAGTCGATGCCGCTGTTGACGGCGACATCGATGTTGCCCGCGGTCCGGTAGATCTTTCCGTCCGCCTCGACATTCCACCCTTGTCGGATGAGTTCGGTGACCGCCGTCGACAGTCGATCGGTGCTGAGGACCAATGTCGTGCGCTCGCGGCCCCACATCGTGTCGATGCGCACGCCGGCGGTGATGAGCTGCTTCCAGCGCATCGCCTCTTCGTCGCGATCGCGGCGGACGAGCGACCGTTGCGCGGCGTCGAAGAGCGTGATTCGCGAATCCTCAAACGACACGCGCTGCCCGGCGTAGTTGTACGCGATATCCACCTGCAACGTGCCGGGCTGCAACTGCATTCCCTTGCCCGGCGACATGACCCGCATCTCGGGCAGCGGTTTTTCTTCGATCGTCCGGATGCCGAGCGTGTCGGGCAGCTTGAGCGCGGGCAGGCGCGGAAGCGTGAAGAGTTCGCGCAGCAGTTCTTCGGTGTCTGCCGACGGGATGACCATCTCTTCCTGCTGGCGGATTTCGTTGAGCAGGTTCCACGCGTTGCAGTGATCGAGCTTGGCGATGCGGTCGGCGAAAATCACCCAGCCGTGCGCGATACACGCCGAGACGCGCGAAAGCGGGACGGTTTCCTCGCCGCGGGCGAGCGTCGCCACGACTCGGTGTCCGCTCGAGCGCTCGTCCGCGACCAGTTCGATCTGGAAGCGGTATGGCGGGCCGTCATCCCATGTGATCGGATCGCCAATGAGATTGTCCTGTTTGCAGAGATGGCAGCGGCCGCTTTCGACGATTCGCTTCAGGACAGATGCGTGCGCCCATTCGGCAAGTTCGATTGTCGGATCGTTGGAACTGAGGAAGAATCCGCGCGAGGAGCCGACGAGCATCTGGGCGATGTCGCGGTCGACTTCGTCGGTCACGTCGAGCCACTGCTGGACGGTGAAGCCGAAGCGCTTGGGCTCGCCCCACTTCCCGGCCTTGGTAAACTTCTGCGTGAAGAGTCGAACGACCACGCCGCCACCCAGCGATCGGATGGAGCGATCGACATCGATGGCGTAGAGAATCCGGCGGTCTTCGGGCCAGTGGAGATCGGCAGGCGGCGGAGCGAGTCGGCCGTTGCGCTGGACGTTGTCGCGTATCTTCTCGAGTTGCGATTGCCACAGGGCGCGGCGCTTTGTCGGCACGCCGGTGAGGGAGGCAATTCCATTGGACGTAGGAGGAGCGATCCGTGAGGAACCGGGCAGATCGATGCGGCGAGCGGCGGTGTCCAGGACGCCCTGGTGATCGGCCTCGAGGAGCGTCGCCCAGATGTGCTTGCAGGGCTTGTCGTTGTCCTGGAAGAACGGGCAGGTGCAGGCGTAGGCAACGCCCATCGGCTCCCAGCGGATCTCAACGCGATACTTGTCGCCGCCGGTCACCTGCGCCTTGATCGCGCCGGGTTCGGTGTTGTTGATGTGAACTGCGTCGTCGAGATAGTACTGCTTCCCGCGAGTACGGATCTCGAACTGAAAATCGCGTTTAAGGTCTTCTAGAACGGGCATCGGCAATCCGCAGGGATAACAGATTCTGCCCCGGTTGGACAAGGTGTGTTGAATCCGAAAGCCGAGATTTTCGATTTCATCGTGGACCGATGTGAAGTTATCCGTGTGAAAACGCTCGAGGCGCGTTGGATTGGTGCTTAACAATTGTCTTGAAATTGGTGAAGCGAATCGGCTTGTCAGCAGTTCCGACGTTTGTTAGCCTTTTCCCTCTCTCCACAGGGAGGGGCAATCGATGAAAACCATTATTCCCCACATCCTCGCGCCACGGGCCAACGCCTTCAGACTTACTTCGATGTAAGTCCGTGTCGCTTTTTCGCACCACGCGCGTGCGCCGCTGCTTTTCGAATGCGGCCGCGGTTTCCGCTCCGGGCGGATGCAGCGCCATGGTGTGGTTCCTTTTCTCACAATCGAGTTAGTTCGGTTTCGCGTGGGCTGTCCGCTCGCGGTGCCGTCTCAACGCTTCGGGAGGCAACTGTGCCTATCGATAGTAAATGGAAAATCCTCTTCGACCTCACGCGCGGCGTCCGCCACCGCTATCTCCTGGCCCTTGGCGCCATGGTGGCGGGCACCCTTCTGCTCTACATGGCGCCGCTCATCGTCGGCACGACGGTGAACAACATCGTCGACATCGCGCCGTCGAAGGATGAGCCAAGGCTGCTGCGCGTCATGATCGGAATTCTCGGCGGCCACGAGTGGCTGCGCGCCCATCTTTGGGTGGCGAGCATCTGGCTCTTCACGACGACGGTGCTGGGCGGCGTTTGCATGTTCGTCAGCCAGCGCGCCACCGCAACAGCGGCCGAGGGCGTGATCCGCAAGCTGCGCATCGCGCTCTACGACCAGCTCCAGCGCCTGCCCCTCACATGGCACGCATCAGTACAGACCGGCGACACGGTCCAGCGATGCACGAGCGATGTCGAGACGGTTCGATTGCTCTACAGCAACGAACTCATCGAGATCACCCGCGCGTTGATGCTGCTCTTGGTCGCGATCCCGCTGATGTTGATGCTCAGCCCCTTTATGACACTGGTTGCCGTGTCGTTGCTGCCCGTGATCGTGTCATCGGCCGTCATCTTCTTCAAACGCGTCTCGGGCTCGTTCAAGAAGATGGACGAGGCCGAAGGCGAGATGACGACGGTGCTTCAGGAGAACCTGACCGGCATTCGCGTCGTTCGGGCCTTCGCAAGGCAGGATCACGAGAAGAAAAAGTTCGGCGAGAAGAACCACACCCACGCCGCGCTGCACCTGCGCTTGTTCAAGCTGATGGCGTATTTCTGGTCGAGCAGCGACCTGCTGACGTTCATCCAGTTGTCGCTCGTTCTCCTGGTCGGCGCGTACCGAATCCGAACCGGTCAACTGGAGGTAGGCGTGCTCGTCACCTTCATCGGCTACGTGGGCATGTACATCTGGCCGATCAGGCATATGGGCCGGGTGCTCACGGATACGGGCAAGTCGATCGTCGCGATCGGGCGCATTCACGAGGTGCTCACCGCGCCGCGCGAAACCGACCCGGCATCGCCACAGGCTCTGCCGGCGGCGAGCGATCGGAGGATCGTGTTCGAAAATGTCGGCTACAAGATCGGCGAGAAGCCGATCCTGGAAGACATCAGCTTCACCGTCGAGCCCGGCGAGACGCTTGCCCTGCTCGGGCCCAGCGGCTCGGGCAAGACGACGATCATCCACTTGCTGTTGCGGTTATATGACGCCACGGCAGGAAAGGTGACGATCGACGGCATCGACATCGCCAACCTCAAGCGGTACGACGTGCGCAACGAGATCGGCGTGGTCCTGCAGGAGCCGTTCCTCTACGGCAAGACGCTCGCGCAGAACATCTCGATCGGCCGAAGGGAAGCGAATCTGGATGAGATCGTCCAGGTTTCGCAGATGGCGCACATCCACGAGTCGATCGAGGGGTTCGACAAAAAGTACGACACGCTGATCGGCGAGCGCGGCGTCACCCTTTCCGGCGGACAGCGGCAGCGCGTGGCGATTGCGCGGGCGCTGCTGCGCGACTCGGCCATCCTCGTGCTGGATGATGCCCTGAGCGCCGTCGACACGCACACGGAGAGCCAGATTCTCGAAGCGCTCAAGCGTCGCCGCGGCAAGCAGACGACGCTGCTGATCGCCCATCGTCTCTCCACGCTTCGCCACGCCGACCAGATCCTCGTGCTGGAGCACGGAAAGATCGTCCAGCGCGGCACGCACGCGTCGCTCGTCGCCGTCGACGGCATGTATCGCCGGCTTTGGCAGATCCAGACGGCGTTGGAAGAGGATTTGAAACAGGAATTGGAAAGCGACCTGACGGTAGCAAAGTAACAATTGCGCCCTGGAGATCTGTCATGCTGAGCGTACTCGCGAAGCGTCTACTCTCGAACGTCCGAAACTAGACCCTTCGCGAGTACGCTCCGGGTGACAAGTTCTGATCCGTTGTATTGAGGAACGCATATGTCCCAGACCTCTGAACACGAAGAAGACGTCTTCACCGGCAAGATCAATTTCGGCCTGTGGAAGCGCATCCTGCGATTCGCGATTCCGTACAAGCGGGAGATCATCTCGCTCATCACGCTGGCGACGATCGTCGCCGGCTGCGACGTGATGTTGCCGCTGCTCACCGGTTGGGTGATCGACGCGGTGAAGAACCAGGCCGGCGGAAACGCGTATCTGAAGTACGGATTCGCCTACTTCGGCACGTTTGCAGTTCTGGCGGGGTGCGTGTTTGGTTTCATCATCGTGTGCGGCCGGATCACCTGCGGCACCAGCGCCGACATCCGCACCGCCGCGTTCGACAAGCTCCAGCAGCTTCCGTTCGCGTACTACGACAAGCGGGCCGTCGGCTGGCTGATGGCCCGGTTGACCAGCGACTGCAACAACCTATCTCGCGTGATGGCGTGGTGCCTGCTCGATATCACGTGGGGGACGATCCTGATCACGACGATTTCGATCACCATGTTCGTCCTGAACTGGCGACTGGCCCTCGTCGTCG
Source organism: Phycisphaerae bacterium (assembly GCA_031411495.1). Lineage (GTDB taxonomy): Bacteria > Planctomycetota > Phycisphaerae > Tepidisphaerales > Tepidisphaeraceae > JANOBD01. Next base: position 11,278 of record JANOBD010000211.1, on the reverse strand, counting down.
TCACGGTCATCCCACTGCTGCTGCTCACCGCGAAGTTTTTCCAGACGCGTCTTCTGCTGACCCAGCGGCAGATGAAGAAGACGAGTTCGCTCATCACCGGCAGCTACAACGAAGCGTTCAACGGCGTGCGGACCACCAAGTCGCTCGTGCGCGAAGAAGCGAATCTCGACGAGTTCACGCAGCTCGTCACGCGCTACCAGCAGCAGGCGCTGCGCAACGCCCTCTTCAGCGCGATCTTCATTCCCGGCGTCGCCACGATCTGCTCGATCGGCGTCGCGCTGGCGCTCAACGTCGGCGGCAATCAACTGCTCACCAACGTTGCGGGCACCGGGCTGACGGTCGGCTTGCTCGTCACATTCCTGCAGTACGCCGGCAACATCCAGGGGCCGGCACAGGAACTGGCGAACACGCTCACGGTCATCCAGAGCGCGCAGGCGTCGGCCGAGCGCGTGCAGGGATTACTGGACGAGCCAGTTGCCATCGACGACTCGCCTGAGGTGCGGGCCCGGATCGCGAAGTACCTGCCGCTCGCGCAGTTGGATGAAGGTCTCGCCATCGACGGCTACCAGAGACAGATCGAGACGATCGAGTTCCGCAATGTGAGCTTCGAATACAAGCCCGGCACGCCGGTGCTGAGCGATTTCAACCTGACCGTTCATCGCGGCCAGACGATCGCACTCGTCGGCGCCACCGGCGGCGGCAAGAGCACGATCGTCTCACTGCTCTGCCGGTTTTACCAGCCGACGAGCGGCGAGATCCTCTTTGACGGAACCGACTACCGCTCGCGCAGCCTCGCGTGGCTGCAGAGCAGCCTGGGCATCGTCTTGCAGCAGCCGCACCTGTTCAGCGGCACGATCCGCGAAAACATCCGCTATGGCCGGCTGGATGCGACCGATGCCGAGGTCGAAGAGGCCGCGAGACTGACGAACGCGATCGGCTTCATCGAGCGGCTAGAAAAGAAGTTCGATGCGCAGGTCGGCGAAGGCGGCAACGCGCTCTCCACGGGCCAGAAACAACTCATCGCGCTCGCCCGTGCCGTCGTTGCAGACCCGCAGATCTTCGTGATGGACGAAGCCACGAGCAGCGTCGATACGCAGACCGAGCGCGACATCCAGAGCGCCGTCGACCGCGTCATGCACGGCCGGATCAGCTTCGTGATCGCTCACCGGCTCAGCACGATCCGTCGGGCGAGCAAGATCCTCGTGATCGATGCGGGCCGGGTGATCGAAGCCGGGACACACCACGAATTGATCCAGCGCGAGTGCCGATACTTCGAGCTCTACACGAATCAGTTCACGACCGAACAGGAAGAAAAGCTAATGGTGGCGGAGGCGTGACAATCCCGTGCAGCCGGCGAGCCTGCTCGCCGCGAGCGCGCGTCAAACGGCGAGCAGGCTCGCCGGCTACACGGGTTACCTCTGTTCCGCGAACACATCAAACCGCTTGAGCATCTCCTGCGTCACGCTTCGCGGCGTGTCGCTGATCACGTCCTTCAGAATCGCCGGCGTGATCACGTGCTGTGAATCATCATCCGTGTCGCTGGCCGCGGCGGCCATGAATGGGATGACCGCGCTGCGGTCGCAGATGTAGCGAATGTCCGCGCCGCTATAGCCGTCCAGATCATCGACGAGCGTTTCGAACTTCACCTCATCCGCCAGCGGCCGCTTGCCGAGGTAGATCTCGAGCAACTTCAGCCGCGCGGGCCGGTCGGGCAGCGGGATGTAGATCTTCTCGTCGAAGCGGCCGGGCCGCATCATCGCCGGGTCGAGCTGCCATGGAACATTGGTCGCGCCCATCAGCATCGTCGCGCCCGTTCCGGCCTTGGCGAAGCCCTCGATGCTCTGCAGGATCTGCGGGACGACGCGCTGCATGACGCTGCTGCCGTCGTCGCGCCGCGCGGGGACGAGCGCTTCGATTTCGTCGATGAAGATGATCGACCGTGGCTGCTGGGCGGCTTCGTCGAAGAGCTTCTTGATGTTCTGCTCGGCTTCGCCAACCCACTTGCTGAGAATGTCGGCGGGCGAGATGACGAAGAACGCGGCATCGATTTCGCCGGCGGTGGCTTTGGCGAGCATTGTCTTGCCCGTGCCCGGCGGGCCGTAGAGCAACACGCCGCCCCCGGCGCGGATCCCGAACTTCTCGGCAAGTTCCGGGTGCGCGAACGGATAGAGCATCTTGAGCTTGATGTCGGTCTTCACATCCTCGAGCCCGGCCACATCGTCGAAACGGAGCGCGGGCTTTTCCTTCACGATCCAGTCGGCCGCATTCTTTCCTTCCTCTTCACCTTGGTTGGACTCGGACTGCGTTTCCAATTTGCGATTGGCGACGGGCGCTTTGCGATTGCCCGATTTCGCGTCTTCGCAGTCCTTTGCCAGATCCAGCAGCTTTTCTGCCGTCGCACGGCGCGCTTCGGCGAGCGGTTCGGTCGTTGCCTGTTTCGAGAGCGCGACCATCACCCGCGCCGCTTCCAGGAAATAGACGCGCGCTGCATCCCATTGGCCCGCACGGCGCGCGTCGAGGCCGCGGGTCTTGAATCGTTCGAAGTGATCCCAGGTGAGTTGCATGGACGTTTCATTCTCCCACTAGCTCTCTCACGCTCCGCTTGTCGCATCTAGCCCGCTGACATCATTCAGCCTCGCCATTCCACGTACCTTCACCGCATCTGGTTGCTCGAACTGTTCCCACTTCGTTCGGCCCACCAACCGCTGAGAAGCATGAAGCCGATCAGTACGGTCACGCTCCCCAGCGCGATCTGCCACGATAAAGTCAGCAGAAAGAACAAGTACGAGAACGCACCACCCGCGAGCGCGATCAACATCGCAAAACCTAAGAGCCCGCGGATCCGTTTCATCCGGCCCGACGGGCCGATCTCGTAGTCGTTGAACCCATGACTCGCCACGGGGGAGAACTATACTCGAAACCGATTCCGGGCCGATAAGAGGAACGTGCCCAGTTTGGAATCGACAAGGCCGTCAATTTCGCCCCAATCCTTCAAACACCCGCTCGACGTCTTTTAACCAGCCGCGCTCGAAGAGGTAGTCCCACATTTTCTGCCGCCCGGCGCGGATCATCTTGATGCACTCTTGGGGCTGTGCCAGCGAATCACGCACGACCGCGCCGATGTCCGAACCGTCCCACGCGACGGGCCGGTACGTCACGCCGGCTTCGTACACGTTCGGACTCGCTTCCAGATGGTCGACGGATGGCTTGACGAGGAGCGCGCCTGCGAAAATCGCCTCCAGGTCGCGTAGGCAGAGTTCGCCGTAGCCGAACGGGCTGACCACGATCCGGCTGTCGCGCTGTTCGCGACGGTATTCGCGCAGGCCGATGCGCTCGGGCGAGGTGGTCGAGATGCCTCGCAGCGCGGCATTCACCGTATCCCGCATCTGTGCGCGATACCGGGCGTACCAGCCGCCGGCATCCGCATCGGCCGGCACGGCAAAGCGAATGTTCACATCGATACGGCGGTGGCTCCAGGACTTTCCCAGCAGGCAGCCGGCCCATGCTCGCCGCTTCCAGACGCTCGATGCGCCAAAGCCCCACCCGAGCACAAGCTTGCCCAGCGACGCCTCATCCGGCGCGACGCTGCCGAAGGTCCAGCCGTAAAGCGGGTACTTCAGTTCCCGTTCCAGATAGTCGGTGAAGATGAACCCACTGGGGCCCGTTGGGTGAAGGTACGAGCGCCGATCGCGCAGGAGCACCTTTTTCGCGTACCGATCGACGAACGGCAACACGCCCAGCAGCGGCGAGGAGGATTGGTCGAAGGTGTCGAGGAGAACAATGGCCGGCCGATTTCGTTTCGCGTGGATCGGGGCGAGCGTTCGGCAGAGCGTCAGGGCGCTTTCGGAGAAATGCGGCGCGATCGCGACAATGTCCGCCCGGCTCGATTCGATCGCCGGTCCGATCGCGTCGCCGCGGACAATCGTGCGGCCGATCACTTCGAGACCGATTTTACGGAGCGATTTGCGCCAGCCCGTGAGCGGTTCGAGCGACATCTCCTTGGTGATGCCGCACGAGGCGCTTTCGGTGATAAGTTCGATTCGGCGCACTTGGAGGAATCAACCGAAGAAGGGATTTCCCGGTTTCGGCTTGGTGTTGGCGGGCGGGACGACCCTCGGCCGGGGCGGCGCTTTGCTGAGCATCGGCGTGCCGCCCATGATCGGGGCGCCGCGCATGTTTGCGATGGTCGGCTGCCGTGCCGCGGGTCGTTCCGACTGCATGATCTGCCTCGGCGATTCCGCCGGCCAGGGCCGCGGCGCTTCCAGCCCAGCCTTGGTGTTCATCGCGTCTTCGTACAACTGCAGCATCTGCGGCGTGACGACATCGAGCGAGTACTTCTCCTCGATCATCTTCTCGGCAGCCCTACCAAGTTCTCGATGCCCGGCGGGATCGTTCAGGGCCTTGAGCGCCTTCTCAGCAAACTCCTCGGGATTGAAGAAGTCCGCCAGAAGGCCGTTCACGCCGTCCTGGATCATCTCCTCGACCGGCGCGGTGCGCGAGCCGAGCACGACGGCGCCGGCGCTCATCGCATCCATCATGCTCCAGCTGAGCACGAACGGAACGGTGAGATAGATATGAAGGTCGGTGGAGGCGAGCATCCGCGCGAGTTCGAACGGGTCGACACAGCCCAGGAACTTGATCCGGTTGAGATCGTAGTTGTCCTTGGCAAGCGTCCATTCCTTGAAGCTCTTGCCGCCGGTGTACTGCTCATCGCCGCCGTAGGCGATGCGGTCGGTGCCGGCGACGAGGAAGATCACGTTCGGGTCGCGGTCGCAGATGAGCTTGGCGGCGCGCATGAAGATGTCGAAACCGCGCATCGACTCGAACCCGCGCGAGCAGTAGGTGACGACCTTCGCGTCCGGCGGAATTTCCACGCCGCCGAGTTTGCGGACGCCGCGCGATCCCGGCGCAGGTCGAAGCTCTTCGTTATAGCCGTGATAGACTCGCCGATCGATGCCGTCGAAAATCACGCGGAGCTTCGGGTCCCACTCGCCGGGAAATCGGCTCTTCTGGAATTGCGTCGGGCAGTAGCCGATCTGGCAGTTATTCAGGTCGAGCAGGATCATCGAGTTGCGGGCGCGCGAGCGGAGATACTTCATCTCGTCGAGCTCCCACCCCAGGTCCTGGCGAAAATCCATGTCCGACTGTTCGTCGTGCGGCTTGTAGAAATATTCGAAGAAGTTTACGCAAGGCACGTCGGGATAAAGCTCGCGGAGAAAGAGCGTCGACCCGAAGCCGGAGTGGCCGACGATGAGATCCGGGCGAAAGTCTTTCATCTGGCGCATGGCGCGGTACACGCCTTCGCAGTGCCAGATGGTGTTTTCAAACGTTCGCGAGCAGAAGTGATTGGACTTGGTCGCGCCGCCGGTGGTCTGATATTGGATTTTACGGATGCCGCCGGCAACGCCGGGCGGGGTCTCGCTGACGAAGCTGCATTGCCACTTCATCTTCTCGACAAGGTGAGCGGCGATGTGGCCGAACTGGGCCGGAAAGTTCTGGTGGACGAAGAGGACGTGCATGGTCGGCGATTGTTCCGAAGAAGGGGCGTGTGAGCAAGTTTGACGAACGCTCCCCACGCCGGGCCGTGCCAGCGGGGTTCATCTCTGGGCGAGGATCAGGCCCATCGTGTTCCAAAGGTCGTCGCAGAGGCCCGCACGGTATGCCGCGGTGCGGAACGCCGGGTGCTCTGCTCGATACATGTCGAGTTTCGAATCGTTGGCGCCCAAGGCGGACGTGCGGAGGTTTGCAAGTCGATCCGCCGCCTTCACGATCAGCGCGACGCGCTCATCGCCGTCGACCTTCGCGAGCTTGGCATTGGTGGCGAGCTTTCGTTCCGGGCGATCTGTCCCAGCCGAATCGGTGACGAGCAGAACGCACCGCGCGACGAGGTCGTCGAAGTCGGCGCGGATGTCGTCGATTCGCACCGACGTATCTTCGACCACGTCGTGTAGGTAACCAACGACCTGCGCGAGCAGGCCGAACGGTTCGAGGATTTCCGCGACCGCGTCGAGGTGAACGCTGTAGGGTTGGTTGCCGTACTGCTGGTTACCGTGGGCGCGCAGCGCGAACTCGCGGGCGCGGTTCACATACGAGGTTGAGTAATCGCCTGGCCCAGACATCGATGCTCTCCGGTGCGCGAGCGAGCTCGCGGCTGCACGAACTTGATTATCCGAGCGCCGCAATGCTATCGATCGTCAGAACATCCGCCCGGCGATTCTGTTTTCGCAGCAGCCCGGTCAGCACCTTGCCGGGCGCGAGTTCGATGAACTTGTTGCCTTCGACGCCGGCCATCGTCTGCTCCCACCGAACGGGCTTCACGATCTGGTCGACGAGCAGCGGCTTGATCGACGCGGCGCTGCCATGGGGCTTGGCGGTGACGTTGCTGAAGACCGTCGACTTCGGATCGTTGAAACTCACCTCGTCGAGTTCGGCTTTCATCTTCTCTGCGCCACTCTGCATGATCGGCGAATGGAACGCGCCGGCGACGGTGAGCGGGATCGAACGAAAGCCGGCGGCAGATGCGGCCGCGGCGAAGCGCTCACACGCGCCGATCGAACCGCTGACGACGATCTGGCCGGGGGCGTTGAAGTTCGCAGGAACAAGCACCTCGCCCTTGGCGTTCTCTTCGCAGAGCTTCACGATGGCAATCTCATCCGCACCCATTACGGCCACCATCGTGCTCGGTGTGGCGGTCGCGGCCTCCTGCATGTATTTCCCGCGCGCCGCGACGAGTTTCAATCCGGTCGCGAAATCGAACACGCCAGCGAAGTGCAGCGCGGTGTACTCGCCAAGGCTGAGACCCGCATACGCATATGAAGCAGAAGGGTCGATCTTTCCCGCGGCCTTGGCGGCGGCGTGGCACGCGATGCTGGTCACGTAGATGGCGGGCTGGCTGATGTCGGTCTGGTTCAGCCGTTCGGCCGGGCCTTCGAAACAGAGCTTCGCGAGGTCAAATCCGAGAACCGAATTGGCGGAATCGAATATCGCCCGCGCTTCCGAAGATTTCTCAAAAAAGTCCTTGCCCATGCCGACGATCTGCGATCCCTGGCCGGGACAGAGAATGTAGTTGCCCATTGCCCATTTCCAATTTCCGATCTGAAGACCTGCGATGACGCCGTTTCCATCAAATCGGCAATGGAAATCGACGAGTGGGACTCGTTACATCCGCACGACCGCGTTTGCCCAGGTCAGCCCGGCGCCGAACGCGACAAAGATGACGACGTCCCCCTTGGCGAGTTTGCCCGCCTTCACGGCCTCGTCCAGCGCGATCGGGATGCTCGCGGCACTGGTGTTGCCGAAGCGGTCGATATTCACGAATGCTTTGCTCGCGGGGATGTGGAGCTTGTCGAGCGCGCTGTCGATGATCCGCTGATTCACCTGGTGCGGCACAATCAACTTCACGTCGTCGAGCTTCAGTTCACATTTCTTCATCGCGTCTTCGATGAGCTGGATGAATCGATCGACGGCGAACTTGTACACTTCGCGGCCTTTGATTTTCAGGTACTGCGCGCGTGCCGCCACCATCTGCGCATCGATCGGATGACGCGAGCCGGGCGTGCAGGCGAGCAGTTCCCAGCCGCTGCCGTCCGCATAGAGGCTGGAGTAGAGCAGCCCCCGCTGTAAATCTTCGCTGCGTGAGAGAATCACCGCGCCAGCGCCATCGCCGAAGAGAATGCAGGAGCTTCGATCGGTGTAATCGGTGATCCGGCTCAGCGTTTCCGCGCCAATGACGAGGACGTTTTTGTACCGGCCGGACTGAATGAACGCGGCGGCGGTGTCGAGGCCGTAGATGAAGCCGCTGCACGCGGCGCCGAGGTCCATTGCCGGCGTCTTAGACAGGCCGAGCGAGGCGGCGACGAAGCACGCGGTGGCGGGCGTCTGCATTTCGGGCGTGATCGTGCAGACGATGATCAGGTCCAGGTCTTTGGGCTCCAGCCCCGCCGACTTGAGCGCGCGGGTCGCGGCGTGCGAAGCGAGAGAAGCCGTCGTCTCCGTGCTCGCGGCGATCCGGCGCTCTTTGATGCCGGTGCGCTGGACGATCCACTCGTCGTTGGTGTCAACCATTTTCGACAGTTCGTCGTTGGTCAGACGTTTTTCCGGGGCGTAGCTGCCGGTGCCGGCGATGATGGCGGAGTATCGTTGCATAATTTGCAGTAAGCAGTTTGCGGTTTGCAGTCCAAGACGCAAGGTATCCGCTTTGAACCGCGAACGGCAAACGGCAAACCGCGAACTGTCATTCTTCGACTTGAACGCTCTTGCTGATCGCGTCGGTGATTTTCTGGTTGATCCCGCTGGATACGAGTTGCTTGCCGACGCGGATGGCATTCTTGATCGCTCGCGCTTCGCTGCGGCCATGGCAAATCAGGCTATAGCCGCCGACTCCGAGGAGCGGCGCGCCGCCGTGCTCCTGCCAGTCGTGCTTGGCGAGGATATTCTTCGCGGCGACGCGGAACTTCGCGAACAGTTCCTCGCCTTGCTCCTGCATTTCGGCGGCGATGGTTTGAAAGAGACCCTCGCTCAAACCTTCGGAGAGCTTCAGGACGATGTTGCCGACGAATCCGTCGCACACGACGACGTCGACGACGCCCTTGAAAATATCTTTTCCTTCGACGTTGCCGACGAAGTTGATGAGCGGCTCGTCGCGAAGCAGTTTGCGCGATGTTTTGACGATCTGGTTTCCCTTGGCATCTTCTTCGCCGATGGAGAGAAGGCCGACGCGGGGGTTACTGATGCCGCAGACGGATTCCGCGTAGGCGGAGGCCATGATGGCGTACTGCTGCATGTGTTTTGGCTTCGGTTCCGGATTGGCGCCAACGTCACAAAGGACGACCGGGCCATAAAACGTCGGCATGATGATCGCGATGCCGGGCCGACTCACGCCGGGCAGCGTGCGCATCCGGAGTTGTGCGGCCGCGACGCAGGCACCGGTGTTGCCGGCTGAGATCGCGACGTCGGCCTCGCCTTTGGCGACAAGCTTGCACATCACGCTGATCGAACTGTCGGGCTTGCCGCGAATCGCCTCGACCGGCGACTCGTCCATCGCCACTTCCTGGGTCGCGATGACGGCGCTGTAGCAGGCGAGTTTGTCGGCCGGCACGGGCGCGCTTTTGAGCGCAGGCATGACGACGTCTTCGCGGCCGACGAGCAGAATGCGATCAGAGGAATCGATCAGGGATGCGGCTTCCCAGCAGCCCTTCAGGATCTCTGAAGGCGCTTTATCGCCGCCCATGACGTCTACGGCCGCTTTCAAAGGCTTTGCTCCGCCAAGGAATTACTCGGCCGAATCGGCGACGGCAACGGCAACGTTGGCATTGTGGTAGCCGCAGTTTCCGCAGGCACAGTGCGGAAGCTTGGCGCTGGCGCATTGCGGACAGCGGACGTAGTGAGTGGGCTTGAGCGCGTGATGCGAGCGGCGCTTGCCCTTGCGGGCCTTGCTGGTTTTCTGGACGGGTTGCATGACGTAAATCCTGCTCTGTTCAACCGATAAACGCTTTTCGGAGAGAGAAAGCCGGCCGCCCGAACGGGTGTCGAGTCAACCTGATTCACCCGGCTTGGAATGCCGAAACACGGCTCCAATCCGAAAAGTCGAAGGACGGAAACGTAAGCAACTCTTGCGGTTGTGTCAAGATTGGCGGTTCATTCGACCGCAATCCGAGACGCCCCTTCGCGCCCCACTCCCTGGCAGTGCCTCGGATCAACGGTTCGATTAAAACCCGATGCATGGCAAAAGCAATCCCCCTCTACAAGGGTAAACACCTCCAAATGTGGCGTCGAGGCAAGTGGGAATATGCACATCGCCCGAAGATTTCCGGAATAGTCTGCATTGTGGCCGTGACAGATGCGAAGGAACTGGTCCTGATCTCTCAGCACCGGCCGCCGTTGGATCGCGATGTGATCGAGATTCCTGCCGGGCTCGCGGGAGATATCGTCGGGAGCGAGAACGAATCGCTGGCAATCGCCGCAAAACGAGAGTTGCTGGAAGAGACCGGTTTCGCCGCGAAGCGGATGAAGCCACTCACTTTCGGCACGAGCTCCGCCGGACTGACCGATGAGGTCATCCACCTCTTTCTAGCAACAGACTTGAAAAAGGTTGCTGATGCGCACGGCGATGGCAGCGAGCAGATTGACACCCATCTCATCCCGCTCAACAAGGTCGAAGCTTGGCTGAAGCGACAACAGAAAGCGGGCCGCCTCGTCGATCTGAAAGTCTTCGCCGCGCTGCATTTCGCCGCTAAGGCGTGAATCGGCGAACATCGGCGTGACTTCCCTGCTCGAGCAGGTGTAGGATCGTCCGACGATTTTCCCGCCAGGGTTTTCACGAAAGGACAGCGATGCGTGTTCGATATTTGGCAGCGGCACTGGTTGTTTCTCTCTCCGCGCTCGGCGCATACGCGTCGGCAGCGACGCTGGGCGTCGGCGACCCTGCCCCGTCATTAACGGTCGGCAAGTGGGTCAAGGGCGAACCCGTCAAGGGGTTTGAGAAGGGCAAGCTTTACGTTGTCGAGTTCTGGGCGACCTGGTGTGGGCCTTGCAGGGAGTCAATCCCTCACCTCACCGAGATGGCCAAGGCCAATCCCGAGGTGACGTTCGTCGGCACAAGCGTCTGGGAACGTGACGACTCGAAAGTGGAGCCCTTCGTCGCTCAGATGGGCGACAAGATGAATTATCACGTCGCCATGGATGACAAGTCGAGCGTCGACAAGGGCGCCATGGCAACCAACTGGATGGAAGCCGCCGACCAGAACGGCATCCCCACCGCGTTCATCGTGGACAAGGAAGGGAACATTGCCTGGATCGGCCACCCGATGGAAATGGCGCCGGTCTTGAAAAAGGTGGTCGCCGGCAATTACGACATGAACGAAGCCAAGAAAGAGGCGGCGAAGCGCGAGCAAGCGCAGGGCCTCCAGGCCGAGCTTCAGGACAAGCTCGGACCGCTCATGCAGAACCAGGACTTCGACGGTGCTGCGAAAGCGATCGACGATATGATCGCGGCGCATCCGGAGTCCAAGGGCTTGCTCGACCAGGTGAAGTTCAGCGTGCTCATCAGCGGCGGCAAGTATGATGCCGCCTACAAGGTGGCCGACGAAGTGGCTGAATCGAACAAGGACGACGCACAGCAGCTCAACGCGCTCGCGTGGTTCATGGTCGACAACAAGGCTCTCAAGACGCGCGACCTCGATCGTGCTCTCAAGATCGCAACCCGCGCCGTCGAAGTCTCGGAACACAAGGACGCCGCGATCCTCGATACGCTCGCCCGCATTCACTTCGACAAGGGCGA
>JANOBD010000210.1:0-11301 GCA_031411495.1 Phycisphaerae bacterium | reverse complement strand
GGCGGTTTGGGTCCGCTGCCAGCCTTTGTCCGCCGCTTGCCGCGGGTTCGGCGCTGGGTCGGCGCGAAGATCTCGCTCTACCATGCCCGACTTAAAGCCAGACGACTCAGCGCCCAGCACTCACGCTGATGCGCAATGCTGCGGGGCAGCCCCTACAAGTTGAAATCCGTCGTAGAATCGGCCAGAATGTTCGCCCCACCGAAACACGGGCGTGTTCCAGAGTGGCCAAATGGGGCAGACTGTAAATCTGCTGGCTTATGCCTTCGTTGGTTCGAATCCAACCGCGCCCAATCGCTGTTTTCAGGCTGATTTCGCAGGTGCCCGCAATGCCGGGCACCTTTTCGTTAATGCTTGAAGATCAAAGATTTACGGTCGAATCGATGCCGCTCGCCGCGAGGCCCTGCTTGGCAAAACGGTCACCTGCTACACCGCTTTTTACACCACCCTTCGCCGCGCGGCATCCCCAGTCGAGAGCAGTCACTTGCGCGACGCTTAGCGCGTGGCTCGGCTCGTTCCTATCGCTCGATTGGTGTCCAACTGAAGATTCGTGCTTCCGGCCGGCTGGCAAGAATGGGGTACTGAGTAACGGCGACGCGGCGTGATCTACTTGACCGTGCCCGCCATCAGATCTGTTTTGTCGCTTCGGCCAGACGGCCGGCACCGAGCGCGAAATTCTCGGCATTGCTTTCGACGTAGATCCAATGCCGCCCGGTGTTGTGCGCGGCAACGCTCATTGAGGCGGTACATCCACAGGCGTCGAACACCACATCGCCCGGCCGGCTGTGTTTTCGAACGAGATGCTCGCAGAGCGCGACCGGTTTCTCGAATGCATGCAACTGCGACGGTGCCGAACCGCGCGAACTGACCGGCGGATAGCGCAGAATCATCTCCCGCGACGCGTGACCGTGATCGACGAGATCTTCTTGAGGCCGGTGCAACAGCCATAGAAACTCACCCTGCACGCTGTACGGCGAAGTGAAACGCCCCGGTTGCGGTCGGGCCTTGTTCCAGATGATCGGCCCGGTGACTTCCCAGGCGTACGTCAGAGCGGCCCGACCGATTTCGCCCAACAACGATTGCCAAGGCTGCCAGAGAAGCACGACTCCGCCCGCGGCGAGCTTGCTCTGCCAGTCACGCAGAACATCGAGGACCGCGCCGATCGCTTCCTCCGGAACATCCGCCCCGTCGCAGGCGAGGCTTCGGGCGGCCCGCGCGCGATATGGCCGCTCGTCGCGCGCGTAGACATAGACGGGATCAATACAGAACACCTGGATCGAGCCGGCTGGAACCTGTGACAGCAGATCCTGGAATCGCCCGTGATGGCAGCGATCCAGCAACGCGGTCCCCATCGCAGCTCGTTCAAACTCTGGATCCGACTGCTCGACGCTCGAACGGTGTTGACGTTCAAGCCGGTGAAAGTGTCGGGTGACATCGCGATGCTGGCTGAGTCCGACGCGCTGGATCTCCGCGAGCGCCTCAGCCGGCAACAGGTTCATCTTTGGAAATCGTTTGACCGCGCGAGTCGCCAAGAGCAGATGGTTGTAGATTGCGTCGCTGGGGCGTTGGTCGCGCGGAAATGCCTTGGCGACCGAGTACATCTCCGAGAGGTCGGCGGGTCGCTCGCCAGTGCGACGCGCAATGTCGATGGCGCGTACACCGTGTTGCTCGATCAGTTCACGAAGGAGGTCGCCGCGGATGAGCTTGGCCGAGCGTTCGATCGACGTGACATACTGGTACTTCGCAAGACACGCTCTGGCTGCCGGCGCGATGATTCGGCTAGCCGAAACGCGCGCCAGGTGTTGAGCAGACCGCGCGAGCTGCGTCGTTCCAGGTTCGGTTGCGGTCCAGAAGCGCTTTCGCCGCGTCGATGACATGCCAGAGATACTACCTCGGATTGGCGCGACTGGAGCCAGTTCCCGGCGTGCGCCGGCGCACCGCACGTTTCGTCGTACCGGCCAGGCTGTCGAGCATCGCCAGCAGTTCGGCACGCGGCTCCCGGCCGCAGGCTTCGCACAGTTGGATCAATTCAATTCGAGCGGGAGAGCCTGCGACTTCAATACCGCATTCATATCGGTGGCTTCGGGCATGTTGGTCCTCTTTCTGCGTTTCCAGATTGGGTGTCGCGCATATCGCCTTCTGCCATGCGTGCGCAGATGGCTGAGTTACATTGGATACGCTGACGCCGACGGAGTTGTCGATCCGAATGCCACTTCCATGAAAGCACTCTTTCCGTATCCCGTCCGTGCCCAAACAACGGCGTAGTGACCCGCCTGCCGGAGGGGCGTAATCACCTTCGTTTCCATCACCGGTGACTCGATGGGTTTCGAGGGTCCGGCGGCGCGCTCGAAGTGCGCTTCGGTGGTCTGCAGATAGTGGGCGCCGGCGATGCGCTCGCTGTTCCCAAGCCACTGGCAGACGACGTGGCCGGGGAACTCTTCGGCCAGTTCGGTCTGACGTGACGAACGAAGATTCTGGTAAATTCGCGGCCATGGCTCGATCCCCAGTTTCTTCAGCATCTTGCAAAGCTGGGTCCGAAGGTTGTTGCTCGCCAGTCGGAGGCCAGGCAGAACCCGTTCCTCTTCCGGATCGGCGGCTTGTCTGGCCGCGAGCAGCAGTGGAACCAACTCTGGGAACAACGGGATCAGGCGTGATTCATGTCCCTGGTGATGCTCGGTCTTGGGCGAGTGAATCAGAATCCGTCGTTCCTTCCAGTTGATGTGCGACCACTCGAGTTGTTTGATCTCGCTCGGAATTCGCACGCCACCATATCGGGCAAACGCCAGCACCAACTTCCATTGGATCGTGGGCATCGCTTCGATCACGCGGTTGATTACATCGCGGGTGACGAAGTGCAGGCGAGACGGGTTGCGCTGCGATCCTGGTTTGATGCCCTCGAAAGGGTTCTTCGTCGTGATCTCGCGACGAACGGCATCGGCCCAAAACTGTCGGGCCAGCACCGTCATCTTGGCGATGGTGGCCTTTGCCAGTTCGGGCTTCAGCGCACGGCGAAAATCGTCCGCGTCGGCAGAAGTAAACGATGAAACGTGCTTTCCTGCTCCGAAATGCGCAATCAGCCGATTGCGCGTCGTCCGCAACGCGGCAAGGCTTTGCGGCTTCAGGTCGGTGCGGCGTTTCAAGTAGCCATCGAGCATGGCCTCCAGCTTCATGCCGTACTGGCCACTCTCGCGCGGTTTGCATAGATGTGCGCGGGCGAGCCGGTCGTGCAGTTTGTCATTGATCTGCATCAGCCACATCGCGGTCTCGCTCGGTATCGACATGCCCGTAAAGGCCGAGTCCTCGAGTTGCTCAATGCGAATCTTCACACCCGCCGCGGTACGAGCGTCGACCTTCCCGAGGCGAATTGAAGTTCTTCGCCCGTCGGGTAGGCGGACCTGAATCACGACCCGACCGTTACTCCGATGCAGATATGCCATGTCATTTCTCCGGTTCACTCTCCGTGGCCCAAGCCGGCGACATAGATCTCGATGTCGCTGATCCGATAGCGAACCAGTTTGCCGATCCGAACGAACTCGATTTTCCCGTCGGCACGCAAGTCCCACAGCGTCCGCTCGGCGACGCCGATCATCCGGGCGGCCTGGCGTGAATTGAGTAAAAGCGGTGCGACCGCCCCGTCGGGTTTCATAAGTGAATTCATGGGGGGACAGTATATCCGCGTGAAAAACACTCCCATGTGAACGGCAAAAATTCGGTTAGCAGAATTTCCTGCAAGCCGATGCGAGCACCTGCAACATAACAGGCCGCCGGAAAAAACGACATAACTTCCTCCTTGACTTGGGCTTATGAATTTGGGAATTGACGGGCTGTCGGCAAACCCTTGATGACCCATTTTGGGAATGCCCGTGTTTCATCTATTTTTGCGGAGTTTCGTTATGGATGGTACTCACCCTCCCCTTGGGCCCATATGGCCGGTAAATGTTAACCCCGATTCGCCTGGATCGAACCTCCGAGCGGTAGGACGTCGCCCGGTCATTCTGGCACCCGAGACAGGCCTGCTCACCGTGCGTAGCAGCCCGACGCAGTATTTGCCTCTCGACTCGAGCATGGGATGGTTCAGCAAACTGATCAGCGGGTTCGTTGCGGGCGGAATCTATCTGCTGGCGGGATCACCCGGATCAGGCAAAAGTCGGCTCGCGACGCAGATCGCACTTTCAGCCGCCGTTCAAGGTGTGCGATCCCTGACCGTCCTGACAGAAGAACGTCAGGATCGCCTGCTGAGCCGGACGCAGATGCTGACTCGCGATTGGAACCCTTCGGACGCCGACCGCGCGATTCGACTCATGGACTCCACGGTCGAGATCAGCCAACTCTCCGACCTGCCGTACTACTTCCAGTTCAACATCAGGTCGGCGATCGCCGGTCCGCCTACGAAACTGCTGATCATTGACAGCGTTCAGGGCGACGGCCTGCCCGCGAACGCGGCGCGTCAGTACGCCGGTTTTTACGAGTTTGGTCGTCGCGCCAAGGACGCAGGCGTGACGATCATCGCCGTCGCGCACATCAATAAGCGTGGCCAGATCGCCGGACCGCGCGGATTGGAACACAATGTCGATGCGGTCGTTCGAATCGAACGAACCGGAGCCGGGCGCATGATCTCCGTTCTTAAGAACCGATTTGGGCCCGAGCAGTCGGCAGGCTTTCCGCTGATGACGGATGCCGAGACGGCCGCACTGCTCCCCTCGCCACATCGCGAACCCATGACCGGCATCGCGCGCACGTTTATCGGCAGCGAGATGGGCGACGCCGAGTTGCAGGTCCAACTGAGCCTGCCAATGCCTGGTGAGAAGGCGCAGGTCTCAGCGCCTGGCCTGCCCCGCCGGCGCATTGAGCAGATTGTCCGGTCGATCAGCACGACGCGCGGGATTGATCTCGACAATCTGAACCTGAACATTTCCTCGCTGCTGCCCGGCGACGCGCCCTACCGCGCTTATCTTGGCCTTCCGCTGGCGATGAGTCTCGTCGCCAGCCTTCTGCGTAAACCGGTCCCATCGACGCACGTCTACCTCGGCGAAATCGACCTGAATCGCGTGCTGCGTCCGTTGCCGCGGGCATTGCTGGATGCGATTGCCGAGGCGGTTCTGAAGGAGAACCTCTCACCGGCGACACGGCTGTTTGTGCCGCGCACGACTGCCACACAACTCGATGGGCTTGGCTGCCAACTCGTACCCTGTTCGAGCTTTGACGAGGCGCTGAAACTGACATGGCCCGAGACTGCAACGGAGGAGCAACGTGACTGACAAGCCCTCTGTTTCGAGCGACGCGATCCTGACCTACGTCGATGCCAGAACCTGGGTGTTCGAGCTCTATCGAATGCCGACGGACGAACTAAAGGCGCTGTTTGTCCCCGTCGAACCGGCACTCACCGCCGTGACGCTGGATTTGTCGTATCGACTGCGACGTCGCTTGCTGAAGGCAGGAGTGAATGAAGCGGTCGCCACAGATTCAGCCATCTCATTGATGCGCGCTGGCTTGATCTGCGGCGAACTGACTCGTCGCGCATTCCGCAAGTTCAATCAATCAGACAACACATTCGATCAAGGAGATGGCCAATGAGCACGCAACAAACACGAAAGGTCAGTCCGTTTGCACTGGCGAAACGCGCCGGTGGCATCACCGTCGAGTTCACTGCGGAAGACGTAATGGAAATGCGACCCGATTGGTCGCACGCCGAGGCGTCCGCCTTCCTGGAATCGCACACGCAGATCGTTGTCGACGCCATGTTGAAGGCGGCGGTCAGCGCACTCATCGACGCGATGACTCTGGGAGGCAGTGATGTCCATTGACACAGTTGCCAATGCACCCTCGCACGACAAGCGGACGCTTGATGAGTTTCATGTCGTGGACGAGAAGTCTGCCTCATGGTCGCACGCAAGATCAACGAGGCCCGCGCCCATCAACTTCGGGTCAAGGCATGGGCCGAACGCGAACTGAAGCGGGCTCAGCGGCGCGAAGCGTTCTTCCTGGCACGATTCGGCGGCGAGCTCGAAGCATGGGCCCGAGCCGAACTCGTCAGGAACGGTCGTCGAAAGTCGAAGACGATCGACCTGCCTGGTGGCACGCTGTCGTTTCGCGCCGAACGCCCAAAACTCCTCGTCACCGACGATCGCCTGTTGATGACATGGGCCAGAACCAATCTTCCCACCGCGATCCGCGTCGTCGAGTCGATTTCAAAAAGCGACCTGGACCGACACCTCGCAGAGACAGGGGAGATTGCAGACGGCACCGAGTTTTCCGACGGCGGTGAGCGATTCCTCATCCGCTGATGAATTCTCCGGATTTTGTGAAGGAGGCCCGCACCATGTCGCGGAAGAACAGACATCGAAGCACTCCGTCGCTCAACGACGATCAGGCCCTGACTCGCTCTCTGGCGAGCCTTGGTCGATCCCGCGCGACAAGCCTCGCCATCGAGCGGCGCGGCCAAACCGACGCAGAACGACAGCAGTTTGAGACGGCCTTTGGGCGGCTGCTCGCGGAACTCGTCCGCGCGCACCGCCAACGGCCCGAAGGAAAGCGATGAGCAAGCCCAAGAACATGGCGAGGAAGCGATACCTCTGCCTATGCCGCGTCAGCAATGACAGCGATGGAACATCCTCCACCGAGGCTCAACTCGACATGCAGCGCGCCTTTGGCGATGCGAGAGAGATGATCTACGTCGACAAGATCATGCTCGAAGGCGTTACCGGGTCGATGCCCGGCAAACGCGCCGATCTGGCCGAGATCGTCAAACGCAAGCGCACGAAGAACGACTTCGACGTTTTGCTCGTTCAGCGGCTTGATCGACTGACGCGCAGCGGCAGCGGCCATGGATTTTGGTTCGAGCATGAATGCCGCTGCGCTGGTATCGAGATCCTGTTCGTCGGCGACGAGATTCCCGAAGGCCGCTACGCCAACCTGATCAAGGTAATGAAGTATGAAGCGGCCCAGGAGCAGGCATTCAGCATCAGCCAACGCAGTACGCAAGGCTCGCAGCATGCGATCGAACAGGGACGCAACGTTACCAGTACCCATACGCCGTTCGGCTGCTGGAGGCTCTACCTTAGCGCAGATGGACGGCCGAACCATATCATCCGCGACTGCGGCGACGGCCGACAGCAGAAACTCGATCCGCAGACGTATGCCGTCGTCGATACCTACGGCGAAATCGGCGGACGGAAGGGCCAAGGCCGTTATCGCAAGCAGAAGAGCGAACTCGTGCGCCTGATGCCCGGCGACGCGGAGGAAGTCGCGGTCGTCCGCGAGATCTTTGATCTTCATTACCGCAGCGGCTTCGGCGGCAAGCGCATTGCCGATGTTCTGAATCGACGCGGCGTCCGCTCCCCTTGGGGCAAGACCTGGAGCCAGCATCAGGTCGAGAGCATCTACGAGCAGGCCGCGTATACCGGCCGGACGATCGGTAACCGCATGACAGCGGCCCTCTACCATGAGCGCAGCCCAAACGCGCCCAAGGTCGTTGAGATCAATGCGGAATTGACCGCGAACGCAGAGCGACTGCCATGGCGACATCGGCCGCGCGGGGAATGGTTCATCCAGGATCAGCCGCTGCTGATCGACTTTCTCGATGCCGACGTACGCGAGATGGCAAGGGCTGCCCAGGAAGCGATCTGGGCAGATCGCGGCAATCCCGATCGGCCTAAGAAGCCGAGGAACCGTCATAACGCGAGCGATTACCTCTTGAGCGGCATCCTCCGCGCCAAGCAGGATGGTGAAACGCTCGTCGGCGTCCTCTGCGGCCGGGTTGGCGAGAAGGTGCGCTATTACCGCCATCGGCGAGGACGGCGCGGCTACATGAAGGACAGCATCTTCAACCGCTTGATCCGCGCCGACTTCCTGGAGAACGCCGTTCTCCAGGAAGTCGAAAAATTTTTCGGGGCCATGCCCGACCTGGATCAGCGGATCGCTGCCCTCATTGCGACGACGCGCGAGCGACCTGATCCATCCGAAGGTCTGGACGCGATGCGCGGCAAGCGCGATCGTCTGCGTAAGCGCGTCGAGATGATCATCGCATCCTTTGACGAAGCGGACTTGAAGGACGCCCAGGCCGAACTGGCGCGGCTTCGCGCCGAGCGTCAGCAACTTGATGAATCGATCGCCCAAGCCGAGGCGAATGACGGACTGATGGACGCCGATCCCGAAGCGATCGCCTTGGCGATCAAGTCGCGCCTGGCCAGCCTGAGCGCGAACATGGCCGACATGCCCATCGCCGCGCTGCGAGACGTCCTGCGCACGCTGGTCTCGAAGGCCGAGGTCGACCTCGAAACCCGCGAGGTTCGCCTGCAATTGTCGCTGCCGTTGGATCCAAACGCGATGCGTCTCGTAGGAAGTTCAGCGTCATCAACTTCCTACCAGACGCATCATGTCCTTCGGCTGGATCTGGCAATCCTCGACTGCGCGCCAGTCAAGATTGCGAAACAACGCTGCTATCGATGCCGACGCTCTGCTGCGTAGGTCACGATGCGGCGTCCTCGCGTCGAGTTCTTGACAACGGGATTGGGGGCGACGCGAGCGCGCCATCTACGAAGAAACGCTGCAGCTTGCCTCTCGCGATCTCGTTACCGTCAGCGGAAACAACTGGTGTCGCTCTGAACCCGGCGAAGTTTCCAATTAGGCATCTAGGCGACTCAATCATTCAAGTTTCCGCGCGGGTCGTGAGTTGAAGAGGTGCAGCTTGGCTTGCCGCATCAGATGAGAGCGATCGGTGAACTACACCTTGCCATTGGGCATGGGTTCGGGGTTGGCGGCTTTCCACTGGTCGGGCAGCCACTGATCGAGTTGGCTCATCGGCGTGTCGGCCAGGTTCGTCAGCAGCTGCGTCAGGTACCGCTGCGGATCGAGGTCATGCCGCCGACAGGTGCTGGTAAGACTGGCCAGGATGGCGGCGGTCTCGCCGCCGCGTTCGTTACCCACGAAGAGGCTGTTCTTGCGGTTGAGCACGATTCGCTTCATCTCGCGTTCTGACATGTTATTGTCGATCGGCACGGCGCCGTCGGCTGCGAACACGTTCAGCTCTTTCCACTGCCGCAGCGCATAGCCGATGGCGTCGCTCATCGGATGCTTGGGCAGCAGTTGCAGCTTCCATGCGCTTAGCCGCTCGTGCAGCAGATCCAGCGTCGGCTGTGATTCTGCCCGGCGCAGCGCGAGCCGGTCTTGGTGATTTATCTCTTTGGCGCGGCGTTCGACGTCGTAGAGCCTGCCGATCAGATCGACGGCTTCTTTGGCGATCTGTGGATGGGCCTTCTCCGCCTCGACGAACTTCCTGCGTGCGTGCGCCCAGCAGCCGGCGCGGGTGAGATCGTTGCCCACGACCACGCCGTCGTAGCCGCCATAGCCGTCGGCCAGCAGCGTGCCCTTGAATGCTTCGAGGAACGTCATCGGCCCGTCGCGGCTTCGGCTTTGCGTGAAGTGAAAGACGTCGTACGGATTGGATCCATCTCCGACGTAGACCCACATCCGCGCGGTCCTGGTCTTGCCGCTGCCGGGGGCGAGCATCGGCATCGTCGTGTCATCGGTGCAGATCAGGTGGCTCGATAGCACGCGTTTCACCATCAACTCGTACAGGCTGCGCAATTGCGTCGCCACGTCCCTGCACCAGACGCTCATCGTCGCCCGGCCGATCTCGAAGCCGGATCGGGCGAAGGTGTCTTGGAGCCGATACAGCGGCGTGTAGTCGGCGAACTTGCTGGTGACGATGAAGCTTAAGAGGCCCGGACCCGGCAAGCCCTTGTCGATCGGTTGTGAGGGTTTATCCGCGAGCTGGATCTGCGGGTTCAGTGCGTTCTGCTCGCAGGCGTTGCAGGCGTACTTGAGGCGGAGGTGTTCGACCCGTTGGAAGAAGCCGGGGACGTATTCGATCTGCCAGGAAGATTCGGCACCGATCTGTTCGCGTTGTTCCCCGCAGCAGGGACAGGGCTTCTGACCCTCGGGCAGATCGTGTGTCTTGGTGATCAGCGGCAGATTGTCGAACTCGGCCAGGTTCCGACGACCACGCTTGATTCTGCGAACGGTTGTGGGATCGACCTCGCGCAGATCGAGCGGCCTGGCGTCATCGGCGATGCCTTCGGCATCTTCGGCTTGCGGTGCCGGCAATGCCTCAAGCCCATTCGCGAAGTCGAGCACCAGTTGTGCCAGATCTTCGGGCTTGCTCAAGTCGTCGGCCTTGCGGCCATACTGTGTCTTGATCAGGCGCAGCAGCTGCACTTCCAGCTGTGCTCGCTCCAGTTCCAGCCGCTGGCGTTCGCGTTCGAGCCGCTGGCGTTCGAGTTCCTTCTGGTCGGCTTCGAGCTTCCACCGGTCGCGCTCGTGAAAGGCGTGATCGCGTTCTTCGATGATCCGCATAAGCCGCGCACGCATCGCGTCGGGCATGTCCGGGGGAAACTCGTCCAGATCGGTGTTCACGATGCGCGGCGTTGTATGCCATGTCGGAAAAAAGCGCAATGGCTTCGGCGGGAAAAAACTCAAAAAAACCGATCTGCGTTCGTGAGCGGGCCTGCCCAATCAGGACCTTTGAGGTCGATAGCGTTTGACCCGCTTCACGCTCCGCAGGTCGATCCCGTCCAGCAGCATCGCCAGCTCCGATGCACGCAGCTCGATCGACTTCACGTCCGCTTCGATCCTGGGCAGCTTGAACGTTCCCTCTTCGAGTCGTTTATACCAGAGGACGTAACCATCTTTATCCCAGTACAGCATCTTCAAGCGATCACCGCCACGCGAGCGGAAGAGGAAGAGGTGGCCGGAGAGCGGGTCTTGTCCCGTGACGCCCGCCGCCAGTTCCGCCAGGCGGTCAAATCCCAGCCGCATGTCGATGTGCGCTGCGCCCAGCCAGATGCGTGTGGGTGAGGATCGATCCAGCGCGGTAAGAGATGGCAGGCCAAAGAGGCTGCTCATGAGCGAGCCTCGGTCGATCCCGGCTCTCGCAGCATCGCGATGACCTCGCGCAGACGCGTGACCGGCACCTCACCACCAAGCCGAACGATCAGGGAGTCGGGCAGAACGATCTCGATCACGCCGTGACTCACGGCAGCCGGCGGCGTGGAGGACGCCGTCGTGACCACTTCCACCAGCTTCATCGGCGTCGTTACCCGGGTATCACCAAGGCGTCGCCGCCAGAGGTAGAACGTGGACGTACTGATCGTGTGCTCGGCACAGTAGCTTGCCACGGACAAACCCGATCTCCGCTGATCGCAAACTCGCTCACGCCACAACCGCTCAGCATCCGACGCTCGACTCATCCATGCAGTCTGCCACTTCCGTCAACGCGATTGCAGATGCGGTTCATCGATCGCTCTC
>JANOBD010000209.1:0-5409 GCA_031411495.1 Phycisphaerae bacterium | reverse complement strand
GCGCTCTCCACCAACTCCCCCTCGTCCTTCCACTTCTTGATCTTCATCCCCAGCGTGCGGACGCCGATGCCCAGCGCCGTCGCCGTCTTCACGCGATGGCCGGCGAAGCGTTTGAGCGTGTTGATGATGACCTTCTTTTCGATATCCGCGAGCGGAACGCCCGCGAGTTGCTCGACGTTTGCATTCCCCGCCGCCGCCGGCGCGGTCTGCAGCCAGGGCTCGATCGTCGCCGCCCGGATCACGCCGGGGTCCATCTCGAGCACGACGGCACGCTCGATCAGGTTCTGCAGTTCGCGCACATTGCCCGGCCAGTGATATTTCTGAAGCAACCGCAGCGCATCGGGTTCGATGTGGCGGAATGGCTCGTTGGTTCGCTTGGCGATCTGGTGGAGGAAGTGCCTGACCAATTCCGGGATGTCATCGGTGCGATTCCGCAGCGCGGGCATTTCGATCGGGATCACGTTCAGCCGGTAGAACAGGTCTTCGCGGAACTTGCCCTCGGCCACAGACCGTTCGAGGTCGCGGTTGCTCGTCGCGACGATGCGAACGTCCACCTGTTGCGTGACGGATGAGCCGACGCGTTCGAACGAACTTTCCTGAAGCACGCGCAGCAACTTCGCCTGCAGCGACGCGGGGATCTCGCTGATTTCGTCCAGCAGCAGCGTGCCGCCGTCGGCGAGTTCGAATCGGCCACGGCGCATCTTGTCGGCGCCGGTAAAGGCGCCTTTCTCGTGGCCGAAAAGTTCGGACTCGAGCAGTGATTCGCTGAGCGCGGCACAGTTCACCGCGAGGAACGGCTTCTCACGCCGATCAGACGCGTAATGGATCGCCCGGCTGACGACTTCCTTGCCGGTGCCGCTGCCGCCGCGGATCAGCACCGTCACGCTGCTTTTGGCGGCGCGCTCGATGATCGACTTGACCTGGGCCATCGGCGCCGAATCGCCGACCAGCGGCTTGGCCACGAGGTTCGACTCGATCATGCCGCGCAGCGCCTGGTTCTCGATCTTCAGCCGCGCGTGTTCGAGCGTGCGGTCGACCAGCAGCTTGACGTCCTCCGCGTCGAACGGCTTCTGGATGTAATCGTACGCGCCCTTCTTCATCGCCTCGATCGCCGTCTCGATGGAGCTGAACGCCGTCATCAGGATGACCGGCATCTCGGGGCGCACGCGCCTGGCCTCTGTGAGGAGTTCGAGCCCGTTCATCTTCGGCATTCGAAGATCGGTGAACATGAGATCGAACTTCTTGTCGGTGAGCCGCTGCATCGCGCCCACGCCGTCGTATGCCGCCGCCACTTCGTGGCCGGCGCGGATGAGCGTCTCGACGAGCGAGTCGCGCATGTTTTCCTGATCATCAACAACTAATATCTTGGCCATCCCTGACTCCCGATACGCAAAATGACGAAGCACGACGGTTCGACTGAAGAATGAGTCAACACTCAGATCAACAATTCGAACCGCGCCCCGCCTTCTTTTCTGTTCTTCGCCTCGATCGTTCCCTCGTGTGCCTCGACAATCCGATGCACGATCGCCAGCCCCAGACCGGTTCCATCCGCCTTGGTCGTAAAGAACGGGTGGAACACTTTCTCGATGACATCGGCCGGCAAACCGGGGCCGGTGTCGTCGATGCGGATGCGCGTCTTGCCGTTCTTCTCCCGCGCAAAGCTCAGTTCGACGCTGCCGGCGTCGCCGCACGCATCGATCGCGTTGATGAGCAGGTTGAGCAGCGCCTGGGTCATCAGGTTCGAATCGATGCGCGTTCGCAGCGACTGCGGCCCGCTGCATTTCACTTCGATGGAGCCATCGTGCTTGCGCGACCGCGCCAGGTCGATCGACTCTCGTACCAATTCCGCCAGGTCACACTCCTGCGGCATGGCGCGGATCTCCCGCGCGAAGTAAAGAACCTGGCTGACGATCGATTCCATCCGGCCGATCGCGTTGCTGATCTTGCCGACCGTTCTCGACGCGTCCGGCCGATCTGCCACATCCGTCTTGAGCAGCGACGTGTAGAGCTTGATACCGCCAAGCGGGTTGCGGATTTCGTGTGCGATGCCGGCTGCCATCTCGCCGAGCGCGGCCAGGCGGTTGCGGCGTTCCAGCTGCTTGTTCTTTTCGCTCAGTTCCTGCTGGAGCTGCTCAACCTTGCGCGTCAATTCATCCTGTGCCGCCTGCATGCGGTCGGCGGCATCGCTGTAGGCGAGGATGATCCGGCCCATCTCGTCGACGCGGCGGCGATAGTCTTCCACCGATGCCGCCGATCGTGCGCCCGGCTTGTCGAGGGCGATGTTGTCTGCGATCACGCTCATGGAGACTCATCCGAAAATCGAACTCAGTGCGAAACGTCCATCCGTCCGCCTGGGGTTGCGTAGGCGGCGGCCGCGTAATTCCGGTTCGTCAGCTTTCCGCTCGTCGTGGCGCGGAGCTGTCTTCCGACTGAAATCTTCCGCTGCTGCAGCACCAGCGCATCGTCCTGGTCCGCCTGCGTGATCTGCATCAGCAGGTCGCGCGAGCGGGCGAACTTTCCTTCGAGCTCGGCGCGCGTTGCCGATTCGATCGTTCCCGCGACGCTGGGCCACTCCTGCTTGATCGGGCGCAGCCGCTGTTCGATCGCGCCCAGCGCTTCGACGATCGCCTGCCGGCGCTGCAGCACGACCATCAGGTCATCGGTGCGTTCCTGCTCGATCAGCGTGTGCTGAAGTTCGCAGAGGCGCAGCAGCTTGGCGTAGAGATCGATCTGCGCCGACACGTCCGTGTTGATCTGTTCGACATCCATCGAAGAAATCCTTGCTAACTCCACAAACCCGTCACTGGCCGCTCGCCACCTGTTTCGCCCAGAGCCCGCTCTCGCCGGCGAAGCTCAGCCACTGTTCCCAATACGCCCGCGAGATATTGAAGCTGGTTTCGCCGAACGCTTCCGGCGGGATTCGCCGCAGCATCCACTTGGCCCGCTCGTTTGCGGCGCGTGCCTCGTTCGGCTTGTTGAGCGCGACATACGAGTTCACGATCTGCACGTACGCCGCCAGCGCGCTCGGATCGTTCTGGTAACGCCGGGCCGCGATGTCGTACAGCTTGATCGCGCCGTCGTAGTCGAGCAGGTCGAACAGGCAATCGGCGCGATAGAAGTGGGACAGCTTCAGATAGAGCTGATCCATGTCCGTGGTCGGCAGGTCGTCGCGGAAGAGGAAGCAGACTTCCTCGTATAGCGAGCGCGCCTTGCGGAGCCGGTCGCGCCGAGCCACCACCATCTCTACCCGGTCGACCAGCTTGCCGTTGGCCGGCTGATCGAGCTTGCCGGCATCGAACGCGGCGATCGTCTCGCCCAGCGCGGTGGCACTCTTGCGATAGGCGTCGGCCATCACGAACTTGAGCTGCGCCTGGCGCGCGTCGTTCGGGTAGCGCGTTGAGAACTCTTCGAGCTTCGCGACGGCTTCTTCATACCGCCCGGTCTTGTAGAGCAGGTTGCCCAGTTCGAAGAGCGCCTGGCGGAACTCGTTCGAATCCGGCGTGAGCATCGGGTTGTTGTCGAGCACGCCCATCAGCGTCTGCTCGGCCTTAGGGTACGCGTCCGGACCTTTGGAGATGTACGCCTGCGCCAGCGGCACAGCGCTCTTGCTGGCGGCGAGCGAGGTCGGATAGCGGAACTGGTTCCGCTGGAACGCCGCTATCGCCTTCTCGATCATGCCTGCGGCCTGATACGTGCGGCCCAGCCTTAGAATCGCTTCGGGCGTGAGCGCATCATTCGGCCGCTCGGCGATGAACAGTTCCAGCGCGTTGATCGCGCTGGGCGTGTCGCCGGCACGGTCGTAGCAGTCGATGCCCTTCCAGAGCGCTTCGGAGTACGCCTGGTCGTCTGTCATCACGAGTTTGTTCGAGAGCGTGATGTAGGCGGCGCCGGCGCGATCGAGCGTCTCGCGAAACTTCTGCAGCCGCTTGATCTTCTCGCCATCCTTGAGCGATTCCGCCTCTTCGGCCAGCTGTGCCGCGCGTTTTTCGAGGACGGTGGCCAGGCGTGAGAAGAACGGCGTCGGCGGCAGCGGCGCGAGCGCCTGCTCGTGCGCCATCACTTCGAGCGCCGCGTTCAGCTCGCCGCGCGCGGTGAAGATGCCCTCGGCTTCCACCAGGTCTTCCAGCGCGGCCGGCTTGATCTTTTCCAGCGACGGCTTCGACTCGATCATCTTCACGACGCGCGAAAGGTCTTCGAGCGCTGCATCGCGGTCGCCGGCCTGTGCGCGGATCATGCCGCGCTGCAGCCGCGCCAACGGCTCGGACTTCGAATCCGGATGCGAGACCATCACCGATTGCAGGTACGCCATTGCCTGGTCGAGCTGGTGATTGTTCAGCGAGATCATCGCCAGCCCGTAGGCGGCATCGGCGTTGAGCGTGTGCGTCACGCCCAGCAGTTGCCGCGCGAGCAGGAAGTTCCGCTCGCCTTCGGGCAAGTCGCCGCCCTTCCACGCGGCGTAGCCGAGTCGATAGGCCAGCTCGCCCTGCAGCGTCTGGTTGCTGGCGACACCGTACTTCTCAGCCTTGCCGAGCGTGGCGCGGGCGTCATTCAATTCGCCGCGATCGATCTGGATCTGGGCCCGAACACCCAGCGCCCAAGACCGCTCGGCATCCGCCACGTCTTGGATGGCGAGGTAGTTTTCGATTTCCTGATCGGCACTTTCCGGCTGCGCATCTTCCATCAGCAGCTCGATCACCTTGCGATTGAGCGCCAGCTCGCGGTCCTTATCCAGCGACATCGCGTGGCGATAGTTGGAAAGCGCATCCTTCACATTGCCCAATGATTCCTGTGCGCTGGCGAGCCGGCGGTAGTCATCGGCACCGAGTTCCAGGTCGCACTGCAGCGCGTATTGCGTCTGCTTGACGATCTGCTCGAAGTTCGCCGGGGCCTTGTACTTGGCCTCCTTCATGCCAAGTTCGAGCGAATGCGCCAGCAGCAGGTGGACTTCGCCCTGCTTCTTGCGGTCGAGCTTTTCGGTTTTGAGGAGCTTGTTGAGGACTTCGATCGACGCCTCGGCCCGCTCCTGGCGGATCAGCTCGCGGGCTGCGCCGATGCGGTTGGCCACGGTCGGGCCGGGCTTGGGGTCGATGAACAGGTAGGCCGCGTAGCCGAAGACGGCGAGCGAAAACAGCAGCAACGGGAGCTGCCACGCCTGCGAAGGTGCGAGTTTGACGTGATTTGCCATGGCATCCATGCCTTGATCGGGCCCTGAGGCGGCGACCTGACGAATCTGATGTCGAGCGATCCATCGCTCGCCCGGCGCTTTTCGCGACCGATCGGTCGCGCTTTGCGCCCGGCCCGGGGGCGGCCCCCGGCGGGGTGGGGGGGGTAGGCCGTACAACCGACCGGGTGGGGGGGGGTTTAGGTAAAAAAAATTGTTCCTCAAAGAAATACCCGGCCAAATTCCGA
>JANOBD010000208.1:0-35013 GCA_031411495.1 Phycisphaerae bacterium | reverse complement strand
TTGCAGCGTGTCCCGTTGAGCGGCATTCAGCCGGACGACGACCTTCCGGACAGGGGCGAGTGAATAGTCCATGCGCGTCCTCCATGACGGGAGAACGAGATCGTAGGCTTGCCGCTCAGCTCAGCTGCAATGAAACACTAGCGCGGCATCGAAATGGCCCAAGTTCCGTGATCCAATGACGATCGTGGCGGCCAGCGTCAGGCTACAGCCCATTCCGATCAAGCCGGCAATCATGACATCGCGAGAGATTGCATTGAGCCGAACCAAGGTGGGCACCTTCCGTTTCGATCCGACACTCCGCCACCGCGTGCCTGCACGCTAGCACTGTCCGCGCCCTAGCTGCGTAGGGGAATCCCTGAGTTGACACTTGCTGCGGTGCCGACTTCGACGTTCATCGAATCGGGTGTAAACTTTTCCTGAGAGTCTTGAACGCCGGAGTGGTGACAGGGAAAATCCTTCTCGACGAGCAGCGTTAACTCCTTTGCACCGCTCCGTTGCGTGTCGACGAGACTCGCAGCATCTGACCGTGCCCAACTGCCCGCGCGTTTCGCGTCGACATACACGTCAATTCGATTGGAGCAGAGCGTTGCGCGAATGAGTGACACCTGAGGGACCGCATGTAGTGCGTAGATCAGCACGCTTTGGCCGAAGTCGATGTTCCGCTCGGCTCGCCCTTCGCGAAGCAGTTCCAGCAGGTCTCGGCGATCGAGGCGGAGGCGAAGCGAGTTGTCGAGAATGCGAAGTTTCATGAACTACCTTCAATCTGTGACAAGGCGTCGAGATCCAGTGCGCATTCAGTAGCCGTTCTTCCTCCAGCACATTGGCCAGCTTTGTCACATGCGCGAGGTCAGGGTCTGACCAACGCATGTTGAACGAGGAATCCAATATACCCTATAGGTGATCCTTGCTCTTTGAACAGTCAGCTTGACACTTCTGCTCCTCGGTAAGGCCAGCTTCCAACGTCACGCGCAAGTGTGAAAATCAGGTTCCAATTCGCGCTCCCGAGAACGTGCAGATCTCACGTCGTTCACTTAACGTCTGCCGCGATGCAGTCCGCTCTCGGACTCCATTGCCCGCATCGAAGCAGACCTCTGGGAAGCTGCCGACAACTTTTGCGCCAACTCCAACCTGTCCAGCAGCGAATACTGCATGCCCGTGCTGGGCGCAAACTTCCTGCGCCATGCCGTCAACCGGTTTGATCAGGCCCAAGCAGATCGAGGCCGACCAGAGCGCCGGCAAGATGCCCAAGCGCAAAGCCATCGCATCCGACTATGTCATGCGTCGCTCGCTCATGCTCCCGGCCCAGGCGCAGTACGACTCCATCATGGCGCTGCCGAAGAACGTCGATCTCGGCTCCAAGCTGAATGCTGCTATGAAAGCCCGAAGACGCCGGACACATGGACCTTCAAGCCATTCGCTGTGCTGCGATGGTGTCGGCATTAACTTTTGACAAAGTCGTGCAGATTTACGGTGACCATTTGCGAGCGATCGGAAGCAAAGACGACGCCCGCAGTGCTCTACTTGATTTTTTGGATTGGTCTGAGCCCTACGAAGACCGATTCGCTCAAAGCGTTCGAATTGTCCTCGCGTTTGCTGAGTTCTCGAAAGAGTTGACGACGTCTGTCATGTGGCTGAATAAAAACGGACTCGACATCCGTTGCGTCCGAATTGAGCCATATCGTGACGGTGGTCGGGTTCTTGTAGATGTTCCACAAGTCATCCGGAAGCCGCTGACCGCATCGTTAAGATCAAAGAGAAAGAAGTGCGCCCGGCCTGTCTTGGCCGATCGTTTTGCGTGCCTGTCGAAGCGCTTTGGACCCCCGGTCGCGTCCACGAGAAGATACTCGTTCTGCGTCGCGGCAATCATCGGTTCAATCCGTCTTTGCAGAAGGTACTCGTCGCCGCATTCGCGTTTCAGGATAGCCCTCCTGGTGTCGCCAGGTTGGAAAGTGCAGTTTAACGCGGTTGCGATCTTCAATAAGATTGATTCCATCGACACCAAGGAGTCTTCGTGAAATTGCCGCGATGTTCAGCCATCACCTTTGTCGCACTGTTTGCTGTCGCCTCGATCGCCAGCGCCGAGCTTCGCCTCGGTTCGCTGTTCACCGATCACATGGTATTGCAGCGCGAAGTGGAATGTCCGATATGGGGTACATGTGATCCATCATCGGCCGTCAATGTGCTGCTCGATGGTCAGCCCGCCGCCGCAACCACAAGTGACGCGCGCGGTGCGTTCAGAGTGAAGTTGCCCGCCGTCCGTGAACCGGGCCCGCATCGGATCGAGGTGCGAAGCGGCGACGACGTGGTGACGCTCAGCGACGTGCTCGCAGGCGAGGTGTGGATCTGTTCCGGGCAGTCGAACATGGAGTTCCCGACGACGCGCGCGGTCAACGGTCTCGACGAGGCCGCCGGTGCGACGACGCGGCCGACGATCCGCTTCTACCAGGTGCCCAAACGGCCGGCCACGCAGCCGTCGACCGCCGTAGACGCGAAGTGGACGCTCGCCTCGCCGGAGACGGCCGGCGCGTTTTCCGCGGTCGGTTACTTCTTCGGGCGCACCCTGCATCGTGAACTGAACGTGCCGATCGGCCTGATCCATTCCTCGTGGAGCGGCACGCCGGCGGAATCCTGGACGCCTCTCGAGACGCTGAAGCAACTGCCGCTACCCAAAGCGCACGCGATGGCCGTCAATGTCGACGCCAGCCAGCTTCCCGACGCGGCCGAGCGATTCAGGGCGGCGACGCTGCAATGGATGGAGCAAACCCGCCAGGTGGATCCTGGGATCAGCGCGAAGGCACAAGGCTGGGCCGATTCGGAGCTCGACACCTCGAGTGACTGGAAGCCGGTCACCTTTCCTGCCGACATGGTCAGGCAGGGGGTGCCGAGCGGCAGCATCACGTGGTTGCGGAATGAGATGGACGTGCCGCCCGAACGCGCGGGAAGCGATCTCGTGCTCACGCTCGGCATTGTCGATGATTTCGACACCACATTTTTCAACGGCGAGAAGGTGGGAGCAACCGACCTCGATACCCCCGGCTGGTGGGCCGCACAACGCAGATACGTCGTTCCCGGCAAACTCGTGAAAGCCGGACGGAACGTGATCGCGATCCGCGTCACCGACTTAGACGGCCCCGCCGGGCTCACGGGTCCGGCGCCGTCGATGCGTGCGACATTTTCCGCGCGTGCCGACACGCCGAACGCGACGACGCAGCCGTTCAGCATCGCCCTCACGGGCAACTGGCAGTACCGCGTGGAGCGTTCGGGCCCGACCGGCGTCCGGCCGCTGCGACCGTTGCCGCCGTACAAGCTCGACAGCGCCTGGACGCCGGGCACCCTCTACAACGGCATGATCGCGCCCGTGGGCAGCTACGCGATCCGCGGAGCGATCTGGTACCAGGGCGAAAGCAACGCAGTGCGTTTCGAGGAGTACGAGCCGTTGCTCACCGCGATGATCGGCTCCTGGCGCGAGCAGTTTGCCGTCGGCGATTTCCCGTTTTACATCGTCGGCCTGGCGAACTGGCGCGCCCCCACAGACGATCCGAACGCCTTCAGCGATTGGGCCGGCCTGCGTGAGGCGCAGCGGCAGATCTCGCGCACGGTAAAGAACACCGCCATGAGTGTGACCATCGACATCGGCGATCCACTGGACATTCATCCCAGGAACAAGCAGGAAGTCGGCCGCCGGCTCGGGCTGATCGCGCTGCATGACACCTATCGCAGGGAGGTGGTGTCGCGCGGGCCGACGCTCAAGCGCGCCGACTTTGCCCAAGGGAGGGTCGTGTTGAGTTTCGACAACGTCGGTGGCGGGCTGATCGCGAAAGCGGACCCGCTCGTGTCATTCTCGGTGGCGGGCGAAGACGGGAAGTTCGTCTGGGCGGATGCGCGTATCGAGAATGACAGTGTAGTGGTTTCGACGCCGGCCGTGCCCGAGCCGACCCGGATTCGTTACGCGTGGGCCGACAACCCGACCGCCAGCCTGTTCAACAAGGAAGGCCTACCCGCCGAGCCGTTCCAGGCGACGAAATGAGGGTTCACGGCGCGGCCAAGTGCGCGGCGGTGGACGCCTCGAGCTGTTCGGCGGCGCTGAGCTCGGGGTTCGGCGCCGCGCTCCCGG
Source organism: Phycisphaerae bacterium (assembly GCA_031411495.1). Lineage (GTDB taxonomy): Bacteria > Planctomycetota > Phycisphaerae > Tepidisphaerales > Tepidisphaeraceae > JANOBD01. The sequence continues at coordinate 30,899 of JANOBD010000208.1, read as the reverse complement.
CGCGTCGGCCGGCGAGCCACTCGATCGAGGTGGCCAGGTGTCGTCGGAAAATGGAGTTCGTCCACACGTCCTCGCGATGGCCCAGCGACGAGTAGAGCACGCGGCCTTTGCCGTGCGGCTTGCACCAGACCATCGGCACATGCTGCGGCCGCTTGAGCGGCGTCTGCATCATGTCGAGGCTCATGAGCACGCGCACCGTCGACGGATCGAACCTGTGGTGCCAGTAGATCTCCTCCCTGAGCGTGTAACCGGGTGGGATCATGGCAACGGCAGGGTGGTCGGGCTCGTGAACTTTCAACGTCACGATCGAGTTGGCATCCCAGGGGTGGCCGTTGAAGACGCCGCCGATGATCTCTGTGAAGGCCGGATCCTTCTGGAGCGTCGTCGTGGCCGCGTGCACGCCGAGCAATGCCCCGCCGGCGCGGATCCATGCGTCGAGCCCGGCGACATCCAGCTCGATGTCGCCGCTGGTGTAGAGCGCAACCACGTCGGTCTGGTCGAGCGCCGCGCGCGTGAGCCCGCTCGCATCCCCAAGCGTCCGAACGGTGAAGCTGCCGCTTTCGCAGGCGATGGCTTCGAGTTCGCGCTGCACGAAGGTCGTGCCGTCGGGTGCGGGCTTCACGACGTCGTGGACGAAGCCTTTTGAATCTGTCAGCAGGGTAAGACGTAGGGGTGCGGACATGAATGGGTTCCGGTGGAAGGTTATCGCCGCCGGCGGATAGACGTCGCGCCCAACGCGAACAGGCTCAACAAGGAAGTGGGCTCGGGCACCGCGGCGAAGCCGATGCCGTCGTACCACGTGCGGCTGGTGCCGCTCGTGCCCAGACCATCGTCGACGTATACGCTCAGCGTGCCGTCCAGCCCGACGTTCGTGCGGCCAAGATAGACCTTGTAGAGCTGGAGGTCGCCGGCGTTCGCGGTGTCGACATCGGCGCCAATGAGTTCGGCAAGCGAAACGTGCTCCGCGCCCTGTTTCTCCAGCAGCGCGAGCGAACTTGCGCTGAGGCCGGCCTGTACTTGCCATTGCTCGTTCTGATCGCTCCAGAAAAACGCCCAGACGTCGTATCCGCCTGCCGCGAGCCCGGTGGCGCTGGTGCGCAGCATCGGCGCATCCTCGGCGCTGACCTCGTCGGCGGTGAGGACTGTCGTGCCGTTGCCGAACCCGGTGCGCAGGTGCCATTGCCCGTCGGCAGCGCCTTGTCCACTGCTCGTCGTGGTGGTGAGAACGGAACCGTTGGCACGCGTCGTGTTCGCGAGCGTGGCGTCAAGAAAACGTATCTTCGTCGGTGCGGCGGCGACGTCGGGGTTCAACAGGCCGACGACGCTGAGGTCGTAGGTGGTGAAGTTCGGGTAGCTTCCGCGCATCCAGAGCAGCGCGCTGGTGCCGTTGCCCGACTTGGGCATGATCGGCCGGATGTTGTCGACCGCGGAGTTGGCGGTAATGGCGCTCCAGATCCAGGTCGCGCCGGTGTCGCCGGTCCGGCCTTTGAAGATCTCGTAGTGCGCCATCTGCGCCCGCGTAATCGGGTTGATATTGCTCGACATGTAAAGCGTGTTCGGGTCGCGCGGGTCGAGTGCGACCAGGCCGGTGTAGTCGATCTCGCCCGCGAAGAGGCTGCCTCCCGCCTTCGCGAGTTCGTGCACCTGCCATTGCGCGCCGTCGAAGCGGCCGTAATAGAAACGATGATCGCTTGAGTCGTTCGTGGCGGTGTTGGTATCGGTTTCAACGCGCGAGGTGAAGACGGCGTACGGTCGGTCGCTTGCGTCCATCGCGAGGTCGGTCGTCCAGTACGCGGTGCGGTTGCCAATCACGCCTTCGGGCTGGGCGCCGGCCACCTTCGTGAACTGATCGATCGGCGGTCCGAGGCGAGTGCCATTGGGACCATTCACTCCGCTGGGCGTTCCAACGAGCGTGCCGTCGGATTTGTACATCTTTCCGCCTTTGAGATAGCCGGCGTAGATGCTGTTGGTCAGGCCGGTCGTCGAGCTGCGGTATTCGAGCGGGTGACCTTCGGTGCTGATGAAGTAGACGGTGTCCGTGTCGTTGGACGCGTACTTCACGTACGGCCGCTGGATGGTGCTGATGGCGGGATCAGTCGTGAGCCATCCGCCGTAGGTCATCGTGTTGCCATCGTCTGTTGAGATCAGGAACTGCGGGTCGCTGCTGCGTGAGCGGTGGAAGTCGTAGGTCTTGCCCTCGTTCGCCAGGCGATAGAGGTTGGAGTAGGTGACGATCGTCGCGCCAGGTACGGCCGCGCTGTGGTAGACCTGCTCGGGCTGCCAGCTCGTCGCGTTCCCGGGGCTGGTCGAGACGCGGTAGTAGGTCGCGTCGTCCTTACTGTGCCGCGAATAGGAGGTGAGATAGCGCCCATCGGGCCGAAGCAGTAGCGCCGCCGAGTCGTGGTCATCGGCCTCCAGACCCGCGTGCAGGACCGACACCCGCGCGGTCGTGCGCGTCGTCAGGTTGAAAGCCGCCACCTCGATGTTACCGGTTCGCGTGGCGTTACCAGAAGTCGGCATGCCTGTGCTTGTCGCGACCGAGCTGACAATGAGCTGGTTCGAAATCGGGTCGATGATCGCGCGCTCATCCTCGAACCAGGACCAGCCGCCGTTGTTGTTGAATTGGATCAGGTTGCCGTAAACGTCATCGACGGCGAATGCGATTCGGCTGCTCGCGGCGACTGAGATAAATGCACAGAGCGCGAACCGCGTGCTATGCAGATCGAAATAGTTGTGTCGCATGGTGTTGTTCTCTCCCTTTTTCAACGACGGATGTTCAGCTGATCGCTCGCGCAGCCGCCTCTGCCTGGCTGAGGAAGAACTGGTTGGCCGTCCACTGCCATTCAATGTCGTTCCAAAGATCGCCGAACAGCGGCTCGGCGTAGTTCGAAATGCTCGATCCGCTGATCGGCAGCGACGCGATCATGCGCAGTGCATCCGCGTTGTAGCGTTTGTACCAGCCCTGGTTCACGTCCGGATGGACCGGCCAGTAACACGGGCCGAACGACTCGGTGATGATCGCCTGCAGACGCTTTCCCGAGGAGAGCGTCAGGTGCTTCATCGCCTCGGCGTGGTAGACATATGCGCGGCGAAGCATCGCGGCGTAATTTTTCCGGCACGCGTTGTCCCACGCCGCCGAGAACGCCTTGAGATTCGCGCCTTGAAGCTCGGCCCAGCGAGGAAACCCGCCGGTGCCCTTGCCGGCGGCTTCGAGCGCGGCGCGATCCTCGTTATCGGTGATGACCGCAGGCATGAAGTGAACGTCGACGACGTCGTAATCGTCGGTCAGCCGGCCGGCGTAGTCTTCTGCGCTGAGCGAAGAATAACAGATAGGAATACCATCGCTGGCCAACTCCGCCTTGATCGGACCGGCCATGTACCCATTGATCCTGCGGTAGAGGGCGTCGAGATCCTGCGTCTTCTCAAGCTCGGTCAGGCCCTCGCGCAGCGGCGCCGAGATGAGCTCCTTGACCGACGGTACCGTCATGGACAGGAACAGCGGCGCCTCGTTCAGCGGCGCGACCCACACCGCGCGCTCCAGCACGCCATCTTCGCGCATCTGTCGAAGCGCACGCGCCCATTTCTCGCCGAACCGGGTGAATACGCCTTCCATTTTCTCGGGCGTCGCGCCCCCGCCGGGCGTGCTCTTCCAGGAGTCCAGACCCAGCCAGATCTCGTGTTTCCGACACAGCCGCGCGAGTTCGGCGACACGGGCGCGCACGTCCGTCGCGAAGCTTTTGCGAGTCATGCCCCATTTGGGCAGGCCGTTGCCGTCGTAGTTCCTTTCGAACTTGGATTCGTTCTGAAGCTGGTGGGCGACAAAACAGTCGACGCGGAGCGTGTTGTATCCGCGCTCGCGCGCGCCGGCGACGCACCGCTCGAGATCGGCGAACGTGCCGCCGGGCTGGCCGTCGAGCAGCCACGAAAAATCCCACATGCTGATGGTGAGCCGGGTGGCCTTATCCCAGTAGTCGACGCCGCCGGCCTTGGTCGAAGGCTGCGTGGAGTCGATCGATCCGCTCCATCGGTCGCCGCTGGCTGCAGGCCGGGTCGCAGGCGCCGTGGATGGCTCTCCCCGATCAGCAGCGTACCCGGCCGCGACCGATGGCATCGCGCAGGCCGCGGCCAGAGCGGTGCGGAGGAAGCCACGTCGATCCGTTTGAGCCGAAGCGTCCTGTCCTGTGGGCACCATCGAACCTCCCGACAAAGAAAATGGTCCGGGGCACCTCAGCACCGCGGACCATGGATCGCGAAGATCATCTTGTCACATCGATGCGCTCATTGTGGGTGATCTAGCAGGTCGAAGATCGCACGAATGGCGTCGCGCTGGTTCGCGCTGCCGGCGGCCATGCCAGCGCCGCTCAGCTTCAGGTAATCGTCCATCTGCCCGCTCTTCCGGTAGAACCGTGCCGAGCCGTCGCCGTACAGCGCCTGGACGCCGTCGCGGTGGCCTTTGACGATCGATGCGTTGAAGCTTGCGACGTCAACGGCGATCGCGAGGCTTTTGAGCTTCTGGATGCGCGGCAGCGAGTTAATCGGGACGTCGTGCGGGATGCCCGGGAAATCGGGACGATACCAGGACCATGTGTTGCCGGGAGCGCTGAAGGCGGCCACGGACGCGGCGCCGCCCCACGGGGCGGCCGTAAATGGGTGCTGGCCAGGGTACATGTTGAGGCTTGGACGCAGGCCATAACCCATGAACGTATACTTCGGATTGGGTGGCGTCTGCGGATAGCACCACGGATTTTCCGGAGTATTGAACTGGAACTGCGGGTCGCTCGTGCTTGGGCAGTAGAACATGTTGCCGTCGGACATGCGGTACTGCTGCACGATCAGGCCGAACGTGTAATAGAACGTGTTCGGGATGTTCTGACCGGAGCGGTCGGCGATGAACAGCACGTAATTCTGAGCCACGCTGCGCGAGTCATACCCGAGCGGGACGAATCCCTTGTTGTCGTTCGCGTACATGTTCACAAACTGGCCCATTGATCGGAGGTTGGACAGGCACTTGGTTCGAAGCGCTGACTCGCGCGCCTTGTTGAGCGCGGGAAGCAGGATCGAGATCAGCAGCGCGATGATGCCGATGACCACGAGCAGCTCAACGAGCGTGAATGCGTGGACTGTTGTGTGCCCGGTTGCCCGTGGGTCACGGATTCGGTTTTTCATAAGTTCCTCCGCGACAGAATCGTTCTGTCGTGTTTCGAGTGTCGTAAATCAGGCCGTCCGCACGGCCGCTGTTCGCCTGGGCTCGGGTTGCGAGCTCACGTTTCTTCATCAGAGCAGTTTGGAGACCGCCTCCGAAACCGAAGGCGATACACCATTCGGCACCGCCATTGTTGATTCACCCCAGCGCAGCTCGCACGGCAACTTGGTGACCTTTGCCACCTCTTTGCCGTCTGCAATCTCGCGCGCCAGGAGTGCAAGCTGTCGTCCCATCCCACGCACTGGGATCTCCACCACCGTCGGCTTGACGTCCTCGAGCCAGATCTTCGTGTCGGCGCACTGATCGAAGTGCACCACGGACAGATCCCGCGGCACGCGAACCAGACCCGAGCGGATCAGCGGCCTCAGGTGACGAACGACGCCATAGCTGCCAAACAGCAGCGCGGTCGGTCGTCGACGGGCGATGAATTGTTCGAGGGCGTCCGATTTCTCCTTGTCGTCCCCGCCGAGCCAGAGAACGAGCCCTTCATCGTGCTCAAGGCCGGCTTCGCGGATCCCCTGCACATACCCCTGACGTCGATCGAAGACCCATGGGGTAGCGTAGGGCGAAAGCACCATGCCGATCCGACGATGGCCCAGCGCAACCAGCTCTTTCACCGCGGCCGCGGCGCCTTGAACGCCGTCCTCGTGAACGGTCGTGACCGCGAGGCTGGCCAGGAAGGTGCCGGTGCCGATGGCCGCGATGTCGAGCCGCTGGCATTCGCCCAGCAGTTGAAGGTGCATGGGCGATGGCGCGGCGAACGCGAGGACATCGGGGCGGGTAAGCATCAGCCGGCGCGACACGGCTTTCACGTCGCCGTCCTGATCGCCGAGGAGTTCGACTGCGACGTCGAGTTCCCCGGCAGCCTCGTCGATCCCGGCGATGACGCCGCGCGAATACCAGTCGTGCTGAAGGTCGCCGAGCAGGTGAATCACAACCGCAACCCGCACGATGGGGCGGCGGCGGCTTGTATCGTGCGGGGGGCGTGTCTCCAGGCTGATCGGCATCGTGACGCGCGGGCCGACGTACGTGCCGCGGCCGTGGCGACGCTCGATCCAGCCCTCCTGCGCCATCGAGTTGAGGGCCCGACGGACGGTCGGTCGGCTCAAACCGGTCGCGCTCACGAGCTCATGATCCGAGGCGAACCGCTCGCCGACGCGTGGGGCGACGGCGATCAGGTGATCGATCAGTTGCCGCTTCAACACCTCTGCGGATCGGCGGGTGGGAAACGGGAGGGTGGCTCGAAAAGTCGGCGTCACGTTCGCATCAAGTTCACATGTAAAGCTGACGTTGTCAACTTAATCTAGCTAGACAAAATCGATTCTTTATGTAGTCTGTCAAAGCGGAGGCCAGCAAATGTTCGTTGTCATTTAACATGTATGCTAACAAGTCGCTTGGGAACGGCCCTTAGGCTTGGAGTGGCTCGTGAAGTCGATAAGCAGTAGCGGAGGCAGCGCGTGACCAGCCGATTTGCGAAACCGTTTGTGTTGCGTGCGGCCTGGGTCGGCGCTGCGCTTCTCAGCGTTGCTTTTACCGAGCGCACCACCGGGTTTGCCTCAGGTCTCTCGGATGCCCTTGGCGCCGATGAGGCTCCGGATCGCGCCTTGGTTTCGGGTGCGGTCCGATGCGACACCGTCGGCGACTTCGTCGGCGGCCACGACACGCGACGTGCGGCCTGGATCGTCGGTCCGGGCGCATCAATCGGCTGGACGATGAAGGTCGAGCCTGGCAAGCCGATCACGCTTGAGTTCGAAGAGATGTATGGCCGTGATGCCAACGTCCGAGGCTACGGCGTGTTTGTCGATGGTCAACGAGTTCACTTCCGCTCGTTCCGCGGATGTGGCGCCGGCCCGGTTCACTACTTCGTCCAGCTTCCCGCTCTCAAGTCGGATCGAATCGACGTGAAACTCGTCAACGCGCATGACAGCGCGTTTGCGATCAGCCGTGTATGGGCGTTCAGCGATTTTGCCGGGTATTTCAAGAACGCGAACATGGCGGTGCCTTATCGCCTGGCGCCCACCATCGGGATCAGCGGCGAGATGGATGTGGATCTGCCGAAGCTGATGGCAGTCAAGAGCGCCATGTCCGGAACCGCCAACGTATTGCCGGCATGGACCTCGTGGATGCCTTATGCAAACCTGAGCGAGTTCGAAACGCGGCGGCGCATTGATCACGTGCTCGCGCTCGCAGATGCGGCGCAGATGCCGGTGCAGATCTCGTTCGACACCTGGTGGGGCAACACGCCGAGTGGCGCTGACGGCCGCGGGGGCTTCTGGAACGATGTTCAGTACCAACAGGTCGTTTACAACGACACGAGGAAGGAGATCGGGCTCTCCATTCCCAACCGATGGTCGAACACGCCATGGCCGACGATGAACAGCGCCGTGCTGAACGGCTACAAGGCTGCGCGTCTGACCCGCGCGACGGCCTACCTCCGCGAGCGAGTCGACGCAATGCAGGCCTCGGGCAAGCCGAATCCGATTCTTTCAATCAACCTCGATAACGAGCCCGTCTATTGGGCCAGCGGAAATGCCGGGCTGGGCAACGATCTTCTGTGGGCCGATTTCAACCCCGCCGCCGTGGCGGACGCCGCCAGGGATGGCGTCACGCTCGATCCCACCGACGGCCTCTCACGCGAAGAACGCATCTGGCTGCACCGCAACATCCTTCACTACAACAAGATCGTCGCAGATGCGGCCGTCGCCGGTCTGGCGGGCGATGCGACGCGCGTTGATGCGACCGGCGCAACACCGGATGCCGATCCGCTCGCCAACAACGTCTACACACAGGGGTTCGTTGCAGATCCGACGATGCAGTTTCCCCTCGTCGACCCGACGCAGGGGTTGTGGGAGACCGCAGCGCCGGAAGGAGTGCGCGTCGGCGGCGAGTTCAACGGCAATTCACAGGTGGAACTCGAGGCGATCGTGCATCAGATCGCGCTCGGCCGCGGCGCGGCGGTCAACGCCGAGACGGGCAACCGCGCGGAAGAAGTCGACGCGGTTCTTCCCGCGTACGCGCTCGGTCTGCGTTACTGGACGCCTTACAACTATCCCATCGCCGAAATGAAAATTGCCGCCGACGAAGTGGCCGATCTCTCGCGCTCAATGCCGCCACGGGTTTACCAGCCGCGCCTCCTGGAAGACGAGTTCGGCGGCGATGCGTGGAAGCTGCACGTTTACGAGTACGGCGGCGTCGCGACAAGCCTGCTTGGGAACACCGCCGCGATGACGCTTGCACCGACCTCCGTGGATACGCCCGGCTTCCTGACCTACAAGCTCGACGCGCAGGGCGGCGGCACGTTCGAGGGCCTGTCGCTCGAGTTCAGCGGCCGCGCATTTGTGTCGAAGGCGAAAGACGAGCGTGTGCAGATCCGCGTGCTCGCTGGAACCTCGAGCGAAGTCGCTTCGCTCGGCGAGGTATCGCACGTCAGCAACAGCGGAGACGTGAACGAGGTGCGCCGCGTCGATCTCAGCGCGGTAGCGCGGGGTCAGAAGACGGTTTTTGTCCGGATCGAACTTCACGCGCCCGGCCGCGATCCGACGACGCTGAGCTGGTGTTCACTACGTCGCGTTGCGTTCACTGTGCCGTGGCCGAGTGAGGCAACGGAGAACCTGCCGCCGCAGGACACATCGATCGCAACGTTGCGTTCGCAGAACCTCCTGGTGAGTTGGCGCCGCGATGCAGAACTCGCACTGGATGCGCTCGCCAAGCAAGTCGAGCAGCGGCCCGAATACGCGAGCCTGTGGAAAGGCAACGCCGCCAGTCCGCCGGCACGGCTGGCCGAGGCGCGAGCCGCCTATCAAGTCGGCCAGTATGCCAGGGCGTATCATGCGGCATGCATCGGAGCGGCAGCACAACTGCCGGCTCGGTACGAAGTTCGCCAGTCTGGCCCGCTCGATCCTTACCCCCTGCGCGTCGAAGCCACCTCGGGTCCGCTGCGCTGCGAGATCGCGGAGTGGAGCGAACAACGCGTGTTGCTGAAGCTTCGCGCTTCAGGTGACACGACAGCGAAACTCACACTCTCAGTATCCGGACTTCGGTCGAATGCGCATTACGCTGTCGACGCGGCGTCAACTGGTGAGTTCACGATTCACCTCGACGAACGCGGTGCGTTCGCAGTCGACGCGAGCGGCACACTCAAGTTCGAGGCCGACGCGCCACCTGCACCCGCCGACATCGCGCCCGCTACCGCCAGCGGGAGCCTGCGCATCAGCGACAAAGCCTCTGTTCAAATCTTTCAGGATTCCGGCGACGGGATGCGCACGATCGCGATCGGTCCCGACACGACCATCGAACTCACGGAGTTTGGAGATTCACGCCTTCCTCCGCAGCGAGTCGCGGCGCGCATGCTCGCCCGCGGCGATCAGCTCGCCGTCACGATCGGTGTCGACGGTGTCGCGGCAAAAATCTCCGCGGAGCGTCGGACGTTGACCGGCGTCGTCCGTTCCGTCCGACAGCTTTCAACGACAACCATGCCCGCGATCGCACTCGAGGTGGATGGCGGCGTGGAACACATCATCGACTTCGCCGCACTGATGCACAATGGCGGCAGCACCACGCCCGTCCGTGCGATTCCACTCCGCGAGATACCGCTTGAACCCGGCGACGTCGTGCGAGTGCGGATGAACCCGGTGAACGGACGCGTGATGGAATTGTGGAAGCAAGAGTGACGCGTGCGACTCAAGGCCGCACGCATGAGGCATATGGCATGGTGGAACTTCAGGCACACTGGATCTGGGTCGACAGCGACGTGCACGGCTACAACCGTGCGGCGTCGTTTCGAAAGACCGTGACGCTGGAGCGTGTACCGTCCGCTGCGCGCATCGCTTTCTCCGCCGACACGATGGCGCGGCTGTATATCAACGGCGAGTGGATCGCCGACGGCCCGTGTCGGGGTTGGCCACACGCCTATCACTACGACGTGCTCGACGTGACGCCACACCTCAGGCAAGGCGAGAACGAGATTCGTGCGATCGTCCGCTACCACGGCGTCGGAACCTTTCATCAGATCCCGCAACAGGCTGGCTTTCTGCTTCAGCTGGATGCGAAAGAAGAGGGCGGCGGCTGGCGATCGCTCGCGCAGACGGATGCAAGCTGGCTCGCTTCGATCTATGCACCGTGGAAGCGCTGGACGCCAAAGGTGTGTATCCAGATGGGTCCGGCGGAATGGATCGATGCGCGCCTCGAGACATCGGTCGAGGAAAAGCCGGCGACCGTACTCGCGTCCGCCACCGGCGGGCCGTGGGGCGCGCTCCGCCAGCGCGATGTCGTCGCCGCGGGTCGGTACGTCGTGGCCATTCCGCCTCCGAATGAAGTGAACGTCGTGCGCGCCTGGCCCAGCCTGCCGTGGGCGGTGCCGGTCACTCAGTTGTGCCACCCGGGCATCATCGCCACAAACATCCACACCAGCCGGGCGATCGCACTCGCGGCGATCATCCAGGTGGAACGTGACGAGAATATTCCCTGGCGCTTCAACGGCTGGAACGCCTACCTCAACGGCGAAGCGTGCGCCGAAGCGCTTCCTGTCAAGGCCGGCCCGAATGCGCTGCTTTGCTTCGTACGGAAGTTTTTCGACAACACTTTCGAAGCGATGTTCGAGGCACCGCGCGGCGACAACATCCGTATCGAGAGCGTCCATGAAACAGCCGGCGAATCGCCTTGGACGCTCGTGCCGCTGCCGGAGTTCGATTGGGCTGAGTCTGACCTGCACTGGCTCACCCCGCCCCGACCCGACAGGGTGGAGATCGAGCGCGCTTATGCGGATTTCTGCAAGACACAGGGAGCCGCCGCCAGCGCGTCCGCTCACGCGCTACGCGCATGGGCACACGACCGTTCCGCCCGGCCGGCGACGGGCGAGGGAGTCGCGTGGGAGGACCCTCACGCCGCCTTCGAACATCGCGAGCCGCTGCGGAAGTTGTCGATGGAGGCGAAGGCGTTCCCGATCAGGCTCGAGCCGCAGGTTGACGGCGATGTCGAGCTGCACATCGATCTCGGCGACCAGTTCGCCGGCTATTACGGAATCGATGTCGAAGCCGCCGCCGGCACCACGCTGGATGTCTTCGCCGTGGAGAACGTCGCAGTCGACGGCCGCATCCAGCACACCACCGGCGCCCGCAACGGCTTCCGTTACATCTGTCGCGACGGCCGGCAATCGCATCGTTCGCTGCTGCGGCGATCGGGCCGACACCTCTTCATCACTGCGCGCGGCCTGCGCGATGCCGTCACCGTCCACCGTGCAGACATCCTCGAATCTCGCTATCCGACGACCACCATCGGCTCGTTTCGCTGCGATGACGAGCGACTCAACACGCTCTGGAACGTCTCCCGGCGCACGATGGAACTGTCGATGGACGACGTCTACATCGATTCGCTCTACGAGCAGACGCTGTGGGTTGGCGATCTCCAGACCGAGCAGCTCTACGGCCTCTGGACTTTCGACGCGCGCGACATCTCGCTGCGCAGCCTTCGCATCGCCGCGCAGTCGCTGGATCGGCTGCCGATGATCGGCGCGCAGGTGCCTTCGAGTTGGGAGATGATCCTCTCGGCATGGAGTTTCCTCTGGGGCATCGCCGTGTGGGACTACTACGACTACACCGGCGACCGCGAAGCGCTCGCCGAACTCTGGCCCGCGGTGCGCAAGAATCTGGCCGGGGCTGAAACGTATCTCAACGATCGTGGCCTGTTCGAGGCATCGTTCTGGAACCTGTTTGACTGGGCGCCGATCCGCCAAGGTCATCGCTGCGTGCTCCACAACGCGATGTTCATGGTCGGCGCGATCGACGCCGCACTGCGCTGCGCCGCCGTGCTCGGCGAAGAGGACGATCAGGGTTGGCTGCGCATCCTGCGTCGCCGCGTTGTCGAGGGTATCGATTCGACCTTCGATCCCAGGCTTGGCGGCTATCCGGATGCCATCGACGAGTCCGGCCAGCGCGTCGGGTTTTCTCAACACGCGCAGTTCCTGGCGCTGCTGTTCGACGCGGCGATGCCGGGGCGGGCAGAATCGCTCACGAAATTGCTGATCAGTCCTCCGAAGGACATCACGCTGCCGGGTTCGCCGTTCGCGCTGCACTTTCTCTATGGCACGCTCGAGCGGCTGGGCCGCAGGGAGGAACTCATCGCCGCGATCCTGCGTGACTACGAGCCCATCCTCGCAGCGCGAGCGACGACGATGTGGGAAACACTGCCTCGATCCGGCGACGCACCAGCGGGCTGGCCGACGCGCAGCCACTGCCATGGATGGTCGGCGTCTCCGATCTACTACCTGCCGCGGAACGTGCTGGGCATCCGCAACACCGCGCCCGGCGGCCGGGCGTTCGATGTGCGGCCCAGTCTCGGCAAGCTGACGTGGGCGGAGGGATCGGTCGCCACTCCTCACGGGCCGCTGCACGTGAGGGTCGATCGTCATGACGGAAAGCAACGCGTCAAAGTGACACCCCCGTCGGGTGCGGTGGAAGTGGTCGTGCACGAACAATGAGGAGCGAACGGTGCTGACACTCTACGGGAAACGGGCGATGGTGACGGGCGGCTCGCGCGGCATCGGCCTGGCCGTCGCTGAAGGTCTCGCCAAAGCCGGCGCGGATGTTGTGCTGTGCCACTATCGCGACGGCGACAAGGGCGCGACGGAGGCTAAGCGCCTCGCCAACGAGTTTGGCGTAAAGGCGGAATCGATCGACGTTGACGTCGGCGACTACAATGCCGCCCGCGCCGCCGTCGATCGCGCGGCCGACGCGCTTGGCGGACTCGACCTCTGCATTTCCAACGCCGGCATCTGCCAATTCGCACCGTTCCTTGAGCTCACGCGCGCGAGCTGGGATCGGCACGTCGCGACGAACTTCAGTGGCGGCTTCTATGTCGCTCAACGTGCCGCCCAGGTGATGGCTGAACAGAACACGGGCGGCCGCATCGTCTTTACGACGAGCGTGGGCGCCTTTCAATCCAACGCGACTCAGACACATTACTGCGCCACGAAGGGCGGGCTGCACCTGCTGGCGCTGGGCATGGCCATCGAACTCGCACCGCACCAGATTACTGTCAATTGCCTTGCGCCCGGCTGGATCCACACGGACATCAACGACCTGCAGTCCCGCGATCAAAACGCGGTCAAGCCCTGGCTCGAGTGGAACTGCCCGGCAGGTCGTCTCGGCGTGCCGCAGGATTGCGTCGGTGCAGCACTCTTTTTCTGCTCGAAGGAGTCCGAATACGTCACGGGTTCGACCGTGTTTGTGGACGGCGGATGGATGAGCAAGCTCTGAGGAACACCATGCCGCAGAATTACACGATCGAACTGTTCCGCACGGCGCGCCACTGGGCGCCACGATACGAGCTATATTGGATGGACAACCGCGCCGACTGGGAGGAACTCAACTTCGTCAGTGCGCTGGTGCGCCGCGAGGGGGAGATCATTCTCATCAACACCGGGCTTCCCAAGGATTATTCACAGGTGGATCAGTTCTGGCGGTCGTGGGATGAGCGCACGAACACGACGGTCGCGCCTGGCGAGCACGTGATCGACCAGCTTTCACGGCGCGGCGTGGAGCCGCGGGACGTCACGAGCGTGCTCGTCACGCCGCTTACGGTTTATGCGACAGGCAATCTCGATCTGTTCCCGAACGCGACGCTTGGTTTCTCGAAGCGCGGCTGGATCGACTTCCAGACGCCCGACAAATATTCCCACCAGCTCCCGCGGCACATCGTGATGCCCGATCATGTGCACACCCACCTGACCAGCGCCGCGTGGGACAGGCTGAGGCTGCTGGGGGAAGAGGAGCAGGTGACGGATGGCATCCGCGCGAAGTGGGTCGGCACACACCATCGCAGCAGCATGGCGTTTATTATCCAAACTAGTGCGGGTCGCGTTGCCATCACCGACTGCGTGTTCAAGTACCCGAACATCGAGCAGCCGCGACCGCTGGGCATCCAGGAAAGCATGGAAGAATGTCTCCGCGCTTACGATTGGCTGCGACAACAGGCGGACGTGATCGTGCCGCTGTATGACCCTGAGATTTTTAAACGACATCAGAACGGACGGATCGGATGAGCGACGAGCGTAAACGATTTGCGGGGAAAGTGGCGGTGATCACCGGCGCGGCGAGCGGGATCGGAAGCGCCGCGGCAAAGCGGCTCGCATCGGAAGGGGCGCGCGTCATCGCCGTTGATCGAACCGCGGCCAGACTCAATTCGCTCTTCGACGCGGAAATCACTTCCCACCCTGAAGGCCACGTGCTGCTCAACCGCGACCTTCGTAAATCTGATGACGCGCGGTGGGTGATCGAGGAATCGCTGCGCCGCGTCGGTCGGATCGACATTGTGGTCAACTCGGCCGGCGTCTGCCATTTCAAGGCGATGAAGGACATCCCCGATGACGAGTGGGATCAGACCATGGACGTGAACGTACGCGCGCTGTTCCACATCAGCGTCGCGGCCGCGGAGGCGATGGACGCAACGCGCGGCGGGCGGATCATTAACATCGGCTCGAACGCGGGTCGAAAAGGACGAGCACTGAGTGCCCACTACGCCGCGTCGAAGGCGGCTGTAACCAATCTCACAGAGTCGCTGGCGCTCTCCTACGGAAAGAAGAACATCACGGCCAACTGCGTCTGCCCGGCCGTGACGGACACGCCGATGTGGGACAACCTCTTCGCGGAACTCAAAGGGGCCACCGGCAAGGCCAAGACGGAGCTGGTCGAAGGCTGGACAAAGCTCACGCCACTGGGCCGGCTCGGCAAATCCGAAGACGTGGCCAACCTGATCGCCTTCCTCGCCAGCGATGAGGCCGCGTTCATCACCGGCCAGACCATCAACGTGTGCGGCGGCTTCATGCTCACCTGCTAGGACAATCTCATGCGACTCGAACTTTCCCAACTCATCAATCGTGACCTTCGCCAGGACGAACCCGGCGAGGTCGGCATCTCCACCCTGCGGCAGGCTTACGAAGCGATGGAACGCGGCGACATTGCCGAGGCCAGGCGTGTCGCCGAATACGCGCGGCTCGAATGGCAGGTCGTCCATGACATGTACGTCAACTGGTCGTGGTCGTTCTTCACGTACATCGCCAACACCTACGGCGAGGCCGAATTGGAAAGGGCGATGCGCGGTGTGCTGGGCAGCTACTACAAGGCGCGCTACGACAAGGTGATGGCGAGCGACGTGAAGACGCAGCTTCAGCTTACGGTCGAAGGCCTGCGCGGCCACCTGATGGGGCCGGGCCGGCAGGGCGATATCGAAATCGTCGACGAACCCAAGCGATACGTTCTCAAACTCCTTCCGTGCGGAAGTGGTGGCGTAGCGCGCCAGCGCGTCGAAAGCGGCCAGGAGCCGCGGCCTGATCTCTTTGGCTACAGCCAGAAATCCCACGGCTGGACCTGGGGCAAAGAGAAAGTCTGCTACTACTGCGCCCACTGCTCGATGGTGAACGAGATCATGGCCATCGAAAATTACGGCCATCCGATGCGGGTAACGCAGTACCCCGAGCACGAAGCCGGCCCGTGCACCTGGTACATCTACAAGGATCCGAAGGACATTCCGGCCGAGTATTACGAACGGGTTGGCAAGCCCGCGCCGGCGCATGCGCCGCGGCTGGCGGAAGGCGAGGCGCGATGAGCCACACACCCGAAGACGCGTGGTCGTTCCCGTGGGATGCGCCGCTCGTGCCCAGCTTTCCTTTCACCTTTCGCGATGTGGAGGTGATGACGCTTGCCTATCGAACCGACCCAGCCGCTGTCGCTGCCTTGTTGCCGCCGCCTTTGATGCCGGTCAGCGATATCGTGCTCATCCACATCTACCGCATGGGCGATGTGGAGTGGCTTGGCGCGTACGGCGAGGCGAACGTGATGGTCGGCGCCGAGTTGCGCGGCAAAGCGAAGGGCGGATTCAGCCCATATCTCTTTCTCAACAGCGATGTCGGCCTCGCCCACGGACGCGAAGTACATGGTCAGCCCAAGAAGCTCGCCAAGCCTTCGCTGCGCGTGAAGAAGGATCTGGTCGTCGGCAAAGTCCGCCGCAACGGCATCGACATCGTCACCGGCACGATGGCGTACAAGCAGCAGCGCGGCGACCTCGCGACGCTCAAGCAGCTCGCTTACGACTTCAGCGTCAACATCAACTACAAAGTCATCCCGCACATTGACGGCCGACCCGCGATCCGGCAACTCACGAGCCGTACGCTTGCGGACGTGAAGGTGCACGAGTGCTGGACCGGCCCGTGCACGGTGGAGCTTCGCCCGAACGTGCAGGCGCCGATTTATCGGCTGCCCGTGCGCGAAATGCTCGATGGCTACCATTGGAGGGGGGAGTTCACCCTCGTCGCCGGATCGATCATCCACGATTATCTTTAGGACATGTCATGACCCGCCCGGCCGCAGGTCTGCCCCGCACACCCCAGGAAAGAAACACGCCATGCCGATGAAGATCTTCATAACGGACTATTCCTTCGCCAATCTGGACCCCGAGCACGAAATTCTCGCTGCCTGCACGGTGCGAGACGGTCAGTGCAAGACGGCAGAGGACGTCATCGCTCACGCGGGTGATGCAGACGCCCTGATCGTCCAGTGGGCTCCGATCACCGCGGCGGTGCTCGACGCGCTACCAAAGGTGCGGCTGGTGGTGCGTTACGGCATCGGTGTCGACAATGTTGACCTCGCCGCAGCGCGTGCGCGAGACGTGATCGTCTGCAACGTGCCGGACTACAGCATCGACGAGGTGGCCGACCACGCCGTCGCCACGGCGCTTGCGCTCGGCCGGCAGTTGGGCGCGATCGACGCGCGCGTGCGGGCCGGGACATGGAAGCTCGCGCCGGTCTCGCCGATGCCCGCCTTCCGCGACATGATGTTTGCCGTCGCCGGCTTCGGTCGCATCGGGCGATCGGTGCTTGAACGCGCGCGGCCGTTCAAGTTCAGGCTCGCCGCGTACGATCCGGTCGTGCCGGTGGAAGAGTTCGAGCGGCTGGGCGTGAAGCGCCTGGAACTTGATGAGCTCTTTCGCGAGGCCGACATCCTCTCGCTCCACTCGCCGCTGCTGCCGCAGACCCGGCACCTGGTCAATGCGCAGCGCCTCGCGACGATGAAGCCGACGGCCATTCTCGTGAACACCGCCCGCGGCGGCCTTGTCAATACCGAAGCGCTTGCGGCCGCGCTGAAGACAAAGCAGATCGGCTTCGCCGGCCTCGACGTGTTCGAAACCGAACCGCTGCCGGCCGATCACCCGATCCGCTCGTGCGATAATGCGCTGCTCACCTCACATGTCGCGTGGTACAGCGAGCTCAGCCTGAAGAAGCTTCAGCAGATGGCCGCCGAGGAAGTTGCCCGATTCACACGAGGCGAGCCGGTCAAGAATCGCGTGAACACTTGAAGGACTACGGGACAGTACTGAATAAGCGCGTTCGTAATGGAACATCGGACACAGGTTCGAAAACCTGTCACACAGCAGCAGGAGACTCGTGAAGATCATTCGTTACAAAGACCGCGCCGGCCGAACCGGCTACGCCCGCCAGACGACGGCCAATACTTTTCATCGCATCGAGGGAAATCCCGTCGTCGGACCCTTTGAGGTCACCGACGAGACCGTCGGCGTCGTCGATCGGTTGGCGCCGGTCGTGCCACACGCAATCATCGGCATCGGTCTCAATTACCGCCGTCACGCCGCCGAAACCAGCGCGAAGATCCCCGAATATCCGGTCGTGTTCCTCAAGACACCTGGCGCCGTTCAGGATCCCGGCAAGCCCATCTACTTGCCACGCCATCTCGCGAGCGAGCAGGTCGATTACGAGTGCGAACTCGCCATTGTCATCGGCAAGCGCTGCAGGAATGTCCGCCAGGAAGATGCGCTCGATCACGTCTTCGGGTACACGTGCGCGAATGATGTGTCGGCGCGCGACTGGCAGATCGCCCGCGGCGGAAGCCAGTGGAGCCGCGGCAAGTTCTTCGACACGTTCTGCCCGCTCGGCCCGTGCATCGTGACGGCCGACGAGATCCCCAACCCCAACGCACTCAAGATCGCGACGATCCTCAACGGCGAACGCGTGCAGGACTGGACCACGAGCGACATGATCTTCGACGTGCCCACGCTCATCGCGTTCCTCAGCGGCAGCACGACGCTGCTGCCCGGCACAGTGATCCTCACGGGCACGCCGCACGGCGTGGGCATGGCAAGCAAGCCGCCTCGCTGGCTTCGTCCGGGCGACCTCGTAACGATCGAGATCGAAGGGATCGGCGAACTGACGAACCCCGTGGAGAATGAACCGGTATGAATGGCTCGTCTTACCGATGTCGCGGAAGTTCGGATAGCGTCGAAGCGCGCGTCACGGCGCCGACATCGTGACTTGGCCGGGCGTAATGCCGCTGTCGTTCACGGCATCAATGCGGAAGTGGTAAGCCGGCTCGTCATTGAGCCCGTACAGCGTCACGTGCGTTCCGTCATCCGGACGGACGAAATGATGCTGATAGAGTTTGTCCGCCGAGGTTCCGTAGCGAACCAGATAACCGGATGCAGCGCCGGCGGGCTTCCAAGTCAACGTTACCTTGCGACGGTCTGCGGGATCGCGCTCGACGTGCGGCGCAGAGACCGCAGAGGGCGGCGGACCCTCGGCGATGCCGAACGCGCGCAGGTCGCTCACCGCAAATGTCCCACCGCCGGCCGTACGGACGTTTTCGATTCGCAGGTACCGAGCCTCGATCGGTGCCTCGAACGCAACGTAAGCGTGCGTCGTAGCGCCGGCGGTGCGGTCCGCGATCGTGAACCACGTCTTGTCATCGCGTGAGCCGCGTAGCACGTAAGCATTCCCGTCGTCGAGGGCATCCGTTGGCACATCCTGCTCGGCCAGATTCACCTGCACCGCGCGGAGCGGCTTCACTTCGCCGAGATCTGCCTTTAACCACTCGCCGGCGTCACCGGTTGCTGCAGACCATCCGGTGCGGATGTCCTCATCGAACGCGGCCGTCGGGGCGTGCGCTTCGTCGAGTGACGACGACGCCGTTGCGGCGGAACTGTCAGACACCACGAACCAGCCGGTCCGGAAAGAGTCGTCCGCTGAATCGCGCGGTCCCTTGGGCACAATGATCGGCAGGTCGCCCAGATCTGTTCGCGTGAACGGGACGCCGTCCGTATCGAAGCCGGCCGGGAAGAGGCCGATGCGGCGCTCGAACACATGATTCACTCCGATCAACATCGTCACCGCGCGCCACCAGTTGCCGTATCGGTCCTGGAACAGGCACCCGTGACCTGCGCTGGTGATGAAGCCGCTCTCCTTCTGCGAAATAGGACTGTAATTCTGATATGTGAACGGCCCGAGCGGTGACGGGCCGGTCAGCACGCCGTCGGCATAGCCGGGCACCGTCGTGCCCGGCGACGCGTACTGCAGGTAGTAGGTGCCATTGTGCTCGGTCATCCACGCACCTTCGCGGCACGGCAGGAACGTCTTGTTGCCGCGCATGCCTTTCGACAACTCACTGTAATCCGACGTGCAGACCTCCCAGCCGTCCCGGATGCGCGGCACCGTCACAATTGCGTCCATCAGCCGCTTCCGAGTGTCCGGGATTTCGGCGAACGTCGTGCGATCGAGTTCCACGCCGCGGATCGGCTGGAGAAGCCCGTGGTACATAAAAACTCGCCGAGACTTCGCGTCGAAAAACAGGCACGGGTCGGAGTAGGGCGGCAGCGGGCCGGCCACCTTTTCCCAGTGGCCGCTCTCGGGATCGTTCGTGCGATAGAGCGCGGCGGGAGCCTTTGCGGTGCCGAACTCCGAGAAGTAAAGCCACTCTCCGATCACCGCGACAGCCGCCGCTGTGTACGTGCCACCCGGGGCGATGCCGATCGACGGATCGAACGGGATGTAGGTCCAGTGAATCAGATCGTCGGAGACGCGATACCCGGGTCGATCCCAAGTGCTGAAGAGGTAGTAGCGATCGTGATAGAGCACGACGACAGGATCTGCGCCGTGGCGATAAGCGTGCGTGCCGCCGCCACGGAAGCCGTAGTCGAGATCGAGCGGGTTGCAGAACGTCTGGGCCGTCGATGCCGGTCGCGTGGTCGACGTTTGTGAAGGCATTGGCGCTGCTGGCAATTCTTGACCGGGCAATGCGGCACAAGCTGTCATTGCGGCTGCACACAACACAAACGCCCTGAAGATCGAAGTGGCTCGTGGCATTTCGCGGCAGTGCGTTCGAATGGAAAAGAGTATACATTCTCTCGAAGAGCGGCTGAAGGACTTTGCGACGGTGTTCGCGGGGATTGAGTTCTCATGCAGGCATTCCAACTCAAAAAGCCTCTGCCGCGACGAGGGTCGGTCGAAGCGCTGCGTCTTCAATTGGTGGAGTTCCTCCTCGAGACACGCCCCGAGGTCGGCTCGCGATTCCTCTCAGATCACGAACTCACGCGACTCACCAGCCTCAGCCGCCCCACCGTGCGCCGTGTGCTCGAGGAACTCAGCCGCGAGGGGTGGATCGAGCGTCGACACGGCAGCGGCACGTTTATCGGTCCGCGTGTGACGATGCCTCACGTCGGCACACCTGCGGCCACTTCCCCGAGCGGGCGCACGAACCATCGACAGTCGATTCGTCTTGCGGTCATGATCTACCTGCTCGGCGATCTCGTGCACGACTGGTACTCCCGCGCCGTCCTCATCGGGCTCGACCGCGCGGCGTACGAGGCGGGCGTGGCGATCGAACTTGTCGGCGATCAGGACGGCGACGTGAAGCAACTTTCGCGGCGGCTGATGCAGACGCGGCCGGATGTGCTCGCGCTCATCGCGCCGCCGCCTCGCCGCGTTCCTCTTATCGGCGAGTGCAGCCGGCTCGACATCCATTGTATCGGCACCGGATCGTTCCTCGCTTCGCTGGGAATCCCCGCAGTACACGAGGATGGTGCGCAGGGTGCCCAACTCGCGGTACAGCGCTTGGCCGAACTCGGCCACCGTCGTATCGGGCTGGTGATGCCGCCTTATCCCATCCCATGGGTTTTTGACCGTCGGCGCGGTTATCTGGCCGGCCTGGCCGAGGCGCAGATCGAAGCGGACGAGCGGTTCCTGCTCTGGCTCGGCGGTGACGACGAAGAGAAGGGCGCGGCGTTGCTGCAAAACTTCATCGACCGCACCAAACCCACGGCCTTGCTCTTCGGCAGCGCCGGCGGCGCACGCTTCCTCGGGCCGCTTGTTCGAAGTGGACAGCTCAAACTTCCCCGCGATCTTTCGGTCATCCACTTCGACCAGAACCCGCAGTGTGAGCACTGGCTCGGCCTGAAGCCGGCGGTGGTGCGGCTGCCGCTGGAAGAGATGGGTTCGCGCCTCGCCGTGCTCGCACGCGATCTCGTCGAAGGCAAGGAGGCGCCCGCCGGCCTCCGCCTGCCTTGCACGCTGGACGACGGCGAATCGCTTGCAGCGCCTGCAAACGGCTGAGACCTCCGGTATAACCGCTCGCCCGTCCCATCCGCTCGAACGCTGCGCCCGTTGTTCTGCGAGTTCGGCAGAAGGACAATGCCCTTTCCTGAACGAGGCGCGCCATGACCAATCGGACCTTCCCTCGTGACCTCGCGATCGCGAGCGAGATGAGCCTGCTCGACGCCTTTCGAGATCCGCCGGTTGCGTATCGTCCGGTCCCGTTCTGGAGTTGGAATGAAGCGATTGATCCGGAAGAGGTGAGGCGCCAGGCGGATCTGCTGGCTGAAGGGGGCCTCGGCGGCGGATTCATTCACGTGCGCGTCGGACTGACGACGCCGTACATGGGCCGGGCCTGGTGGGCGGCGGTGGATGCGGCGGTCGACCAGTGCCGACAGCGCGGACTGAAGATCTGGTTCTACGACGAAGATCGCTGGCCCAGCGGCTACAGCGCCGGCGCGGTCCCGCTCGCCAGCGAGGCGTTCCGCATGAAGGGCCTGCTGGCGCGCGCCGTGGAAGCGCCCGTGCCCGATGATTGTGTGCCGATCGGCGCGCCCGTCGACGGCTTACAGGTCTACGCGTGGACAGCGCCACTGGGCAATGACTGGTTTCATGGCACCTGCTACGGCGACTTGCTCAGCCGCGACGCGATGGCGAAATTTCTCGAGGAGGCGTATGCGAGCTATCACGCCCGCTACGGGCACCTTTACGGGACCGATGTACTCGCCGAGTTCACCGACGAGCCGAATGCGATGCATCGCAGCCGACTGCCTCGCGGGCTGCTGCCGCACACCACACAGCTTGCAGAACGTTTCACGGAGATGCACGGCTACGATCCGGTCCCGCAACTCCACCTGCTCTTCGCCGAGGGTCCGTGCGCGGGCCGTTTTCGCCTTCATTACTTCCGCACGATCAACGATCTGTTCGAAAACAGCTTCAGCAAGCAGCTGGGCGACTGGTGTCGCGAGCACGGAATCGCCTTCACCGGGCACTACATGGCGGAGCACACCTGCTACGAGCAGCAGTTGTGGGGCGTGAAGGTGATGGCGAACTACCGGCATCAGGATGTGCCGGGCATCGATCACCTCTTCCGACAGGTAAGCGAAACCGTCACCGCAAAACAGTGCCAGAGCGTGGTCAATCAATACGCGAAGCCGCGGATGCTCAGCGAACTCTACGGCGTCGCCGGCGGATCTCTCACCTTTGCGGATCGGTGGTGGATCGCGTCGCAGCAGATGTGCCTGGGCGTCAACCTTCTAAATCCGCACCTGCTGCTCTACACGATGAGCGGTTGCCGCAAGCGCGACTATCCGCAGAATCTTTTCTACCAGCAGCCCTGGTGGCCTTTGAACCGCGTGATCGACGAGCCATTGAGCCGCGTCTGCGTTGCGCTCTCGCGCGGGCGGTACGTGGCCGAGGCGCTGATCGTGCACCCGCAGGAGTCGGCTTTCGTGCACTGGCGCACGCGGTCTGATCGGCACTCGACCGATCGCGGGGAAAAACTGAAGTGGGAGTTCGAACCCGTCACGCCAGAGGTGAAGCCAACGATCGACGCGCTGAGCGCGCAGCTCGAAGCGATCATGGTGACACTCTTCGGCGCGCAGCGGACGTTCGACTATGGGGACGAGACGCTGCTCGCCGACGACGGAAGTGTTACTACAACCGAGGAGAGGCCGGCGCTGCGGATCGGCCAGATGAACTATCCCGCGGTGATCGTGCCTTCGATGACGACGATCGCGGCGACCACACTCACGCTGCTTGAGCAGTTCCAGGCGGCCGGCGGAAACGTCATTCGCTGCGGCGTGGCGCCCACCTTGCTCGATGGCGAGCCCTCGACAAGGCTGGATCAATGGACCGCGGCCTTGCCAACGGTGACGGCCGCCGAACTCCCCACCGCGCTCGCCGGGGTCGTATCGCCGGCCGTACGCGCGATCGATGTCCCGGTTGAAGATGCGGCAAAGCTGTATGTTCACGTCCGCGACATCGAAGACGGCGAGCGGCTCGTGTTCCTCACCAACCTGCATCGCACCCGGTCATTTGAAACTCGCGTATCGCTGGCAGGCGGATTCGCATTTGTCGAACGGCTGGACCCGATCACCGGCGACGCGAACCTGCTGACCTCGACCCGCGAGGCAAACGAACTGGCCGTCACACTGCCGTTTGCGGAAGCCGAATCCCATCTGCTGCGGCTCCGGCGCGGCCAGACCGACACATCGCGAATGCCCGCGCCGGCCAGGGCAGCCGTTCGTCAGCGACTCGCCATCCCGACCGCGTCATGGACCGGCAGACGTCTGGACGACAACGCTCTCACGATCGACACGGCACAGTGGCGCGAAGGCGAAACCGCCGCTTGGTCGACTCATCCGGCGCCGATCCTCGCGATTCAGCAACGGCTCAACCAACTGAAGTACGACGGGCCGCTAGGACTGCGCTCGACGTTCCGTGTCGCGGGTCTCTCGGCAGGGCGGAAGGCGCAACTCGTCGTCGAGCATCCGGAGCGCTATTCGATCCGCGTGAATAAATCGGCGGTCGCGTACGAGGGTCTGCCGCACTATCGCGACATCCGGTGGCTGCCGATCGACGTCACGGAGTTGATTCGCGAAGGCGAGAACGTGATCGAGCTCACCTGCAACTTCCGACACGGCGACCTGCGCAACGTGCACGACCCATTCGGGCGTTACGGAACGGAAATTGAGTCGATGTATCTCGTAGGCGACTTCGATGTCGTCGGCGAATCCACCGGTGAACTGCCGGTCGGCGAAGGGTGGTTGCGAGTCGGCCTTCCCACTCCATTGGTCGAGGAATACCGCGCCGGCTCGCTCATCGTCACGGATCCTCGGCAAACGCTGACTATTGGAAACACGACTTCGCAAGGTCTGCCTCACTACGCCGGCCGAATCGAGTTTCACGCGCGCTTGCCTGGGGATGTGCTGACCACAGGAGGGCGGCTGTGGCTTGCCATCGAGCGGCTCGATTGCCCGGTTGCGTCCGTGGCAGTCGCCGGCGAGATCGTCGGGCACTTCGCCGTCGCACCGTTCGAGGTGGATTTGACGGAAGCGGTCCGTCGCGGCGGGGACGCTGTGACAATCACGCTCTATGGCACGCTTCGGAACCTGATGGGCGCACATCATCGCGCCAACGGCGAGGAGCCTTCAGAGCATCCGCACACGTTCGAGCCCAGCTATCCCGAGGGAGCGAACGTGGCAGAGTGGGTGCGAAAGTGGGGCGATGAAGGCCGACCCGACGTCGGCTGGCGCGAGGACTACACTGTCGTAAGCTTTGGCGATGTAGGAAAAATGACCGTTGTGGTCCGTTAGGGCTGTCGCGTTCCTGACAAGTTGATCATTTTGATTTACATGTAAAACACGAGGCCTCCCCGTTCTTACGCCTACCTGTAAGCCGCTTTTGGCAAATTTGGGTCGCCACGATTTGGCGGCAGAAATCGGATTGACCAAGTGAGCGACATGTATGATAGTTGTTTGACCCACTTGAGCAGTTCTTGCCGGATCGGGCTGTGGAGGGACGCAACTCCGGCGAGGTGGAGTGGGCGTTCGGTGTCGCAATCGATGCCGATCGCATGATGTCGCCCTTTCGCGTCGGGGCTTTTGTTTCCAAGCGGTTCATCGAGGAAAGATTATGCGGAACGTGAAACTTCGGGCGACGGGATTAATCGCGGCGGCTGTATTTTCGACGGCAATGGTTCAATCGGCATCCGCGGTGGGCATTGCAGCCAGCACCGTGCAGCCGTCGAACTGGTTTCGTGCCGATGCCATTAATGGTCTAAACGCCGACGGCACGCCGAAGCCCCAGCCGACCCCCAACACCTATATCCAGGTCTGGTCAGACTCCAGCGGCAACAACTTCGAAGCGAATCAGGGCCCGGGCACCAACCGTCGTCCGACCTATCGCGCCAGCGGTGCGGGTGCGACCGGCTCACTGCCCGTTGTCCGCTTCAACCTCAACGCGGACGTCCCGGCCGCCGACGGCTCCGCCTACACCCCCGACGAGTTCATGAACATCCTGCCCGGCCCGCTCGCGAACACGCCGAGTTCGAAGCTGACGGCCTTTGTCGTTTCCAAGGACAGCGGCCAGCGCTCCACGCAGACGGCGACGCGGAGCATCGTTCTCAACACCCGCACTAACGGCAACAGCGCAAACGGGTTTTTCCTGGGGTACGGCACGACTCCGGCGACCGGCGTCTACGCGCACGTCGGACACAGCCTGGCTGAGACGAACCCGCCGGTAACGCTCCAGACACAGACGTACGAAGACAACGGGTTTAACCTCACGGAACTGAGCCGTGACGGACTCACGAGCGTACTTTCTCATTACACCAACACCGGCTCCGGCAGCACGACCGCGACCTGGGGCGGCACTGACCTCAGCGGAAACGTCGGCTTTACCCCGAGCACGCTTACGCGTACCCAGCTCGGCACCGAAGGCGGCTTCGATTACTTCTTCGGCGACATCGCAGAAATCGTACTGTACAACGGTACAACTCTCGGCACGCGCGACACGCAGATCGTCACCAACTATCTCGGTGAGAAGTACGGCATCACGTCAGCCGACCTTGCCGACCTTCCCGGCGACACCAACACCGATTACCAGGTCAACTTCGATGACCTGCTCACGCTTGCCCAGAACTATGGCATGAGCGGGAATCGGAACGCGGGAGATTTTAACGGCGATGGCGTGATTAACTTCGATGACTTGCTCCTGTTGGCGCAGAATTACGGTTCGGGCGTTGGTACCCTTGTGCTGCCGACTGGAACCTCCGAAACCTTTGCATCGGACTTTGCCTTGGCGCAGTCGATGGCTCCCGAACCGACCGCTCTGGCATTGCTCGCGCTGAGCGCCAGCCTGCTTCGGCGTCGTCGCGTCTGATTCGCCGCCCATCCAGAGATCACCACAAGCGATGTCGCCCCCGGCCTTCATGCGGGGGCGGCTTCGTTTGGTCGACCAGAGCGTCCTCGCCTTCGGAGAGATTAGTATACAAGTACTATCCAAGTTGTTTGACAGTGATCGCATTGCCAAATGCCGGAAAATGACGAAATTATTGGGATGATTGTTGAGAGGCGTGCTCCTTTTTTGGCCAAAAACAAGAATAGAATTGACGTCTCACTAAACATGTAAGATAGTGGCCCGTACGCTGCATGATGATTGCGTCGAAACATCGAGCGCGGTGCAGCAGAGCGTGGCGAGCGGTATCGGTTACCAGCGGAAATCACTTCGGAGGAAATGATGTTGAAGCAAAGTCAGTGTGCCATTTTACTAACGGGTGCGGTTTGTTCGGCGAGTGCAGCGATCACTTCGGCGGCGTTCATTCCCACTACAACCATCACGCCGACGGCGTGGTTCGATGTGGACTCGATCGCAGCCAGCAATCCCTCCATCGTCGACGGCGCCAGTGTCGGCAGCTGGGCCGACTCGAGCGGCAACGGCAAAACCGCGACCTCGGCCGCCAATCGGAACCCCGCCTACTACGCCAACCAAGTGAACGGCCACGGAAGCGTGCGCTTCAACTACCTTGCCCCCGGCACGACACAGGTCAACAGCGCCACCAACGAGTACCTCGCCTTCACCGGTCTCGTCGGTAACACGGCGACCTCCAATCTTTCGATCTATGTTGTCGCCAACGATACCGGCACCCGCACGAATACGACGGCGACGGCTCGCGGCCCGTTGGTCAATACCCGCTCGGCTCCGACCGTCAACAACGGCTTCGCCGTCAACTACGTCGGACAGAACGCCACGACTGCCGGGTACGAGCACTTCGGCGCCACCAGCAGCCAGGGAACGATCCAAAG
The DNA here is from genome assembly GCA_031411495.1 of Phycisphaerae bacterium. Classification (GTDB taxonomy): domain Bacteria; phylum Planctomycetota; class Phycisphaerae; order Tepidisphaerales; family Tepidisphaeraceae; genus JANOBD01. The sequence goes on along the minus strand of JANOBD010000208.1, from coordinate 3,526 downwards.
CACGCCGATGGGCGAAGACAACTACAATCTCATCGCCCTGAATCGCACTGGCCTAGCCTCCCAACTGCGCACCTACACCGACATCGACCAGGCCGGAACTTCGACGACGTGGAGTGCCTTCACTCCCAGCACTGCCACGACCACCCAGATCGGCACGGAAGGCGGCAGCACCGGTTTCTACTTCTTCGGCGACATCTCGGAAATCATCATTATCGATAGCGGCGCCAACCCGCTCAGCGATGCCGACCGCACCGCCATCACCAATTACCTCGGCCAGAAGTACGCCATTACCGCTGCGTCGACCGCCGTCGTCCCGGAACCCGCGGCGATCGCTACGCTCACCCTCGGCGGGTTTCTGATCCGCCGTCGTCGCGCTGTGTAAACCAGACTGTCCTCGCAGCGCTTGCGCTGTCTAGCCAATCGCTCTCGGTCTTCACGACTGAGAGCGATTTGCGCTTTGTCCTTCACACGACTACGATCGATCCCCAATGGGAGCTCACATGGACTATTGCTCAACGGCGTTCTCTCGACGGTTCGCGACGACAAGCGTCTTCGCGGCCATGCTGGCTCCCCTTGGGTCCGTTGGCACCGCACGCGCGGACGACGCGGCAACGACGACTGCGACCACCCAATCGACGGCGCCTGCAGACGTCATCGGCCGTCATCCCGCGGCGGCGGCGCTTGCCAGGCTCTTTCCCGAAACGCCCGCCGCCGTCCCGCAAGGCTTTGTGTCCACAGGCGCAGAGCGTGAAGACTATCTCAAGCTCATCGCCGGCAGCGTCGACTACTTCAAGAAGTTCCAGAATGAGCAGGGCGCGATCATCGACGAGTTCGAAAACGCCGAGAAGCAGTACTCGACGCCGTGCTTCGCTCACGCAGCGGCGATCCTTGTGGACAAAGCCGGCCGGAGTGATCTGATCGAAGCCGCGACGCGGGCGCTCACCGTTTCGATCAACGCTCTGGCCACCAAAACGACCGCTGACAAGCACGCCGACTTCTACATCCCCTCCATCGTCCATGCGCTGCGTCACCTCAAGCCGCACGTGCCCGCCGAGACCTACGCCGGCTGGGCGGCCACGATGAAACAGATGGTGCCCGAGAAGACCTATGTCGACACGCAGGGCGGCGGCAACTGGAACAACGTCAACATCTGCGGCGAGACGATGCGCGCCAAGGACGGGCTGGTCGCCGACGAGCTGAAGGCGGCCCACGAGCGCTATATCGAGAAGTGCCTCACTAAGCAGCAGGACCACGCGCTGACGAAGTTCGGCCTCTACTGGGATGGTCCGATCGTGCCGATGGCATACGACGCCTTCGCGCGGCTCTGGTGGGAGGAGATGATCGCCGATGGCGCGTACAAGGGTCCGAGTCTGGCGAAGCTTGACGACTTCCTCACGACCGGCGGGCTCAGCACGCTGCTGTTGCAGTCGCCCAACGGCGAATGGGCCAGCGGCGGCCGCTCGGCACATCATCAATGGAACGAGTGCGAGATCGCCGTCATCTGCGAGATCAACGCTAACCGCTGGAAAGCCCGTGGCCGGGACGATCTCGCCGGTGCGTTCAAGCGCGCCGCCCACCTGGCCGTCGGCTCCGTGCAACGCTGGCAACGTCCCAGCGGCGAGTTGTTTATCGTCAAAAATCGCGCCGAACCCAGGACGCGCCTCGGCTACGAAGGCTATTCGTTCAAAACCAACTACGGCACGCTGCCGATGGCGATGCTCGCGATCGCCTACGAGCGGGCGGATGATTCGATCGCGGAGCGTCCCGTCCCCGCCGAGGTCGGGGGCTATGTGTTCGACGTGCGGGATGTTTTTTACAAGATCAGCGCCGTCGCGGGCGGATACTATGTTCTCATCGACACCGCGTCGGATGCGCACTACAACGCCACCGGACTTCAACGCGTTCATCGTGTGGGTGTGTCGATCTCCCCCCTCAACGACAGCACGGCCGCCCACCGCTGGTACACGCCGAAAGAAACGGCGACCGGCCCGGCGCTCACGCCAAGCATCGCGTGGAAGCTTGACGACACATGGACGGCGCTGCCCGACTTTCTCCGCTTCAAGCCCGGGCTCGACAGCAAGGGGAAAGTTCTGCCCGCGCCACAGCAGTTCGTAGAGCGCGTCGACCTCGACGTGAAGAGCGCTTCGCCGGACCGGACCAGTTTTATTGTCCGCTATGACCTTAAAGGTCGCGGCGCGGCGCCGGTGACAGAGTTGTATTCGCTCACCAGCGAGGGCGTCGTGGTAACCTCGAGCGTCGACGCGCCCGCCGGCACAGAGAAGCGTGTCCAGTTCCCGCTGCTCGTGTCCGATGGCGCATCCGATACGAACGTGCAACTGGCAGGCAACCGGTTCGATGTCGCGGTCACCGGCGGGTCGTTGCGGTACGAACTGACGTCCGCCCCGGATGCGCAGTTCAGCCTCACCGGACCGCGCGTGCCTACCCACAACGGCTTTGTGCAGGCGGCAGTCGCACCGCTGCCTCCAGACGCGACCGAAGCCGTCTGGCGAATCACGCTCACGCCGGAGAACTGAGGTGCTTGATCTCGGCCGACGCGATCTAGCCCCTAGCCCAGTGATTTGCGCCGCTTGCTGTGGATCGATGTCGACTTTGACGCCGGCACGCTGCTCATCCGAGGCGGCAAGTCCGGGCGCGATGATCTGTTGCCGCTCCCTTTGGACCTAGCGACCGAACTCGCGGCGCGAAAGGCCGCGCAGAAGGCGAATCCCAATGATCGCGTCTTCCCGACCATTATGGACGGCCGCACTCGTCTGAACGACAGATTTGCCGCCGGACTGGCCGAACGCGTCAACGTCTTGAACGCGGACGGCTCGATGAGGAATCGCTGGTAGGCGCGCTCTGCTTTAGCGATGATGGGGAGAAAAAGGGTGCCTTGGGATCCGCTTCATTGAGATAGCTTCGAATGTGTTCGACACAAACCTTGGTAAGTAGGATGGGCGGGTTCCAGTTTTTCCACTTGGTCTTCCGTTCGATGGGGTGATAGACCCACGCTTCGCGGACACGATCAAGCATTGCCGTTGTCATTTGCCAGACTTCGTTCGAACGCATGCCGGTTTCCCATTGCACGGTGAGCATGGTGCGAATGACGGGCGGTAGAAACGGCATGATGGCGAACACCAATCGTTTTCGACCGGTCGTACGCGATCATGGATCGGCGCGCTCGATTCACCGGGCTTGAGTTTTGGAAGTGCCAGTACTTCTGCGAGCATTTGGGTCGGGATTATGCGTTCGCCCGCGGCCCATTTGAGAATGTGTTGCACATACCCCATCCGCTTGTTGACCAAGGCGAGGCTCAATTCGCCCTCGATCATCCGTTTTCGAACCGCCTTGGCTGCCACTAGATCGAATGCGTGCGCGTGTGTCTGGTGAGCGATCGGTGAACTACACCTTGCCATTGGGCATGGGTTCGGGGTTGGCGGCTTTCCACTGATCGGGTAGCCATTGATCGAGTTGGCTGATCGGTGAGTCGGGCAGGTTCGTCAGCAACTGAGTCAGGTACCGTTGC
>JANOBD010000207.1:0-4915 GCA_031411495.1 Phycisphaerae bacterium | reverse complement strand
GGTCGATGACTATTTCAGCTTCGCAGGTCTGGACTATGATCCGAGCAACAAGTTGAAGTGGCTCCCGAACTCAACGGGGATTGGCGTCGCTCAAAAGAGCAACGATTCTGGGACCGGCAACTTCCACGAGACATTCCTCGGGTATAACGACCAGGGTGTGCAGTCTCGGACAATCGATCCGACCGGCACCATTCAGCGAGTCGTTTATGATCAGCTGAATCGTCCCATCGAGGTATGGGTCGGAACAAATGATGTCGGTGGAACACATCCCGATCCCTCAGGCGGCGGCACCAATTCGAATAACAACATGACCAAGGTCGCGGCGTATTCGTACGATGGCACCGGTCAGGTCGGAGCATGGCCGTGGAAGAATGGCGATAGCAATCTGACCGAAGTCATCGAATACAACGCGGGTCAGGAACGTCGAACATCGATGTGGTACGACTGGCAGGACCGTCTCGTTGCGACGAAAGTCGGTGCACAGGACGTTGGCGGAGAGTTCAGCGATGACGTCGATCGTCCGCTGACTCTGGTCGAATACAACAATGCCGATCTCCCCATTGCAACGTATCTATTCAATGGCGACGGCGTGAATGTCGATCCAGATGAAGACGGCAATCCGGTCACTGCGGATGCGTTCGGGTTGATCGGAAAGCTCCGTGGCAAGACGACGACGGCCTACGACGAGCAGCTGCGGCCTTATGCTCAATCGGTGTTCGCCGTGAATCAGGAGACCGGCACGATCGAAGGCAGCCTGCATTCCGATGTCTGGTACGACCGCCGCGGCGCGACAATCAAGACTCTTCAGCCGGGCGGGCTTGTTACGAAAGTGGCGTATGACGGACTCGGCCGGCCGGCCCTGCAATACACCTCCGACGGGGGCGGCGATTCGACTTGGAGTGATGCGCTCAACGTTACAGGGGATGTTGTGCTCAACCAAAGCCAGGCCTTTTACGACAAGAGCAGCAACGTTTTTGCCGTGGAATCGAGAGAGCGTTACCACGACGCGACCGGTACCGGCGCCCTAGGTTCGCCAACGAGCGGAATCGGCGCCCGGGTTTCCTATCAAGTCAGTCAATTTGATATGGCAAATCGTGTGCTGGCCACCGCCAATCTCGGCACGAATGGCGGATCGGTATTGGCCAAGTCATCGCTCCAATCCATCTCGACAACATATTTCCCGACCAGTTCGGACATTTCGCTCGTTACGGGATACGCATACGACGCTTCGGGGAGCCTTTATCAAATAACCGATCCGAAAGGCATCAACACCCGGTATCTCTACGACGCCTTGGGACGCGTGACGCGCCAAACCGAGGCTTATTCCGGGTCAGGCATTCCGACCACCAACACGAACCGGCGAACCGACTATACCTACAATGGCAACAATGATGTTCGCACAATGATCGCCGTGATGGAGACGAACGGTTCGGGCGTTCCGACGAAGTTTGAGACCACCCAATATCTCTACGGCGTCACCAAGACGGACCCGCTGATTTCAAACGGCTACGGGGCTTCCGAGATCGCGTCCAACGCATTGCTCGGCGCGGTTCGCTATCCGACGCTGACCGGCACAAACGCCGGACAGCCCGATCCGGCTCAAGAGGAACGCTTCGTTTACGGCAAAGATGGCGCGCTGACCTATTCCGAAAATCGGAACGGGACGATGCACGCCTATGAGTACGACCTGCTCGGCCGTCTGAAACGGGACCAAGTGCATGACCAGGCTTACGTGCCCGATTCATTCATTACCAGGCTCGAATACACGTATTCAATTCTCGGGCAGTTGAAGACCGCAACTTCCTTCAGCGGTGACGATGTCCCAAACCAAATCAGCCGCAACTACAACGGCCTGGGCCAACTGACCGAGGAGTTTCAGTCACATGACGGTGCCGTCGACACCGTGGGCACTGACACAGATGTCCGCATCGGTTACGGGTATAGCTACATGGGCGGCTCGCAGAACCACAGCCGGCCGACCACGCTCGAATACCCGGACACGAAGCTGCTCACCTACTCGTATTCGTCGGGCCTCGACGATCGAATCAGCCGACTCAGCGCGATCGGCGATTCCGGCAGTACACTCGAATCATACAAGTATCTCGGATTGGGAACGGTTGTTGAGCGGAATCGTCCCGAAGCCAATGTATCGCTTTCGTATGTCAAGCGATCGGGCGAGGCGAATGGGTTTGCCGGTGATCAGTACACCGGTCTCGATCGCTTTGGCCGCGTCATCGATCAGCGTTGGTCGAGCAGCGATGGGCAGAGCATCGACCGGCTGGAGTATGGCTACGACCTGGATTCGAACCGCACGTCGCGTGCGAATCCGCTGACGCTGGGTCATGACGAGCTCTACACCTACGACAATCTGAACCGCCTGGGCGGGTTCGCGCGCGGGACGCTCAACGCGTCGGGGACGCAGATCGACGGGACGGCGAACCGGTCGCAATCGTGGACGCTCGATCCTTTGGGGAACTGGACGACGATCACGACGGACGGTGTGTCGGCGGGCCGGACGCATAACGGCCAGAACCAGATCGTCGGCACCGGTTTCGAGTATTCGGATGCCGGTGAGATGACAGCGGCGCGGTTCAATCTTCCCAACGGCGGCGGTCAGGTGGATCAAGGTTACAAGTATGACGCTTGGGGCCGTCTTGTGGGAGTGGATAAGGACGGCGACGACGAGTTCAACGGCGAGGGCGACCTGCGTTACGAGTACGATGCGCTCAACCGCCGAATCCAGGAGACGACGCAGGACGGGACGGCGGTGTGGGAAGATGAAGTCGAGGGCCAAACGCGTGACCTGTACTACAGCGCGAACTGGCAGGTGCTGGAAGAGCGGACGCGGGATGCGGGCGATCCGGAGCACGAAGCGCAGCCAGTGGCACAGAACGTGTGGGGTCCGCAGTACGTCGACCAGCTGATCCTGATCGACCGGGAAGTGGACGACAATCCGCTGACGCCGGTGGAAGATCGGATTTACGTTCAGCAGGATGCGAACTTCAACATCACCAGCGTGACCAATCGGACGGGCACGGTACTGGAGCGGTACGAGTACGACCCGTACGGCCAGCGGAAGATTCTCGACGCGAACTGGGCGAGCGACGCGAACCAGGTGAGCGACCTGGGGATGGTGTATGGCTTCCAGGGCGGGCGGCACACGGACGCGACGGCGAGCGTGCACTTCCGGAACCGGGATCTGAATGTCGTGCTCGGGAGGTGGAATAGACAGGACCCACTAGGCTACGTGGATGGCGCAAATCGATATTCATCGTTTATCGATAACCCGACCAATATTGCCGATGTATATGGGCTGGCTGGCGGCATAGGCCACCACCCGGTCCGTCAAGGACTCGCGAAGACGCTATACAAGAAGGGATTAATCTCCGCCAAGGCGTTTGCGAAACTCCTTAAATCCTATTCCGGCCCCACATCCCCTCGCCATTGTGGAGGAACTGTGGAAACCGAGTCTGGACCAATGACTCACTACGAATACAATGTACTTCATGATCCAGAAGTGGACGCGTTTATGGCGCGGGAAGGCATTTCAGCATCCAACCCCATGACAGAAGAGCAGGCAGAGAAGCTTGTAGAACATATGTGGAATCATGAAGGTAGACTCGGTGCGTTCAATCGCGCGGTGGAATCGCGTGTGACGGGCAAAGGAACCATCGGCCGTGGCAAATTCTTGGGGGTAGGGGTTATCGGTGTGGCAGTAGCGGCTGGAGCGGGCAGCGATGTAGCCGCAAACGCATATATGAGTGGCCTCGTAGATCCAAGTCGAGTCGGCCCGCAAGATGATGCATACACTGATCCAGTCAGTGGGACGCGCGGTCCTTCCGAACTATTCTTAGATACAGATGCGGGTCCGAGGTTTCTACGATATGGACAGTTCGAGAGAGGCACGCCTAGCGCTGGCATGAAGATACCTCCACCTAAGCCGGCGAATGCCAGCGAAATCGATATCGATCTAATGCTCGAGAGCTTGAATGACGGCGGAGACTTCACACTAGGACATCTTTGGACGGGCGATATGTATCAATGGCTGCAGGGCGTGTTGGAAAGCATCGACAATTTATTAGGCGGAGAATGTGATGATGGAAAATAGGGATCACGTTTCAGGTAAAGCTGCTAGATTACCTGTACTCCACTACGATGTTACATTCATACCTAATCCGATGAGGCACGGAATAACCAATGATGAAGCACTCAGTGATTTCGTCTCTGCACGCAATCGGCTGGTATATATCCTCGCGCCAACTGTTACCATTGGCCCTTCTGGTAATGCGTTTATCGCGACGTTGCCGGACGGCGATTCCTTTATTGATTTCGAGTCTGGGCCAAATGTTTATTCGATTTACTTGTCAGAAGATCTCCTATCGTTGGATAGGTATCTATATGTCGAGTTTGTGAGTGCCACCGCAGTTAATTCCAATGTGTTTGATAAGTTTGTTGAGGCGATCGAAGCGCTAGATGGCTGGGCAATCTCTATTGGTGGTATGCGCGACGGCTACGTCATAGTGTTTTCGGATCGTATTTGCGTCCGCGGAAAACCATTCGCATCCGCAAACACGTTGTCGGAGGTTGTTCAAATCGTTGCGAGTAATCTACACCCGATTTAGAAATCCCGTAGTGTAAAAATATTCATCCGCGACATTATGCAGCGTGTTTTCGATGGTAATGCTTCAACAATACTCCCAGTCGTTCGCGGCACTCGATGGGTCCGTCGCGAGGCTTGTCGGGTTCGGTTTCGGATGGAAACGGAATGACGTGCCGAGTCCCTGGTGCGGCCGCTCGACGTGATAGTGTTCGATGTACTGAGTGACGGCGTGTCGGAGCATCGGCTCGCCAAAGAAGATCATTCGCTCGGTACATTCTTCCTTGATCGAACGGACGAAGCGCTCGGCGAAGGCGT
>JANOBD010000206.1:0-1509 GCA_031411495.1 Phycisphaerae bacterium | reverse complement strand
CCTCCGGCCCCCAGTTCGCCATGGGGCCCGAGGCCGCGATCGCGCGCGCCCGTGCCGATAGCCTCCGCTATCCGTACACCAAGGCTGATATCGATTTCATGAGCGGCATGATTCACCATCATGCCCAGGCCATTTTTATCTCGCGCTGGGCGCCGTCTCATCAGGCCAGCCCGTCGGTCCAGCGACTGACGGCGCGCATCATCAACGCGCAGACCGACGAGATCACCGTCATGCGGACTTGGCTGGGAGACCGGAATCAGCCCATGCCCACCGTCGATTCGACCGGGAAAGTCACCATGGCCGGCATGTCCCACTCCATGCCAGGCCACGACATGGGGTCGATGCCGGGGATGGGCGCCATGCCAACGATGCCGGGGATGCTCACCGACGCCCAACTCAAGGAGCTCGACGGTGCGCGCGGGACCGAATTCGACCGGTTGTTCCTGACCTACATGATCCAGCACCACCGCGGCGCCGTCGCCATGGTCCGCACCCTGTTCTCGTCGAGTGGCGCCGGACAGGATGAAACTGTTTTCAAGTTTGCATCGGATGTGGAGGTGGATCAGTCCACCGAAATCCGTCGGATGTTTTCAATGATGCTCGAGATGGGATTCACACCGCCGTCGAACTGAGCCGCTCTGTTCGTTCCGTTCCACCCCCGCCAATCCAGAGAACCCGTCATGCCCTCCACTCCACCGAGTCCTCGCGGACGCCGAGTGCACGCGCGATCCATCGCCGTGAACCTGGCCGCCCTTGCCGCGATCGTCGCCCTCTCCGCCTGTGCCGCGTCCAAGCCCAAGACGCAGCCGGAGCCCAAGGTGAATCCCGCCTCCGACCCGCGCGTCAACCTCAAGGCCGGGTTGTACAACGCCGCCGAAGCGTCGTCGAACATGAAGCTCACGGCCACCGCGCAGTCGCCCCAGGGCTTTGCCGGTATCACCAACTCGGACCTCGCCTTCATCGGCAACTACGCGGTTCAGGGGAACTACAACGGCCCGGTGATCTGGGATATCTCCAATCCCAACAAGCCGACGCTCGTCACGTCGTACGTCTGCCCGGCATCACAGAACGATGTGTCGGTATTCCGCAACCTGATGTTCATGTCGGTCGAAGCGAACAACGGTCGCGTCGATTGCGCGCCTGGTGGCGTGCCCGACACGGTCAGCAAGCAGCGCATGCGTGGCGTGCGCATCTTCGACATCAGCGATATCAAGACGCCCAAGCTTGTCGCCAACGTGCAGACCTGCCGCGGCTCGCACACGCACACCGTGCTCGAAGATCCGAAGGACAAGGACAATCTGTACATCTACGTCTCCGGTTCGGCCGGCATCCGTTCGCCGAACGAACTCGCTGGTTGCGCGGGTAATCTCGCCGGTGACGATCCGAACTCGTCGCGCCTGCGCATCGAAATCATCAAGGTGCCGCTGGCCGATCCGAGCAAGGCAGCCGTCGTCGGCCGCGCCAACATCTTTGCCGGCCTCAAGGCCAATCCGGCTCACGGTCCGTCAG
>JANOBD010000205.1:0-2365 GCA_031411495.1 Phycisphaerae bacterium | reverse complement strand
GCTCGCGGCGCATCCTGGAGCTGCTGGAAGAAGGCGGGATGGGCCAGGTCGTGCTCACGGTGCCGCGCGCGGCGGACATCCCGCCCGAGCTGACCTGGCTGGAGCGTTGGACGATCGAGGGCGGAACGCTGCGGCGGGGTTGAAGATGCGAGGATGGGGTCCGTCCCGGGTCCGTCCCCTTCCCGCTAACTCCAACCGCTACATTGCCCGCATGCCCGCGGAGCGCTTCACCCCGATCTCGCAGTTGCTCGCCGGCATCCTCAGGGAAGCGGGGATCTCGGAGCGGGTGGAGCAGGCCGCCGTGGTGCCGGAGTGGCCGGCGCTCGTCGGCGAGCAGATCTCGGCCGTGACCACGCCGCTCCTCGTCACGCCGGACGGCACTCTCTTCGTGGCCGTCAGCACCCACGCGTGGATGACGGAGCTGTCGCTGATGGAGCCCGAGCTGCTGCGGACGCTCAACGCTGACGGCTCCCGTCCCCCGGTGCGAAAACTCCGCTGGCAGCTGCGCCGGTGAGCCCTTGATTCCGTGTTGTTGAGGCTGCGCGCAAGTTCTTGATGTGACACGTGTTGCGCCGTGCCGGGAGAGTTGCGTCCCGCGTTTCGCGCGGTTACATTTGTAAGGTTGGCCGGAACCATCGATTCGGCCATTGTTCGGGGTCGTGCAGCACTCTTTACAGGACGGGTATGGCGAAGACAGTCGAGGCGCCCGAGATGGAGTATTCCGCCGGGCAGATCCAGGTGCTCGAGGGGCTGGAGGCGGTCCGCAAGCGTCCCGGCATGTACATCGGCTCCACCGGCCCGCGTGGCCTCCACCACCTCGTCTACGAGGTCGTGGACAACTCCATCGACGAGGCGCTCGCGGGGCACGCGAACTCGATCGCGGTGATCATCCACCCGGATGACTCCATCACCGTCGAGGACAACGGCCGCGGCATCCCGGTGGACATCCACCCGCAGAAGAAGATTCCCGGCGTCGAGCTGGCGATGACCGTCCTGCATGCCGGCGGCAAGTTCGACAAGAACACCTACAAGGTCTCCGGCGGCCTGCATGGCGTCGGCGTCTCCGTCGTCAACGCGCTCTCCGAGTCCCTCAAGGTCTGGATCAAGCGCGACGGGAAGCTGCACTTCATGCAGTTCAACCGCGGCAAGACGACGACCAGGCTCAAGGTCCTCGACACGATCGCCAAGAAGGAGCAGGGCACGCGCGTGTGGTTCAAGCCCGACGCCCTGGTCTTCACGGAGACGACGCACTACGACTACAACACGCTGCAGGCACGCATCCGCGAGCTCGCGTTCCTCAACAAGGGGATCACGATCACGCTCAAGGACGAGCGCGACGGCGTGGAGAAGGAGGAGAGCTTCCACGCGAAGGGCGGGCTGCGCGAGTTCGTGCAGTACCTCAACCACTCCCGGAAGCCGCTGCACCAGGACATCGTCTACATCGACACCGACAAGGACGACGTCGGCGTCGAGATCGCGCTCCAGTACAACGACTCGTACAACGAGGGCGTGTTCTCCTTCGTCAACAACATCAACACGCACGAAGGCGGCACGCACCTCACCGGCTTCCGCTCGGCGTTGACGACGGTCATCAACAAGTACATCGAGAAGTCGAGCAACCTTGGCAAGAAGGACAAGGACATCCGCCTCACCGGCGACGACGTCCGCGAGGGCCTCATCGCGGTGCTCTCGGTCAAGGTGCGCGAGCCGCAGTTCGAGGGGCAGACCAAGACGAAGCTGGGCAACAGCGAGGTCGAGGGCATCGTCCGCTCGATCACGGCGGAGAGCCTGAGCAGCTACCTCGAGGAGCACCCGAAGGTCGCCAACGCGATCATCGACAAGGCGATCAGCGCGGCCCGCGCGCGCGAGGCGGCGCGCAAGGCGCGCGACCTGACGCGCAAGAAGTCGGGGCTCGAGGTCGGCAACCTGCCCGGCAAGCTGGCGGACTGCTCGTGGTCGGACCCGCAGCTCTGCGAGATCTACCTCGTCGAGGGCGACTCCGCCGGCGGCAGCGCCAAGCAGGGGCGCAAGCGCGACTTCCAGGCGATCCTGCCGCTCCGCGGCAAGATCATCAACGTCGAGAAGGCGCGCATCGACAAGGTGCTGTCCAACGAGGAGATCCGGACGATCATCACGGCCATCGGCGCCGGGATCCGCGACGACTTCAACCTCGGCAACACGCGGTACCACAAGATCATCATCATGACGGACGCGGACGTGGACGGCGCGCACATCCGCACGCTGCTGCTCACCTTCTTCTACCGCCAGATGCCCGAGGTGATTGACCGCGGCTATCTCTATATCGCCCAGCCACCGCTTTATAAGGTCAAGCGCGGTTCCTCCGAGCAATATCTCAAGGACAACA
>JANOBD010000204.1:0-2223 GCA_031411495.1 Phycisphaerae bacterium | reverse complement strand
ATGGAAAAAGATATTGGCTCGTGCTTTTGTTTCTTTATCAGTCAGTCTATCTATATAACTTCCTTTTTCTTTTAGTTCAACAAACGAACTGCGGCTTTTTTCGAGCCATTCGAGAGCTTTTTCGAGATTGGCATTTTTATCCCTTTCCTTCGCTTCGGCGACAAAAGTTTCACCGATGGTTTGCGAAATGATAGCGATTTCGCGCGGTAGTTTCTGATCGTTCGGGTCGAGTTTGATAAGTTCTTCATACTGCCGCATCGCGTTTTCAAAACTCGCCCGCGATCCGCCGTGATCTTTCATCGTCGTCTGCGCGTAGCCGATGCGTTTGAAAGTGCTGGCAAGTTGGCGGCGAATCTCGAAATTTTGCGAATCGGATTCGGCGATTTCCTGTTGAAGTTTCAAAGCCTGTTTCGAATTTTCCATCGCCGCTTCGCCTTTGCCGGAACTGTCGAGAGCGTCGCCGACCTTATTGAAACTGAGCGCGAGATCGCGTTTGGCGACGACGTTTTTCGGGTCTTGCGCGACGGAGATTTTGGCGAGTTCGAGAGCTTTTCCCCAAACTTTCAGACATTCGTCATATTTTTCCCAATCGAGAAAAATTTCCCCGGCGCGAAGATTTGCCGTCCATAAAGTTTTGCGAAAACGCGCGTTGTTCGGATGACGTTCGACGAGCGGCGCGATCATCGCCTGACCTTTCTGAATGCTCGCTTCGCCGTCTTCGAGTTTGTCCTGCCACGCGATGGTTTCGCCGATTCTGATATAAGAATTTGCCAGCCGGTCAATATATATTTCGTTTACCGGATCGCTCTCGTTCAGCTTTTCAAAAGTCTCCTTTGCCGGGACGAAATATTTTAACGATTCGTCGTAATTGCTGTTCCAGAAAAACGTCGTGCCGAGCGCGAAACGGGCGGCGGCAAGACCGAATTGCGTCTGCTTGTCATCGGGTCTTGCCTGTAAAATTTCTTCCTGCATTTTGACGGCTTCGGTGTATTTTTCTTCCGCCTGTTTCTGCTTGCCCGAATTAAAAAGAATGTCGCCGATGAGTTGTGTGTTTTTGGCGAGTTCGGTTTTCAGTTCTAAATTTTCGGGATTTTTTTCGACCATTTTGACGCGGATCGAACGCGCTTTCTCGTAGCTTTCGAGTGCGCCGCGCATATCGCCGATGTTCGCTTCAAACGGATTTCCCTGCACATCGCCGACCTTTTCATAAGCGGCGGCGAGTTCGCGCCGGAGCGTATTGTCTTCGGATTCAGCCGAAAGACTGTCGAGATATTCGAGTGCGCGTTTGACGAGCATTTCCTTGGCGAGCGTCGCGCCGGACAGCGTTTCGATCTGCGGCGTGATCTCGAACAGAAACGAATTTGCCAGATTTCGCACGTCGTTAAAACGATTTTCGGCGCGGATTCTCTGCGCCTCGGCGCGGCGTGCCTGCCACAGAGTTGCGGCGATGCCGGCGAGAATCGTCAGCAGAATTACAAACGAAGCGGCGACCGCGAGACGATTTCTTTTGATAAATTTTTCGGCGCGGTATGAAAACGTATTCGGACGCGCCGAAACGGGCAGACCGCGCTGGTGCAGATGAACGTCTGCGGCAAAATTTTCGGCGGACGAATAACGTCGTTCGGGTTCTTTTCGCAGTGCTTTTAAGACGATGTTGTCCAGATCGCCGCGCAGACTGTTTGAACTCAGATTAACCGTCTGCGGCAGTGTGCGGCGAAAATAATTTTCTTCGGTTTCGGCTTGTTTCTTTGCGGACTTTTCAAAGTTTTTGATCTCCGTTTCGGCTTCGATTTTTTCGTTAAAATGTTTCGCTACCGCGTCAATCACCGAAGACGGCGGCGCGGGTTCCTGTTCGAGAACGGCGCGAAAAATTTCCTTGAAATCATTTTCCTTATTTTCAAACGGGCGGTGACCGCTCAATAATTCGTAGAGAATCACGCCGAGCGAATTTATGTCGTTCGCCGTCGTCACGCTTTTGTTCTGCATCTGTTCGGGCGAAGCGTAGCCCGGAGTCATTACGCCGAGTTTCGTGACGGTCGAAGAATTGATCTGTTCAAATTCGGGCGAAAGGATTTTTGAAATTCCGAAATCGAGCAGTTTCGGCAGACCGTCTTTGCTGACGAGAATATTCGACGGCTTCAGATCGCGGTGAACGATTAAATTCCGGTGTGCAAAATTAACCGCCGTGCAGACTTTGCGAAAAAGGTCGAGCCGCTGATTCAG
>JANOBD010000203.1:0-1808 GCA_031411495.1 Phycisphaerae bacterium | reverse complement strand
CGAGCGGCGAGTCGCCGCTATCGAACACGCCGTTGTTATTCGCGTCGGTGAACACCATGCCGTGAACTTCAGCGAGGCCGCCCGACGGCGGGGTCACCGGCGGTGGACCCGCCGGCACGCACTTCGTGGGTACACGGCGCTCGCTGTTGAATGCGACTTGCTTGTCCTTGCTGTTCTTCGCGTTTGTCTTTTCGCAAACCTTGAAGCGATTGTTGACGTGTTCGGCCTTGCCCTGAGCCTGGGATACACTGGCGAGCAGGGGGGTGGCAATCATCGCCACGAGCAGCATTCGGACACGCATGGGTCTCCTGTAGTTAGGCAAAGGGAAAGTGATGCTTTTTCCTGTGCGCTAAATGTCTACAATCTCGTGTTTTCCGGCTGTGTGCGCAGTCACGAACGCGCGTCGATTATCGTCAAGTCCCCCTATGTAACACGTGCTTTGGCGCGCGAAATGTGGCACAATTTCGCTCCGGTACCGCGAGCGTTAGGCAGCCACGATTCGCAACTCTCTTTCAGCGCGGAATCCAGACCGGATTTCCGGTGAACAGGCCGCTGGCAAAGCCGATATGGTGGGCCAAATAAAGACCGAAAGCGATGCTGGCGAGGCCGGCGGCGTAGCGGATCACCTGATTCGCACCTTCGATACGCTTCGCGGCATACATCGACGGGAGCGCGATCGCGAGCGTGACGACGATCATGCCGGCGATGGTGCCGAGGCCGAACAGCACGAGGTATCCGGTGGCGAGCAACGGACTCGCGATCAGCGGAAGCGCGAGCAGCGTGAACGCCGCCGATCCCGCCATCCCGTGAATGGTGCCGACGACCAGCGGACGCGCGCTGCTGTCGACCATTCGATCGCTGCGTTTCCCGCCGACCACACTGGCGATTCCGAGCACCACCAGCATCAGCGCGACGATCAGCTCGAGCGTCAGCCCGAGCCAGGGGGGCATCGCCAACCCGAGGACGATCATGGCGCCGCCGACAGCGAGCAGGGTGAGCGTATGGCCAAGCCCCCAGAGCGCGCCGATCGACGCCGCCCTTGGAAGCGAGCGCTGTCGGCTGACAATGGTCGTCACCGCGACGACGTGGTCAGCGTCGGTCGCGTGCCGCATCCCGAGCAGGAAGCCCAGGACGAGAATGCTGAAGGAGGTCAGCACTGAGTCGTGGTAGAAGGTCGGGCGGAATCTAGCGATTCGCGGCCGGCGGCGAGATCGCTGCGCGGGCTCGCTCGATCGCGGCCGCGAGCGCGATCGGCTCGGGAGTGCCGAGCCAGATCTTGCGGCCGTCACGCTTGGTGATCTCGACGGCGTTGCGCCCGGAGACGTTGTACACCCAGCCCGTCCCGACCCAGTGAATCCCGATGCCGGCGAGGAGGGAGCTGCGGCCCGGGGCGACGCTGGCGATCTCGGTGAGCGGAAGGCTGAAGCGAACGAGCCCTGGCCCAAACCGCCACGTCAGCGTGTCGCCCTCGATGCGAACGTTGAGCGTCGATAGCAACGCCGCCGTGACGACGAGGACCACCAGGACGGTGGCGGGGATGATTCGCGTGCTGGCGGGGGGAAAGCGCGCACGTCCAACGCTCAATCCGGAGAGCAGTCCGAGCGTGACGATGGCGGTCATGCCTAACGCGGCGAGGAGCCACCAGCCGATCTGCGTGCGTGAGTAGGCGACGCCCTTCGCCCCCGTCGTCGCGCTCACGAGACCCGCTTCGTCTTCCGCTTGAGGAAATCCATCAGGATGAACTGGCCCAGCGTCATCGTCGTCGTGAAGTAAGCCTTGCCGCGGGCGATCTCGCTGACGCGTTTCAC
>JANOBD010000202.1:0-2201 GCA_031411495.1 Phycisphaerae bacterium | reverse complement strand
CGTCACGGTGTATCTGCCGATTCTGTTCCTCACCGGCACGGAAGGAAAGATGTTCCAGCCGATGGCGCTCACCGTCATCATCGCACTTGTTGCCGCTTTTATCCTGTCCCTGACGCTTGTGCCTGCACTGGTCGCACTGCTCGTTTCAGGCAAAGTCACGGAGAAGGACAACTTCGCCATTCGTGGGGTAAAGGCCGTCTATGCGCCAATTCTGAACTGGTCGATTGCAGCTCGCTGGGTCGTTGTGCCCGTAGCGATTGTGGGGTTTCTCGGCTCCGGTGTGCTGTTCATGCGAATGGGTAGTGAGTTCGTGCCAACGCTGGATGAGAAGGATATCGCGATGCACGCGATGCGGATTCCGAGTACCGGCATCACACAGTCGCAAAAAATGCAGACCGACGTTGAACGCATGGTGGCGACTATTCCCGAGGTCGCATTCGTCTACTCAAAGACGGGGACGGCTGAGATGGCATCTGATCCGATGCCGCCAAATGTGTCAGACACGTTTATCATCTTCAAACCAAAGGAAGAGTGGCGCAGCGAGTCGGACGTCGAACGGCTGATCGAGGAGAAGGAGAAAGAAGTCGGAGCAACCGCGCATAAAGGGCACGGGGAAGAAGGTGAAGGGCGCGAAGAGCATGCCGTAGCAGACATCGAAACGCACAAGGGAAAGCTGCAAAAGCTCATTCAACTCACGGTCGCTGGGGTGCCTGGCAACAATTACGAGTTTACGCAGCCGATTCAAATGCGTTTCAATGAACTCATCTCCGGCGTGCGGAGTGACGTCGCCGTGAAGGTCTACGGCGAAGAGTTTAAGGACATGGTCCCGACTGCGAACGCGATTGCAAAAGTGCTCACCGAGACAAGCGGCTCAGCCGATGTGAAAGTCGAGCAGACCGAGGGCCTGCCGATCATGGATATCAGTGTCGACCGCGAGGCGATTGCCCGTTATGGCTTGAACATGGCCGACGTGCAAGAAGTTATCGCGATCGCCATCGGCGGTCGGGAAGCCGGTGAGGTGTTCCAAGGCGACCGACGCTTTGACCTCATCGTGCGGCTTCCCGATGAAGTGCGACGTGACATAGACGGGCTAGAAAACCTGCCGATTCCGCTACCGACAATCGACGAGTCGAACATGGCTGTTGCGTCCGCTGGCGAAGTTGACGACGCACCGGGACACTCGGGATTCGTGCCGCTTGGGTCGATTGCGACCATCAGCATCGCAGAAGGGCCAAATCAGATTAGCCGTGAAAACGGGAAGCGTCGCGTCGTTGTGCAAGCTAACGTTCGTGGACGCGACATCGGCTCGTTTGTCGCTGAAGCGCAAAAGAAGATGAGCGAGCAGGTCAAGCTTCCGGCAGGCAACTGGCTGGAATGGGGCGGACAGTTCGAGAATCTCGTCGCAGCACGGCAGCGGCTGATGGTCGTGGTGCCGCTGTGCTTCTTCATGATCTTCTTGCTGCTGTTTAGCACATTTAAATCAGTGAAGTACGCGTTGATTGTGTTCACCGGTGTGCCTCTCGCGTTAACCGGCGGCATTCTTGCCCTGTGGTTACGCGGTATGCCGTTTTCGATCACGGCGGCGGTCGGTTTCATCGCGCTCTCCGGCGTTGCGGTATTAAACGGCTTAGTCATGGTGTCGTTCATTAACGAACTGCGTCAAAACGGAATGCGATTGGACGACGCAGTTCTTGAAGGGTCCCTGACGAGACTGCGGCCAGTGCTGATGACTGCACTTGTCGCAGCACTCGGCTTCGTGCCGATGGCTCTTGCCACTGGAACGGGCGCCGAGGTGCAAAAACCGCTTGCGACTGTTGTGATTGGCGGCATTGTCAGCTCGACGTTGTTGACACTGTTGGTGCTTCCAGCGCTGTACCGAATGTGGCATCCGCGCGATGGCGACGAGAAGACGAAGCCGGTTGCAGCGGTAGCTGCGGAAGTTCAAGCGGCATAGGTGAACGATGGCTCGAGACCGCGGCAAGAAGCGTCGTGACGAGTGGGAGATGACGCGGTGAGAGCGTGCTGCGGCCGAACATGCTCAAACCCGCAAGATAGCCGTCGGTCTTTGGATCGCGGCGTTCTTGTTTAACGGGCTTGCCGTCGCAGGAGTGGTGTTTGAGTACTGTGTAACCAAGCACGCGCGATTGAACATCGCACTCGTCTTGATCGATCTCTCGCTGATCGTTTTGGCGGCGCTGTTG
>JANOBD010000201.1:0-5772 GCA_031411495.1 Phycisphaerae bacterium | reverse complement strand
CGCGCCCGCTTTCGTCGGCCGGCGAACCCATCAGATACCAGTTGTTCACGTCGGCGTTGGTGAACTTCGCCGTATTCGAGAGACGCGGTTCGATTTCCAGTCGCACGACGTTGCGATGCGCGTTGCCGGTCGGGTAGGCGGTGGCCGACGCCGGAGCGCCCGCGTCCGACACGAGGTATTGCAGCTGCTCGGTGTTGAGCAGTTGCTTGCCCGCGTCCGCAAGTTCGGGCGGAACCAGCAACACGGCGGGCCGGATATCGAGGTCGTTGTTGTCCGCGTCGCGCTGTTTCATCAAAGTTTGGATCGCGGCCGACAAACCGGTGATGCCGAGCGATGATGTGATCAGGTTGGCGTTATTGGTGTGGAAGAAACTGCCGGCATTGCCGAGCAACGTGGTGTAGACGTTGTCGTTGACGCTGCGCATCGCCATGCGGCCCAGGCCTCGCCCGAGGTTGTCGAAGACGCCCAGGTCGTCGTTGATGACATCCTGCCGCGACAGCGCGATCTGCTTGCCGAACGTCGCGAGACTCCAGGTGTATTTCTCATCCGTCAAATCGCCGTGCGGGATGAGACCTTCGGCCGGCACTTCCTCGAGCTGCTGATTGAGGTTCGTTCGGACGTTGGTTTGCACTTTGAAGTTTGGACTTTCGCCGATCAGCGCGAAGCTGCGCCACGTCGCCGGGGTTTCGTTGTATCCGGCCCACACACTCTTGCCGGCCACGTTGGAAAGCGTATCGGCCAGGCTGCGCGTCGAGAATGCGGCGCGGAGCATCTCCATCTTTCCGATCGGCGGTTCGATGCCTTCCATGTGGAGGCACGCGCGGCAGATGTCCAGCAGGTGCGCGTTCTTGTAGCGGTCCGACGCTTCGAGGATTTGCGGGCCGTAGGACTTCTCGGCAAGTTGCCCGAGCCCGATTTTGCCCATCAGGCCGGCCGTGAGGATTTCGACGCCATTCCCGCCGGTGAGGTAGGAGCTTGCCGACGGGCGGATGAGCGCGGCCGGCGCCTTGGGGCGCGACGCCCGCAGCAACTGCACTTCTGCCGCCTTTGGATCCGCGCCGCTGGCGATGGCGGTTTCGATGATGTTGGTACGCGTTTCCGTCGGCACGTTGGCGTAGGTCGCGTGGAGATTCTCGATCGTCGCGATGCGTTTGATTTCCGCGTCGGTCGGACCGAGCAGTTCGTGAGACGTTTCGAATTGTCCGGGAGTAGCCATTTGATTTCCTTTGGCCGCATGCGCGGCGAGTGTGACTTTGGTTTCAGCATCGCCGCCAATGGTGACGAGGCTGATCTCTAACAATGTCGATCGCGAAACGAGGATGAACGGGCCGGCGATCGTTCGGCCGTTCACCTGTACGGACTTGTCCCGCGCGACGAGATTCGATGAGTCGATCTGTAGACCGATGCTCGCCTGCCAGGGGTAATTCTGTTTTGCGGCTTGAACCACTTCGAGCGCATCGCGTCCGACTTGCGACACGACGCCCGAGGCGGTGAGTTTCTGGCCGTCATTGGTGATGTTCTCGGTATGCCCGACGGGTCGGCTTATGTCGTGCATCGCCAGCAGCGGCACCTGCTGGGATGGCGTCGTCATTCCAGCCAGGTCGACGACGGCGATAACGGGTTTTCCGTTCAAAGACGGCCGCATTAAGCCCCCGTTATAGGCCAGCATTTCGAACGTCGGGACTTTGCCCGCGGCCGTGAGAACAATCGGGGCATCGAACGCGAGAGTTTCGGTTTGGGTTTCAAGCATGGGTTGGTTGCTCCAGGAGTTCCCGGGCGAGCGCCTCGCCGGCGGGAGTGAGTTTGACGTAGGTGGCGCGGTTGGCCTCGCCGCAGAGACTGGACGCGATCACGAGCCCTCGCTCGCGCAGTTGGCGCAGTGTTCGCGACAGGCTCGCCGACTGGCTTCCCGTGAGCGGTTGCCCGAGCCATCGGCCCGGCGTGTAGGCAACGCCGTGTTTCTTCAGAACGGCCAGGGCCTGCCCGCTTTTCCAGTTGTGGCGATCGGCAAGCGCAGCGGTCGCGGCGACTCCTGCAGCGTCGGCAGCGGCCTTGATGGCACGGATGAGGAAATGTTGGTTGGTCGGGGGCATGGTTAAGACGGCAAAACACATAGACAGCGTGGCCGTTCCCGTTGGGTGAGGCAGCGAAAGTGCCCGTTCGAAAGAACCTTTGATAGGGGCCACATCATTTCGATACTCATCTTAACGTCGAATCGTTGCCTTTTGTTCTGAATAATCACAGCACATCGCTTTCTTTCCCCTCGCTGTTGGCCTTGTGCTCGAGCATCGCCGCCAGCTTCTCGAGCTCGCCCTTGCCATCGGTGAGCAGGTCGACGGCCCGAGTAACAATGGCCTTCTCCTCAGCGCTGAGCACGCCGGGTTCGTGGAACGCCCCGAGCAGACGCTCGCCCGTGCCGCGGATGCCGACGCTGGCAAGGGCCAACGTGTTGTAAAGGTCTCTACGGCAGTCTTCATTGGTCATGTGGCTTCTCCGTTGGAATGGTGGCGATTGAGAGGCATCGGAATCCGAACGCGCGAAGCAAACACTGCAGCGCCCGGCGCAGACGGACAGCGGCAGGAACGGTTTGCGATGGTTCGCTACGGATGACGAGGGTGAAGGTGTCTAGCCCCGACACTGAAGTTGGCGAAGGTGGCATTGTGGCACAGGTGGCACAGGTGGCATTGATGGCGTACCCCTCGCCGTTCGCTGGAAATGAGGGTGTGCCACGTTCGCCACATTCGCCAGAACAACCACCTATGACAGTATTGCCTATATCTCTCTTACTCATCGGCGGCTTCCTCCATTGCTTGTGGCTGGTTGTTGCCGTCTCTAAGCATTCGATAGACATACTTGTTGGTGTGCGGATCTCGCTCGCACTTCACCTTGGCATGCTTCATAGCGCGTTGAGCGGTTCGCCATGAGAACGCTACGCCGTCTTTGTTGCGGCGGTCCTGTAGTTCGCTCTTGGTCATAGTCGAATCGCCCAGCGTGTCGCGTAGCCACTTTGCGGCGTCGTCGCGGGACTCGGCATCCATGCCCGGCTTCGATGCTTGCTCCAAGTAGTCGTCGGCGGTCATGTCGATGGCTTCGGCTTCCCACTTCACTCGCCCGGCCTTGTCGCCGACGTCCTCGATTCGATACGCCATCCCGTGCCGGTGTCGGCTCAGATTGCCCTTGCCGCGAAGGAACATCTTGCGGCCGTCGTCGTCGAAGATGTGGAACGATGCTCGAGCCGCGGCGGTGAACGCGCGGGACGAGAGCACAAGATCATCAGCCGACTCGCCGGCGCTCTTGCGATGGTGCGCCACGACGACGCAAGCGAACGCGTACTTTTCCGCCATCATGGCCAGTGGTGTGAGGATGGCGCGGACCGCGTTGTCCGCGTTCGCTTCGGTCTTGCCGCCGATGAAACTTCCGATCGGGTCGACAATCACCAACGTCGGTTTAACGCGTTGAACCTCTCGCTCCAGGGCCGCGACATGCTCTAGCGTGAAAGCGATTTCGAGTTCCTCGCCGGTCTCGTCAACGCGCTTTAGTCCTTCGATTGTGTGCACCCTCGACAGGTCGCACCCGTTGACGCGAAGTCGGCTTTTGACGGTGTATTCGTGCGAGTCCTCAGCGATCGCGAGAATCACGGGCCCGGTTTTGCCGACGGTCCAGTCGGGCATCTTGCCGTCAGTGGTGACGCGCGAAACAAAGTCAGCCCACCAGTAACCTTTGCCGACGCCGCCACGGCCAGAGACGACGGTGATGTTGCAGTCTGGAATAAAGCCCTTCCACAACCACGGCAGATCCTTTTCCACCACGTCGGCCATGCATCGCGAGATTGCATTGAAGTGGATCGTGTCGGCTTCACTCGCGTTGCCCTTCGGCGTTCGCGCGTGACCCACCTTTTGCAGTTCTGCCCACGTCGCCACGTTCTCAACTTCAATGTCTGGCTTCGGCGGCTTGCATCGCGATTGATTGAACGCCAACAGCGTCGGCATCATCTCTGCGGCCGACAAGCCCAGGTTTCGCATGTTCGCAGCCATCGACAGGATCGTTCCGTGCCGAGCGCCTTCGGTGACGTCGCCGTCAAACGTCTTGGATTCCTTCACTTCTTCGATACGTTCCGGCAGCACGCCCAGGACGTCGGCCCAATCGTGAACGCGGGTTGCATCGCAATCGATAATCTCACTCGTGGCAACGGGCGGTTTGTGGTTCGTGAGTCCGAGCAGACGCGCGATGCGTTCGGGGTTGTGAATCGTCGCGTCGCTGCCGACAGCATTGATCAGATCCTTTTGCCGTTCGGTCCACCATGCCAGGTCGGTTGAGGGTTCGGACATCCGCCAGAAGCACCAAACGCCGTGACCGCTCCATCCGATCAGCGTTGGCGTCGGCAGCATGCACGCGCCCAGCTTTGACCACACTCGAGATATCGCCTCTTCTCTTTCGTTCGTGCCGGTGTGCTTCGCGTCGAACTCACAGAACAGGCAGCGGGCAATTGCGACGGATTCGTCGCCGCGTTGGTTGAATCCTTTGCGAGGGTTCACGCCGAAATAGATATCGGCGCCGCCACTGTTGATGGATTCGAGCCCCGAGAGTTTCGGGATGTCTCTTGCGTGGTGCCAGGTCGAACGGACTTTGTTCTTATGGTCCGCTGGCAACGTGCGGTCGATGTATCGCAGTTCGACTACGTCGTCGGGTTCGAACAGCGTGCCCGCGAGCGTCGCAAGTTGTTCAGTGAAGGTCGCCGCGGTTTTGGTATTCATTTCGCGCCGCCAATCTGGCGACGGTCAACAATCCGCTGCGAGCCGTTCGAGAACCGAATGATGATTGTCCCGTCGGCGCGAATGACGCGGCCGACTTCGATGATTACTTCTTTGGCGTGAGGTGCACGTCTGGTAGTCTGCATGTTCACGGCCTCCAGAGCCGTGCGAAGATCCTTCGACCCTGCCGAGTGATGACGGCGGGGTCGCTTCGCTTACTGGTTGATGGCCTTGAAGAATGCGCGAACGTCCTCGGGCCGGCAGTAGCGGCGCGAGCCCACCAGGAACGTCGGCAACGCGACGCCACGAGCGCCGGACAGGCGCCAGCGGTGAAGGGTCGAAATATGCGGTTTCGGAACGCCCAATTCCTTCGCGATCCACTTCGACAGATCGGGGAACGCGATGGCCGATTCGGCAGCGGCAGGACGATCGACTTCCAGTAACGACATAGGGCAACCTCGTTTGAGTTGCCCTACGTGTAAACGCGTTGAATTGCGGTACTGTCCGAAGTGCTAGCGCTCTGGCCTTGATTCCTCTCGAAGCTTCTTGAAGGAGGTTCCCATCGCCTTCAAATCCTCCTTGATCGTAGACAGCTTTGCCTTGTGGCCGGCAAGGCGTTTGTCCGCGGCCATCGCCTGCAGAAGATAGTTCACCTTGCCGTCGCGCTTCGCGTATTCCTTCGCGAGTGCCAGAATGATTTTCCGGCGTTGCTGGATCTCCGATTCCTTTTTCTCCTGCGCGAGCTTCGCGCCGGACCGGCGAGCCGTTTTCTGTTTGGTGCCGTATTCCACCAGCGGAAGCGCAGTCACCGCGAGTGTTTCCTCCAGCATCGCACGTAACACGGTTTGCGTTCGCGTCAACGCCTTTGCGCGGCCCACTTCGGATACCAGATTCATCATGCGATCTGGTACCTCATCGACGGCGAACTGCTCAGCCGCGCCGCGGTTGTCGGATGTGTTCACGTAAGCCAGGACGTTGACGACAAGTTGCCTGTAATGCGTCTTGTCGCCATGCCCGAGAT
>JANOBD010000200.1:0-5117 GCA_031411495.1 Phycisphaerae bacterium | reverse complement strand
CACTTCGACAAGGGCGAAGTTTCCAAGGCTATCGCCGTCGAGACCGAAGCCGTCGCCGCCGCCGACGATTCCCTGAAGGCAGACCTGCAGAAGACGCTGGATCAGTACAAGGCGGCGGAGAAGAAGTAATCTCAGAGCATTAAGAATCCGAAGCACACCTGACGCCTCCCGGGAGATCCCGGGAGGCGTTTCCACTGGTATCATTGTTCGGAGAGACTGGTACTCTCAGGGTGAAAGTCGGCGTATGCTCTGGGTGTCCACGACTGCATCAGCCGGAGCCGACATGAGATCGCTCGCAACACTCTTGATTCACTTGTTCGCCGGAATGGCAAGTCTCGCATTCGCCCAGGAGCAGCAACCGGCCGGGCGACGCGAAGCGCCATCGCTCGCCGTTGGCGACGAGGTGCCACGGCTTGCGGTGAGCAAATGGCTGAACGGCGAGGGCATGGACGAACTCGAGCCCGGTCGGGTCTACCTCATCAGCTTCTGGGCGCCTTCTGCGACCGACATCGATGCGACCGCGGAAAAGCTCACCGCCATCGCGCGGGCGAATCCCGACGTCACCCTCATCGCCATCGACGTCGGGGAACAGAACGCGACCGACGCGAAGAAACTCGCGAAACAGATCGGCTCGAAGCTCGAATGCCCGATCGGCATTGATGACGCGTCGAGGGTGCGAAACGGGAAAATGGCGCGCGAATGGCTCGAAGCCGCCGGCCAGGATTCGCTGCCCGCGGTATTTCTCGTCAATCGAGATTCGACTCTCGCGTACTTCGGAAAGGTGGATCACCTTGAAACGGCCATTGCGCACCTTCCAGGGGACTTGGCCGATCCGCTCTCTCCTGACGAAATCGCACGGCGCGACAAGGCGGCGCGCGACGCCGTCCAGATGCAGGCGGACTTCGATCGAACCGTCATGCGGCTGAGCCTGCTCGGCGACAACCTCGGCGCCGCCAAGGCGATCGATGCACTGGTGACCAAATATCCCGAGAGCGCTTCGATGCTCCTTTACTCGAAGTTTCAGTATCTCGTCGCTGCGGAGGAGTACGAGCAGGCGTATGCCACTGCGGATGCCTGCGAGAAGTACGACGATGCCGAAGCGCTCAACGACGTCGCGTGGACCATCGTCGATCAGGAGGGTGTCGCAAAGCGTGACCTGGCGCGGGCGATGCGTTATGCGAAGCGCTCGGTGGAGCGTTCGCACAGCAAGGTCGCGGCGTATATCGACACGCTGGCGCGCGTTTACTTCGAACAGGGCGAACTCGACCGGGCCATCGAATTGCAGACGCAGGCGCTCTCGATTGCCACCCGCGGCGAGGAGCGCGCGCAACTCGACGCGGCGATGGAACGCTATCGCGCCGCATTGCCGAAGTGATGTTCGCGCAAAGCAGTTTGCCTTAGTTGCCGACGCGCTTCATCAGGTCGGCGACGGCCGCCTTCAGTTGTTCATCATCTCCAGCCGCTTCAGCTTGTGGTGTTTGTGGTATCAGCAGGTCCGGCATCGCGCCATTGAGTTCCATGTTCTTCCCGTCCGGCGTGAACCAGCCGCGCTCCGGCAGGCGAACGGACGTGCCGTCGAGCAGCGATGTCCCGCCGGTGCTGATCACGCCGCCCGCCGTCTGCTGGCCCACGAGCGTACCCCGCTTCAGGTTCTTGAACGCGTGGGAAATGATCTCGGCATTCGAAAAGCTCTTCTCGTTGCAGAGCATGTTCATGGGCAGGTTGTAACGCTGGATGAAAAGCCGGTCCTGCGGGTAGGCATCCGTGTCGTCGCCGTTGTAACCGCGCGGGCGGGTGTAGGCGTGCCGTGGATACATGATCGAGGCGAGTAGCCGGTCGGTCGTCCAGCCGCCGCCGTTGTTGCGAACGTCAATGATCAGGCCCTTTTTCCTCTCGCAAGCCGCGAACAAGTCGCGCTCGAATACGTCAAGCGATCCCTGGTCCATCCCGCGGACGTGGATGTAGCCGATCTTTCCGCCGGAGAGTTCGGCAACCTTCTCCGCGGTATCGGTGCGCCACTGCGTGTAGAACAGCGCCGCCTCGGCGTCGTAATTCATCGGCATTACGAGCAGGTCGATCACTTTGTCTTCGCCGCGAATCAGCCGCTTCAACGTCACGAGCGTTTCGCGACCGATGCGATTCACCAGGCGGCTGTCGAGCGTGTTCGGGAAGGCGAAGTCGCGGCCTTCGATGGCGAGAATGAGATCGCCAACTTCCAGCTTCATTTCGCCGATTGCGGTGGTCGCGTCGCGCAGGACAGAGGTGACGCGATAGCCCTCCCCCTCGCGTTTCGATTCGATCCCGAGTCGCCCGATGCCGATCGCGTCGGGGTTGGGCGCATCCGGCATGGAGACGCCCAAGTGAGATCCGTTGAGCTCGCCGATCAGCTTGGACGCGACATGGTTGAACTCGCTTGGCGTGACGGCGTCTGCCACGAGCTTGCGGTAACGCTCGGTGACGGCCGGCCAGTCGAGGCCGTTCATCGCCGCGTCGTAGTAGCGCTCGCCGAGGATCCGCGCCGCCTGCACGAGCGAATCCTGCATTGCCCGCGAGCGATCGATCGGCAATCGGTCGGTGATGTCGAGGTAGTCGACGGTACCGTTGGTGAGATTCATCGTCCCAGCACGGCCGCCATCGACGACGACGAGCTTGTCGCCTTCGGGAGTCAGGGTCGCCTGCGAGACATTCTTGCCGAACTGCTTTGGCTCCGGCGTAGCGCGGTCGAGCACGAACATCGCCCTGCCGCCTGGAGCCTGAGCGGAGAAATAAACCTTGTCGCCCGCCGGCGCGATCTCGAGGTTCCCCTCGCTCCCGTTCATCGAAGTGAGCCGGTGCAGGCGAAGGTAGGCGGAGTTGAGTTCGGCGTGAGAGAGGACGTCGGTCTTGCCCGTCGTCGGCTTCGATTCGGGAAGCGTTGTCGGTCGGGTCGTGGGCTTTGGCTTTTCGCGCTTCTTCGCCTTCTCGGACGCGTCCTTGTAGTACTGGTCGAGGTCGGTGCCTGATAGCGATTCGAGGTCGCGATCGAGATAGACCGTATAGACATCGGCCTCGTTGTTAGCCCGCTCGGACAGAAAGGTGAGTATTTTCCCATCCGCGCTCCACCGCGGGCTGTAGTCGTTGTCGGGATGCCGGCTGATATTCACCGGCGGCTCGCTGCCGTCGACGGGAACGATAAAGATATCGGAATTGTTGTTCTGATCTTCGGTGGAGTAGGCGAGGTGCTTGCTGTCGGGGCTCCATCGCCAGTTGGTGGCCGGGCTCCACGCGTCGACGAGCTTTTGATCCTCGCCGCCCGACAGATCGCGAATCCAGATCTGCCCCATGCCGCGCCGATAGGCGAGCAGCTTGCCATCGGGCGACGGCGAAGGGCTGCGGCACGGCACGTCGGCGTTGATCGCCGGTTTGATTTCGAACTTCAGCGCGTCGGGCCAGCGATTCTTCGGCTCGGCAGCGTCGGCAGGCTGGGTGGACGGCTGCGTTGCCGGCTCGGTTGTGGCAGGCTGCGTGGTCGGCGCGGATGTGGCAGGCTGCGCGGCCGGCTCGGTTGCAGGCGCCGTCGCGGGTTCGGTGGCGGCCATCATCGTTGTCGGTTGAGTGGCCGACTTCTTTTCGGGATGTCGGAGGTCGGCAATCGCCTTTTTCACGTCGCTGCGGGCGAGCGTCGCGGTCGCGGCGTAGATCGCATCGACCCCGTCTTTCTCCGCGACGAAATAAAGTGTCTGCCCGTCGATCGACCAGGCGACATCCGCCGCAAGCGAAACGTCCGGCGTCACGGCGTGCGTGTCCGATTTCGCTTCGACGCCGCGCACATATACATGTCCGTAGGCGACAACGGCCACCGTCTTGCCGTCCGGGCTGAGCGTGGATTCTGAAACGAGTCGATCGACCGCCTTGTATTGCGTCTGGTTGGGCCGGTCCTGCTCGGCATCGATGTCGATGGCGAGCGGTTGTGCATCGGGTTTGGCAAGGTCGAGCCGATAGAGCCGGTCCCGCTGTGCGTAGACGAGCGTTTTTCCGTCGCGCGAGACGCCGAAGTCCTCCACATCGACCCCGCGCGCGGCGGTGAGTCGTCGTGCATTCTGTGGCGCATCGCCCGGCTTCATCAGGTAGAGGTTGACGGTTTCATCCTGCTGGTCGGAACTGAAGACGAAGGAGGTGTTGTCGACCCATTTCGCACGGCCATCGTTGCCGTTCCATGTGGTGAGTTGGGTGTAGGCGTTCGCGGGTCTGTCGTAGAGCCAGACATCGCGCGCATCCGACCCGCGGTAACCGCGACGCGAGAACGATGAGCCGCCGCGCGTGAAGAGGATGCGCTTTCCATCCGCACTGATCGACGGCGTCGATCCGAAGGCATCAAACAGTCGCGTGAGGTCGCCGCCTTCGACGTTCATCGAGTAGCTGCGCAGACCGGGGTACCAGTCGCGCTCGACCCGGCCATGGCAGATGAGCTCGTTGCCGAACCAATCGGTGAGCACCAGGTAACGGTCGGTCACGCTCACCTGGCGGACGTTCGAGCCGTCTGCATTCATCACGAACAGATTCCCGCCGCCGATGCGGTCGGAAGTGAAGGCGATCTGTGTACCGTCGGGTGAGAAGACGCTGTAGAGTTCTTCGCCGGGGTTCGACGTGAGCCGCTGCGCGTGTCCCCCCCGAGTATCGACCCGCCAGAGGTCGCCGTGCCAGCTGAATACGACGCTCGAGCCGTCCGGCGCGACGGCGGGAAAACGCGGCAGACCGACATTGTTCGCGCCGGCGGCCGCGATCTGTGTGAAAGGCGGCAACGTGAGCAAGACGGCGAGCGCGAGCGTCGGCGGGCGTTTCATCGTTTGGGTCTTCCTTTGGCTTGTTCTTCAATGGCGCGGTGCCCTACTGGTATAGACATTTCCGCATCCGGAATCGATCCAAACAGCGGCACGACAATCATGAAATGCCGACTTTGTCGCCCAAGAGTCGAGCCATGACGGTTCTGACACGTCCTCAGGGAAGATCAGTTTTTTCGTTTGCGACGGCGGTCCACGGCCCTCGGAACGCTATGATTCTGGCGTTGGGCCGGCGAAGATGACGATAAGTCATTGCTGGTCACGTCCCGGCAGTAGAAAATGGATCGGCCGGAACAG
>JANOBD010000199.1:0-7489 GCA_031411495.1 Phycisphaerae bacterium | reverse complement strand
CGAGGAACTCGACCCGCTCCAATCGCTGTTCGACCGCATCGAAGCGCTGGCTAACAACATCAAAACGCTGGTTCACCTTCTCGAACCGATCGTTCATCTGCGATTCGACTCGCGCAAAGCCTTCGGCGACACTGATCGCCAGGCCGTCGATGAGGTCTTCAATGCTCTTGTTTGGCATGTTGGATGTGTGAGTGATTCGACGTGAATAATGAGAGAATCATAGCACGAATGGCAGAATCCTGCACGCTCCACTATAATAGAGTCATCTGTCTGACCCTGCGGGTTTCTGAACATGTCCCCATTACCTCGGCGGCTCTATACAAATGGCATGTCGCCGATCGGCTGTGCGTTCACCTGACGACGAGAACGTGTTCAGCTTCGCGAGCGGTGTTTTGACACCCATCGCAATGGAGTGGGGACGTGCTTGGACGTCACGCGCCCACGGCAATGCCGCGTGGTTCGCGTGATGCTCCGATCGCCATGGACAGCCACGAACATTTTGTACAACTCGGAACCCGGCACGTCTGGGGCGGCAATGCCGACTTCGGACTCGGCCGCAGCGACCGGCGCGCCCACATCTACATGATCGGAAAATCGGGATCGGGAAAATCGACGCTGCTCCGCAACCTGATCGTCCAGGACATCGAGGCTGGGGAAGGAGTTGCCGTAATCGATCCGCACGGTGATCTGGCGAACGAATTACTCGACAGTATTCCTGCACGCCGAACCGATGACGTCGTCTACTTCGATCCTGCCGACACGGATTATCCGATCGGGCTAAATCTTCTCGCGTCGGTTCCATCGGATGATCGGCACTTGGTCGTATCCGGCATCGTCGGCGCGTTCAAAAGCATCTGGGGTGATTCGTGGGGTCCACGCCTGGAATACATTCTGGCTAACGCGATCTCCGCGTTGCTGGAGTGCCAGAACGTGAGCCTGCTCGCATTGCCGCGCCTTTTGACCGATGAGCGGTACCGCGACTGGATTCTCAGGCAGGTGAGTGATCCGCTGGTGCTTCGATTCTGGCGCGATGAGTTCGAGCGATGGGATGCGCGGTTTCGGAACGAAGCGATCGCGCCGATTCAGAACAAGGTGGGCCAGCTTCTGATGGCCACACCCATGCGAAACATTCTGGGGCAAGTAAAGTCGAAGATCGATGCCCGGTTCATCATGGACCATCGGCGAATCTTCATCGCCAATTTGTCCAAGGGCCGGTTGGGCGCCGACAAGACGGCTTTGCTCGGAGCACTTCTGGTCACGCAGTTCCAGCTGGCGGCGATGGGTCGTTCCGTGATGCGCGAATCAGACCGTGTCGACTTCGGGTTGTTCATCGATGAGTACCACAACTTCACAACCGACAGCTTCGCATCCATCCTTTCTGAAGCACGCAAGTATCGGCTGTGCCTGACACTCGTCGGCCAGTACATCGCGCAGGCTTCGACTGAACTTCGGGATGCCGTGTTCGGAAACGTCGGGACGATCGTTTCATTCCGAGTTGGAGAATCGGATGCCGAAGTGTTGGCCCGTGAGTTCGGCAACGACTTTATTCCGGAACAATTCAGCGGCCTCGGCAATTACGAGGTCTGCGTCAAGATGCTGAATCAGGGAACTCAAGAGGTGCCCTTCCTGGGGCGAACACTTCCACCGATGAGCGAACAGCACAACCGACGTGAGAACCTGATTCATCGCTCGCGGGAACGATACGCGACGCCGCGAGCGGTCGTCGAAGAGAAGATCAGGCGCTGGTTCGACAAGCGTTGGTGAACCTAAGGGATCGCGCCTTCGTCTGGAGGCATGAAAAGAACCGTCCTCGATCGAGGTACGGTTCTGGGAACAATCTGATTAAGGAACAGGTTGTGACTTTGGCGGCGCCATAAACGAGTTCGGCGTCCAACGGTTCAGCTTTTCGGCCAGCTTCTTGTCTTTCATGGTGTCGTTCGCGGCCGCCGCGAACATTTCGGCCAGTTGGTTCACCAACTCCGAATGCTTGGCACTCGGTGCCGGAGCGGCATCCTTGCCGCTGAACTTCGTCAGCAGGTCGAGCAGTTGAACCTTGCGGTAACCCTTGAGCCAGGCCGCATCGGGCGTCCAGTGCTCGTGAATCTTTACCTTCAAGTCATCGGCGAGACGCACGACCAGCTCATTGGATCGCAACCGCTGATGGGTCAAACACTCGACCGTTAGCACTTGGATCAGTAACTTCAACGTCTCATCACTCAGGCCGACGAACGTGTCGAATGCTTCGATGTCGGTCGTCGATGAATTGGTTATCAGCGGATCCAATTCGAAACGTTTCTTCGCGGTCTGATACAGGGCCGTCGACTTGAACTCGTCGTTGTTGTCGGCATGAACCGTCGAGTCATTCGTGACGTGTTTGACCGACAACGCATCCGAACGAACATTGTTGTGCAATGCCATCGCCAGCACGACATTCCGCAGATGCGAGTTGCCGAGCAGCGCCAGTCGAACCGCCATCGCCTGGTGGGCGAGGATCGATGCGAGCTGGCCATCGGTGAGGTCGTCACTGTCGAGCGGCTTATCTACCACCGCGCCGTTCGCACTGCCGTTGTCGGCGTGCTTGGGACGCGGGTGCCTATATTCCTCCTGAACCGATCCGGATGGATCGACGATCAGAAAAACGGTCGCCTTCGCCTTGGTCTGCTCGGTGAAGTGGGCGGGTGCCTCGGCGATGACTTTGTCGGCCTTGGCTTCGATGGCATCCATCTTGCGCATCAAGGCCTCGCGTTTTCGGTCGCCGAGTTTCAGCTTGCCGGCTTGCTTTTCGAACTGCTTCTGCTTCCGGGCCAGCATCGTGAGCTCTTTCTGGATGGACGAGTCGAACACCGGCTGGGGTTCGTCCATCGACCAGAGTCGGTCGCGAACCTGCTCACGATCACCGATGATGACATTCGCCCAGCCGTCTTCGACAAGTGCCTGCCGACGCAGTTCCACCGCATCCTGCTGCGCTTTGAGAAACGCTTCACGTTCCACCAACACATCTTCGCCGAACAGGTCGGCACTGACCGCTTCGGGTGGAAGCGATGAGACATCGAACATCGCCGTGCGAGAACTGATCCACGCATGGGCGATGATGCTCTTGACCTGGTGTGCGCTGTGTGGCCGGCCCTCCACTTCATTCCAGATGGCCTGTTGCTGTGGCTTGGGCACCGAAGCGAACGTCTCGGCCGTGGCGGTGTCGATCGCGTTACTGCGATAGGCATCGCCGATCGGTTTGGCGAGGTCAGCCAGTTTCATGCGTTGGCGAACGTATTTGTCGCTGACACCGAATTCGGCCGCGATCGACTCGGCATCCTTGCCATCGTGTCGCGCAAGTTTGGCGAACGCCTCGGCTTCATCGAGCGGGTGCATCGGCTCACGGGCGAAGTTCTCGCCGAGCGAGAGTGCATCCGCCATGACGGCATCGACCTTGCGGACGATACAGGGGACTTTTACGTCGCCTTTGCCGCGGTGCAGTTCCTTCAACACCGCCAGTCGGCGGTTGCCGGCGATGACGATGTAGGTCTTGCCATGTTTGCCTTTGACGGGTCGGACGACCAATGGGTGAATCAACTCGTGAACGACCACGCTGGCCAGAAGACGCTGGTGCGCTTCCTGGTCGGGCTTGGTCTTGCGCGGATTCGACTTGCCTGCGATCAGGCACCTAAGAGGGATCAGTGAGGACATGATGACACCTGTTCCAGCACGAAGCTGGATTTGATGAACGGGGAGCAACTCACCGACCGCGAACGTCGCGGCGGCGAACTCCATGCCGTCATCAAAGGGAGGGTCAAGTTCCGGGAACGATTCTTCGGTCAGTGTGGCACAGAAAACCAAGTGCTGTCAAATGGTGATGACTGCCCATGGCGACATCGGTGCCACCCGTTGAATCGCAGTGAATCACTTGCGCGCATCGGGCATCCGTGGTTTGATTGACACGGAAATGCGGTCGCGGTTCTGACGAGTTGTCGTCGAACACACACGAGCGCACCGTTCCTTGTCACATCCCATATCCCGAACCGTCCCGATGCATCGGGACAGGAGTTTGCCATGCGCCAAAAGCGTATCGCTCGTTCACGGAAGTCGGCGCGGCGGAAGGTTCCGCCGGAGCCGCATTCGGTTGATTGGTCTCAAATGCTCGAAGAGGCGATCACGTCGCCCGGTGTTCTCAGTA
The DNA here is from genome assembly GCA_031411495.1 of Phycisphaerae bacterium. GTDB lineage: Bacteria > Planctomycetota > Phycisphaerae > Tepidisphaerales > Tepidisphaeraceae > JANOBD01. The sequence goes on along the minus strand of JANOBD010000199.1, from coordinate 3,318 downwards.
CCGCATATACCGCGTTCTGGAATTACTCGATTGGCAATCAATTGATCGCACTATTCGATTGCATGCGTCGGGGCATTCCGGCCGGACCGATCCACACCTTCAAGGGATGGATTAAACTCGGCCGACATGTCAGACGTGGTGAAAAGGCAATCGAGTTGTGCATGCCGGTCTCGTGGATCGAGAAAGTCGATCCAAAGAAGTACCTGAAGCCCAACGAGAACGCCGCCGATCACCAGCATGTGGTCCTCCGACGACGATTCATCTTTAAGCCGAATTGGTTTGTGCTCGCGCAGACCGATGGAGCCGACCTGCCACCGCAACCGATCCCCGATTGGTGTGCGGAGCGGGCGTTGTCGGTGTTGCAGATCACGGAAGTGCCTTTCGATCTGTTGGATGGCAACTGCCAGGGCTTTGCACGCGATCGCAAGATCGCGGTCTCGCCGGTTGCGTATCATCCCGAACGGACCCGTTTCCACGAGATGGCACACATTCTTCTGGGTCACACGGCCGAGACGACACTGACCGATGGACAGGAGAGGACGCCTCGCGACCTTCGCGAAGTGGAGGCCGAAGCGGTGGCGTATCTCTGCATCCAGTGCCTGGGGCTCGGGGGAGAGGAGTTCTCCCGCGGGTACCTCCAGCACTGGCTGAAGTCCATTCCACATCCGGCCGGCGAAAAGCCCATTCCCGAGAAGAGCGTCCACCGCATCTTCCACGCCGCCGATCAGATCCTCAAAGCCGGCCAACCCGCATCGACCTTTGAATCCGAGTCAGCCGACTCTCACGCCTGAGTGATTTTCGTTTTTCACCCCGTTGTGCATCGCATTCCATTCCGCACGCCCGTCGTGTGACGGGTTCGGGACGGCATGCGCGCCCAACACAAGGAGATTGCAATGAGTAAGTCGAATCGCACCGGAACCTCGTCCACCGAGCGTTCCAATCCCGATGGCCAGGTCGGAGGCAAGCCGACACAGGAAGGCAACAAGCCGATCCACACCATTCGGTATCGCAACCTCAAGGGAGCGATCTGGAAGAACACCGGTGCCACCGGTGACTTCTACACCGTCACCTTAAGTCGTGCCTACCAGGACAAGGAAGAACAGTGGCATGATGTGACGAGTTTCAACACCGGCGACCTGCCGATGCTCGCGAAACTCGCCAACGACTGTCACAGCTGGATCACCTGGCAGGAACGCCGAGCATCCGAAGAGAATGGAGGACGCAAATGAGCGTCTCCATTCCGCTGGGATGCACCGTCATCACGCCCAACGCATTGAATCGCCTTCACCCCGAAGATGTTCTCATCTGCCTCGGTCGCCACACCCGTGGCGACTGGGGCGATGAGCTTTGTGCCGAAGATCGTGCCGAGAACGAACGTTCACTCCGGGAGACTGGACGACTGTTCAGCCTCTACCGCGATCGCAACGGCGTGAAGTTTTACATCATCACCGAGTGTGACCGCTCGGTGACAACGACGCTTTTGCCGGAGGACTACTGATGACCTCATGCGAATCGATGTTCGATTCCATTCCTTCACCCGTTCCAAGTCGTTTAACAAGAAAAGGAGGTGGCTGATGCCAGCCACTTGGATCGATTTTCACGCCTTGCGGGAACAACTCGACTTCGCCGACGTGCTGGAGCACTACGGCGTGTCGATCAAGTCCCGTCGGGGCGATCAAATTTCCTGTCTTTGTCCGTTGCCGGATCATCCGATCCGTCACGAACAGGGAAAACGTACCGCCAGTTTCAGCGGCAACCTCCGAAAAAATTGCTGGCAATGCTTCGGCTGCGGCCAGCACGGCGGCGTTCTGGACTTCGCTCTTCTGATGGAGAACAAAGACCCGGGCGACCGCGAGGCGGTTCGTGAAGTCGCAATGCAACTGGCCGAGACGTTCAATCTGACGTTCGACCGTCCGCCGCCCGAACGACGGCGAAAGCAACGCGATCATCGGCGTCATCGAAACGGCTCGACCACCAATGAAAAAGCGACAGACGCTAGCACGTCCGTCGCTCAGGGTGGTCGAGCAATAGGGGAAATTGCTCAGCCCACACGCCTTCCAGATAAGCATATCCCCCGAAAGCCGATTCGTGAAGTCGAAAAAATTGACGACGACATGCACAGGGAAGCGTTGCCACCCGGCAATCTCCCAGTTGTCGTCAACCCGCCGCTGAACTTCGAGTTACAGCACCTCGACGCGGATCACCCGTATCTGGCGTCGAGGGGATTGAATCCCGAGACGGTCGCATACTTCGGCTTGGGATTCTGTTCACGCGGAATGCTCAAGGGCCGTGTGGCGATCCCGCTGCACGACCCGAACGGAATCCTCGTGGGATATGGAGGCAGGATTGTCGATGACACGCTCATCGACGATCAGGCGCCGAAGTATCTGTTCCCCGCACCGCGTGAGCGGGACGGCAGGCGGATCGAGTTCCGCAAGTCGGCCCTGCTCTACAACGCGCACCGGATCGATCGTGGCGTCGACAATCTCATCGTTGTCGAAGGATTCGCATCCGTCTGGCACCTCCATCAACTCGGCCACGTCAACGTCGTCGCGCTGATGGGGTCCAGTTGTTCGCCGGAGCAGGCGGGCATCATCGTGAATCTTGTCCACGACGGCGGTCGGGTCTGGCTGATGCCGGATGCCGACCCCGCCGGCGAGAAATGTGCCGAGACTGTTCTGCATCAACTCTCACCTCATCGATTTTGCCGATGGATCCAACTCACGCAGAACCAACAGCCGACCGACCTCGACGATTGCAGGCTAACCATGCTCACCAGCGTCGAGGCGGCGTAACTGTTCTTTCAATATTCAACCGTTCAAGCGGCCTCAACCTGAGGCCGCTTTTCTCTCGTCCGATCGCGCCACTTCGACGCTTCGCGAGCAATTGCATTACGCGAGTTGCGCGTGTTTCGCGCCTGACGTATACTGGCAAGATATGAAGACCAGATCTGTTGTGGTAATACTAGCGATTTCGATACTCGCGACTATTTTAGGACTCCTGACACCCACTCAAGGTTCAGGAGCCTGGTTATCATTATTACAGCCTGGTTGGTTGCCGTCGGCGATACTATTCTTTGTCTTTATAGCATTGCATCTGACATCTTCGGTCGCCTGGGCGGTCACGTGGTTTTTCGTACTCTTGATCTCTAACTTGGTATTTTACACAATACTGTATTTGTTCCTGGAGCATTTTCGGCACCGAAGAAAGAACAGTGATGCAAACAAAATGACAACACCGCCTGTTGGTTCAGGTACCGTTGAGAAATAGATTCCGGAAACTACCGTGCTCGCCGTCATGGTAGTCTGGGCGTCGAGT
>JANOBD010000198.1:0-1751 GCA_031411495.1 Phycisphaerae bacterium | reverse complement strand
CTGCGGCCACCGAGATCTCGGGTATCAAGGTGGCAGTGCCGAACATGGCGCTGAAGGTCATCGATCGGGCCATCCAGGTGCACGGTGCGGCCGGCGTCACGCAGTACACGCCACTCGCCTCGATGTACGCCCACATGCGCACGTTGCGCATCGCCGACGGCCCCGACGAGGTGCACAAGATGACCATCGCTCGTCGCGAGATCTTGCGTCACGATCCGTCGTTCAGGATGAACCCTGCACTGGCCGGTGCCACCACAGAAGCCGAGCCGCAGCCGTTCGCCCGGCCGTGAATTGAAGCCGCCGCCGCTGGGTCGTGGCGGTAGTTTCTGGGTGTGGATGACCGCCAGTTGATCACCGACCTGCAACAGCTCGAGGCGATCTACGGCGACCCGGTGAAGACGTCGCTCATGAAAGAGCTCGACCACATCACCGACGACTATCGGCAGTTCATCGACGCGGCGCCGTTCGTCATCCTGGCGACGGCGGGGCCCGAAGGGCTCGATTGCTCGCCACGCGGCGACCCGGCCGGCTTCGTGCGCGTCGTCGACGAGCGAACCGTGATGATCCCCGATCGGCGCGGCAACAACCGCGTCGATTCGTTGAACAACATCGTGCGCGACCCTCGCGTGGCGCTGCTGTTCCTGATCCCTGGTGTCAACGAGACGATGCGCATCAACGGCCGTGCCGTGCTGTCGATCGACGCCGACCTGCGCCAGAGCTTCGCGATGGGCGACAAGGTGCCGGCGTGCGTCATCGTGGTCACCGTCGATCGCATCTACCCCCAATGCCCGAAGGCGCTCGTGCGATCGAAGCTGTGGGATCCCGCCACCCAGATCGAACGCTCCGCGCTGCCGACCACCGGGCAGATGCTGCAACGCCTCACCGATGGCGAGTACGACGGCGCCGCGCACGATGCGGCATACCCAGAACGGCTGCGGCAGACCATCTACTAGACAGTGCGTAGGCTCGCCGTGTGGCATATCGCTTCGGTCCTTCCTCGCAGGCGTCATCGTGACCACTGAGATCGAACGGCGGTTCCTGGTTGCCGGTCTGCCCGACGAGGCACCGTCGGGCGTGCGCATGCGCCAGGGTTACGTCGCGCTGGACGGCAACGTTTCGGTGCGTGTGCGCGAAGCCGACGGCGGCCATGTACTGACCGTGAAAGGTGGGCAGGGCCTGTCGCGCACCGAGGTCGAGTTCTCCACCGATGTCGCCCAGTTCGACGCGCTGTGGGCGCTGACAGGAGATCGCCACATCGACAAGTGCCGGCACGTCGTCCAGGTGGGCGAGCACACCGTGGAGATCGATGTGTTCGGCGGAGAGCTCAGCGGCCTCGTCATCGCCGAGGTCGAGTTCGTCTCGGTCGACGCGGCACACGCGTTCGTCCCGCCCCTGTGGTTCGGTCGCGAGGTCACCGACGAACCCTCGTGGAACAACGCGTCGCTTGCACTGCACGGCCGTCCGGACCAGTCGCGCTGACGGCGAGTTACGCTGCGCGCATGCGGCTGGAAGACAAGGTGGCAGTGGTGGTGGGGGCCGGCCAGACGCCGGGTTCCACGATCGGTAACGGACGAGCGATTTCTCTGCTGTTCGCCCGCCAAGGTGCTCGATTGCTGCTGGTCGATCGCGACCAGCAGTCGGCCGACGACACCCGCGCGATGATCGAGGCCGAAGATGGCACGGCCGTGGTGTGTGCGGCTGACATCACCGACGAAGCGCAAGCGGCCAGAATTTCTGCGGCCTGTCTCGAG
>JANOBD010000197.1:0-6369 GCA_031411495.1 Phycisphaerae bacterium | reverse complement strand
GGGTCGAGTTCCTCGTCACCGGTCAGGACCAGCGGCTGAGCATTGTCGAGGACAAGTTGCGCCAGGTGGCGACAAAGATCGGGATTTTATTCAACTAGTCACTTCACTTTATGAACAACATTTCATCCGCTGACGGAAGCGAGGCGCGACCACCGCGCCAGATGCCGACGACAATCGACGGCCTGCTGGCGGATGTGATCAAAAGACTGGGAAGAATCGAGAAGCACCTCATCGACATCAGGGACAATGTTCAAACCGAGCCGGGCCGGCCGAGGTATGTCATCGATCGCAACATCTTGGGTTAGCCTGTCGCAAGAATTGTCGGGATCGAAGCCTGAGTCGGCGCTGAAAGGTCAGTTGGCGCGTGCCAAATGCCTTTTCACCCGCTGCCCCAGGAGGACCCATGTCGAAGAAAGCGAATCGAAAACGCGATTCCAGGTGGAGTCGCTTACAGACCCTGTTCGAGAAGTGTGGTGAGGAGTTTGAATCACTTTCAAATAGCCAACATCGGCAAGCGGACGCTGATCTGCTTGTTCCGCTGACCGCGATGCTCTGGCACGCCAGGATTGTCATTGCGGCAACCAAGGCGAGTCGATGCGTAGGCGGTGCAAAATCACAGGATGAATTACTCGAAGGGCTGAAACAATTTTACATCGACTACCATCGGACTTACCGATGACGAGCGCGCCGGTCTATCGTTCTTTGTTTGGCTTTTTAAGAGACGGCTTTGTGCCGTCTCTTTTCGTGACCGCGCTCGGACTGCCTTGGCACTGACGCCGACGCGCCAGTTGTGCGGCTTTGAGGAGTTTCTCGATTGTTCGAATCATGCCGGCCCTGCTGAAATCCGCATAATCACGTGCAAGCGTTCGTAGGATTTCCTGATCCCTTTGCAGTCGCGGACCGGAAGTGCAGGGTATCAACTTCAACGAGCCCAATTCTCTTCGAACCGAAAGCGTATTGCCAACCAAGAGCAGCGAGTCGGCGCCGAGCAAATCGATGGAGATGTCGGCCGGGATGGTGCTCTCGTCGACGATCCCAAGTTTGTAATTCATGCCTTTGACGTGCGTGTCGCGGAGTCGAGTCAACCACTCCTCCGCGTGATAGTGGCAACCCACATATTGCCCGTCACCACGGATCATTTCTCCGACATCACATTCGAACAGAATCGTTTTCAATTCGAAGTCGCCATACACACCGCCGCATTGTTCGTATTCCTTGCGATAGTGAGCCTCCACGGACTGCCAGAAGGAAACGATTCGTTCCCCCAACGGCCCATAGAGTCCAAACTTGTTCTTCGCTATTCGCAGTGACATGTCTGGGAGCAGGATGGTACACGGCGGGATGCGAAAAAATCCGATTCCATCTCGCGCCATTTCTTCGTGCTGCCCAAACTCGCCGAGAACCAATTCCGCACTGTCCGTCGCCGGATCCCAGATGCCAGTCGTATCGGACAGAACGTCAGCCACATTCGTTTTCGGGCGCTGCAGCATATCTCCAAGAAAATCAGGTTCCAGAAGTCCAAATGCTGAGGCGATCTTTTGTCGCAAACCGGCATTCCACCCCCGATATCGATACTTCTTCGGATCGAGATACTTGGTCAGATCCCATCGCTTCATTTCGATGCGCTTGGCCAAGTCGGTCACCGACCAATGGCGTTCTTCCAGAAGCTTGCGCGTTCGATCGGCGCTGGCGATCGCGATCCAGTCGGTTTCCTTCGGGTAGGGGCGACGAATTGGCATAACCACTTCGATTTCTGGTTGTGCACGATTGTAGTCAATGTGTGCGATGCATCGCACACATTCTGAGAAATCCTGAACCAAGCCTCTTGGCCTCCTAATCTGGCCCGTTGTCCAGGCCCAAAGGAGCGTCGATGGATGCTACTGATGAATCGCGCAAATGTCGGAGCGCCGCCGTGCTGAGAGCGGCGTGGAAACTGTCGCAGTTCACGATCGATCAATGGCGCATTCAATGCGGATTGCCCGAGGGGAGGCGCTGTACCGTACATCGCGTACTCAATGGCGCATCATGCGCTGACCCGAGCTTGTTGCAGCGAATGCTCGCCGTCTCCGCCGGCATTTTTGGAGTGCCTGCGGACGATGTGCTGGCATATGTCGAGCTCGGTGAGTTGCCTGGCGACAGCGGCATACCCGCGATGCTCGAAAGCGCCGTTTGGTCGCCCGATCCCCGCCGAGTGAAGATAATGCTGGAAATCGCATGGCTGGCCGGACGAAAGGCCAAGGAATCCATTTCCGTTTGTGCGTTGATGCCGATCGAATTGATGACGTTTCCGGTTGCGACGGCGTACCACTCGGCACTCGCTTCCAAGACCGCGCACGCCGATCAAGTCCTGAAGGCCCTCAATTGTTACGCGAAATATCGGCAACTCTGCGCTGAGCAACCCGATCGACCCAAACGAAGCGTGGTTCTCCTCTCACTGCGAGGTCTCCATCGATTGGTTGCCCGAGAACCGCCATATCAGCTTTGCCTTGCGCGACACATTGATGAATGCCTTGAAACGCTCCGCTTTGTGCACATGGAGAGGGACGATCTCACAATCCACATCATCGACGACCGCACTCAAGGCGGTCGGCACCCGTGGTTTGACTTGTATGAATCGCTTTGCGTGTTCGATGACAGGTGTACTTTGCGGCGAATGCGATTCCATCCCGCGTTGCTAGTCGCCGTAGCCACCACATCTCCCTCGGCCGCGCAGATGATCGCGAACGAGCGATCCATACTTCGGCAACTCGCGTTCGGATCCGTCCCATTTCGAATGGATCATAAAGCGACGGCGAGCGAGTTGGAGACGCTGCTTTCTCCAAAATCCTGGTATCGACGGCGTCTCCGACCGTGATCGAGGTTAGATGAACGCGCAGGTCGCGTCGGCCGGAGTCTGTTGAATGTAGACGCGTTTTCTTCTTTCTTGGAATCTTTCTGCGTGTCAACGGAACGCGAATTATCCGATGGTCTGTCGCCCGCGCTGTCCCGCGCGGCAAGATCGGGTGCTTCGCGGTCTGAGTGGATCTCGCCCGAGCTCATCGAACGCACGCGCCGGGTCTGGCAACCGTACTACGCGGAGCCGATCACGGACGAAATTGCTGTTACAATCCTCCGCAACGCGGGACTCTTGATCGACGCGGTCGTCATCAGCGAAATCCCGCAAGCTCGCAGAGGACCGAAGCCATGAACAAGCGATTCGTCGCCTGGGCGCGCGTGAGCAGTGTTCGCCAGTTGAAGGAAGGGTTCTCCCTTGACGACCAGGAGTCGCGGCTCACCGAGTTCGCGACCAAACTCGGCGGCTCGATCCTTCAGCTTTACAAAATCAGCGAGACCGCGAGCAAACGCGATGAGCGCGTGACTTTTCGCGAATTCAAGACGTTTGTGAAGCGAAATGCACGCCGACTGAACGGCATGTTGTTCGTGAAGGTCGATCGTGCTGCCCGCAATATCCGAGACTGGGCCGACCTCGAACAACTCGCAGAGGAAACAGATGTTCCCCTCTTCTTCCCCGACCAGCCGAGTGCCGAGACGCCCGCAGGTCGGATGCAGCGGCGGATGTCTGCGGTATTCGCTTCGTACCAAACCGATCAACAGGCCACAGACATTCGCGCCGGTCAGAAGCGACGGGTCGAATCGGGGCTCCCGCTCGGAAAACAGTACGGATTCAAAAACATCCGCATCAATGGACGGAGTTTGATCGAGCATGACCCGATCACCGCACCGAAGGTCCGGCGGATTTTCGAGTTGTTCGCCTACTCACCGCTGACCCTGGACACGCTGATCAAATCGCTTGCCCGGCAAGGCATCGTTTACACGGAGAAGACGCCAAGGTTCACCAAAAGCACGCTCCACCGCGTCCTGCACAACCGCATCTATCTCGGCGAAGTCCGGTATGGCGACAACTGGCATCGCGGCACCTTCGAGCCGATCGTGGAACTGGAAACGTTCGAAGCCGTGCGGGCGAAATTGGGTTCGGATTTCAAGGTCTATCACAAGCCGCAGATCACCTTCGCCGGTGGATTGATTCGGTGCGGTCATTGTGGCAACGTGATCACCGGCGAGCTCAAACGGAAGAAAAGTCCGGATGGAAAAATCCGCGAGTATTCGTATTACCGCTGCACGCACTACAGCAATGAGGGACACCCGCGTATTCGCTTGAGCGAGGCGATCATCGACCAGGAATTGCTCAAGCTTTTTGGTCGCATGCGGATCGAAGACGCCGATATCCGGCAGTGGTTTGTGGACGTACTTCGCGCAAGGGTCCACGCCGGGCAGAAAGAGAATGCCGAACATCGCATCGAATTGCAGCGACAACTTGACGCCGTCGACGCGAAACTCAAGTCGCTTCTCGACCTGCGGATGGATGATGAGATCACGCCGGAAGAGTACTCGGGCAATCGTCGCGAACTTCAGGATCGGCAAGCAGGAGTCCGACTGCAACTCCAGTCGACGGACATTGACGAGCGCGATTTGGCCGACCGTGCCATCGCAGCTTTTGAACTCTCACAAAGTCTGAAAGTACGGTGGCTTAACGCGAACTACGATGCGAAACGAACGATATTAAGCATCGTCCTCGAATCGGCCCTATTGAACTCCAATGAAAAAGGGTTTTCGCTCGTGTTTACCGTGCGAAAACCCTTTGATGTACTCGCGGATGAAAAACTCATCCCGATTACTGGAGCGACGGGGAATCGAACCCTTTTTCACCCCTCTTCATTGCTCAGAAACGCCGTTTTTAACCTATTTGTTTGCAGAATTGTTTGCAGATATTGGGCCTCAAACGCAATCAGAATCGGACGCACTCAAGAGACTACACCCGCGCGGCGAGCAGTTTGCAATGCACGCGTCCACATTTTTGAGGATCGAGCGTGTTCTCGGCTCAACACCGTGTCTCTGCTCCGCGAAGTTCGCCGTGGCATGACGGAGGCGACGACCGTCGCGGCCGATGGGATCGATGATTCGAGAACGCTCGGTTCAGGCTGATCCAAGCACATGCACCGCCGCGACATTGCCGGTCTTCGCATGAGCACTCGCTGCCGCGATAACTTCGCCGAGCTTATGCTCGATCCGTTGCTTTGAGATGCCGGGCTGCACCATTGCGATCTCAAACGTAAATCTCTTCTCTTGGCCTTTCATGAATAGCGAGTCGAGGAGTGCGTCATCTCCTTTCAGCCACACCGAACCCGACTGCCGCCGCTGTTTGATCTTCGCAAGTAGCCCCTTCGGCGAGCGAAGCCATATGAGCGACTTCACGACCTGGCCGCAGACTTCGTATACGTCGCCCACACGGTTTCCGGGCGCAGCACCTCCCGAGCCTTTGACATGGTAGAGCTTCACTACGATCGTGTCGTTGAACTCGCCAATCGTCACGAAGTCGGCCATCTCGCCAGACCCGTGGTCGTGAAGAACAGCTTGGTGATCAGGCGTCAGCAGGTACGTCTTGAGATGATCCTGAATACTGTTCTGCCCAAGCTCCTCCTCGATATTCACCTTGGCAGCCGCCCAGTCGATGGCAATAATTTTCTCCCGATCAAAAGGATCAACCTCAAGCTCAGACGCGAAGTGCTCGACGCCTGCAATGCGTGAGAAGTCGGACAGGTAGAAGTTCAACGGGTGATCATTCAAGAACTCCAGTATCGGCTGCTCACGAATGCCCCGCTTGATCGTCGGCTGCGGTATCGCGTTATCCATGCCGGTCAGTTGCGGCATACCTGTTAGCGAGAACTGCATCGGGAAGTTCCAAGCCGCACCCTTGACGGTAACACGGATGCTGTCCGTACTCGGGGCAACCGTACGGTCGATCTCCAATCGCAGGTCGGTCAAGTTGCAGGATGATTCGTCGCAGGTGACCAGCAATGGAGCCTTATAGACCTCGACATGCCAATCGGCCGCGATCACACCGTCGTCAGGAAGCTCCTCGATTTCTTTGCCGCACTTCAACAGGTCCATCTTCGAGAGCGACGGCAACGGCTGATCATCCAGCATCCGCACTGCAAGCGTGCGGCACCATTTGATAAACTCGGGCAAGGTCGCTTCGCCTTGGCTCCAGACCTTCGACCCGCTGCTGTAGCCGATCATGACTTTCTTTCCGTCTACTGTTCCGCAGCCCATGACATGACCTCGATGGTGAGAACGGGCCATCGATTCATCGATCGCATCGTCGGGGCTTGGACCAGCCGAGATCCGGTACGATTCACTGTCGGGCATTAGCGCTTTATTCTTCGCTCCGAAGTTAAAGATGTGGGCGTCATCAATGCCGCGCATCACGCGACGAATTCGATCCATGGAAACGTTGCGGTGCTTTCCACCGGTGTATTGGTTCGCGATGAAACGTTCAAGCGTTTGAATTTACGGAATACTCCGCAATAC
>JANOBD010000196.1:0-1505 GCA_031411495.1 Phycisphaerae bacterium | reverse complement strand
GTGATCTCGCCGGAGAGCGGATCTTTGATCACTTCTTCACACTTGATAATGTAGCCGTAACGCAAGCGAACTTCGCCGCCTGGTTTCAATCGGAAAAATTTCTTTGGTGCATCTTCTTGAAAATCTTCCTGCTCGATGTAAAGCTCACGCGTAAATGGAATTTGCCGACTGCCCGCAGCGGGGTTCTCGGGGTTGTTCACCGCCTGCATCAGCTCGACCTGATCTTCCGGGTAGTTTGTCAGTACGACTTTTAATGGTTTCAGTACCGCCATCACACGCGGCGCAATCGCGTTCAAGTGTTCACGTATGCAGTTTTCTAGAACGGTAACGTCGATCGTACTATAGAATCTAGCTACTCCGATCTTATCGCAGAACATTCGCAGACTTTCGGGCGTAAATCCGCGACGGCGCAGACCGCTGATGGTAGGCATGCGAGGATCATTCCATCCCGATACATGCTTCTCTTGAACTAACTGCAACAGCTTGCGTTTGCTCATCACGGTGTAGCTCAAATTCAAACGGGCGAACTCGATCTGTCTTGGATGATAGATCCCCAGTGTCTTGCAGTACCAATCGTATAGCGGTCGATGGTTTTCAAACTCGAGTGTACAAATCGAATGTGTAATCTTTTCAAGCGAATCGCTTTGCCCGTGAGCCCAATCGTACATGGGATAGATGCACCACTTGTCGCCCGTTCGATGATGATGAGCTCGCAGGATGCGGTACATCACCGGATCTCGCAAGTTAATGTTCGGCGAGGCCATATCGATTTTGGCGCGCAGCGTGCGTGCACCATCTGGAAATTTTCCATCGCGCATGGCCTCGAATAGATCGAGATTTTCTGTCACCGTACGGTCACGGAAAGGACTGTTTTTACCTGGCGCGGTCAGCGATCCGCGGTACTCTCGCGTTTGATCGCTATTTAAATCACAAACGTAAGCATCACCGGATTTAATCAACTGAATCGCCCAATCGAAGAGTTGATCAAAGTAGTCGGACGCATAGTAAATCGCGTCCCATTGAAAGCCTAACCAGCGAACGTCTTCTTGGATCGAATCGACGTATTCCTGCTCTTCCTTGCTTGGGTTCGTGTCATCGAAGCGCAAGTTGCACTTGCCACTGTACTTTTGAGCTAACCCAAAATTGAGGCAGATGCTCTTGGCGTGACCGATGTGCAGATAGCCATTCGGCTCTGGCGGAAATCGCATCTGAACGCACATGCCAGCCAGTTTTGGCAGTAGTAAGTCTTTGTCAATTTCTTGTTCGATGAAATTTGCATGTTTCGGCGCATCGTCCATGGAATCCTCAGAGTTCGGCTGAATAGCTATGGAATTCATCCTTCACTTCCCTTTTTCACGGCTGGATTCAAACGGGCAAGATCGTCGTCGATTTTCTGTGTTCGCCGCCATTAGACCTAAATTATCGCTGCCTTCGTGTTTGCTGCTAGATGGCAGGCCCGCGGCTTTACGCTTTACATAGGACACTTCTCGCTGATCGCCACCGAG
>JANOBD010000195.1:0-2020 GCA_031411495.1 Phycisphaerae bacterium | reverse complement strand
GCCTGCGCCGTCGGCGCTGAAGATCGTGTAGCTGCCTTCGAGATCGTCGACGAGGTAGTCGGTGTCGCTGACCTTGTTGAAGGTCGCGCCGCCGGTGAGCGCGAAACGGGCGGAGTCGATGTTGGAGAGTTGTCCGGTGTTGAGGACGGTGCCAGCGCCGAGCCGGAAGGTTGACATCCTGGCATCGCTCAGCAGCGGCGCATTGAACGTCCCGCCGCCGGCGCCGAACGTCAGGTTCATGTTCCGCGCAACGGTGAGGGCCGGCAACGAGTAGGTCGAGCCGGTCACGTTGAAGAAGACGCCGCGGCCGTCCTCTCGCGTGCCGTTGGTGTCGAGGTTGATGGACTGCAGCGCGTTGAGGTTGATCGTGCCTCCCCCGCTGGTGTTGAAGGTAAGCGTGTCTGCATTCCGCGCGCGCGTGATGGCGAGCAGGCCCGAGAGGTTGACGGTGCCGCCGTTCGTCGCAGAAATGGTTAGCGAGTTTTCGCCGCCGTTGCTGCCGTAGCGCAGTGAACTGAGGGAGGAAGCGTTGACAATGCCCCCAGCCGCCTGGGCGGAAAAAATCGTGAATGTGCCCGAGAACGGGTCGGCGGTGTACGTGGGCGCTGCCAAGGTTGCGGTGCCGCTCGTTACCGAGAGCGCGAGCCCGTCGGCGACCCCGAGTGATGTCCCGGAACTGAGGAACGACCCCGACCCGACGTTGACGAACCCGAGGGCGCGCCCCGTCACGTTCAACGAGCCGGCGCCCGCGCCATACCCAACGGAGCCACTCAACGCGTCGAGGCTTCCCAGTGTCGTCGCTGTGGGCAGATTGAATATGACGTTCTTGTTCGAGTTGACAGTGACACTGAACGCTGCCGAGTTCGGCACGACGCCGCCCGACCAGTTTGCGGCGACGCTCCACAAGCCGTCCGTAGGCCCGGTGTAGGTCACGCTTTGTGCCGAAGTGAAACTCTGTGCTGAAATGACCGAAACTGCAGCGAGCGACAGGACGCGCGACGTACGACGAAACATAAACCCTCCTGCGAAGCGAAATGATGCCGAATCCCGTCCGGAATTTCACACGAACACTCTCGACTGGTTCTGGCCGGCAAACGACGAATTTTCTCAGAACATCTGGCTGGGGGTCAACAGTTCGCAAAACTGTCGACAGGGGACAATCGCAAAAACGATCGGACGATAGCTCCTCCGAGCCAAATGAAACGCACATCCTTTTCGCGGCGAGCTAATCGTATGTTAAGTGAAGAGCGGGAGTTCTAATCTGCACGCGGACGTCGAAATCAGTACGTTCGAGACGTCCACGCGTTGCTTCAGAAACTCATTTCATGCGCATGCCGAACCGCCGCGCCGCCTGTTCCAGCACGTAGTTCCAGAACGCCTCCGGATCCATGTCCTCCACCTCGCCCCGTTCTTCCCGCGCTTTGGCGATCACCTTGTCGATCATGAACGGTTGGACCAGCCCGCGTGACTGCATGATCGCCCGCGCATCGGCTTCGTTGGTGATCGTCTCCAGCACGAGCGACGAAGATTCGCCGTCGCTTTCCATGCGGTGACTCGAGCTCAGACGCGGAAATCGGCTGTTGCGAATGCCCGCCGCCGTCGTCGATCGATCCACTTCGGTGGGCAATGCCCGCAGCGCCCGGGCGGAGAGTTCGGGCAGCTCCTCGCGCACGTAGACCGCGCCGACGAAGTCGCGGAACATCGTCCGCATCGCCTTCATCTTCGCGCACTTCTCCATCGCGAGCTTCGGTCGCTCCCTCCAGAACTGGGTGAGCGTCCGCGTGCGTTTCTTTCCGCTGGCGTCGACGAGGTACTGGGCTGCCTCGCACCAGTCGAGCAGCACGATGCACGGCTCGGCGAAACCTTTGCGCCGGAGCATCACCTGGCAAAGCGTGGGCGGTTCCTCGCTCAGCCAGATCGGCTTCAGCTCCCCATCAGGGCCCGCGTACAGCGTCGGCCCGACCCACCCATCACACACGCCGCTGGCCAGCACCTTCCGCTCGACCACATCGAGTGTCGC
>JANOBD010000194.1:0-2787 GCA_031411495.1 Phycisphaerae bacterium | reverse complement strand
GCGAGCCAGCCGCCGTCGGCGAGGGCGAGCGATTCGATTTGGTCCGCGCCGGCGTGGTGTTGGAGCACCCGCGTTCCGCGCCCGAGATTCCAGGCGTAGAGATGGGTCCGCGTGGAGAGCGCAAACCAGCTTCCGTCCGGCGAGGTTTCGATCAGGCGGCACTCGTCCGGGAAGTCCACGGGCGGCGTGGTCTCCGCGCCCGAATGCACGTCCCATTCCTTCAAGCCCGCGCTGGTGGCGGCCAGCACCCGCCGGCTGTCCGGGGTGAAGGCCACGCTGGAGATTTCGCCCGGCGCGCGCGCGGTCAGTTCGCGCAGGTCCCACAGTCCGGGCCGCGCCAGTCGCACGCGCCCGCCGTCGGCCATCGCGAACCACGCGCCGTCGGGGGAGGCGGCCACCGTTTTGCGGAGGTTCGGGCGCACGGCGGCGGAGAAATTCGTCACGAAGTGCGAACGCAGAAAATCCAGCAGCCGCACCTGCCCGTCGCGTCGCGCCACGGCGGCGATCGTGCCGTCGGCGGAAAGCGCGAGCGCGTTGACCGCCCCGCCCGCGTCGAAGGAATGCAGCTCCTCCGGGAGGCAGCGTTCCCACAGGTGCCGCCATTCCCAGCCGCGCAAGTCCGGCCAGCCTTTCTCGGGCAGGTGGGCGCGCAACTTTTCGCGCGCGTAGGCAAAATTGTTTTGCCGCACCGCCTCCTGCGCGAGGTTCATGTCCGCGACGTAGAGGCTCAGGCGCGCGGCCTGCGCCTCGCGCCCGGCGCGGTCGGCCTGCCAGATCGACACGGCGAAACCGCCGAGGAAACACAGCGCGCCGAAGAGGATGCCCAGGGCCGCGGTGGGATTGCGCCGCGCCCAGCGCAGCAGTTTTTCGAGGCGGCTGATCGGGCGCGCGAGAATGGGGCGGCCTTGGGCGAAGCGCGCCAGTTCCTGCTCCACTTCAAACGCCGTCTCGTAACGCCGCGCCGGCTCCTTCTCCAGGCACTTCAGGCAGATCGTCTCCAGATCGCGCGGCACCTGCGGGTTCAACAGGCGCGGGGCCACCGGCTCCAGGGTCAGCACTTGGTTCAGCAGCTCCTCGATTTTTTCGCCCTGAAACGGCGCGCGGCCCGTGAGGCACTCGTACAAAATCGCGCCCAGCCCGTACACGTCGCTCCGGCGGCTGATCGGGCCGCGTTCCGCCGTGACCTGCTCCGGCGGCATGTAACCCGGCGAGCCTACCATCATGCCCGTGACCGTGATCATTGAGCCGCCGTCCAGCCGTCGCGCCAGCCCGAAGTCCGACACGCGCGGTTCGCCCGCGTCCAGCAGCACGTTCGAGGGCTTCAGATCGCGGTGCAGCACGTTCCGCTCGTGCGCGAAGTGAATGGCCCCGGCGACTTTTCGCGCGCACTCGGCCGCCTCGCGGTAAGCCATCGGCTCCGCGCGCAAGCGCGTCGCGAGATTCGGCCCGTCCACGAAATCCATGACGATGAAATGCTGCCCGGCCTGCAGCCCGACCTCGTGAATGGACACGATGTTTGGATGGTGCAGCCCGCCCGCCAGCACCGCCTCGCTCTGAAAACGCCGGATGGAATCCACGCTGGAGTGCGCGCCGAGGATGAGCATCTTGATCGCCACGATCCGCTCCAGGCTTCGCTGCCGCGCCAGATACACCACGCCCATGCCGCCCCGGGAAATTTCGCGGAGCAGTTCGTAATTTCCAAACGCGCGGGGAAACTCCGGCCCGTCCCCGCCCGGGTCCGCCCACGGCCCGCCGGCCGGTCGCAGCAACGGCGTGTCCGACATCACGCAGCGCGGACACAAGGCGGGCGGAATGCCCGGGGGCAGCTCGCCCCCGCATTGCTCACAGCGTTGAATGGATGAATCGCTCATGACCCCCGGGCCGTTCCCGTCCACATGATAGAGGGGAATTGGCCCGCAAAAATGACACTAAATTTTTCCCTACCGCGCAAACGCCTCCACCAGTTGCCGCAGTTCCGCCTGCACCTCCTGCGGGTCCAGCACCGTCTGCGCGACCTCGCGTCGCAAGTGCTCCGCGTACCGCCGCCGGAACCGCAGCGCCGCCGTGTTCAGCGCCGCCGCGTTCAGCCCCAGCCCGGCGGCGATCTTCGCGTGGTTGTGCGGCCCGTGCTCGCCCGGCTGCAAGTCCCGGAGCTGCTCGAAAAGCGCGAGCTGCCCCTGCTTCACATACCAGGCGCGCAACGACTCCTGCGCCCGCGCCATCACCGTTTGCGCCCAGCGCCGGTCGAACATCTGCTCCGGCGTCAGCCCCTCCGCCGCCAGTTCCTCGCGCTCCCACGCCTCGCACTCCTCGAAACTCACCAGCCGCGTGCTGCCGCCACGTTTCACTGTTTCGGTCCGCCCCCGTTCGTCCGCCAGAAAATGTTTCAGAAACGTGAGCAGGAACGAACGGAACCGCCCGCGCTGATCGTGCAGCCGGTTCAGCCAGCCCTTCGCCAAGAACTTGCTGAAAAAATCCTGTGCGAGATCCTGCGCGTCCTCGCGTCGGTGGCCCGCGCGCCGCAAGTAGGCGTAAAGCGCAGGCGAATACGTGCGGCACAGCTCCTCCAGCGCCGCCTCGGACTGCGGCCCGCTCCCTTCGCGCGCCGCCAGCACCACGCTCCAGTGCGTGGTGTGAAAAACGCCCGCCGGCGTGGGCACAGGACCGAAATCATTTGGCATAATGGAGCGAAGAACGGGCGGCGCGATTCAGCCAGAACGGCCGGGTCGAAGCAATCCCGGCGCACGCCTCAAAATAGAATCTCCTGCTCTACCGTTGATGAAGAAC
>JANOBD010000193.1:0-2044 GCA_031411495.1 Phycisphaerae bacterium | reverse complement strand
GCCGCTGCCGGTGTAGATGAAGACATCCGCGTCGATCGACGCGACCGTGGAGCTGCCGCTGAAGGATCGCTTGGTCGGTCGGCCGGCGTACAGCAGCGTCGCCCAGCTGGTCGAGCCGTCGCCGAGTTTGAACTTGCCCGTGTCGGATTCGAAGCCGAGGGCGCCCGCGACGAGCACCGGGTTGTTGGATGACCAGTTGGCAGCCGTATCGACGCCGACGATGGCGGGCGCGTACGGAAGCGACGTCCAGGCGGTCGACCCATCCCCGAACTTCAGCCGGCCGGTGTCGGTCTCCAGCGCGATCTCGCCGGCGGCGAGGATCGTGTCCGCGGTGGTCCAGTCGGCAGCCACGGCGCGGCGCAGTTGAATGGTGGTGAGGGCGGGCATGGGAAGTAAGGATGAGGGATGAAGAAGAAGTCAGAGATCAGAGGTCAGGGGGAGCCGCCGTCGATCGTGCTGACGCCACTCCCCGCGCCGGCGGCATCGACGGTTGGGATGTTCGGCCAGGTGAAGGCGTAGAACCACTGCGTGGAGGTCATCTTGTACGGGCCGTAGCCGCGGACGTAGATGTTGCCCGGCGCGGGCTCGACGCCGGTGATCGGACAGTCGCCGTCATTCGAGATGTCGTACCCGCTGGCGTGGGTCCCAATGTTGTGAAACTCGACCGAGTTGCGGGCCTGCCGGCCGGTCCAGAGGGCTGGGCTGCCGGGCCATGCGTGGCCGGAGACGGTGTAATCCCATTTGAAGAACTCCGCATCCTCGTCGGTATGCCCGGTGATCTTGAGCCAGAGAACCGGTTCGTCATCGGGCACCGGGTCGACAGGCTTGCGCGAGCGATCGTTTCCCTCGACACCGCCCCGCGCTTCATCCCGCCCGCCGCGTGTGTTGGCGCGGCTGGGGAAGCGGGCCAGCTCGTCATCGAAGGGATAAGGGATCTTCATGGCTTGCGTCGTCGGTGGGCGGCGTGGTGGGCCTGGTGGTGGTAATGGGCGGCGCGGCGACGGCCCTTGCCCAGTGCAAAATCCGGCGTCACCGGCGAGAGGGTCTCGTAGACCGTGGTGTTGGCGATGAAGTCGATGCTGCGCGACCAGATCGGCGTGTTGAGCGGCGCTGAGTCGCTCACCTCGAAGACGGATTTGACGAGCAGGCCGATGTGCAGCGACTGCGGCTCGGTGACGTCCTCATCCGCATCGGGCAGCTGATAGGTCAGGCTCTGGAACATCAGCTTGGCGCTGCGCCTCGGCGTGGCGTACCACGCCTTGGCCATCGCGCCGACCTGCTTGAGCTTGGCGATGTCATTGCGGGCGATGCGATCGCCCGAGACCTTGCGCTTGAGTGCGCCGTCCTTGTCGATGTCGTAGACCGTCCCTTCAGCAATCAGCCAGAGCTCGGCATTGGGGACGTCGATGATCAGTTCCCGGAACGGGTCGCCGCTGGTGGTGATCGTGTAGCTCAGCCGGGCATCGCATCGCATCGCCAGCGTGAGGATCAACTCCGTCGACCAGTTGATGGTCTGGAACCCGCCGGTGTTGTCAAAGTTGCCGCTGCTGATCCGGTCGTTGGGATTGCAGGCGACCTCGACGCCGAACCGGTCGTCGAGCATCCTCAGCCTCGCCGTGGGCGCTTCGGTGATCGCATTGTTCACCAGGTCAATCCAGATCGTGTCGCGACCCTTGAACTTCGCAAATGCCCGGGGCGCCATGTAGACCGGCTCGGGCGGAACGGTCGCGCCCTCGGGCAATGGCGCTGTGATCGGAATGAAGTCCTCGAACCGTTTGTCGCGACGCGAAAGCGAGGCGGCTGTTTCGACAAGCGTC
Organism: Phycisphaerae bacterium; assembly: GCA_031411495.1. Lineage (GTDB taxonomy): Bacteria > Planctomycetota > Phycisphaerae > Tepidisphaerales > Tepidisphaeraceae > JANOBD01. The sequence continues at coordinate 227 of JANOBD010000193.1, read as the reverse complement.
CCATCATCCCCGCAGACCGGGTTGACGATCATCCCCGCGCCGCCGTTCTCACCGTTCTTGGCCTTGAAGTTCCAGTCCTTCTTGACGTTGTATTCGCGCCAGACCCGGCTGCGCGAGCGGAGTTCCTTCACCTTGTCGTAGTCAGCCGGGAGGGTGAGGCCGGTGGGCGTGGTGTATTGCGTTTCTTCCTCGCTGGTCCACCCTTTGTCGAGCGAGCCGTCCGCCCC
>JANOBD010000192.1:0-4544 GCA_031411495.1 Phycisphaerae bacterium | reverse complement strand
CGCAGGCAGCGCGCTCACGCTGACATCGCTCAACTCCATTCGCTACGGAAACAACATCCGAGGCGAAAGCTTTCTCACCGTCTCGGCGACCAACGGCGGAACCGTCAACCTCTCCGGCGTCACCGCCATCACGCGTGCGCGCAACGCGGATAACATTGCTTTTACCGCTGCAGGCACCGGAAGCGTTATCGACCTGAGTGGTCTCCGGACCGTTAACGTAGATGCGCTCGGTTTCCGCGCGGACAGAATCCCCAGCTTCACCGCGGGCAGCGGCGGCACCATCCGTTTCGGCGACGCGACCGACTTCCGCGGCGTGTCGCTGCGAACGACGGATGCGGCCGGCCAATTCGTCTTCCAGGGCGGTCTGTCATTGGATGCGAACTCGTCGCTGTCGCTGGCTCCGCTCTCCGTTTTGTCACTTCCAGGCCGACTCGTCTTCCAAACCAATGACGAGACGAAGTTCCGCGCCGACACCGCTGAAGTGCGAATCGTCGGCTCTGACGTCCAGCGCGTCGAAGTCGGCGGCGTCGATTCCGGTCCGGTCAATCCCGCGAGCCCCGGGAACAACGGCAACTTCGGCTTCGGGCAGTTCCACATCGGAACCGCCACCCAGTCCAGCGTGGTGGAACTCGTGGACGTCTACGACAACGGCAACCGCGCGCCGTCGGGCAGAGAGGCCCTCTACGCCTATGGCATGGGCGGCGGGCCGGCCGGGCTGTTGATGAACTCCGGCTCGCTCTTGGCGATCGGCGGGATCAACGTCTACGTCAACCAGAACGGCACGATGGTCAACCTCCAGACGCTCTTCCCGAGCGGCTCGAACCTCATCCCCTACACCTTCAACGGCTCCAACGGGTTCATCCTTCGCGGTCTCACGCTTCAGCCCGGCTTCTGGCAGAACGGCGGCGGCAGCCAGGTCTTCTGGGATGGCCCGAATGGAAACTGGGACACCGCCGTCAACTGGAGCACCGACCTCACGCCGACGGCAGCCCAGGACGTCTATATCACGCCCGCGGTCGGCGTGAACGTGAGCGGCCCAACATCCAACACCACCGTCCGCAACCTAATCGTCGATCGGACCGGCTCGGGCAACTCGATCCTCACGCTCAACAGTGCCGGCGTGACGACCAAGGTCATCGGCGGCCTGCAGATCGGCGTCAACGGCATCGTCAACCTCTCCGCCGGCACGCTCGATGTCGGCAGCACGCTCACCATCGGCACGCTTCAAACCCAGACCGGCACCACCTACCGCACCGACAGCATCCTGAATCAAGGCGGGATGGTCCTGCGCGGCACCACGACCGCCGGCGCGACGGTGAACAACGTCTCGATCGACATGCCGGCCGGCACACACAACTTCGGGCCGATCGTCGGGCCGGGCATGCTCTCCGTAGGCGTCGGCGCCAGCGCGACCTCGGACCGCGTTCGCCAGAGCGATCTCACGATCAACGGCAACTTGAACATCCGCCCTCGCGACGGAAGTGAATACGAAGTTTCCCGCTTCACAACCTGGGCTATCGGCGCACTAGGCCGGCTCGATCTGGCGGACAATCCGCTCATCCTCGATTCCGGCTCGCTCGCTTCGGTCGCGCAGCTCACGAAACTGGCGTACGCCAACGGCGCCTGGACCGGCCCGGGCATTACCTCGTCCAACGCCAGCCTGGCGACGCGTACGGGCGTCGGATTCTCGACTGCCGGGTCCGCAAACGTGACGTCCTGGTTCGGAGAAGCGGTCGACCCGACCGATCTCATTCTCCGCGAGACCCTGCTGGGCGACACGAATCTCGACGGCAGCGTGAACTTCGACGACCTGCTCCGACTGGCCCAGAACTACAATTTGCAGCTCGGCGCAACCTGGAACCTCGGCGACCTTACCTACGACGGCAAGATCAACTTCGACGACCTGTTGCCGCTGGCGCAGAATTATGGCATGACGCTGCTCGCGAGTGGTGCGCTGTTGGCCGATGCCGGCGCGAACTTCAACGTCGATTTCGCAAAGGCGATGTCGATCGTGCCGGAGCCCGTGACCGGACTTATCTGCCTCGTAACGATGCCGATCGCGAGGCGCTGCCGTAGAATCATGTGACAATTTCTCCAACCGCGCGAAGTCATGGTCGATCCGCGGGTGTAGGTTGAACGCTGTGGACTGCAGCCAAAGGCGAAGTCATTTGGCGAAGGAAAACAACCGGTTCGCCTTCCGGCGCCGCTTCCAGCACTCGCACGGGCTCGTGATCGCTTTGAGCAAGATCTCCGCATCCACGTTCCCACCATCCGCCAATCTGCCGAGTGTGTCGCCGATCCCCTTGTCATTCTCCACGCGCCGCTCGATGAACGGCTCCAGATCCTTCGGCCAGGCGATGCGCGGGATCGGCGCGAGTGGCGGCGCAGACACCGCCGTTTCTTTCGGGGACAGCTCGGCGGCAGCCGCCTCGGCGCGGCGCACGTGATCGGCTTCGACCTGCTGGGCGATCGCCGCATGATCCCAGCTTCCTTTCGGGCAGGCGCCGATGCTGAAGACGATCTTCTTCACCGCCCCACCATCTCGCGCGGCGTCGTGCTCGCATCGCACCATGCCGGCATCATGCTCGCCGGCGAACGGGCATCGCGCGCAGTAGTACCGCGCCTCTTCACGCAGCTCGTCGAGTTTCACCCTCATGACTCATCCCATTCCCACAGCAACCCCGCCACCGCACCGTCGTCGCTGGCTTCGATGAGCAGCTCGTTCATCCCGACGACCAGATCGGATGCGGGGATCACCACCGCCGTCCGGCTGGAGAAGGCGCCGGCACTGGTCGCGATCACCGTGCCGTTGATGCTGATCGTGTCAGCCGTGTTGTCGATCGCGAACTTCGCCTTCAGGTCCGCATCCAGGACCTCAGTCAGGTTGAATCGATATCGGAAGAGGCGCACGCCGCTCCAGGGCGAGCCGCCAGCAGGTGGCGTTTCCCTGCCGATGCCGATCCAGGTCGCGCCCTCGCGCGGCGTAAGCCAGGCGGGGTCGGTGGCAACGATCTTGGCCGCCATGAAAACGCCCGAGCCGTTGGCGGTCTCGACTTCCCAGTGCGAGTCGACCTCGCTCCCCTCCCCGCCGGTGAACTCCTCGCCGCTGTCATAGAGCGGGATGCACCAGCAGTTGTTGCACCGAACGTGCGGCAGGATGCGGTTGGCCAGGTCGAGGAAGGCGGAAGGACTTACTTCTTCCACGCTCGTGAACGAGGGGTATTCGTTCGGTGCGGTGGAGCTGGTGATGTCCGCGACCACCGCATACGAGGCGCCCAGATCGAGCGAATCGATTATTTTCAGATAGTCTGTTGATCGATATTCGCCGTAGAAGGTCTCGATCGAGCCGTCCGCGTTCCACTTGCCGATGAAAACCGTTGTGTCGTAGCGAAGGAACCGAAGTCGCTGCCACCCCGACGCCGTCACCTCAACGGTGGTCTCCGGCGCGAACGAACCCTGGATGAATGAGCGCACGTAGGGCTCAGCGCCGCAGGGCGGCGTGATCGTTGCGGAGTAGGAGATGCCGGGGCCGGGGCCCAGGATCGACTCCCAGCCTTCCCAATCCACTGTCGCCGACGTGTTGACTGTCGCGCCGTTGAGCGTCAGGTTGGGGAAGAATCCGTCGACGTAAAAGGCGTTAGCGGACCGAGTGATCGTTGCGGGCACGACTTCTATGACGGATGAGGCTGTGTCAGTCCGCCGGACGTTGCACCAGTTGAACTTCCACTTGTAAGGCGCGACACACGCCTTGCCGCCGGTGAAATGCTCCTCCAACCCGCTGGCCGTCGCGGTGACGCGCTTCTTGCTCAGACAGATCGGCTCGAAGTCGCAGAACGTCGTGATCGATTTTCTGCCGTCGTGCTCCCAGATCGGGATGTTGTAGTAGAGATAGCGGTACTGCACAGGGTCGGACCCCGCCACCCTGCCGAGGCAGAACTCGGCGCGCAGCCAGACGATCGCGTTGAGGCAGATCCGCGGCGTATCCGAATTGGTGAACGAGAGCCGGACGTTGGTGTCGAGGAAAATCGCGCCGTAGACGTACGGCACGTTGGGCACCAGCGGAATCACCGGCGGCTTGGTGGGATAGAAGTCGTAGGGAAGGATTCGGCCGAGATAGGCGACGAAGTCAGTCGCCCGCTCGTAGCCAAAACCGATATGCCAGCCATTGGTCCGCTGGGCGGAGATTCCACTTCCGGGCGCGTTGGCGCCGGTGACGCAGTATTCGGTGACGCTGTCGGTTTGGAGAACCTGTTGGAGCAGGCGCAACGCCGGTGTTGCATTCTTGATGAGTGAGTCATCGGCGCGAAGGGTGGGATCCGGGATCCACTTGTAGGGCCCGCCGGCTGCGATGTCGGTGGGCTCATTCTCGCGCACCGGCTTAGTCAAGGTCGTCACCGCCCCGGCTAGCCCGCCCTGCGCGATGGTCAGATCCACAATGTTGAGGATTCCGATGTCCACGCCCTCCTCGGGCACGGTGTTCTTCACGCACGCCAGGCTGGTGATGAACCAGTGCGGCATGAACTGCGTGCGCTGGGCCTCTGCCG
>JANOBD010000191.1:0-3108 GCA_031411495.1 Phycisphaerae bacterium | reverse complement strand
ACCAGGTCGGGTTGCACTGCAAGGTAGTCGATGAGCGCGGTCTTCTGGTGCTCTCGCAGCGCGTCGCTGAGGGGCTTGACCACCTTTTCCCAGTCCGTCTGATCGTAGCGAGCATGGATCGCCTTTCGAATTTCCTCCGCGATCCGGTGCATGGGCCAGAACTTCGAACCTGGGGCCGACCAGTGGAACAGGCGATCGACTTCGATCGACACCTTGCCCTGAAGGGCCAAGGCGCGCTGCAGCTTCACCAACGCCACTTCGTTACGGAAACGACTCGGCTCGGTCAGATCGAAATGCGCGGGTGCGATCAGAGCCTCGACCTTCTGCGCCTCCCAAGGGGTTGAGGCGACGATGTGGTCCACGAGTCTTGCAACATTGTCTGGAGCCGCGCACCAGGCAAACAGATCGATCAGCCGGAAGTCACGCTGAGGCCAGCTGTCCCTGAGCGCTGCATAGGCCTGAATTCGCTTCCAATGTTCGAACGTGATGGCGTTCAAGTCGAACCCAGCAAAGTCGCTGGCGTGTGCTTGAAAATACAGAGCCTGATCGCGATCGAGGTTGAAGCCGCTCAACATGATGGCGACCTTGGTCAACTGCCGCAGGATGGGTGCGATGGCCTTTGAAGAATGATCGGGCAGCAATGCCGAACTTGGAACGGCTGCACGCGGCGAGGTTGCGGTCTTCCATTGCAGCGCGGCGATGGGTCCAGACACCTCTATCGGGTACAGGGTGCCTGCGCGCAGCGAAACCGGATCCGATATCCACAGATTCGACGGGTCGTCCTGCTGATGTGGGAAAGCGACCGCTCGCCCATCGAGAGAGATCGCTGCCGGCGCCTGTTCACTGGTCATCACGAAGACGTATGCGTCGTCAGCGGACGGGAGCAGGTATCCGCTCCAAGCTGCAGCCAATGCAGCAACCGACGGCGTGTGCAGGCTCTCCAGTTGGTCGAGTGCGTGTTCATCGGGGCGGCCGCCAACAGTCAATACCTGAGTGAGCAATGCGCGAGTCAGCGCTGCATCAAGGCCCACACTTGCCGAAACGGTGTCCACGATGAGGCGCTCTGCGAGTTGTTGGCGCAACAACGGAATGAACGCCGTGAGGAAGAATTGCCGCTTGATGGGCCCGGTGTTGGTCGCAGCAGCGGGATCGGCGGGGTCGTTGGCGTCGGCGCTGAGCAGAACAGCCCTTGCGTCGTCGAGGCGATCCTTGAATATCCCGAACAAGACGTCTTCGAAGACACGCGTGGGCCGTTTGTCGAGGCGATCGATGGCTTTGGTCCATCCCGCGTCGGGCGAAAGTCCCCTGATCACAGCACGATCGGCGTCACTGAGAATGCCCGTCAACTGCACGCCCGCGCTCGGTGGAACGGCGGTCGGGCTGTTTGTATAAGAAAAGCGCTGTTTGAACGCGTCGGGAACGGTGATGGCAAGCCCAGGCGGCGCATTCGTCGTGTACACTGCGGATCCGTCCAACAAGCCGACGATCCCTTCGACGGATGACGCATCGAAAACCAGGCCCGCCTTGCTTCGAACGAGTTCGGACGTCGCGGCCGCAGGATCTGCTGGCAGGTCGGGATGCTGTGCGTCGATGGCGATCAGGCCGTCGTACAACGTCTTCGTGAGCAAGAGCGTGGCACGTTGAGTCGGTGCCAGCGGTTTGATGCTGTCGTCCTGGTCGAGAACGACGAACGCGAGCTGTCTGATCGTGAAGCCGGCGTCTTCGACCTTTGCCCAGGTTTCGAGCAGACGCCGAGTGCCCTGTGCGTTGGCGAAAGGGTTGCCCAGCAGGAGGATCAGCTTCGGCAGGTCAGCGACCTTGATGCGCAGGATCTTGAGCAAGAGACTGTGTCGATAGAGCGCCGAGACGCTTTCGAGCGTCAACGAGTCTGTCAGCTTCAAGATCGCCATCAGAGCGTTGATGTCGTCAGCCTTGAGCTTCAGCGCCGCCATGAGCACCGGAATGTGTTCCGTGATCTTGGCGGGCGGCGTAAGGTAGTTGCCGTTCCCGTCGCCTTCGAAAACCGAGTCGAGCGCGCGCAGGTTGTGAGTCAGAAAGATCTGTCGATAGAGCGACTTCTCGCCGCTGGTCGAGATGGCGGCCCAGAATGCCAGTAACCTGGGCAAGGCAAGCCCCGTGAGATCGAGCAGCTTCTTCACCGCAGGCAGCTGATGGACGAACGCGGCAGATATTTCGGTCGCGCCAGCGTCGACGTCCGGGCAGTCATCGTCGCAGTCGAAATCGGTAGCCGAGTCGTCGTTGCAGTCGGCGCCACCCGCGGGAATCGCCGCGCAGTCGTCCTCGAACACATCGAAACCGACGTAGTGACACAGCGCTTCGCCCGAGTCTGCTGGAGGCTGATCCGTCTCGGGAGTACTCGAAGTCCCGAGGCCCGTAAGCGCTTGGTCGATCTCGTCGATGCTCCAGCCGAGCTTGCGCCACAGCCTCAGGAATCGCTGCATCCGATCGTATTCGGACACCTCGACTGTCGTACCATCCAGATGAATCAGCCGAACCGCCTCGACGTTACAAGTGTCCTGCGTCGGCTGCCAATGAACCGGTATCTCTTTGTCGCCACCGAGCACCAACCTTCCATTGATGATCGAATAGGGCGTGTCACCGCCATTCTCGTCTCGGATATCAACCCAGAAGCTCGGAAATGGTGGCGTGATCGTGCCCGCGATGGGCCCCCCCGTAGATGCGGGTTCGATGCCAACACGGAATTCGGTCGGGTCGCCGTCGATCACGATCCGACCGTCGCGGAATAGCCGCCCCACCTCTGTCGCAGGTCCCTCGAAGTCCCGGTACTCGAAGAGCCTCCCCCACACGGGCAACAGCATCCCTTCGCCGGAATCGAGCACGATAAGCTTGCCGATCCGCTCAAAGTAGCAATACACCCACCGGCGAAGTTCTTCCTTGTCGCGGCAGTGATGCTGCAGCTTCTTGGTGACGCAATCGCCACAGTGGTAATCGGGAGCTGCGGGTTGCTGCCCTGTGGCTACTAACTGCGCTTCAAGCACCTCGATCACTTTCTTGAAACGAAGCTTCGGCTGCGACGCGGAAGTGTCGACCAGTGAAACCAGGAAGCGATAGCTGGATCGAATGCTC
>JANOBD010000190.1:0-37591 GCA_031411495.1 Phycisphaerae bacterium | reverse complement strand
CACATGGAGCATTGTGTCTTCGCACACACGCTGTCGGAAGGCAAAGATTTCCGCGACTGCGGCCGGCCGTGTGAGACACACAAGGTTGATTTGAAAGACACGCTCGGCAAGCCGCACCCGCTCATCCCGGATGCCGGCTGTCGCAACACGCTGTTCAATGCCGAGGCGCAATCCGCGCTGAGCTATCTGCCGAAGATGAAAGACCTCGGCATCCGGCACTTCCGACTCGAACTGCTCCGCGAGAGCGGCGACGACGTCGAGCGGATCGTCCGCGAGTACCGCACCGTCATCGACGGCAACCAGCAGCCGCGAAATGCGCTAAGGACGCTCCGCGTCGTCTCGCAGCTCGGCGTGACGGCGGGGACGCTCGATCGGGAGTGAGCGGCGGAAACATGTCCTCCGAATCGTCGCGAGGCAACGAAGGGTGGGTCATCCAGAGCGAGCCTAGGCGAGCGAAGGATCTCGGGTCTCTGTGAACACGAACGGTCAATCGACTCTGCCGTTGGGATGAACGGTTCCCGCATCGTTCTCGGCGGTCTCTTGTCGCCCAGATCCGAGATCCTTCAGTCGCCGAGGCTCCCTCTGGATGACATGCCAGTGCGACTCCCTGGATCGCTCATTGCGCCGCCGCGGGCACACTCCGCGACTTCATCCGCCTCCGCAGTTTCACGCCCAGCCACACTAGCAGCGCCCACGGTGCGACGAGGCAAAGGCCGACGACGATCAGTTGCAGGCTGTAGCCCAGGCCGCGCAGGCTGATCGCCAGGCCGTTGCGGACCGCGTTCCAGAACCCATCCTTTGGCGCGATCGCATCGACGGTGGCGAGTTGGATGTCGTAGCGCGCCCGTGCCAACTCGCCGGCGGGCACGTTCGGATTCTGATTCGACTGGATCGCCTCGACGGTGCCGAGCGATTGGAGTGCGCCCAGAATCGTAGGCGAAGTCGCGAGCGGGACATCGACGCTCACGCTCGCGTTGCCGTTGCCGTGTGCATCCCGCGATTGCTTTTGCGTGATCGCCTTTCCGCCGGCTTGTTGAACGCTCCCGAGCAGCGAAGCCAGCGCGTTGCCGGCCGAGTCGACCCGCACGCTCGCGTTCACGCTTTCGCGTGGCGGCACGGCAGCGATATCGATCAGCGAGAGCGAGAAGCCGCGCTTGGCGCTGGTGACGCTCGTGTTATCGGTAGCCTGCGCATCGGTCGATGTGATGATGATGCCCAATGACTTGAGCTTCGCGGTCAGCGCATCCACCTGCGCGCTGGGCACATCGATTCGCATGGTCGCGCTCACCGAATCGGGGCGCGGATGATTCATCTCGCTCGCCACCACCCTGCCGCCGAGTTTTCCGGCCTCGTCGGTGAGCGCGCGATACGCGGCTTCGACGTCATTCGAGGCGAGCGTGATCGACTGCGTCACCCGCGGCGCGATGTTCGCCAAATTGTAGAGGCTGATCTGGAAGATGGACGGCTTGGCCTCGATCTTCGGCGTCGCCGTCGGATTCGATCCATCGGCCGCGTTCTCGGATCGCTCGGCGGTCAGCCGCGCGACGCGACCGAGCTGCTTGAGGCAATCGATCAGCTGGCCCGACGATTCGGGCTTCAGTTCCGCGACGATCGTCGCGGTGAACTGCCCTGCGTCGAGCTGCTTGAGATCGGCCAATCGCACGCGGCCGCCAAGTTCGGCGATTTTCACCAGCGCATCGGCGCGGGACTTCTCCACATCCTCACACTCGATGCCGGCGTCGACGCGTTCGGTCTGTGTGACGGTCGCGGCCTGGCTGATGTCCTTTTCAGTGAGCGTGATCGAGAGCGTCGACAGTGAGACTTGAGCGTCAATGTATCGCCGCTCGCCTTCGAGCTGCTCGATCTTCGTGCGCCAGTTACCCAGCTCCTTCTCTGCCGCGAGCAGGTCTTTGATCGCGCCTTTGCCGTCCTTGATCATCTCCAGCAGTCGCTCCTGCATCGCCTGTGCGGCCCGGAGCTGGCTTTCGAGATCGGTGTATTGCTTGGTGACATCCGCGGCGCTGATGTTCTGCGTCTTGAGTTCGCCGAGCCCGCGCAGTTTCATCACCAGCCGATCGAGGTATTCCGGCGGCACGCGGACGACGATCGTGCCGCGGGTTTTCCCGTTCTCGAGCTTGGTCGATTCGGTCGAACCGATCAGGCCAGCTTCTTCGTCGACGATTTTTGAAAGCGTCGCGAAGGCAGCGTCGAAGGACTGGACTTCGAACTCGACGGTGCCGGTGCGGATGATCTTGCGCGTGTCGGCGAGCGGTTGGCTCGTCGGCGGCTGCGGGAGCTCGGTTACGTCGAGTTTGGGGTCGCTCGCCGTTACAGGTGGCGTTTCAGGGGCCACGGGCTGGTTCGCGCTGGTATCGGGAGCGAGCATCGGCGCGAGAGACTCGCCGAGCGCGACTTCGGGCCGATCTTTGTTCTCGGCAACACCCAGCTTTTCGTCCTTGAAGTAGTAAGCGTCTATCGCTTGCTTTACGCCGGGCAGCGAGTCTTTGAGCTTGGCAACGTCGTCATCCTTGTCTCGAAGCTCGGAGCCGGTGACGAGCTTTCCCGCGTCCGTCTGCGGCGAACGCATTGACAGGTCTCTTCCGCGTCGCTCGGAAGCGCCACCTTCCGTTGGCACGATCAATGTGCCTGCGGAGAACGCTCCACCCAACTGAGAATTGAAATCGACAAGGCCGCTTCCGCCAGAACGATCCTCGCTCTGGTTGAGGCCGTGAACTTGCCGGCCGAGCTGGACCGCACGGCTTTCATTCGAACCCAGCGAGATGTTCCGGCCGATCTGCTTCAAGCTCATCCCGTGCACGGATGCGGATTCTGAATCCAGTGAGCCCATCCCGATGTATCCGATCGCTGCCACCGCGATCGTCGCCGCCACGCCCATCGCGGGTTTGAGCACGAGTGGATTCACATGCGGCAATCGAAACGGGTTCAACTGCGTCGAGGCGCGAAGCGATTCGATCAGGCGGTCTTCGAACGTGACGGCCGGCGCGAGGCCCGAGAGGCAGGCTTCGACTTCAGATTCGAATGTGTCGGGTTTGTCCTGGCTCATGGTTCGACCTCGTGTTCGGCTTCCTCTTTCGCTTCGCTGGTGAGCAGCTCTTCGCGCATCATCCGCAATCCTCGGTGCAGCAGGCCGCGCAGCGCGCCGTTGGTGATGCGCAGGCGGCGCTCGATGTCGCCGAGCGGGAGGCCTGAAAGGAATCGCAGGCTCAGCGCCTCGCGATACGTTTCGGGAAGTCGCGTGAGCGCCGTCAGCAGTTCGTCGCGGCGGGATTCGGTCTCGGGCTCGACCGGTTGCGAATTGATTTCATCGCGATGCCGCAAGCGGCGATCGTCTCGCTTTTTTCGATTGTTGAACCGCGCGCTATCGATCAGCACCGCTTGCGCGATTGAAAAGAACCAACCTTTGAACTTCGCGGGCTCATCCAGCGTGCCGATTGATTTCCACGCGCGGAGCAGCGCCTCCTGCGTGAGATCCTCGGCACGGTGAACATCCCGCACGTGCGGCAGCAGCCACGCGTAGATCGGCCTGGCCCACAGGCGAAGGAGCGCCTCAAAGGCGCGCCTATCGCCCTGCTGACTCGCCCGGATCAGGTCTGCCTCGTTCAAATCACGGCTCCTTCGTCATCACTAGACGCCCTTTTGACGCAACGCGCGCGCGAAAGTTCGGGATTCACCCGAAAGTTCGAGATTCGGTTGTCGCAGCCCCGATTCGCTGTGAGAATCTGCCGGCTTTGCCTGTCTTGATGCGTCTTTCGGGAGCGCCTGCAATGAACATCCTCGTCCTCGGCGGCACCGGCTTTCTCGGGCCGGAAATCGTCCAATCGCTGCTCGACAACAAGCACACCGTCACCCTGTTCAACCGCGGCAAGACGCACCCGAAGCTCTTTCCGGATGTCGAGAAACTCCTGGGCGACCGAAACACGAGTGACTACAAATCGCTCGAAGGCCGCAACTGGGATGCGGTGATTGATGTCGCTGCCAGCCATCCATTCTGGGTGAAGGCGGCGACCGAGCTTCTCGAAAAGCGCTGCAAGACCTATCTCTTCATCAGCACGATCAGCGTCTTCAACGACAACTCGAAACCCGGCATGGACGAGAACGGGCTTACGTTTCCGGAAGATCCCGAGCTCGACACGTCGAAGGACATCACCAACGAGACTTACGGGCCGATGAAAGTGCGCTGCGAGGCGCTGGTCCGCGAGCATTTCCCGCAGACGGCCACCATCGTCCGTCCCGGCCTGATCGTCGGGCCGAACGACCCGACCGACCGCTTCACTTACTGGCCGGCACGAATCGATCGCGGCGGCGAAGTTCTTGCACCGGGCGATGGGTCGGACCTCATCCAGTTCATCGACGCACGGGATCTGGGCGCCTTCGTCGCCAGGCTGCTCAATGACGGCCACGTCGGCACCTACAACGCGACCGGTCCGAGCGGCACGTGGACGATCGGCGAGTTCCTGCACGCGTGCAAAGGTGCGACTTCATCGATCGTCGACCTCGTGTGGGCCAATTCCGACTGGCTGCTCGAGCATGACGTCGGGCCGTTCATGGAGATGCCGATTTGGGTGCCCGGCGCGGAGAACGCGGGCTTCATGGCCATCGATTGCCGCAAGGCGATCAGCCAGGGCCTCACGTTCACCCCGGTGAGCAAGACCGCGCGCGACACGATGGACTGGGTAAAGACGCGCCCAGAAACCTACAAGTGGCGGGCCGGCATGGATCCCGCGAAGGAAACGCAACTCATCGACGCTTGGAAAAAGAGGGCTGCCACGCAACCCTCCAAGTGACCGCGGCAGCCCCTTGTACATCCGATAATACTCCCTATCTGGCTGTTTTCTTTCGCTCGCAATCTGGTGCACCCCCACTATTTAGCGTTGTCAAACTCCAAAACACCCGCATTTTTGAAGATTTTTCGTCAAATCGCCTCGCCAAGCTGCTATTCGGAGGTATTCTTAACCGCGTCAATTTTGACATTTTGTTTAGAGGCGGAGATGGCGTCGATGCGACGTCCAAAACGAGGGAGACTTCCTATGCAGTTCGGAAAAAAAGTGACTCTGGCGGCAAGCCTGGCGATCGTTACGGTGGGATCATTCGCCTCGGCGGCGGCAATCACCGCGGGGAACCTGGTGGTCGCACGTGTCGGCGACGGATCGGCCGCAATCAGCACGACTGCCACGGCCCTCTTTCTCGACGAATACACCCTCACCGGCTCGCTCGTTCAATCGATCGCTGTCCCTTCAACCGGACCCAGCGCGCTCACGCTCGTCGGCAACTCGACGACCGAGGGCCTCATGAGCATCTCGCAGGATAAGACCTCGCTGGTTTTCGCCGGGTATCGCAAAGACGCTGGCGGTACACAGCCCTCGTCCGATGCGGGCTCCGTGACCAACCGCGTCATCGGCCGGGTAAACATCGCCGGTGTCGTCGACACCAGCGTCGCCCTCACCGACCCGACCAGCAATATCCGCAGCGCGACCACCGTCGATGGAAGCACCTACTACATCGCTACCGCCGGGTCGGTCCGCTACGTTGCGACGCCCGGACCGGCCGCGACGACCGTTGTGATCGACGCGCGCAACAGCCGACAGGTCCAACTGCTGGATAACATTCTCTACGCCTCCAACGGTTCGACGGCGATTACGCCGAAGGTTCAGAGCTATGGCACCCTGCCCACCGGCCTCACCACTCCGACCCCCGTCGTCACGCTCGCGCTCGGTGACGCCGTCAACGGCATCTACTTCGCAGACTTGAGCACCTCGGTCGCCGGCGTCGACACGCTCTACTGCCTGAGCACGGTCGAAAGCCTGCTTCGCAAATACAGCTTCGATGGAACGAACTGGGTCGCTAACGGCTCCATCCCTTCGGGCGGCACGCAGGACCTGACCGGAACCTACAACAGTCTTGGCGTGACGCTGTTTGCCACCACGAACTCGACCATTCGTACGTTCACCGACGTCAGCGGCTATAACTCGACGATCACTGCCGGCACCCTGACCACGATCGCGACGGCCGGTACCAACATGCAGTTCCGGGGCATGGGGATCCTCCCCGAACCGGCAACGATGTCGGGCCTGGCCGGGCTCGCCATGCTCGTAATCTCGCGACGCCGCAAAGCTTGAACGCGCGACATGTTTTGACTTCTCGAGCGGCCGTTCCCCGGAACGGCCGCTTTTCGTTCCCGTACCTCTGCCGCCCCTTCAACCGGAATATCAATTGCAGGGCGTTGACGGTCGGCGCGAGACAAAATCGGATCGGCGTTTAACCGATTCCCTGCCGGCGTGTCTGGTCCTATTGTCGTTTTGAATCGGAGATCACATGAACAAGCTCCTTGCAGCGGCAATCGGTGTTTTGAGCCTCGTTTCGATCGCTTCCGCGGATCGCGGTGACCGCCACTACCCCCGTCGCGGCGGCGGCGAGGATCGCTACCTGCGCCAACGCGTCGAAGCGTCGATGCGCTATGAGCGCGGCTCGCGAAACTACGACCGCACCTACGTCCGCTACGGTCAGGACAACTACATCCGGCGGCCCAGCTACGACCGCGACTATGTCCGGCGGAGCGACCGCGGCACCTACTACGTCAACGGCCGCGCCGCGCGATCGACGTGGGGCTTCTCCCTGGGTTACTCGTCCGGCTATGGCTACGCCGATGACAGCATCTCGTTGGGCGTTCATTACTCGAGTCGCCCGTACGTGGCGTACCGTTATCCCGGGTACACCTACGATCGCGCCCCAGACATCTATGGGCGCCGCGCCGTCACCTACGTGCCGTCCACCGACTATTACGGCAGCTCGTACGAAGTGCGGGTCTACAGCGCGCCGTCCGGCTACTACTCGCGGATCCCGAGCCTGGGGTACTCGCACTTCAGTCGGTCGTATTATTGTCGATGAAATCAGAGACCCGCCGTCGCGGCTGCGATCAGCTCCGATCCCCGAGAGCCGATCGTGCGTGCCTCGACCTCGTCGACACACGTTGAGAGCTGGAGACACTGTGCAGACGGACAGCGGCCGGGTTTCGCGCCGCTTCTTTTGCATCCCACCGTGTGCGCGGTGTCGTCGGTTTGGGTCGAGCGGGTGTCACGCAGAACCGATCGTCACGGCATCTTCAGGTCGTGCAGCGTGAACGGTACTTCCACTTCACGAAAGCTCGTCGGAATATCCAGGATCAGCCGATACGGCGCCGTCATCTCACCGTTGGGTATAGGCATATAGGATATGCGGATCTCGGTGCGCTGCGGGCTGGCCATCGGCTGAAGCCAGTTGGTCATCTGCAGCGCGCGGTTGTTCTGGTCCACCAGCCTCACCTGTCGCAGCGTGTTCATCAGCCGACCCATCAGCGCGTTGTCGCCCGCCGTTTCGACGATGATGCTGGCGTTGATCCAGTTCGGCTGGCCGCCAGTGGCATCGGCGGGAGAGATCGTCAGTTTTGCGCCTTCGAAGGTCTGTTCGACCGGTTTGCTCGTCGCGCTGAAATCATCGATCGAGATCGTCTGCACGCGCCGCGCGATGCTGAGTTTGAAGGTGCCGCTCAGTTCGGCGATCTTTTCGCCGGGATTCTTCGGGTAGGCGAGCTGCGTCGCCATCTGGATCTGGTTTCCGCCGACGCCGGTGACGAACGGATTGAGCGCCTGCGACCCGAGCAGGCTGTTGCCGTTGGAATCGATCGCCTTGGTGAGCTTGAACTGGCCGGCGGCCTGGGCGAGTCGGATCTTCGGTTCGGTGAGCATCTGCATCTGGATTGTGAAGCTCTCGCCGCTGCCCATGTTGCGCGTGTAGCCGATCGTCCGCTGGTAGTTCGCCGACATGGGTTGGATGAGAAACGCACCGGCTTCGATCGCGTTGGGGCCGAACAACTGGTTGCCGAAGTTCCGCATGACGCGCCAGTTGTCCGGCTGCGGAAAGATATTTATGTTGGCGGCGGTCTGCAGCGCGGCAACGGCTTTCCAGAATGTGACGTTGTTCACGTCGATGGTGACCCGCGGCGCTTCGTTTCCGAAATCCTGTGCCGGATCAGTAAAGCTGCATCGCGCTTGGCGGGCCAGCTCGTTGAGCACATCGCGAAGCGGTGCATTCTCGAACTTGAGCGTGACGTGGGTCGCGCCGACCGCGTCGTTCTCGGCGAACTGGACGATCAGCGCGTCGAGCCGCAGCTGAACATCCGGATCGGTGCTCGCGTCACGCGCTCTCTGAAGCGAGTCGGTCGTGATGCCCTCGAGCGATGCGAGCGCCGTTTGCGCCGCATCGCGCACTGCGGCATCTTCATTCGAGAGTTGCGCGACCAGCTCCGTCAGCGCGGCCGGCGCGGTGCTGGACTGCGTCGCCGGCGACGTAGTCGGCGCCGCCATCATCAGCAGGTTGAGAAGGAGCGAGCCGACGATCATCTGTCACCACCTTTTCCCGAAGCGCAGTGAACGAATTCGCTGACTTTGACGAATTCCTTCATTTTCACGGCCGATCGGGACGCGGATCACGACTCGGCTGGATCATTCGAGGATTCGACGCCGTCATAATCAACCCGGAAGGCGCCCTTTTGACGCATTTCGGAGGAGTTTGTTGCATCCGAAAGCACATCGCCCCCTTTCCAATCCGAAAACGGCTGCGGATCGCGCCGACGGGCGCGATCCGCATGACGTCTGCTTGACGGGAAGCGGGTGGTTATCGCTTGCGACGCAGCGCCGTTACGACCACGCCGCCGACCATGCCGAGGGTGGCCGGTTCGGGAACGAGGTTGCCGGTCTGCACCGAAACGTTGTCATAAAACGCCGTGTCGTTGGCATTGCCGAGCCCGGCATCGCGGAAGAGGTCGGCTTCGCCGTAGTTGGTGATGCCGCTGGTTTCGAAGGGCATTTCCCCGCTGGCGAACGTGTCCATCATCGCGTGGTACGACTGGGTGTCGTAGTTGAGGACGAGCTGGAAATGGTGCCAGTCGCCTGGGGTGACGGATGCGTTGGGGATCGACACTGGCAGGCCGTTCGGATCGAACACGACGCCGCTGTAAATACCCAGGATCTGCGCGACGCCTACGGACGCGATCAGGTTCAGGTCGGTGTCGTACGCCTGCACGCCATAGAGATAGCTTCGGGTGGAGCCGGCGGTTCCCCAGTTCATGTCAAAGTCGATGGTGATCAGCTTATCGGTCGTCGGAGCGAACGGTGTGACGTTGTAAGCGAATCCGCCAGCGCCGGTGCCGCTGCCGGACAGGGAGACCGCCTGGGAACCGCTCTTGACGATGGCGGTTTGCACGTTCGCGGAGACGATATCTTCGGGGAAGAGGCCGGTCGCGTCCCAGCCGTTCTGCCCGGCGAGATTGCCGGTGTGATAGTCGGGCGCCTCGAAGCCGGTATTGAGCAGCGACACCGCCTGAGTGGCGCTTGTGAGGGTCAAGGTGGCGAGGGCAACAAGGATCGGACGTGCGTGCATTTTGAGTTTCTCCCATCCGACAAGGTGAAAAAGGTCTGTCGGCGTGAGAAGACTCTAGCCCGGCAATTGGCGCGTGCCCCAAATATTTTGTCACCGTGGCAGAAAAATAGATCGCGTTCCGGCCGGATGCTCCGCCAGTGACGCCGGCGAGCGTCCGCTATCTCACCGCCACTTTGCGTTAGCAAATCATTGCTTATTTAGTCTTCGAGGGTGATCCCCATTCGTTCAACCAGCTGATCAAACTCATCGAGCGAGTTGTAGTGAATCACCATCTTTCCCTTGGACTTCGTCGCACCGCTGCGAACCTGAACGCGCATGCCGAGCTGCTTGGTCAGATTGATCTCGAGGTCGCGCAGGTGCGCGGAGGGTTGGGATTTTCCCGGGTTGGCGGGTGCCGCCCGGGGCGTGGCGATGACCCGCTCCAGATTGCGAACCGACAGACCTTGGGAAACGACGAGTTCGGCGAGTCGGACCTGCTCCGCCGGATCGGATACGCCGCAGAGGACCTTGGCATGACCGAGCGAGATCTTCGACTGGCGGATGAGCGTCTGGACGGATTCCGGGAGCTCGAGCAGGCGGATATGGTTCGCGATGGTTGCACGATCTTCGCCAAGGCGTCCGGCCAGTTCCGCCTGGTTCAAACCCAGCTCGGAAACGAGCGTCCGATAGCCGGCCGCGCGGTCGAGTGGATTCAGATCTTCGCGTTGGATGTTTTCGACGAGTGCCATCTGCGCCTGGGCGAGTTCATCGGCATCCCGGACGACGGCAGGGATGGATGACAATCCCGCAGCCTTCGATGCGCGAAGGCGGCGCTCGCCGGCGATCAGCTGATAACGATCGCCGGCCAATTTGACGATAATGGGTTGGATCACGCCGTTGGTCCGGATGGAGTCGGCCAGTTCGGCGAGGTTGGAGTCCGTGAAGTGGCGTCTCGGTTGGTGGGGGTTCGGGTCGATCAACTCGACCGGGATGTCGGCTGGTGTTCCACGTGGAACGCCCTGTTCAGGGTGGTTGACGTTCTCGACCGACTGGTGCACAGGCAAAGCCGAATACTCCTCGGCCGCCGCGTCGGACAGGGCGGCATTCATTCCCATCAAGCTGCTCAATCCCCGCCCGAGACGCGATTTCTTCTTATCCATCCGACCTCCGTGTTGGTTCCGCCCTTTCTAATCTGAGACGTCCTTGTCGACAACTTCGACTCGGCGACGTTACCGATTTCACACCCCTCCCTGGAACTTGCCACTCCCTACTCCCTCTAATACCGTACGCCTCCGTCACCGCGGTGACTACAGCCAGATTCCGCTCGTGGCCTCCTGCGCCGCCCACTCCCCTCGACATAACCGTTTGGCGATTAGCCCTATCCAGCCGACAGGCGGCGGATTGAATGCCACGCTGCCTGCCAATCGGAAACGGGTTGGCCATTCCGACGATGACTGAAGACCCGTAGCAATGTCCGCCCCGGCACAACAACATTGCCACCCGACCCCAGGCCAAGCCGCCGAGGAAGGCATCGCCGCAGATCCCTACTCGCGCATCTTCTCGTTCGCGTCCACGCGAGTCGTCCGCGCGACCTACGGGAGTCAATACCGAATCCGCACCCTGATGAGCCCAACGCAGAGCGCCGAGCCTTGCCGCCGAACCCGTTCCCGAAACCGCTTACCTCGCTTAGCAGTTCACGTTGGACCCATTCAGAGACGACGACCGGCGACATCTCGACCGACAGGGAGGAGTCCGATAGCACGCTCTCGCGACGGTGTTGGCTCGTCGCAGGTATCGTCGCGCATTGATCCGTAAAGCCCGCATGCACCTCGCCCCGACGAAACCCTTGCGACGACAAGGGCATTCTCCAAGCCACGCCAACAGAGTCAGGAGGCGCCCAAGGCAGAAGAAGACGCCATCGCCCTCCGTCCGTCACGTGCAGACGTACCTGCTCTGGGAAGCCGCGACGAAGGGGAAGACGAACGGAATTCCTTGAGATAGCAATCCGAGCAAGCGTGAGGCCGGCGACCCTCAAACGCAGCTCCATCGGCGAAACGGAAAGTCACTCGCGGCTTGATCGAACGTGAAGGCCGGCAGGGAAGCGAAAGCGGCGAGGGAGCGCTCGATCGTCTGATCTCGCGTCACAGTAGTCGGCCCATAGGTTGTCAGACTCGAGTAGAATTCGCCGTGGAGAGCAACCCCCCTCGATCATCACGACGCTATCATCGTTGACATAACTTATTGCACTAAAACGACTTGTGTACGCAGAACCCGCGTGCTGACGAGCCCGATCCGCAGCGTCCGTCAATGGTTTTTATAGTTTTTCTATTGAATAATACATTGTCTTCGGGGATTCGTTCGCTCCCCCTTGCCACCCGAGCAACGCGCGGGGTTACCAATCGCTGTCACTAAAGATTTTTCACTTTCCACGAGACGGTCAAATGCCCTAAGCAGAGCGACGCGGCGCGCTTTGGCGATGTCTGCGGCCGCCGACCCACTCGCGACGAACTGCTCACGCCATGCGACCGTTCACGAGAAGACAATTTCTTTCCGCGGCCGCCTCGGTCGCAATCGCGTCTCGACTGCGCGCAGCGCAAACCCAGCCCGTCACCATGCCAACCACCTCGCCAACGATCGACCGCAAGGCTCTCGTCGACCGACACAACGTCGTGCTCCGACGGATCGATCCGCTCACGCCGCTTCAAGTCGGCAATGGCGAGTTCGCGTTCGGGTGCGATGTGACCGGCCTGCAAACGCTCCATGACGTTTACGACCCCAAAGTTCCGCTCAGCATGATGGCCCAGTGGGCGTGGCATCGCTTCCCGAACACGCAGAACTTCAAGATCGAATACCTTCGCCACGACTACGACGTCGCCGGTCGAAAAGTTCCGTACTTCTACGGCGACATGACCGGCGAACCCGGCCCATCGACGTATCTGCGCGCCAACCCGCACCGCATTTCACTGGCGCGGCTCGCGTTCATCCACGGCGACGGCTCGGTCATCACACCGGATCAGCTCGGCGACATCGAACAGACGCTGGATCTCTGGACCGGCATTATCCGCTCGAAATTCACCATCGCGGGGCAGGGGGTGGATGTCTTCACCGTCGCCCATCCGACCCTGAATCTCATCGCGATCCGCGTCAAATCTCCCGCGATCGGCCGAGGTGCGCTGGCGATCCAGATTTCTTTCAGCGGCGCGAGCGATCAATGGCGTCTCGCCGCCGACTGGGATCATGCCGAGCGCCATTCGACCACGGTCAAGCCCGTGCCCGGCGGCGTGACGTTCGAGCGGAAACAGGACGACTCGGTCTATCACGCCCGCGCCGCCTGGAGCGTGCCCGATACCACCACGCTCACGCAGGATGGCCCGCACACGTTCTCGCTGCGCGGGCAGGGCGACTGGCTCGAATGTCTGATGGAGTTCAGCCCCAGGCCCTTCGACCTGCCGACGATCAAGGTCGCGCAGGCACTGGAAGCATCGGCATCGAGTTGGGAATCGTTCTGGACCAACGGCGCCGCCATCGACTTCACCGGGAGCACCGACGGGCGCGCGAGCGAACTCGAACGTCGTACGATCCTCTCGCAGTATGTGACGGCCGTGAATTGTGCCGGCTCCATGCCGCCACAGGAGACCGGGCTGCTCTTCAACAGTTGGTTCGGCAAACAGCATCTGGAGATGCACTGGTGGCACGCCGCTCACTTCGCCATGTGGGGACGAACGGCGCTGCTCGAGCGTTCGCTGGGCTACTACGACGCGATCAAACCGGTGGCGAAGGAGATCGCGGCGGCGCAAGGCTACGAAGGCGTCCGCTGGCCGAAAATGGTCGGCCCGGAAGGACAGCAGACGCCCAGCGAGGTCGGCGTCTTTCTCATCTGGCAACAGCCGCACCCGATCTACTTCGCCGAGCAGATTTATCGCTCGAAGCGCACCAAGGAAACGCTCGACCGCTATGCCGACATCGTGGAGCAGACGGCGCTGTTCATGGCGAGTTATCCGGTGTTCGAAGCCGCGAAAGAACGCTATGTGCTCGGCCCGGCACTCATTCCCGCACAGGAGAGCTACGGCGCACAGCGTGCGACGCTCCTGAACCCGACATGGGAACTCGCCTACTGGGCCTGGGGTTTGTCAGTCGCCCAGAAGTGGCGCGTGCGCCTCGGCCTGCCGCGCGAGCCGAAGTGGGATGAGATCGTTCAGAAGCTCGGCAAACCGACAGTCCGCGACGGCCGATACGCCGCCATCGAAACCGATCCCTACCTCGTCAACGGCGACCACCCGAGCTATCTCGGCGCACTCGGATTCCTTCCCAAAAGCCACCTCGTCGACGAAGCAATCATGCGCGAGACGGCGAAGTGGACGCTCACGAACTGGCAATGGGACAAGGCCTGGGGCTGGGATTTCGGGTTGCTCGCGCAGACGGCGGCGCGCGTGAAACTTCCGGAACTCGCGATCGATGCGCTGCTTCTCGACTCGCCGAAGAATCGCCATCTCGCTAACGGCCACAACTATCAGGACGATCGCCTTCCAGCGTATCTGCCGGGCAACGGCGCGCACCTGAGCGCGATCGCGATGATGGCAGGGGGGTGGGATGGATCACCCGAAGGCGTCGCAACGCCCGGCTTCCCGATGAACGGCAAATGGAAGGTGCTGGCGGAAGGTTTCTCACCGGTGATCTGACCGCCGACTGCATTCAAAAGTCGCTCATAATTCTAGTCGCATGCGCGCCGGAATCGGCGATCGTTGGCGATGTGGACCTTCTCGGCGAACTCATCGGCGGTCTGCTGGAAATCGCCCTCTCGTTGTTTGGCGACCCTTTCGGAACCTCCATTGCCGATCGACCCGGTCTCTGGCTGGGCGCGCTCGCTGGTCTTGCCGGCACCGTCGCCGGCGTGATGGCAGCGGTGTCGATTTCCCGACACTGGGCAGGGCACGCCAGTTTCGCCGCCGGCGCAACCGGCGGGGTGATCGGATGCGTCGGCACCACCGCCTTGCTGTGGCTTGTCTTCGGACGTTCCTCCTGGCTCAACGCGCGCTAGGCGACAAACCATGATCGACTTTTTCCTATCGATCTTCGCGCCGTGGCTCGTCGATCCGACGTTTGACCGGGCAACCTGGCGACGTCCTTATCCGCGCGTCTGTCTTGGGATCGCGGTGACGGCGATCGGCTTCATCGCGGGCGCGATCGGCGCGGCGATCGTCGGATCAAGATGCTTCGGCGGGCCCGATGTCACTGCGTCCACGATCTGCGGCGTTCTCCTCGCGACGGGATCGCTTGCCCTGGTCGTGTGGATTTTCCGTCGAACGAATTGGCTGGAGGGCTAAACGCACGGGTAGTTGCACCCGCGACGCGACTTTCGTCGCGAGCGAAACCATCAATCCGTTCCCGACTCTATCCTGTGACGGTCCGCCTCACTGTCGTGTTCAGCCCGGCAAGTTCTTCATCCGTCGCTTCGCCGGCGATGAATCGTCGCAGGGCCTCGCTGTTGCTGTCGCGCGCTTCATCTGGCGTGCCGTCAAAGACGATCTTGCCGTGGAAAAGCATCACGATCCGCGTCGCGACCTTGAAGGCGCTCACCATGTCGTGCGTGACGACGATGCTGGTGATTTCCAGCTCGCGCGAGAGCTTGAGGATCAGCTCGTTGATCACATCGGATCGGATCGGGTCCAGGCCGGTCGTTGGTTCGTCATAGAGGATCACGTCGGGGCTCATCGCGATGGCGCGCGCCAAAGCGATGCGCTTTCGCTGCCCGCCGGAGAGCTGGGCGGGCATCTTCTCGCCGACGTCCGGCAGGCCGACCATGTTCAGTTTCTGCTGGACGATCGCAGCGATCTCGCCGGGCGTCTTTTTCGTGTGCTCGGTGAGGGGGAACGCGATGTTCTGGGCGCATGTCAGGGAGTCGAAGAGCGCGCTCATCTGAAACAGGAACCCGAAGCGCGTGCGCATCGGCACCAGGTCGCGCTCGTGGAGAAGGTCGCTGCGCTTGCCGTCGAACCAGACCTCGCCGCTGTCAGGCTTGAGCAGGCCGACAACGTGTTTGAGCATGACGCTCTTGCCCGTACCCGATGCGCCGATGACGACGAGGCGCTCGCCTTTCTCGACTTTCAGGTTCACCCCATCCAGGACGATGAGCGAGCCGAAGCGCTTGTGAATGTCTTTGAGTTCGATCAGCGGCATGGGTTCGATGTCGAGAAGATGAGGTAAAGCGAACGAAATCGCAAACACTCGACTCCGCCAGGCGGCAAGAGATTGGAGGTCGGGACGGAGCAAACCTCTGTCTCGACGCTCGCGCGCGAGCAAGAGCGGGCGAGAAATCCATTCACAATCGACTGTGGATTGTGCAGCGCGTGTGGATCATCTCGCGACAGCGACTGTCGATACGCGGTGGATGGCGCTCGGAGACCTTGGCGCGTCGCTGGCGCGCACTGCCAGTCGCCGCGACATGGGTTCCCGAACATCGACCGACCCCTGTTGCGAACGCCGCTCCGCCCGAGCGCGCCCATCCACGACACGCGTCAAGTTCTTCACATCGCGATGTGATGCGAATCGCTTCCATCTGTTCGCGCGTGCTCGACTTACAGAATTGCCGCGCCGGTTATCCCCATTCGGCGCACGCGTATTACTAGTACGACTAGGTAAGAATTTCTCTATCTATAAGTGAGGGGATAGACTCCGAGCTCTCGAAGGTCCGAGAGGTCGTTGGGACCCGCCGCGTCCGATTATCGCGGCCGGATCAGGATTGGGAAATGCGATCGAGTCGTGTTACATCCATCCGACTCGCCGAAACGCGAATATGCCTTGCCGGAAGAAGAGGATCTGCCCATGAAAGTCATCTGCAATCGTGCTGCCCTGCAGGAAGCCATTACGATCACGTCGACGGTCGTGCCGTCGCGGAGCCCCAAGCCGGTGCTGAGCTGCGTGAAGCTCGCCGCCGCGAATGACAAGCTCATGATCAGCGGCACGGATCTCGAAGTGTCGGTGACCTTCACCGATGCGCAGGTGCAGATCGACCAGCCCGGCGAGACGCTGGTTCCGGCCGACAAGCTGCGCGACATCGTCCGCGAGTCGACCGATGACACCCTCAGCCTCAGCGTCGAAGGGACCGAGATGCACGTCCGCGGCGCGGACAGCCATTTCAAGATCTTCACTCAAAACACCAGCGAGTTCCCCGCGATCCCGACACCGGAAGGGGAGGCCGATTTCGAACTCGCCGCCGGCACGCTCAAGCAGCTCATCAGCCAGACGCTCTTCGCCACGAGCAAGGAAGGCACCCGTTATGCGTTTAATGGCGTGTTGATGGTCGTCGACAAGCAGCAGCTCGTGCTGATCGCCACCGACGGCCGACGGCTCGCCCAATCGCGCGGCGAACTCACCAGCGGCGGCAAGAAGAAGGACGAAAAGGCCAAGACCAATCACATCGTCCCCGCCAAGAGCCTGGGACTGGTCGAGAAGCTCCTCGCCAAGGCCGACGAAACTGTGAGCGTGACGCTGAGCGACAACCAGGCCGTCTTCAGCACGCCGGATGCGACGCTGACGACGAACCTGCTCGAAGGCCAGTTCCCGCCGTATGACGAGGTGATTCCGAAGGAGACCGACAAGAAGATGGTCGCCGGCACGGCCGATTTCCTGAGCGCCGTCCGCCGGGCCAGCCTGCTGACGGCCGAAGACAGCAAAGGCGTGCGGATGGAGTTCACCAAGAAGGGCCTGACGCTCACCAGCCGCAACCCCGAGGCCGGCGAAGCGAAGGTGGACTTCGCCTGCAAGTTCGACGGCGCCGACGTCACGATCGGCTTCAACCCCACCTTCCTGGGCGATGCGCTGAAGGTGGTGAACAGCGACGAGGTCAGCTTTGAACTGACTGCGCCGAATCGTCCCGGCCTGCTCAAGGCCGGCAGCAATTTCGTTTACGTGATCATGCCGGTGAATTTGCAGTAACGATTCGAGCGCCCGTGACGACGAATTGATGAGGAGCGGTCGCGGGAATGACGATTCCGTTGCTTCCTGCGGTTGCAGCAACCTGCACATTTCGCGAGCAGCCGGCCGAATCCACTCGTTTCGATGCGCGCTCCCAGCGGACTGCGTTATACTGCTCACCCAAAACGGCAGCTACTTTATCATCGCTTCGAAAGGGAATGCTTCATGGGCAAGGGAACTTCTGCACTCGTTCGTGGTCAATCGTCGGTGGGTAGTCGCGCTTGGATAGAAGTTGTCGAGCCGCGCACCCTCCTCGCCACCGTTTCGGGAATGGTCTGGAACGACCTGAATAACGACGGCATCAAGCAGTCGCGCGAAAAGTGGTTTTCTCTGGAGGATTCCATCGCGGCGCAGGTCGGGTTGTGGATCGATCTCGATGGCAACGGGAAACAGAACGGCAGCGAGCCGTACCAGACGCTCAGCAAAGAGGGCACCTATTCGCTCTCCGCCGACACCGCCGGCCCGATCGCAGTCCGAATGGCGTACAGCATCGACACGACCAAGCAGACGGTTGGGATCTACGCGCCGGTGAAAGTCGTCGTTCCGTCGGCCACACAGACAAACTTTCCTAATCAGAACATCCCGATGCGCAAGGCGATCGTCGTCAGCGGCGAGATGTTTTTCGATATCAACGCAAACGGCACCAAAGACACCGACGAAACCTCCCGCGGCGATGCGATCGTCTACTACGATGCCGACAACAACGGCGTGCGCGCGCCCGACGAGCCGTTCACTCCTTTCTCCGGACCGCTCGGGTACACCAATTCCAAGTTCCAGATCACCGTGCCGGAAGGGCCGGGCGTATTGCGCGTGAGCACCTTCGAGACGATCGACTACACGGTCCCGCCCATCAATTACACGGCCGTGATCGGCACCAACCAGACCAAAAACTTCGCGATCCGCCCCGAAATGGTCGTGCAGGGGCGGATTTTCAAAGACGTCGACGGGAACGGCAAGCGCACCGCGGGCGAAGCCTATGTCGGCGCCGGCGCGGTTCGCGCGTGGCTCGATTTCAACAACGACGGCGTGTGGAACTCCGATTCGGAACCCAGCTCCGCGACCGACGCGAGCGGCAACTATCACATCCTGAACCGAAAGACTTCCGCCAAGTTCGGCGTGAACATCCGCTTCCGGCTCTCTCCCACCAAGCCGATCGCGTCCACTTCCCGTCTGCAGCGCCTGGTCTTCAAGACGATCCAGGAAACCCAGACCTACAACTTCGGATTCGCTCCGGCATCCGTGAAGGTCCGCGTCATCAAGGATCTTGACAGCAGCAAGACCTTCACCCCTGGCGATTCGGCATTGCAGGGCGCCGTCGTCTACATCGACAAGAACCGAAACGGCGTCCTCAACAGCGGCGAAATCACCGCCACGACTGATGTGGATGGATTCGTCACGTTCAAAGGCGTGCTGCCGACCGAGGATCCCAAGGAACTCACCATCCGCGTGCGCTATTCGACGACGAAGAACAACCACACCACGGACGATCCGATCGTGCTGACCGTCATTCCATTGGAGCAGGCGAACACCGTGTTCGGCATCAAGCCGAAGTGAAATCGAACGCTCATGAGGCAGGCGCGTGGCGGCAGGCGGAGCTCGATCCACCTGCCGCTTCGCTTTGATACCATCGCCGCTGCGACAACGGCCCGTTTCCGGAGACGTGATCGACGCGATCGATTCAATTTCGATCAGCCCAACGCGAATGCTGACCACGGCATTCTCCGCGTTCGGCCGTTTCGCGGCCAATCCGTCCGCGCTCGTCGCCGAGCGACTCGGACGGCCTTACGTGCTGCTCGAAGTCGCGTACGCCGCGGCGGATGAGTTTGTCGCGCGGCTCGATCCGGATTCGTTCGACCGAGCCGTGCTCCTGGGTGTGGCGGGCAACAGTTCGAGCTTTCGGCTCGAGACACGGGCTCGAAATCAAATCGATCCGATCCCCGACGTGCGCGGCGAACTGCCGGCGCATTCGATCATCGATTCGACCGCGCCGTCCGTCCTCGCCGGCACGCTCTGGCCGGCGGATCTGCTCGCGCACCCGCCGTGCGGCGTGGGTGTGAGTGATGATGCCGGCGGATACCTGTGCAACTATCTTTACTTCAGGATGCTCCAGCGATTCACGACAAAGCCGATCGGCTTCCTGCACGTGCCGCCGCTGGAAAAGATGGCGCTGGACCAACAGGTGGCGATCGTCTCTCGACTGCTCGAGCCGCTGGACGTTCGCCCGCCACGACGAGCGTGATCGTCACTTCGCAGCCTTGTCCTGGTCCGTCACCCAATCGGGGCCTGTCTTGACGACGACGTAACCGGGCTTCAAGTCCGATGTGTCGCCCTTGACCGTTCGACGGACGGAGAACTCGACGCGGTTGATTTTCCTGTCGGCTTCAAACTTGCCCGTGAGCGTCTGAAAACCCTGCGCGACCATCTCCTTCGGGTCCGGCGCTTGCAGCGTGACGTAGACGCGAACCCACCAAAGCGTATTGCGCTCCTCGACGAGCGGCGCCGAGTCGGTGGTCATCGTCCAGCCGCCGGTCGGAACTTTCGCGGTCCAGGAGACGATGCTCTTGCCGTTCACGTTCTCGATCTTTGTGTCGTATTCGATCTTCGCCTCCACCGGCGTCTCAGCGTCGGCGAATGTGGGTTCTCCGGCAGTCTGCCGACCGGCGGGCGGCAAGCCGGGCTTCGACGCCTTGGCTGCCGCATCGGCTGCGGGCTGAGCGGGCTTGTCGCAGCCGAGGATAGAGAGGCCAATGCATGCGATAAGGAGGGATCGAGTCATGATAACTCCTGGGTTCAATGACGCGCTGGCATCTACCGACTGTCACCCAGAGCGTACTCGCGAAGGGTCTATAGAAGTCGGCTTGGTGCAGTTGCCCGACGCGAACTGCTAGACCTCTACTCCAGATGTTTCGCGAGTACGCTCCGCATGACACGCATTGCGAAACGTTCACTTCTTCAACTGCGCCCGCTTCCCGGCGATCGTTTTGAGCAATCCCTTCTGGGGGTCGGCAAACTTCGCGAGGCCTTCTTTCATCAGCACTTCTTCGAGCTTCTTCTGATCGACCTTCTGGTGAATCTCATCGACGATCGCCTTCGCCGGCAGCTTGTCGACCTGCCGGGTGTAGGTCTTGCCGAGCTTTTCGACGGCTTCGTTGGTGGCGGGGGGATTGGTCTGGATGTCGCTGCCCGCGAGCGCTTCGACGTACTTGTCGGCGGGAAGCTTGGGGTCCTTGGTGCCGGTAGAGGCGAAGATGATCTCCTGTTTCAGGGCCAGCTTCTTGTCGGCCCAGAAGTCCTGGTTCATCTTCCAGAGTTCTTTGACGTTCACGATGCCGACGAGGCCCTGTGCATCTGCGCTCAGTTCGGGCACATTCTTCTGCGTATACACATCCACGCGCGAGACGAAGATGCTGTAGACGCTCTTGAAGTTCTCGAGTGATTTGCGCTTCTGTGCGCCGCGCCAGATCGCATCGCGCGCGGCCTTGTACTGCCGCTCGCTGAAAATCAGGGTGACATTAATGGTGAGTCCCGCCGCGGCGAGGTCTTCCAGTGCGTCGATGCCCGCGGGTGTGGCGGGGACTTTCATCATCCGGTTCTGGTGGCCGGCCGACCACTTCCTGCCCAGATCCTTGTAGTGCTTGACGCGATCCGCGTGCGGATAGTTCTTTTCCACATCTTCCAGGAGCGGGTCGAGCTCGAAACTCACGTAGCCGTCGTTTCCCTTGGTCTCACTCCACACCGGTTTGAAGACCGCCTGCGCATCGGAAACCAGCTTGTCGGTCATTGCCCAGGCGACGGCTTCGTCATCGAGGTTTTTTTCGAAAAGCGATTTCATCAGCTCATCAAATCGGCCGGTGTTGATGAGGTCGGAGATGATGATGGGGTTGCTGGTGGCGCCGGTGGCGCCTTTGGCGCGGTTGGATTTGACGAGTTCGGGGTCGATCGAGTCGAGCCAGACCTTGGTGCCGACTTCGACGAGGGATTTGATGCCAGTGGACATGAGCGAGCCTCCGTGTGCGTTAGAGCAATGGTAGGGGGATCGGTCCGCGAAGCAAAAGCCCGGGCCGGACTGCCAAAACAGATAATCGCCGGGCCGGCGGAGATTGCCAGACGGGAAAGATCGTGCGATCCTTGGGTCAGAGCGAGTCGCGTTCTACATTTGAAGAGGAGTTCTCCATGTCAGACCCGAATGTTCCGCCGCCGCAAACCCCGCCGCCGCCCGTTGGTTATTCATCCGCAGGCCCGATCGAGACGGATCCAAACGCACGACAGATGGGAATGATCGTCCACCTGCTGGAGTTCTTTGCGTTCCTCGGACCACTGATCTTCTGGGCGATCACCAAGGAAAAGAATCCGCCGTTCGTCAATCGCCAGGCCATCATGGCGATGAACTGGGGACTGGTGGTCCTCGCCGGCTATGTGATCGGCGTTCTCACCTCGTGGATCTTCTGCATCGGCGTGCTTCTCAATGTGGCGCTCTTCATCACCAATCTGGTGTTCGTCATCATCAACGCGATGAAGGCCAATCGCGGCGAAGAGGGCAGCTACCCCTTCGGCATCCCCGCGTTCAAGTGAGCCGCAAAATCAGGTCGCCAGATCAAACTGCCCCGCGCCGTGCGGGGCAGTCGTGTTATTTGCATTGCCGTGCGGGGCCGATTCAGGCCAGCTTCGCCAGGAACTCGCCGATCCGGTCGATCCCTTTGTCGATCTGCGGCATGCTCGTCGCGAAGCTGAGCCGCACGTGCGTGTCGAAACCGCTGTCGTTACCGGGTACCACCGCAACGTGTGAACTTTCCAGCAGCGCGCTGCTGAAGCTGATCGCGTCGGTAATCTTCGTGCCGTTCGGCGCCGTCTTGCCGAAGTGTCTGCTCACGTTCGGGAAGCAGTAGAACGCTCCCTGCGGCTTGACGCAGTACACGCCCGGCAGGGTGCTCAAGCGCTCCCACATGTGCAGCCCCCGTTTTTCGAACTGCACGCGCATCTCTTCGATGCTCGTTGCGCCGCGCGGATCGTTGAGCGCCACCGCACCGGGCATCTGCACGAAGCTGGTGACGTGCGAACTGATCTGGCTCTGCAGCTTGTTCATGGCGTCGATGATGTATTTAGGGCCCGCCACGTAGCCCAGCCGCCAGCCGGTCATCGCGAAGCTCTTGCTGTGGCAGTTAAAGGTAAGCGTCCGGTCGTACAACTCCGGTCGCAGGGTGGCAAAGCTCGCGAACTTCAGGCCGCCGTAGATCAGCTTCTCGTAAATCTCGTCAGCGAAGACCAGCACCTGCGAATGATCGGCGATCACGTCCGCAAGCGCCTTGAGCTCTTCTGGCGTATACGCGATGCCGGACGGATTTGAAGGCGAGTTGATGACGATCGCTTTGGTCTTCGCATTGATCGCGTGCGCCAACTGCTGCGGGGTGATCTTGAACCCTTTGCTCTCATCACCGGGAAGGATCACCGGCACGCCGCCGGCCAACTTCGCCTGCTCCGGGTAGCTCACCCAGAACGGCGAGGGGATCAGCACTTCATCGCCGGGGTTGAGAGTCGCGAGAAACGCGATGTAAAGGCACTGCTTTCCGCCGGCACCGGTGGAGACCTGGTTCTCGGTGTAGACCAGGCCGTTGTCGCGCTTGAACTTCTCGACGATCGCCTTCTTCAGCTCGGGAATGCACGGTGTCGGCGTGTACTTGGTCTGGCCCTTGGCGAGCGCATCGACGGCGGCGTCCTTGATGAACTGCGGCGTGTCAAAGTCGGGCTCGCCGGCGCCGAAGCCGACGACATCAATCCCCTGCGCCTTGAGCGCGCGGGCCTTGGCGGTGACGGCCAGCGTGATCGAATCGGCGACGAGTGAAACACGATCTGCGAGCGAAATCATTGCGGTTCCTGCTGAAAAAGAGTGGAGAAACCGTAGCGGAAGTGGGGCGGGGATTCCAATCGGCGGATTGACGATCGCGAAACGGGGAAGTCGGATTTTGTCATCCAGCGCGTACTCGCGAAGCATCTACTTTCGAACGTCGGGAGTGGATGCTTCGCGAGTACGCTCTGCATGACAGAGTTTTTTCTCATCGACGCAATCGATTGAACGCGCTTCCCTTTCCGCGGCCGAATCGCTCACCGTGAACTTAACCGCGCCGCGCCGCACGCCGCGTGGAAATCGTTGGCGGCACATTGCAGCGTCCGGTCTGGCCGTGCGATCGAGGTGAGATTGGTCTCGACGAGCTTGCAGATGATCGGCAGTTTGTCGCGCAGCCGCGTGCCGACGCCGCCGGCGAGGACGACGTGATGCGGGCGGAACATCGCGTGGCAGATTCGGATCGCGCGGGCGAGCGCTTTGAGGCAAAGATCGTTCGCGGTGAGACGCGCGAGCGTCGCGTTGACGTCGTCGCCGTAATCGCGTTTGAGGGCCGGCACCCCGATATATCCCTCGAGACATCCCGCGCCGCCGTCGGGTCCGAGCGGCGGGTTCTCGCCGACGCTCACGTCCAGCATGCCGATGTGTCCGGGCGATTCGCCGTCCACCAGCAGGGGTACGCCGTCATCGAGCACGGCCGCTCCCACGCCGGTCCCCATCGCCAGCACGACGACGCGGCCCTTGAGATTGAGTGACGCCACGACATCGGAAGCGCAGCTGATCGCATCATTACAGACCTTCAACTGGCTGATCGCGCCGCCGAACGCCCCGCGCACCAGGTCGATCAGCGGCAAACCGTTCAGCCCGGGCACATTCACGCTGTTGATGACCATGGTCCGCTCTTCATTCTGGATTCCGGGCACACAGATGCCGCAGCGATCGACACGCTCGACGCGGCCTTTTGCGGCGTCGAGCAGCGCCTGGCGCAATCCCGCCGGGTCGGGGCGTGAGTAGAAGCCGCTCTGGCCCGTCCAGAGGACTTTGCCGTCTTCGAGGAGCGCGAGTTTGGTACTGGTGCCGCCAATATCGATGCCGAGAGAGCGCATGGGCGAAGAGTGTGCTTGAAGCGGATTGAAAATCCAAGGGTCGCCGCCGCGATCCTCAGCCGCGAGGGCGACATCGTTATCGGCCGGTCAAGCTGGAACCGAAGGGGGACCTGGAGAATCCTCCCGGGCGTGAGGTAATTCATTCCCGCGAGACATGACATGCTCTCGCCGCGATTATTGGCCACATTCGCTTTTTATTCATTAAGTCGGCCCGCACGCGCGACGATTCAACAGGCATGGGTTCGACGAGCCAGTCCAAACCGGGCTCCGCTGTTGCTCGGGTCGGTAGTCATCTTCCGCGCGTGACGATGGTGCGCGCGCTGGCGGCCGTCTGCACCACGTGTCTTTTCCTGCTCAGCCTGCTGCTGGGCAATCTGGTCATCACCGAGTTTCCAGACCACGTCACGCTCACGGTCTCGGTACTGGTATTGGCGGCTTGCCTGATCGCGCTTTTCACGCTCGGTGCGATCGTGCGGGAACTGATCTACTGGAGGCGTTCCTGCCGGGTGTTCGCGAAGGTGGTGAACGAGATCCGCGCCGGCGAAGCGCCGGTGGGCGAGCTGGAAAAGGTCAGCGGCGGTGCACGCGTCCTGGTGGAACCCGTCCGCGCCATCCTGCTCGACATGCGGGAACAGAAGCGCGACAACCTCGCCTTGCAGGAGGAAATGCGCCAGCGCATCCTCAGCCGGACCGATGCCCTGGAGCGCCAGCTCAGCACCTTCAAAACACAGGCCGCCCGCGATGGCCTCACCGGCCTGAACAATCGCCGCGCCTTCGACACGATGATGCCGCAGATCTTCAAAGCGTGCGTCGACACCTGCGAGGACTTGTGCGTATTGATGATCGACGTGGACAACTTCAAGCCGCTCAACGACACGCTCGGCCACGCCGCCGGCGACGAGATGCTCAAGGCGATCGCCGAGATCATCCATTCGAGTATTCGCGAGCATGACAGCGCCTACCGGGTGGGCGGAGACGAGTTCGTCATCGTGATGCCGCGCAGCTCGCGGGCCATGGGCGAAAAGCTCGGCGGCCGCCTGGCGAGCCTGGTGGATCACCTGGCAAGGCCGCGCAAGCTCGCGTTGCCGCCGGGTTTGTCGATCGGCGTCTCAGCGCTGTCGGACGGCAAGATGAAAGACGTCAAACAGCTGATGGAGCTCGCCGACCGTCGACTCTACGAGATCAAAGAGCGCAAGCCGGGGCGGCGGGCGCGATCGGCGTAAACTCGCCGCATTGCCCGCTTGCCTGATATCATCCGTCGCATGCCCGACATGCTCGTCAAGCTTTACGCACTCCCACCGCTGGAACCGTCGCTGGCCGCGATGGCGAAAGCAAACGTCATCATCCGCCGCGCCCGGCCGTATGAGATCTCGCGCGTCGCGGAGTTTGTCGTCAGACACTTCACGCAGGGCTGGGCCGATGAAATCAGCGTCGGCTACGCGAACAAACCGGTAAGCGTCTTCATCGCGATCCTCGATGGCGAAGTCGTCGGCTTTGCGGCGTACGAATGTACGACGCGTGGATTCTTCGGCCCCACCGGCGTCGACCCGGCACTGCGCGGCAAGGGCCTCGGCCAGGCGCTGCTGCTCGCTTCTCTTCACGGGCTCAAGGAGCTTGGCTACGCGTACGGCATCATCGGCGGCGCGGGACCGACCGATTTCTACGCCAAGAGCTGCGGCGCCGTCGCCATTCCCGACTCTTCGCCCGGCATTTACGCGCAGGGCCTCAAGTCGCGCACGCCGCCGCAGGCTTCGAATAACCAAACCGTCCTGAGTCAAGCCGCGCCGGATCAATCCGCGCCGAAACCCGCTTCGGCTGCGACGAAATAGCGCTGCCGTGGATCGATCCGCGCGCCACAATCCTCTCGGGGTTCTTCCCGAAAGGAGCGCCCGATGCGATCCAGATCCTTACTCCACGAAATGCAGACGTACCTCAAGGCGGAAGTCGAACTGCAGCAACCCACGCCGCCGTCGCAGCACGAGGCGCTCCTGCAGAGAGTACAGATCGACCGGCCGCGCCTGCTCCGCGAAGTGGAATACGAAGTTCGTCACGACGATCCCGTAAGTGGCGCGCCATTCAAGCGGATCCTCGTCGCGGTGGACTCGAGCCCGCAGGCCATGGCCGCCGTGGACCTGGCGGTCCGGCTGGCGGCATGTGGTAGCGACGTGAAGGTTGCGCTCGTTCACGTGGTGGACAATGCGGTCGGCATGTACGAAGGGTTCGCTGCGCCGGTCAGCATTGTCGGCGAGCGCAGCCTGGCGCGTGAGCAGGCGAGAATCCTGCTCACCACCGCCCAGGAGCGCTTCAGCCCCCACGGCCGCGTAATGGATGAAGCGCCATCGCTCGATATCGAGCAATTGGTCCACGAAGGTCCGGTCGTACCGAAGCTCGTCGAAACGGCAAAGGAGTTTGGTGCGGATGTGATCGTCATCGGCACACATGCGCGGCGCGGCATCTCACACTTCCTGATGGGTAGCACGGCCGAGGGCGTAGTTCGTCAGTCGTCGTGCCCCGTGATTTGCGTATCAGCGAAGTAACTGGAGAGCCGGGCACCCAGCGCGGTTCCTGTCGATGACGTTAGTGCACGTGTTTCGCGCTGTTGCAAACGCGGGGCCGTGACACCATCGAGCTTGCGGCTTCATCGGGGTGGATGAGGCCGCAAGCTTTTTTTGCGCCGGTTCGACAAGTGAATTGCGAGATTGTGGATATGCCTGCCTGCACGATCTTCTATACTTCCGCCCATGTCGACCGCACCCGAATCCACCTCTGCCGCACTCGATACGCTGGCGGAAACCACCGTCCGCACCATCGATGTGAAGCGCATGTACAAGATGGGCGATACCGAAGTCCACGCACTCAAGGGCATCACCACCTCGATCAACCGCGGCGAATACATCTCAATCATGGGCCCGTCCGGCTCGGGCAAGAGCACGTTCTTCAACATGATCGGCGGCCTCGACAAGCCGACCGCCGGCAAGGTGTACATCGACGAGGTCGACATCGCCCAGCTCGACGCGTACGAACTCGCGTGGATGCGTTGCCACAAGATCGGCTACATCTTCCAGACGTTCAACCTGATCCCTGTGATGACCGCGCTGGAGAACGTGCAGATGCCGATGATCTTCGCGGGATTGACCACGGCCGATGCGCAGGAGAAGGCGGCGGAGATCCTCAAGCGCGTCGAGCTCGGGCACCGGATGTTCAACCGCCCCAGCGAAATGTCCGGTGGCCAGCAGCAGCGCGTGGCCATCGCCCGCGCGTTCGCGAACGACCCGTCGATCATTCTCGCGGATGAGCCGACCGGCAACCTCGACCTCAACACCGGCAAGCTCATCATCGATCTGCTGCGCGGCCTGAACCAGGAAAAGGGCGTCACCGTCATCAGCGCCACGCACGACCACAAGATGCTCGCCGTCAGCGACCGCATCCTCTGGTTCACGGATGGCGAACTCACCAAGATCAGCAAACGCGACGAAATGAAGATCGAAACCGGCCATATCGAAGGGCCGGGGTGGGATGACGGGAAGACGCTGCGGTGAGGGTTCCAGACCTGTAGTCACCGATGGGTCGCTGATGGAACACCATGCGGAGGTCGGTGGCGCATTTGATCCGTATCGTGAGCGTCTCGCTCACGGCGAGACCGGGACGGACTCGATATGACAAACTGAAGCCGACGACGAATCCGATGCTCGATGGCAATTCGCCGCGCGATGAGAGTTCCTGGAGCATTTGCCTTTGCGAGAACGGCTGACCGCTCGCACCGGCGAAGCCAACTTTCGTGTTCTCGAACCGCCCGCTGGTCGATACTGATCCTGTGACCCTTGAGTACGCAGCGCCGCCGACACCGCGCCGGATCGGGACGATCTTCGTTCTCGCGTTTCTTTTCGCGTGCATTATCGGCCGTCTGGCGGTCCTGCGGTTCGACAACTCACCCGACGGCGAGATGTTTGTCCTGATGGGGAAACTGGTGGCCGAAGGGAAAACGCCCGGCGTCGACGTGCTGGATGTGAAATCGCCGAGCGTCGGCATCCTCATGAGCCTTCCGTGGCGTGCGCTCGGAGCGAATTGGCTGGGGTGGGGGCTGATGTCGATCGGCATGGCTGCCGCGACAGCGGCCGTGCTCGTGCGGACCGCGGTGATCGCGGCAGGCGAGGAATCCGCACGCGTCGCGATCGTCGCTGCGGCTGCATGTCTCTGCTTCACGCCGTTCGTTCACACGATCTTTCAACTCGAACATCTGCTCGTGCTTACCTCGGCGATCGGCGCACTCGGTGCGGTTCGAATGATCGTCGAATCGAGGCGGCGCAGCGCGTTCCTGCTGGGCATCGCCGCGGGGACGGGATTGCTGCTCAAGCCGACCGCCATCGGCATCGTGATCGCGGCGCTCGCAACGGTCTATCTCGTGCCGCCCGTCCTGCGGAAGCGACGCGTACGCCTCGCGCTGCTTGTCGGCTTGGGCGTGATGGTGCCGCTGGTGTTCTTCGGGATCTATCTCACGCTCGCCGGCGAGTGGACCGTCTTCGCGAACTCGCAGCGCGCGATCGCGGCGTACCAGTCACACTCGACACGCTCTTTCACGATGATGCTCACCCGCGCGGCCGAAGTCTGCTGCATGGTCCTGTTTCCGATCCTGCTCGCGGCTCTCCTGACACGCCGACAATCCGCGCAAACTGCCTTCGGCGGGAAGCTGGCTGCATTCGCCGGAATCTGGTTCGCGGTCGATCTCGGTCTCGCGCTCGCGCAGGGCAGAACCTATCCCTACTATTTTCTCCCGCTCGCCTGCCCCGCAACCCTGCTCGCCGCCACGCTCATCCGGGGCGGTTCACCGGTCGTTCTCGCGGCGACATTCCTGCCGCTGTTGTGCCTGAACGTCATGTCGATCGCCAAGCCGCTCGAACTGCAGCGCGATCGCCCGCGCGCGGACATCGCAGCGAAACTGCTCGAGATCAGTCTGCCGACCGACACCGTCTGGATGAACGACTGGCCACGCCTCGCGGCGATGAGTGACCGGCGCATCGTCTCGCCGGTGCCGCACTATCGGATGATGGTGATCGACGACGAATCGCCCAGAACGCTCGGGAACCGGCTGCTGAGCGACATCCGCAACAAGCAACCGATGTGGCTCGTGGTGCCGTGGTCGGTGCAGACATCACTCGCATGGACAAGCCCGGAGCTGGCGGCGAACCCGATCCGCCAGGAACGGTTCGACGCCTTTCTGGCCTCGCTTCAATCCCAGATCAGCGCGCACTATTCGCTCAAAGCAGAGTCGAGCGGCTGGGCGATCTTCAAGCGGAACGAGTAGCTCCGCGCGGAACAGGAAGTCACCGATGGGTCACGGATGGAACACCGATGAAATGAAGCGAGTGAGAAACGCCGCGGGTTTCTGCTTCACTTCGTCTCATCCGTGTTCATCGGCGCATATCGGTGACTATGAATTCTGTTCAGCACTCACTTCTTCTGTCCGTAATACGCGCCCGGGCCGTGCTTGCGGAGGAAGTGTTTATCGAGCAGCGTCTTGCTGATCGGCTTCACACCCGGGTTGAGCGCGAGGCTGTGCAGCGCCATCTGCGCGGTGAACTCCAGGACGATCGCGTTCTCGACCGCCTTCTCTGGCGTCGATCCCCACGCGAAGGGCGCGTGACTTGCCACGAGCACGCCCGGAATCTGATCCGGATCGATGCGGGCTTTCACGAACCGCTCGACGATCACTTTACCCGTGTTGAGTTCGTAATCGGTGTTGATCTCGGCCGGCGTCATCGCGCGGGTGCACGGGATGTCGCCGTAGAAATTGTCGGCATGGGTCGTGCCGAGACACGGAATATCGCGGCCGGCCTGCGCGAAGCAGGTGCCGTAAGTGGAGTGGGTGTGAACCACGCCGCCGAGATTGGGGAATTGTTGATACAGGTGCAGATGCGTCGGCGTATCGGAGGACGGCCGTGCCGTGCCGTCGACGACTTTGCCGGTATCGATCTCCAGTACGACGATGTCGGCGGGCTGAAGGACGTCGTACGCGACGCCGCTCGGCTTGATCGCCATCACGCCGGCCGCGCGGTCCGCGCCGGAGGCGTTGCCCCAGGTGAGCACGACCAGGCCGGACTTCTGGAGATCCATGTTCGTCTGGTAGACGCGTTGCTTGAGTTCGTCGAATGGCATGTCAGTCTTTCATATCCGCGAAGTCACGCGAAAGGGACGCGAAGGGAAAGGAATTCCCACGAAGACACACGAAGATCACGAAGCAGTAATCCAGAGATGAAGGATAAATGAATAGACGCCCTTCGGACACGAACCGACTGAGCATCGCGACAACCTTCCCTCGCGACTCGTCCGTTCAATCTGCTCTCAGCCTCTTTGTTCCTTCTTCGAGATTCTTTGTGTCCCTTCGTGGGCGACTCTCTTCTTCTTCGCGTCCTCTTCGCGTGTCTTCGCGGATCAGATTCAAATCTGTCCCAGGCCCGGCGCGAGGTGGTAATAGATCTCGTTGTTGCGCAGCGTCTGCTTAAATGAATGGACATCCGTCTTCCCGTCGATCACCGCCAGTTCCACGTTTGCGATCTCGGCGAAGTCGCGGATGTGCTGCGTAGTGATCGGATGGCTGTAGACCGTGTGGTGTGCGCCGCCGGCGTAGATCCAGCTGGCGCAGGCCGTTTTGAAGTCGGGCCGGCACTTCCAGACTGCGCGGGCGACTGGCAGCTTCGGCAGCGCGAATGGCGGCTTGATCGCGTCGACCTCGTTGATCAGCATCCGGAACCGATTGCCGAGATCGATCAGCGAGACGTTGATGGCCGCGCCCGCCGTCGCGTTGAACACCAGGCGGACCGGGTCTTCCTTGCCGCCGATGCCCAGCGGGTGACACTCGATGGCGGGTTTGCCGTCGGAGATGCTCGGGCAGATTTCGAGCATGTGCGAGCCGAGCACGAGCGGGTTCTTCGGGTCCAGGTGATAGGTGTAGTCTTCCATGAAGCTCGTGCCGCCGGGCAGGCCCTTGGCCATCGTCTTGACGGCACGAAGCATGGACATCGTCTTCCAGTCGCCTTCGCCGGCGAAGCCGTACCCATCCGCCATCAGGCGCTGGCACGCGAGGCCGGGCAGCTGCTTCAGGCCGTGCAGATCTTCGAATGTCGTGGTGAAGCCTTTGAAGTTTCCATCGACGAGGAAGGCCCGCATGCCGAGTTCCTGCCGTGCACTGTAGCGGAGCGACTCATGCCGCTTGCCGCCCTTCTTCAAGTCGGCCTGGAGCTTGTAGAGGTCGTTGTATTCGACGACAAGCGCGTCGATGGCCTTGTCAGTGACTTCGTTGACGTACTTCACGAGGTCGCCGACGCCGTACCCGTTGACGGCGAATCCGAACTTCGCTTCCGCGCTCACCTTGTCGCCGTCGGTCACAGCGACGTAGCGCATGTTGTCGCCGAAGCGCGCGAACCGCGCGCCTTGAAGGTCGTTCCAGCCCAGCGCTGCGCGCGTCCAGACGTCGATCTGCTTCTGGACGTCTTTGTCGCTCCAGTGGCCGACGACGACTTTACGATTCATGCGCAGCCGTGTGTGGATGAAGCCCGCTTCCCGGTCGCCGTGGGCGGCCTGGTTCAGGTTCATGAAGTCCATGTCGATCTTGTCCCACGGCAGGTCGCGGTTGAACTGCGTGTGGAGGTGTAGCATCGGCTTGCGGAGCTGGCGCAGGCCGTTGATCCACATCTTGGATGGGCTGAACGTGTGCATCCACAGGATCACGCCGACGCAGTTGGTCGCGTTGTTCGCTTCGCGGATGATGGCGGTGATTTCTTCCGGGCTCTTGAGCACGGGCTTGAAGACGATCGTCGCGGCGATGGCTTTGGTCTTGTTGAGCTCGTCGACGATCTTCTTCGAGTCGACGTCGACCTGCTTAAGCGTTGCCGGGCCGTACAGGTTTTGGCTGCCGGTGAGGTACCAGAGTTCGAGGGGCTGGGTTTCGGTTGGCATATTGTTCTTTCTTATCGATCAGATTGTCCGCGAAGGGGACGCGAAGAAGAGGATTTTGCCCACGAAGCCACACGAAGAACACGAAGTAAGAGGGCGAAGAGAGAGTTTCCTTTACCGAAGAATCCAATTCTCAGTTGGTCGCGTTAAACAGAATCTGCCCGTGCCTTTAGCTCTTCTTCGTGTCTATTCGTGTCCCTTCGTAGGCAATCTCCTTCGCGTTTTCTTCGCGTGACTTCGCGGACAGTTCTCATCTCGCCGCGTCGCGGATGTTCAGCAAGTCTTTCATCACGCCGCTGATGTCTTGCTTATGTCCCGCGACGCCGAAGCTGTCGTGCAGCTTTTTGTAGAGTCCAAAGAGTTTTTCGTAGACGGCCACATTCGCGGCGATAGGCGTGTAGGTCTTGCCGGTCGCGCCGGCCATCTTCGGCACGGCCTCGTCGAAGCTTGCGTAGCCGCCGTTGTCCTCGCCGGCCACCACTGCTGCCGCGATCGCGCTGCCCAGCGCACACGTCTGCAGCGTCGGCGTGATCATGACTGGACGGTTGAAGACGTCCGCGTAGATCTGCATCGCCAGCGGGTTTCGTGCCGCGATGCCGCCGCAGTTGACGACGCGCTTCACCGCCACGCCGTACTTCTCGAAGCGTTCGATGATGACGCGGGCGCCGTAGGCGGTCGCTTCGATCAGCGACCGATACATCTGTGCGGGCGTGGTGTGGAGGTTCATGCCCAGCGTCAGGCCGGTCAGGCGTTGATCGACCAGGATGGTCCGGTTGCCGTTGTGCCAGTCGAGCGTCAGCAGGCCGCTCTGGCCGGCCTTCA
The DNA here is from genome assembly GCA_031411495.1 of Phycisphaerae bacterium. Classification (GTDB taxonomy): domain Bacteria; phylum Planctomycetota; class Phycisphaerae; order Tepidisphaerales; family Tepidisphaeraceae; genus JANOBD01. The sequence continues at coordinate 4,486 of JANOBD010000190.1, read as the reverse complement.
TCGTCTCGGCTTCCTTGGTGAGTTGCTCGTGGCCGAGTTTCTTTTCGCCGCCGGGTTGAACGACGTTCACGAACCAGTTGAAGATGTCGCCGACGGCCGACTGTCCTGCTTCCAGGCCGTAATAGCCCGGCAGGACGGATTCGGGAACGATGCCGCACAAGCCGGGGATGTCGGCGAGCTTGTTCTTCATCGAGCTGACCATGATGTCGCAGGTGCTCGTGCCGATGATCTTGACGAACGTGCCGTCGCCGATGCCCGAACCGACGGCGCCCAGGTGTGCATCGAACGCGCCGATGGCGATCGCGATGCCTTCGAGTAGGCCGAGCTTGTCCGCCCATTCTTTCGTGAGCGTGCCGGCCGCTTCGCTGACGTTGTAGACCTTGTCGGGCAGGCTCGCACGGACACGCTTGAGCTTCGGGTCGAGCGAGCCGACGAACTCCGCATCCGCGTAGCCGCCCCAACTCGTGTGATAGAACGCCTTGTGTCCGGCGGCACAGATGCCGCGCTTGAGCTTGCTCGGGTGCGTCGTGCCCGCGAGGACGGCGGGGATCCAGTCCGCGATCTCCACCCAGGTGTACGCGGCGTCGAACGCCTTCGGGTACGCCCGCGCGCAGCGCAGGATTTTCGACCAGAACCATTCGCTCGAATAACGCCCGCCGCACTTGGCGAGGTATTGCGGCCGCTGCTTTTCCGCGGCCTGGGTAAACTGTTCTGCCTCGGCGTAGCCGGTGTGGTCTTTCCACAGCCAGGCCATCGCGCCCAGGTCGGTGGCGAACTCGGGCTTCATGCCCAGCGCGATGCCGTTCTCGTCGATCGGCATGGGCGTGGAGCCGGTCGTGTCGACGCCGATGCCGATCACGTTCTTGCAGTCGAAGCCCTTCTTTTCTCGCGCGGCCTGGATCGCGCCGAGGATCGAGACCTCAATCCCTTTCACGTAGTCGGCCGGGTGCTGGCGGGCGAGTTCCGGGTCGTTCTTATCGAGCAGGATGCCCGCTTCGCCGTGCTCGTAGTTCCAGACAAAGCTGCTGAGTTCGGCACCCGTGGCGACATCGACGATGAGCGCGCGAACGGAATTGGTGCCATAGTCCAGTCCAATGGTGTACTTTGATTCAGCCACGCAGACGCTCCTCGCCGGAATATCAATCAGTTTGAAATTAACTGATTCGGACAGTCCCGCCAAATTCCTCGCCGACGACAATGCCCAGAAAACACCTGAAGATTGGTGCCAAAAACGCGTTGCCCGCCGCCGATAAGACCGTTACATCTGGCATGATGTAACCATTTCCACAGCAACCGGAGGATCGACATGCGTGAGTATTGCCGCAGGAGCCTCTTCATTTCGCTCGCGATCTCAGGCTTAGTTCCATCGCGTGTTTTCGCACAATACACCTTTACGAAGGTCGTCGACACCGTCACGGTCGTGCCGAATGATACCCGGCCGTTTAACAATTTCGGTGTCCCCTCACATAGCGGAAGCGATATCGCGTGGCTGAGCAGTCCAGCGGGTTCGAGCGTGCCGGACGGAGGCGTTTACGCCGGCAATACCAGCGGCGTCCTTACGCCCATTTGGCTGAACAACACCTCCGGAACCGTCGCCTTTTACAACCCTTCCCTCGACGCGGGCCGCGTCGCGTTTCACTCCTCACTGCCGGGGCAGCCCAGCCAGGGGGTTTTCAAGACCGCGCCGAACTTCGGCGTAAGCAGTACCGTCGCGCTGCGACTGGGTTCGGCACCCGGCGGCGGAACCTTCTTCGGCTTGCAGCGGCCGTCGATGGTCGCGGGAAAGGTAGCGTTCGTGGCACCGGTGACCTCCGGGCCCAGTGGCATCTTCAGCGACTTCAATGGCCCGCTCAGCAGCTTCGTCACCACCAACACGGCGATTCCGTCCGGGACCGGCACGTTCATTTCCTTCGACGATGAAATCTCCGCCGACGCTTCCGGCCTTCGCGTCGCCTTCAACGCAACCGGATCGGGCACGCAGAAGGGCCTCTATTCCGCGACGTTCACGGGTGCCGTCACGAAAATCGTCGACACGAGCACCGTGCTGCCTGGAGCGGCGGGCACCGCGCCGACCGTCGGTGCCCCCTCGGCCGACGCTGGCGTCATCGCCTTTGCCGCTGTCGGCTCCACCGGCCGCGGTGTTTTCCGCTCCTCCGCTCTTGGCACCGCCCTCGTCAAGGTCGCCGACACATCCATCCCAATCCCCGGCGGCACGGGCAACTTCACGTTCACCGGCACCGGCGTGCTCAACGAAGTTGCGACCCACGGCGGCGCGATCGCGTTCGTCGGCACCGGCGCGAACAACCAGCGCGGCCTCTACCTCAAGGATTGCGGATCGCTGGCCAAAGTGATCCGCGTCGGCGACCAACTCGCGGGAAAGACGATCAGCTTCCTCGACATCGGCACCGAAGCGCTTACCGGCCCCTCCTCTCCTTTCACGGCAACGCTGCAATCCAAAACGGTCGCGTTTCGCGCCAACTTCACCGACGGGTCGACCGGATTGTTCGTCGCCAAGTCGACCCGCCGGTGCTTCGACTTCACTTACGCCGCCGGCGCGGTGGCCGCGGGATCGTTCGAAACGCCCGGCGTGCCGATTTCGGTCGATGGCGTCGGCGGGAACTTCACCGCGCGTGATGGGAGCGCCATCGCCCGTTTCGCACAGGAACCGCTTTCATCCTTCGGCGTGGATGGCGTGAGTCCGGCCGACCGACCCTCGCTGATCGACTACCGCGTCGATGCGGCCGCCAACATCGTGCCGGAATCGATCTCCAGCACGTTCGATCAACCGGTCTTCCTCGAGATGCTCGAGTTCACCGACTTCGGCCCGACGGATTCGGCAGCGCTCTCGATCAACGGTGTCTCCCAGATCCTTCGGCTCGAGAACTTGAGCCAGGATCTGTCGATCGACTTTTCCAATCTGATCACGCCCGCGGGAAGCAGTATCACGCTGGGTTGGGATCCTTCCAACCGGGTGGGCGATGGCTTCGGGCTCGCTTCGCTCGTCGTAACGCCGGTGCCGGAACCCGGCAGCGGGTGCTGCGCGGTGGCTTTTACCCTTTCGATCTTGAACCGCCGGGTGAGGACGCGCGTCCATCACCTTCTGAGCCGGTGACATCGTCGCGCCCGCGCTTCGCCGCAGGCTCGCCGGTTGAGAAAGGTAGCTCGTCTTCGATTCCCCCGGCGATCCGCAGATCAGCGGCCGGCGGCGCTGTGCGCCGACGGTCTACAGAGATTTGTCGGTCTCGCTCGCTTGTCGATGGGCCGGCGCCGAGCGGAGCCTGCCGGCGATATCAAGAAATGGGCGAACACGAGTCCCGCGACGATGCGCGCGGATTTATTTGGGAAAATCGGGTTGGCAAGGCTTCAGGCGCGCGCTAGGTTAACCCTCGATTCATCGGAACAATCACTCGACCGAGGATCCACTTCTGGAAAAGTTCCGATCGAATCGCGCGACTCAATCTTTCGGCAAACGCCGGATCATGTACGTCTTGATCTGAGCGCAACGGTCGCGGGAGATTTTTTAACGGCAGGGAGTTGATCGACGCGTCTTGTCTTGGTTCGACAAAGGCAGGATGAGGTCTCGCACCGCCCGAATCATTCGAGCGGTCACCAGTCGGTTGTATGTGTGAAGTGTAGCGGCCGTCACGGAAGAGCTCACCGGAGCTCAGGACAGGCGGGGACGGCCGAGCGTCGATCGACGAACCGGAGAGGCTTGGGGAGAGAATCGGATCGGCACTGCCAAGGCAGTGGCGATCCTTGCACGCGGGCTTCGAAGCCCTGCGAACTGGCTGTGCGTCAACAGACTCGGGCAGCCCTGGAAACCTGAGGCATCGAATACGCGAGAAATCGGGTAGGCGATGTCGCGGGAGACAAGGGGCTCGAATAAGTCATCGACTAAGCGGGCACAAAAGCCCCGCGAGCGAAAGGCAAGTCGATACGGACGCCAATCTCAGTCGCAGAAGCGATCGAAGTTCGCAGCGCCTTGAATGCGGGTGTGATCGCGTCGACAACGGCAAACATTGCCACTGCCGACTGTAGACCAGCCCGGCGAGGCGTTGCTGCACGGGCCGAACGGGGCCCATGGCAGCCGGATGGGATGTCTGTTCGGACGACGAGCCGGGAATCGGATCGCCTCCGAGGCATCCGACGGGTAAGTGCCGATGGACGTGCTCCGGCGAGTGTCGCTGTGAATCAACGACACCCTCCGAAGCGGAAAGTCACGGCATTACGGCGCTCGTCACCCATCCGAAAAGGTGTCGCTCGTGTCAACAAAACCATCAGGCTGAACAAAAGTTCGCTGGTGGATGACGCAGAGCGGCGACAACTCGTTTCAGTGCCAACGCCCCCGCGCTATTGCGCGAGGGCGTTGGTTTTTTGCGCGAACCAACCTCTCCAAATCAAACTGCGATTCCAGTGATCGAATCGGTTCTCGCGTAGCCGCAAGCTTGCTCGCGCATCTGCTGTATTGTCGAGTTCGACGCGCGAG
>JANOBD010000189.1:0-1953 GCA_031411495.1 Phycisphaerae bacterium | reverse complement strand
CCTCGCCGGTCCCGGCAAGGTGCACTTCGAGCGCATCGTGCGCCTCTTCGCCGCTGGCACGGACCCAGATGTGGCGCTTGTCGCCAAACAATGAGACCGAGCGCGCTTCGTCACCCAACCGCACCGGGTCGCGGCGCAGATCGCTGCCAGCCAGATCGACGCGTTCGCCAGCCTCGTCACCGAGCAGCTCGACGATCCGCGTTGCAGCGGCATGAGCGCCAGCTTCATCGGGTCCGCAGAAGAAGAAGGTCCGGGCCGACGCAGCTGCGCGCGGGGCGATTCCTTTGAAGTCCTTCTGCGTTGCCTTCACTGGGGCTGCATCACTTCGGCGTGGCGCGAAATTGCAGCGAGAGCCGCGTCACAATCCGGTCGGCGACCTGCCGGGAGAGGTTTTCCAGCGCAGTCTGTTCGGCGGCGATTGTGGCGTATTCAGAAGAGACTACGTCGATCCCCGCGTCGGACCCGGCCGTGGCATCAATCACCACTTCGCCAGTGGCCAAATCGACCAGCTGATAGCGTGCCCGCAAAGTCCGCCGCTCACGCCCGATGGTATCGTCCGACAGCAGGCCGAGCCCCTCAAGCTTGTCATCGAGCCGCACGTCGAGCCGATAGCGCGGTGCCGCCCCAGCTTGCGAGGCCACGCCCATCCGATCAACCAGCGCATTGCGCACCAACCAGCCGGCGCGCCCTTCGATTGCGGGGACATCGATCCCCGCCAAACCCTGCGCCACTGCGCCGCTCGCTCCGCCAGCATACATCGGTTGAAGCCCGCAAGCAGCGAGCATCAAGGGCAGCAACAGGGCAAAGGCTTTTTTCACGCGACCAGATTCACCAGACGGTCCGGAACGACGATGACTTTCTTCACCGCCTTGCCGTCCAGCGCACGCTGCACCTTCTCGCTGGCGAGGGCAAGCGCCTCCAGCTCTTCGCACGGCAGACCTTTGGCGACCGTCAGCGTATCGCGCAGCTTGCCGAGCACTTGCACCGCGACGGTAACCTCGTCTTCGACCAGCAGTGCTGGATCGACCGGGGGCCAAGCGGCATCCGCGATAAGACCCGTTTCGCCGATCTGCGCCCAGGCGGATTCTGCGAGATGCGGCATCATCGGCGCGACCAGCAGCAGGATCGTACGGATTGCCGCCGAACGGCTGGCCGAAGGCGCGGCCTTTTCGGTGGCGTTGGTTAGCTCGTAAATCCGCGCGACGGCTTTGTTGAAGCCCAGCGCGGCGATGTCTTCAGCGGCAGCGGCGATTGTCTTGTGAACCTGTCGATCAAGAACTTGATCGGTGCCTTGGGCCGTCCGATCGTACTGCCCGAACAGCCGCCACAACCGCTGGACGAACCGCGCACAACCCTCAAGCCCCGCGACCGACCATGGCAGATCGCGTTCGGGCGGCGAATCCGAGAGCATGAACCAACGGATCGCGTCGGCACCGTAGTTGGTGATGAAATCGTCAGGGTCGACGACGTTCTTCTTCGACTTCGACATCTTGATGACGCGGCCCAATTCGACCGGCAGGCCATCGGCCTTGAGCGTTGCACCGGTGCCGCTGCGCTCGACTTCACCCGGACCAAACCAGATCGGCGCACCGTTGGCGGGGTCGGTGCGTGAATAAGTCTCGTGCGTCACCATCCCCTGGGTGAACAGGCTGGCGAAGGGCTCCTTGACCGCGATCATCCCGATCCGTTCGAGCGCGCGGGTCCAGAAGCGGGCGTAGAGCAGGTGCAGGATCGCGTGTTCGATCCCGCCGATGTACTGTTCGACCGGGAGCCACCTGGCGATGACCTCGGGATCGAACGGGCGGTCGGCGGGCTGGCTGGCGAAGCGCAGGAAATACCACGAGCTATCGACGAAAGTGTCGAGCGTGTCGGTTTCGCGCTGCGCCGCCGCGCCGCATTTCGGGCACTCGACGTGCTTCCAGGTCGGGTGCCGGTCGAGCGGGTTTCCGGGGG
>JANOBD010000188.1:0-1514 GCA_031411495.1 Phycisphaerae bacterium | reverse complement strand
GGTCGACATGGTTGCACACGGAGGAACGTCGGTCGCCGGCTCTTTTATCCAGACGCTGACCATGGTCGACGTGGCGACGGGCTGGACCGAGTGCATGCCGCTGGTAACGCGCGAGAGCGGCCTCGTCGTGCAGGCGATGGAACGTGCACAGAGCCTGTTCCCGTGGCTCGTACTGGGCGCCGACTTCGACAACGACAGCGCCTTCATGAACGACGTTGTGGTTCCCTGGTGTCGATCGGAGAAGATCGAGGTGACGCGCTCGCGCGCCTACAAAAAGAACGATCAGGCCTTCGTCGAGCAGAAGAATGGCGCGGTCGTGCGGCGGCTGGTCGGCTATGGCCGGTTCGAGGGCGTCGATACCGCACAGATGCTGGTTCGTCTGTATGCCTCCTCCAGGCTGCACACCAACTTCTTTCAGCCGTCGTTCAAGTTGAAGGACAAGCGGCGCGAGGGCGCGAAGGTGATCAAGCGCTACTATCCTCCGGCCACGCCCTATGCTCGCGCGTTGGCGCATCCGAAAGTGAGCAAGGCGGTCAAGGCCCGGTTGCGGGAACTCTATCGCACGCTCGATCCTGTGGCGCTGCTGGCCGAAGTGCGCGCGGCCCAGGCCGAACTCGGCACCCGCGTCGATGGCCGCGCCGGTAAGATCACAGCAGCCACGCGCGCACCCGCACCCGCGGCAGACGTGGCGACGTTTGCCAAGGGGCTCGGCGAGGCCGTGCAAGCGGGCGAGCAGCGCGTCATCCATCGGCGGATGCACAAGCCCTACAAGACGAGGGTGCGGATGCCGTCGATGCTCGATCCGCATATCGAGGATATCGAACGCTGGCTGGTAGCCGAGCCGCGCCTGACCGCGCTCGTCATTCTCGATCGTCTCGCCGAGCGCTGTCCCGGCCGGTTCGGGCCGCCACAACACAGCATCGTGCAGCGGTTGCTGAAGACATTGCGACGGAAGGCCGCCGGCCAGCAGATTGCCGGCACACAGATCGCGGCGGCGACGACGACCAGTTCCACCGAGCCTCGTGAGACGTTCGCTGGTTCCAGCCGAGCGCAACCAGACTTGGCAGGGCCTCTGGCTGCATCGGCGTCAGTGCCTCCTGCGCACCGCACACCCGTCTCGGTCTGATACTACTTTGGCTAACCCAGCCCCCAACACTGGCCGAACCAATCCGCCCTCGACATGAAGCCATGCCCTGGGAAAATCCTGGGGACATGCGCCCGCCGGGGGTGGACTTCCTGCGGTCGGGCTACGCCCTCCCTCCGTCAGTCCACCCCCGGCGGCCGTCTCAACTCTATCACCACGCGGCAGCCCGGTACGCGCCTTCGGTAACATTCCTTGATGAGGCAATACGGGGGTCAAAGTTGGCCGCCGATTGACAGCCCGCCGGATCAGATTGCGCATTCCGGCGAAGGCGACCATGCGTTCCGGTGCACGGCGACCACTTGATGCGGTCGATGACGACCAGGGCGGCGCACGTACGTGATGGCGCCGTTGGATACGTTGGCTGATCTCA
>JANOBD010000187.1:0-200178 GCA_031411495.1 Phycisphaerae bacterium | reverse complement strand
GTGCGAGGTGGACATCACCGGCGCGCTCTCGATGTATGCGCTCTCGCTGGCCTCGCAGCTTCCCAGCGCGCTGGTCGACTGGAACAACAACTACGGCGGCGACGACGACAAGTGCGTGCTGTTCCACTGTGGCAACTGGCCCAAGAGCTTCGCGCCCGACACGACGGTCGCGAACGCGCCGATCCTGGGATCGACGCTCGGGGTCGAGAACACGTACGGGGCAATGGAAGGACGAACGCCCAGCGGGCCGCTGACGTTCGCGCGGTTCACGACCAATGACAGTGCGGGCAGGATCACCGGCTATGTCGGGCAGGGGACGACGACGGATGATGAACTCAAAACGTTCGGCCATCGCGCGGTGGCGAAGGTCGATCGGCTGCAGGATCTGCTTCAGTACGTCTGCACGAACGGGTATGAGCATCACGTGGCGGTGAACGCATCGCACGTCGCAGAAGTTTTGCTCGAGGCGTGCGGGAAGTATCTCGGGTGGGCGATGTATCATCACAAGTGAATCAGACAATATTAAACACGGAGGCACGGCGACACGGAGGATGCGATCAAATGGTTGTGCCGCAGAATAAAGGTTTCTTTCTCCGTGTTTCCGTGCGTGAGGGCAACCCCTTCACGCCTCCGTGTTGAAACAAGACCATGCCGCTTTCAGACGACCAACTCATCCGCAAAAGCCTCGAGTATCGCCGCACGACGCTCGAGATCATCAAGCACGCCGGCGCGGGTCACACCGGCGGCTCGCTGTCGTGCATCGACATTTTGAACGTGCTCTACAACCGCGTGCTGCGCGTGAGCCCGGAAACGCGGAAAGATCCGCACCGCGATCGGTACATCCAGAGCAAGGGGCACTCGGTCGAAGCGCTCTTCACGATTCTCGCGGATCGTGGCTATTACGATCGCAAGGAACTCGATTCGCTGTGCGGCTACAACTCCCATTTTGTCGGTCATCCGACACGGAAAGTGCCGGGCGTGGAGTTCAACACCGGCGCGCTCGGCCACGGGCTGGCGATCGGCGTCGGCTGCGCGCTCGCGGCGAAGAAAGACAAGAGTGACTTCCGCACGTACGTTCTGATGGGCGACGGCGAACTCGCCGAAGGCAGCGTGTGGGAAGCGGCGATGGCCGGGGCGCATTACGACCTCGACAACCTGTGGGCGATCGTCGATCACAACACCCTGCAGATCACCGGCCGTACGCGCGACGTGTGCAGCAACGAACCGCTCGACGAGAAGTTCGCGGCGTTCGGCTGGGAAGTTGTGGTCATCGACGGACATTCGATCCCCGCGCTGACCAAAGCACTGATGGAAAGGACCGAAGGCGCGCCGCGCGCGATCATCGCGAACACGACCAAGGGAAAGGGCGTGAGTTTCATGGAAGATGTCGGCAAGTGGCACCACGGCGTGCCGAGCGATGAGGAGTATGCGAAGGCGCTGGCAGAGATTGATTCGATTCTTGCATCGAAATAACCACGGAGACGCAGTGGCCCGGAGAAAGAAATTTGTGATGCAGGTATTTGCAGCATTCATTACGCATTCCTCCGTGACTCCGTGCCTCCGTGTTGAAAAGAGGGACGAATGAGCGCCCCCGCACCCTCCATGTATTCTTCCGAAGCGGTCGCGATCGCGAAGAAGATCGGCCTGACGATGGGTAAGGCGAATCTGGAAATCTACGCCGACACGTTGCTCGCGCTCGCCAAGGCCGACCGAAACGTGATCGCGGTCACGAGTGATTCGCGCGGCAGTGGCAAGCTCGGGCCGTTCGGGCAGGCGCTGCCGGAGCAGATTGTCGAGGTCGGCATCGCCGAACAGAATCTCGTGGGCATCAGCGCGGGGCTGGCCAGTTGCGGAAAGACGGTCTTTGCGACTTCGCCGGGCTGCTTCCTCTCCGCCCGATCGCTCGAACAGATCAAGAACGACGTCGCGTACAGCGACATCCCCGTGAATCTGGTCGCGATCAGCGCCGGCGTGAGCTACGGCGCGCTCGGCACGACCCACCATTCGCTGCACGATCTCGCCGCACTGCGGGCGATCAACAACATCCAGATCCTCGTCCCCGCAGACAACTTCGAAGCGCGGGAAGCGGTGAAGGCGGCCGCCGCGAGCAACAAGCCGGCGTATCTGCGGTTCGGCAAGGCGCCGCTGTACGACCTGCCGCGGAAGAATGATTCGTTTGCGATCGGGAAAGCTCGCGTGATTCGTGAAGGAAGCGATATGGCCTTCATCGCGACGGGCGAAACGGTGATCCACGCGCTGTTGGCAGCCGAGAACATGGCTGGGTCGAACATCGGCGCAACCGTGATCAGCGTGCCGACGGTCCGGCCTCTGGACGCGGAAACGATCCTCGCGGCCGCGCGATCGTGTCGGGTGGTGATTACGGTCGAGGAGCATCTCGTCCACGGCGGCCTTGGCGAGGCGGTCGCGTCGACCTTGCTGCAAGCGGCCGTCCATCCGAAGTTCAGGATTGTCGGAATCCCGGACGAATACACCGCCACCGGTAGCCAGGCGGATATTTTTCGGCATTACGGGATCTCGATGGAAGGTCTGAGCGAGGTCGCCGCGAAGTTGCTGCGTTAATCTTGTCCCCTCTCCTCCCTGGAGAGGGCTCGGGCGAGGGTCCGTCGAGCGTCGAGGTGCATGCAAGCCCTCACGCCGGGCCCCTCCAGGAGGAGAGGGAGTGAGTCACCCGATCATCATTGCCATCGATCAAAGCACGAGCGCCACCAAGGCGCTCGCCTACGATTCGGGCACGTTCAACGTTCTCGCCCGCGCCTCCGCGGATCACAAGCAACACTATCCCCAACCCGGCTGGGTCGAGCACGATGCCGCACAGATCTGGGAAAACACCAAGCGCGTGCTGCGCGAACTCGTCTCGCAGGTCGATCGGAATCGCATCGCGCAGCTGTCGATCACGAACCAGCGTGAGACGACCGTGGCATTCGATCGCAAGACCGGCGAGCCGCTCGCGCCGGCGATCGTGTGGCAATGCAAGCGGTCGGATGCGATTTGCAACGACCTGACTCCCGCGCACGGGCAGACGGTCCGCGAGAAGACGGGGCTCAAGCTCGATCCGTATTTCAGCGGGTCCAAAATCACCTGGTGGATGCGGAACGATCCCGATTTGAACCGGAAGCTGCACAGCGGCGAGGCCGTGCTGGGAACGATCGACACGTACCTGATTCACCGCCTGACCGACGGACGCGTCTTCGCGACCGATGAGTCGAACGCGAGCAGGACGCTGCTGTTCGACATCCACACGCGCCAATGGGATGAGCCTCTCTGCAAGATCTTCGATGCGCCAATTGCTGCGCTCGCGGAAGTGCGCGACAGCACGGCGACGTACGGCACCACGACACTCGCCGGCGCGCTGGACCGGCCGATCCCGATCCGCGGCGTGGTCGGCGATTCCCAGGGCGCGCTCTTTGCGCAGCGGGCGTTCTCGCCGGGCGACTGCAAAGTCACCGTCGGCACGGGCTCATCCATTCTCGTCAACACCGGCTCGAGCGCATCGCTCGCCGGCGAAGGCGTGATGACCACCATCGCCTGGACCCACGCGGACGTGCCAACCTACTGCTTCGAAGGCATCATCAACTACTCGGCCGCCACCATCGAGTGGCTCAAGAACCAGCTCGGCCTGATTTCCAGCGCGGCCGAAAGCGAGGCGGTGGCACAGAGCGTTCCCGACAACGGCGGCGTGTATTTCGTGCCGGCGTTCGTCGGACTTGGCGCGCCGCACTGGATCAGCACGGCGCGGGCCGCCATCGTCGGGATGAGCGCTCACTCGACGCGCGCCCACATCGTCCGCGCAGGACTGGAGTCGATCGCGTATCAGATCCACGACGCACTGGAGTCGATGAGCGTTTCCTGCGGCATCGCCCTGGGTTCGATGCACTCGGACGGTGGCGCGACGAAGAACAAGCTCCTCATGCAGTTCATCGCCGACATCACCGGCATCGCGCTCGGCTCATCCAATGTGCCCGATTGTTCGCCGCTGGGCGCGGCCATGCTCGGGTGGATCGGCGTGGATACTTCACGGAGAATCACGGATTTCAAATCGCTCCCGCGCGAGCAAGTATCGTATCGGCCGACAATGGACGGCAAGACCCGCCAGCGATTGCTCGCGGGCTGGCATCGGGCGATCGATCAGGTGAAAGTGGGGGCGTGAGGACGATTCAGGAATTGTCACCCAGAGCGTACTCGCGAAGGGTCTACTTACGAACGCTTTGTAGTAGATGCTTCGCGGGTACGCTCTGCATGACAGACCTGAGTCGGTCGAGAAGGTGGCCAACGACATGTCTCACCAATGGACCGCATCCTGGATCACTTCCCCCACCCCAATGCTGGGCGCCGGACCGTTGCCACTCTTTCGCCGAGCGTTTTCGATCCAGCGCACGCCCGCGGTCAAACGCGCGACGTTGCGAGTCTGCGGGCTTGGCCAGTTCGAACTTCGACTCAACGGCAACAAGATCGGCGACGACGTGCTCGAACCGGGCTGGACGAACTATCGCAAGACGTGCCTGTACCTCACGCGCGATGTCACGCCGCAGATCCTGCCCGGCGACAACGTCATCGGTGTGATGCTCGGCAACGGCATGTACAACGTGATGGGCACGCGCTACAAGAAGTTCAAGGGCACGTTCGGCCCGCCGAAGCTCATCGCCGAGCTGCTCATCGAACTCGACGACGGATCGATCCGACTGATCTCCTCGGATGACACGTGGAAAACGAGCAGTGGCCCGATCGCGTTCGGCTGCATCTTCGGCGGGGAAGATTACGACGCTCGGCTCGACCAGTCCGGATGGGATCAGAACAAGTTCGACGACACCGCGTGGACTCCCGCAAGCCGATGTGATGGCCCGGGCGGCGCGCTCGTCGAACAGCTCTACACGCCCATCCGCGTGATGAAGTCGTTCCAAGCCAGGCCCGTGAACGAGGTCGGGGAAGGCGTCCGGCTTTTCGACACCGGCCAGAACATGAGCGGCTGGCCGGCGCTGGTGCTCGCGGGCCGCGCGGGTGCGACCGTGACGCTCAAGATCGGCGAGCAACTCGACGAGAGCGGCCGGGTCACGCAGAAGAACATCGGCGGACCGGTCACGTTCTCTTACACGTCCAAATCGGACAAGGAAGAGAGCTGGCACCCGCGGTTTTCGCTCACCGGCTTCCGTTACGTCGAAGCGACGGGCGACATCGATACCATCAAGTCGGTCAGCGGCCACTTCGTGCACAACTCGGCGAAGGTCGTCGGCGGGTTTTCCTGCTCGAACGATCTGCTGAACCGCATCCACGAACTGATCCTCGCTGCCGTGCGCTCCAACTTTCAGAGCGTCTTCACCGATTGTCCACACCGTGAAAAGCTCGGCTGGCTCGAGCAGGCGCACCTGATGGCGCCGTCGATCCTCTACAACCTCGACGCGGCCAGCCTATATGCGAAGATGATGCGCGACACCCGCGACTCGCAGCACGAGAACGGCATGGTGCCGACGACCGCGCCGCAATTCACCGTCTTCAAGCCCGAGCAGAACAACGTCTTCAACGATTCGCCGGAGTGGGGCGCGGCGTGTGTGCTGGCGCCGTGGTTCGTTTACCGCCACACCGGAGACGTCTCGATCCTGCGCGAGAACTACGACGTGATGGCGCGATTCGTCGATTACCTGACAAGCCGGGCGGATGACCGAGGAATCGTCGCCTACGGGCTGGGTGACTGGTACGACATCGGCCCCGGCGATCCGGGCTTTTCGAAGCTGACGACGATCGGCGTCACGGGGACGGCGACGCTCGTCCAGTGTCTGGACGCACTGAAGCGCTTCGCAGAACTCCTGGGAAAGCCCGACGACGCCGAATCGTTTGGCCGCCGCCGCGAAGCGGCGCGGGCCGCGTTCAATGCGACCTATTACGACGCCGAAGCCAAACGCTATGACAAAGGAAGTCAGTGCGCGCAGGGAATGGCACTGGCATTGAAGCTCTGCGATGAAGCGCAATGCGCTGCCGTGCTCGAAGCGCTCGTCGCCGACATCCGCGCGAACAACAACCACATCACCGCCGGCGACATCGGCTATCGCTACGTGCTGGCGGCGCTGGCGGAGAACGGGCGCAGCGATGTGATCTTCGACATGCTCAGCCGGACCGACCCGCCCAGCTATGGGTCGCAGCTCGCCCGCGGCGCGACGACTCTGACTGAGGCGTGGGACGCGAATCCCAAGAACTCACTGAACCACATGATGCTCGGGCACGCCGAGGAGTGGTTCCATCGTTACCTCGCGGGGATTCGCGTCGATTTGGCGGCGCGTGCCGATGAGGCCCACGTCATCTTCGCGCCGACGCCGGTAGGAGATGTCACCTGGACGAAGGCGTTTCACGAGGTGCCCGCCGGGCGGATCGAGTGTTCCTGGACGCGGAAGGGCGATGCGTTCACGCTGGATGCGACCGTGCCGAAGGGATTGCGGGCCCGCGTCGAGATGCCGACGCGCGATCGGATGCGCCGTGATCTGCCGGCAGGGGCACATCGATTTGCGGGAGCACTTTGACGTCTCGGAGAGTTGCCGCGAGCGACTAAGCTCCCTTGGACACGTTGAAAATGCTATAGCTGTCACCCTGAGGTACTCCGAAGCGTCTAGCGGCGGGGCCAGTTGCGCTCGCCGATCAAAGCACGCAGGCGACGCCAGTAGACCCTTCGTCGGTAAACCTCCTCAGGGTGACAGACTGACCAAACGCTAAGAACTGACGACCGATGTCGAGCTGCCACCGCGCCGCGCGATGCTCACCGTGAAAATCCCCCACTCATCGATCTGCTGATCGATCTTTCGGAATCCGGCCTCGTTCACGAGCTGGTCCATCTCCTGCTGCGTCCGACGGCGCATGATCCACGGATTGCCCTCACGATTGGTCAGCGCCCGCGCGATGAACTCCACCTGCGGGTGCCACGGTTGGCACGTGTAGATCAGCGCGCCGCCCGGCTCGAGCGCATCAGATACGCCGGCCAGCGCGCGCCTCGGGTATTCGTTTTCGGGGAAGAGTTCGAGCAGGCCAGAGATGATCGCGATCGTGGGTTTTGGCGCGATGCGTGCGAGCGAGGCGCGGTCGAACGCATCGCCTTGCTCGATCGTGACGCGGTCGCTCAGGTTCAACTCGCGTGCCAGTTCGCGGGCGGCATCGAGGTTCGCGGGCTTGTAGTCGCGCAGCGTGGCGCGGATCGGGACTTCCGGCAGCGCCTTCATCGTCTCGAGCACGTATCGACCCGCGCCGGCGGCGATGTCGAGAATGTGAACGGCCTTGCCGGCCGCGTGTTGAGCGCGGATCTCGGTTTCGAGCAGCACACGCAGGTTCTGCGCGCGGACGCGGATGCCGCGCCAGCCGACGGCGCTCAGGTAGTTCTTGTCTATCGCTTTGCCGATCAGCGGGAAGCCGCGCGGGCGGTTCTGGTAGACGTGATCGAGCATCACGCCGCTGTCGAATCCCTCGCGCCAGCCGAGGCGGATGCCGTAGCTGAGCCTCCCGACCGTCTTGAGGCTCAGGCGCGTGAGTTTCCACCGCAGCGCGCTGGGCGTGCGAAGCAGGTCGTACTCGGTGCGCGTGTAGCCGCCGAGGTCGGCATTCACCAGCGAATCCCGCTTCGCGGGCCGCGCGAAGCACTCGTCGATGAACGTCCGCGTCCGCGCCACCACCGCCTCGCGGCCGGCTTCGTGGAAGATCGCGTGATACATCTTCGGGAACACTTCGAGCTGCTTGATCGACGAACCCAGCCGCCTGAGGAACTCCATCTGCGTGTCGAGCCGCACCACCCAATCCTTGCCGGCGCTGAGAATGAGCGTCGGCGTGGTGATGGCGGCAGCGTCGTCGAGCAGGCGCTTCGAGGTGTCGTGCAGATCGAGCAGGATGTTCACCGCGATCTGCTTGAAGATCTGCGCATCCGAGTCATACGCGCGGGCTTGCGTGTTGTCGTGCGTGAGGACGCGCGATTTGACATAGCTCTTGACGAATCCCGGGCCGACGAACTTCTGCTTCAGCCGGAGCGCGGGGATTGCGAGGGGAATATACAGCTTCACACGCAGCGCCGGCGTCGCGAGGATGAGGCCCCGGATGGGCGGGGCGTAGTCGTGTACCCACGCGGCGGCCACGACGGCACCGACGCTGTGGGCCATCACGATCGAGTTCTCCATCGCGATGCCGTGCTGGTTGACGAGGTGCTGTGCCCAGTCGTTCGCATCATGGATCACTTGGGCGAGGTTCCTGGCCGCGCCGCGCTCGCCCGGCGAGTTGCCGTGGCCGCGCTGGTCCCACGCGAAGACATCGACATCGTGCAGGCCGAGATTCTCAACGGTTTCCGCCCAGCGGCCGGAATGTTCGTGCCCGCGATGAAAGAGCAGCAGCGCCTTCCCGCCGCCCGGATTGGGCGCCGGCCAATGGCGATAAAAGAGTTCCGCGCCGTCGTCGGCCTTGAAGCGATGCTCTAGCGATGGGGGCATTCAGGTTCCTTCAGAGTTTCTCGGTCATGTGGAGAGAGCCATGTGAAGGACTCGTCCTTCACCAGCGACCGACGCATCTCGGGTCTAAGTTACCGACATCCAGCCAGCACGGATGCATGGAGCGGTCAATCCTTCCCGAGGCGTCGTGCGGGTGGTCACGCGAGTCGTGACCCGAGATCCTTCCGTCGCTTAGGCTCCATCAGGATGACAAGCAGACTCGTTTACCGCCGGCATTTACTTCTCATCCAGCAGTGCGAGCGTCCGGCGCAGCCGCACCACGCACGTCTGCACGCATCCCACGATGATCAACACACCGATCGCGTCCAAAGGTCTCAGATTCGCAAGTGAAAAGCGATTCACGCCTGCGACAATCACGCCCCAGGTGATCCACGCGCCGACCGCCAGCCACACCATCCGCCACGGCTTGCTCATCAGGCCGGCGTATTCGCGACGGCCCGCGACGGCCTGGCCGGTGACGCCGATGTACGCCGTCATCACCGCGAGGATTGCCGCCCAATACATGATCGTCGGATTGCAGTAACCCGAATGCGCGACGCCGGCGAAGATGAGGATGTCGGAGACGCGGTCCGGCACTTCGTTGACGATTTCGCCGCGCTTCGAAGCCGTTCCTGAGGCGATCGCGACCATGCCGTCGAGCATGTTGAGCCAGAGACGCATGAAACAGAAGAGCGGCGCGACAAGTAGAAAGATCGGAAAGCGCGACGACTGCCAGAAGAGGATCCCCGCGATCAACGCAGCGACGATCGAGCTGTACGAGACCGCATCGGGTGAGATGCCGGCCTTCACGCAGAAGCGCACAGCGAGGTCCGCGGTCTTGCGGAACGTATCGGCGATGGGCCGGCGAGAACTGGGTCGATATTCGCTCATGAAGAGGGGATTCGTAGCATGAGCGTCCCGCTCATGCCCCATCATGCAAGTCATGAGCGGGACGCTCATGATACGACAGCGCAAACACTCACGGCTTGTGCTTGCGGAAGCGCGGCTTGTCGACTTTGAGTTTCGGGATCGGTGGGAGCAATTCATTCACCGGCGGACGCGGCGGACGCTTCTTCGCCTGCTCTTCGAGGGCCATACGGATGTCTTCGGGATCGACCCGCAGGCGCGGCGGTGAACCGGTGTCTGCCGGCGGGGCCCAGCGGAGAACCAGCGGCGGTGCACCAGACGGGGCAGTCGTCGGCGGTGGAGCCAATGGCGTCTCATCCGATGGCGCCGCGTCCGCGGAAGGCTCGGATGTCGGACCAGTCGATGGGGCGCCGGCCGACGGCGCCGCATGCGGCGTGGTCTCCTTGTGAGCCGACTCTTGGGCCGAATTGTCGGAGGGTGCTGCCTTGTGGGGGTGTTCGTTGGGGTCTTCGGTCATGATCGCTTGATTGTATCCGGGAGTATTGAACCACGAAGCCACGAAGACACGAAGTTGTCGATCGAGGCTCGATCGTCGGACGGCTGGCAATGCATGCAATGAAGAGAATCAAACCAAAGATGAACACAGATGTGAAAGGCATGTGAAACCAATTTGAATTCTGTGTTCATCTTGTTCATCTGTGGTTCCCTCTCTTTAAACGCGTTGATCGACGCGTAGGTCAGAGAAGCGGGAAGTTGCAGCTTCGTGCCTTCGTGACTTCGTGGTTCAAATTGTCTTACTTCCGCGCGTTCGCCACCTTCATTGGCAACCCGAACAGATCGATGAACCCGCGCGCCGCGGTGATGTCGTAGCCCGCCATCGCGAAGCTGGCGAGTTTGGGGTCGTAGAGGCTCTTGGGGCTCGTCGCGCTCGTTGCCGTGGCTCGGCCCTTGTAGAGCTTGACCTTCACCTTGCCGGTGACGTTCTTGTTGGCCTGGTCGATGAACGCCTGCATCGCGTCACGCAGCGGGTGAAACCAGAGGCCGTAGTAGACGAGCTCGCCGTACTTGAGGGCGAGCTGCTGCTTGTAGTGGTAGAGGTCGCGCTCGATACAGAGTTGCTCGAGGGCCTTGTGGGCTTCGTACAGGATCGTGCCGCCCGGCGTCTCGTACACGCCGCGGCTCTTCATGCCGACCAGTCGATTCTCGACGAGCGTCACCTGTCCGACGGCATGCTTGCCGCCGATCTCGTTGAGCTTGGCGATCAGCTCTTCGCCACTGAGCTTTTTGCCATCGACCGCGACCGGATTGCCGTTCTTGAACTCCACCTCGACGTACTGCGCCTTGTTCGGCGCCTGCTCCACCGGCACTGTCATCGTGTAGACCTGCGGGTTGGGCTCCTGATCCGGATGCTCGATCTCCGCGCCCTCGTGGCTGATGTGCCAGAGGTTGCGATCCTGGCTGTAGATCTTCTTCTTCGAGACGGTGATCGGGATCTTGTGTTTCTCGGCGTACTCGATCGCGGTCTCGCGGTCGGTGAGCCCATCGGCGATGAACTGCGGGTCTTTCCACGGGCTGATGATCTTCAGCTTCGCGTCGAGCGCCATGTAGGTGAACTCGAAGCGGACCTGGTCGTTGCCTTTGCCGGTCGCGCCGTGGCCGACGGCATCCGCGCCGGTGGCGTGGGCGACATCGACCTGGTGTTTGGCGATGAGCGGACGGGCGATGCTTGTGCCGAGGAGATAGTCGCCTTCGTAGGTCGCGTGGGCACGGAGCATGGGGAAGCAGTACTGCTCGGCGAACTCCTTGCGGAGATCCTTCACGACCACTTCATCCGCGCCGCTGGCCTTGGCCTTCTTCTCGATGCCTTTGAGTTCCGATCCTTGCCCGAGCTCCGCGGCGAACGCGACGAGCTTCACGCCCGGGTAGCGGCCCTTGAGCCAGGGAAGGATGACGCTGGTGTCGAGTCCGCCCGAGTAGGCGAGGACGATCTTCTTCGGTGCTGCGCTGTCGGCCATCTGCGAAATCTCCATTCGGTTGTGAGCCGGGCAGTATAGAGACTTCGCGGCGATTCTGTAGTGATCGGCGGCGAGGTCAACGGCGTGGATCGTCGCGCCGGGTGCGGTCCGGCGTTCGAGTCAGGACACCGAGCGGCACGATCGCGTAGTTCTGTGCCAGCGCGAGCAGGTCATCAAAACCCACCGCGCCAGTGACGTCATCCGCGTTGCCGTAGGTGAAGTTCCCGTCGATCCACGTCCGCCCGCCGACTTGTGGAGCGTAGTTCTGGGCGACGATCAGCAGGTCGCCGAAGTCGACGGCGCGATCGAGGTTCGCATCGCCGGCGAGCGTGTAGCGGACGATCACATCGCCCGGTGCGGTCGGGACGCCCGCGTAGGTCGGCAGACCGACCGACTCTGCAGTCACTACCGCGAGGGAATCGGTGGTTGGCGTCAGCAAGGCAAACGACGAGATGATCGCCGGCTCGGCCGCGATCCACGTTCCATTGTTGAAGCCGCTGGCGACCAGCGTATTCAGCGTCGTGAACGAACCGCCGGAGATGATGAGGGTTTGGTCGTTGAGATCGAGCAGCCCGGACACGGTCAGCGCTGTGGTGACCTTAAGCAAACGGTCACCGCCTTCGGCGAGGCTTACGCGTCCGCCGGCGCGAATATTGAGCTGCGCCAGCGACTCAACCGGGCCGTCGACGATGACGAGCGCATCGGCACCGGTATTGTCGCTGTTCACCGCGAGCGAGTCGTTGCCTTCGCCGCTCGCGACATGCACCGGCCGAGTGACGCCCGCAACATCCGCGGTTCGGTCGGCGAAGATCGAATCATCGCCCGCGCCCGCGTTGATGAACAGCTCCGTCGTCGCACTCGTAGAACTGATGCGAACCGTGTCGACATTCGCGCTGCCGATTAGCTCGACGCGCTCCACTTCCGCGCCGGCCGTTGTCGTCCAGCCGACGCCTTTCACGCTTCGCTGGAGCAAGCCGGTGGAGAAGAGATAGGTGTCGTTGCCGGGACCGTCGAGCGAGTCATCGAGGATGAGTCGATCCAGTCCCGCGCCTCCCAACACCGAGACGACGTTGCCGATGTTCGAGTCGAGATCGCCAGCACCGACACGAAACTCGTCGTTGCCCGCGCCGCCGTCGACCGTCACGCTGAGCGGCTCGGGTGTCCGGATTACGTCGAAGAGGTTGTTGCCGGCGTTGCCATGAACGGTGAGGAACTGAAGGTCATCGACGAAGATCGGCAACTGGCCAGAGATGTTCAGCGAACCCGGCGCGACGGTGTAGGCTGCCGGCTCCATTCCGATTGAGTCGAATACCTCGACGCGGTCAAATCCATCGCCGGCGTTGAAGGTGATGGTGGACTGGATCGTCGCGAGGTCAATCGCGGTCGAGCCGATTGTCAGTGCATCGTCGCCGGTGCCGGCATCGATCGTGAGATCGGTGTAGAGCGGCAGCGCGCTGACACGAAAAAACTGGTTGTTGGGAAACGTGCCGGCCATCCCCGCGATCAGATGAAGCGAGGTGAAGTTCGTATAGCTCAGAATGTTGGGGGTACTGTCCTTGCCGAGCGTGCCGGTGACCGATTTCCCGGCGAGGAGATACGTGTCGCCGAACGCGTCGGCCGAGTCGTCGATCAGGAGTTCGTCGCGGCCGTCGCCGGCGTCGAGCGTGATCTGGCCGTTGATTCGCGAGTCGAAATCCGTGCCGACGGTAATCGAGTCGTTCCCGTCGGCGCTCAGCACGCGCAGCGAGGTGAAGCTCGAAATGCCGAGCAGCGACACCTGATCCGCCTCGGGGCCGGTGAGCAGGTCGGTGCGTTCGACGGAACTGTCAGGCGTGCCGGCGTCGATGAAGATCACGCCCGTGTCGGGCTGGCCGAATTGCGTGTCGATGTTGAACGGGTTGGCAATCGAGATGTGGGCGGTGGTGCCGGCCGAATCGTCGATGACGGCCAGATCATTGCCGAGTCCGCCGCGAAGGGTGACGTTGCCGAGCACATTCGCCCGCCAGTCGCCGCCGCCGACGGTGAGATGGTCGGCGCCATCGCCGCCTTCAACACTCACCGGCAAGTCGCCCGTGCTGCTCAGGTCGACGGTGTCGTTCCCCGCGCCAGCATCGACGACCAGCGATTCGCCCTCGGCAAGTGGAAAGGTCTGAACACTTCCATTGAGAAAGACGATAAGCTCGCCGGCGTCGACGTTGACGATGATCAGGTCATCGGCGGCGGTGCCAGTGACGCTAATCGCCAGCAGGCGGCGAGGGGTTAGAATTTCCAGCCGGGCTATACCTGCAACCATGGGTGTTGATCTCGTTGTCTATCCGGGTGTCGTCTTGGTTCAGCCGTTTGACGCCCCTCAGCTTCCCTCTGAGAGTGTATGCATGGCCGACCCGAAGCGCATCGTCATTCTTCACCACGGCCTGTTCGGTTTCGGCAATTTCGACTTCGGCGGCGTGAAGATGCGCTATTTCTCCGGCGGAATCGAGCCGTCACTCGTCCGCGATGGCTGCGAAGTCTTCCAGACGCACGTCCATCCGACGGCCGGCATCGAACAGCGGGCGCGCGAACTCAAGTCGCAGATCCTCCGTTTTACGCGCAGCGCCGGACAGCGCGACGCCCGCGTCATCATCATCGCCCACTCGATGGGCGGACTGGATGCGCGGTTCATGATCGCCCACCTTGGCATGGCGGAACGCGTCGAGACCCTCATCACCATCGCCACCCCACACCGCGGCTCGCCATACGCCGACTGGGTGTTCGAAAACCTCGGCAGGAAACTGCGCGGGATCGACCTGGTGCGGAAGTTCAAGATCGAACTGAGCGCGCTCGCCGACCTGCGTGTGTCGGCGATGCCGCGATTCAACGATCAGACGAAGGACGTATCGGGAGTCGGCTACTTTTCCGTGTCGACGTTTCAGCAGCCATCGCGACTCGCGCCGTTTTTCCTGCCTTGCCATAAAGTGGTATTCGAGCGGGAGGGCGACAACGACGGCGTCGTTTCGGTCAGAAGCGCGATCTGGGGAAAACACCTGGGAACCTGGCAGACCGATCACCTGCACGCGGTCAACCGGCGATTTACGCCGCGGACGATGATGAAGAGCGGGGATGTGTCGGCGCGGTATGCGGAGCTGATCCGGATGGTGAGCGGAGTTCACGCGCGAGGATGATTCCGGGCCATCTCACACGAGTTCCTCGAGACCGTGCTGTCGCAGCACATCGGCAATCTTCACCGGCAGCCGCGCATTAAGGCTCTGTTCCATCGCCACCATCGTCGCAACTGTCACGATCCCTTCGCGGATGTCAGGCGTCGGGCGAATACCTTCATTGACGCATCGCGCGAAGTACTCGATGTAGTTCTGATACTCCCCGGCATGGTGCGAGCGACCGCCGAAGCGGAAGTAATAGCCGGCGAGGTGTTCGAGGTCGTAAAGCACGCTGCCTTCGCCGGAGAAGTGAGTGGAGTAGCGCAGGTCGCTGTAGTCGGCCTGGCTGGTGCCTTTTTCGCCGCGAAGGATGCAGGTCATGCCGCTGTCGCGGAGCTTCAGGCCGGTCGGCGAGCTGTAGCAGCCGCTCACGCGGGCGATCCTGCCGTCGCTGCTGGTCATGACGAAATGCATGGAATCGGGGTCGGTGAGGCCGAGGGATTTTCCGTTCTCGGTGAGCAAGCCGTAGCCCATCACTTCGCTGATGTTCGGCAAGTACCAGCGGACGAGGTCGATCGGGTGGCTGATGCCGTTGTAAAGCCACTTCATGCCGCCGTTTCGGGTCCAGTCGCGTTTCATGAACCATCGGTTGTCGGCATGGTAGTGGGCTTCGACGCTGTAGAGCGGGCCGTGTTTGCCCGCGTCGAAGTCGGCGCGCTGTTTGATCATCGGCGCGAAATGTCGCGAACTCTGGCCGACGAAGACGTGGCGATCGGACTGCTTCGCGAGTTCCAGCAACGCCTTGGCTTGCGAGAGATTGTCCAGCAGCGGCTTGGTGCAGATGACGTGCTTGCCTGCTTTGAGGGCGAGTTTGATATGCTCGGCATGGAGCGCATCGGGCGTGTAGAACGCGACGACATCGATCGAGTCGTCGGCGAGCAGGGCGTGCATGTCCGTCGTAGTGTACGGAAACTTGAACTCTTCTGCGCGCTCCTTGCAGAGTTGCGGATTGAGGTCGCAGAGTAGCTTCAACTCCCAGAGCTGCGAGTTGAGCGCGCCGCTGATGATGCTGCGTCCTTCGCCGAGGCCGACGACGCCGAGGGTGAGTTTTTTCACAGTGGGTGTCATGCTGAGGTACTCCGAAGCATCTTGAGATGAGGATTTGTCGCTCGCGATCGACACAAGCATCGAGCCCACCGTGCCAGACCCTTCGCGAGTACACTCAGGGTGACAGTGCTTGACTGCTTCCTGGCCACGATTCCTATTCGCCAATCAACTCCCGAATCTTCTCCACCGCCAGTCGCGGGCTGGAGAGGATCGGCACCGGCTTTTCATCTTCCGACATCGCATCGGTGACCCGTGCCATCGATGCCTGGGCAAGGACGATCACATCGACCCGGCCAACAAGGTCCTTCAGTTTCGCCTTGATGAGCTCGTCATGCTTCGCGCCATTGCCGGTGATGACGGCGTCAAATGCGCCCTCGACAAGACACGACTCGATCAAGACGGCCTTGCCCTGCGCGGCGGCGCGTTCCTGGATCAGTTCCACCGTCGGCTTAAGCGTCGAGGGCAGCGTCGCGATGACGCCGATGTTCGATCCCGTCGCGATCGCCTTGTCGGCCATCGGCTCGTCGACACGCAGCACGGTCGCCTTGCACTGCGCGCGCGACCGCTCGACCGCCCGGCCCATCGACGAGCAACTCACCAGGATGATCTCCGCGCCAGCCTGTTCGGCCGCTTTCACGTGGCCGATGAGCCGCGCCGCGGTCGGTTCACTCAGGCCTTTGTCCCGAATGATGTCCCGCAGGAGGCTTTCATCGACCATGTTGAACACGGGCGCGCCTTTCACCAGTTCATCGGTGAGCGCTTTGAAGACGGGGATCATCGTCGACGAGGTGTGAAGCAGCGCAATGGATTTGCTCATGATTGATTTCCCGGTGGAGTGCCGCGTTGAACAAGGCCGAAGAACTCGTCGCCGCCAACCTGGCCGCCTTTGAAGACGACTTCGAGGCCGTTGCTCGCAGGCAACACCGACGCCGCCCGGCAGAGCGGCGCGCCGCGGACGAGGACACCAGCCATTTCGAGGCTGGTGATCTGAAGCGCCTCGGCGATCTGTCCGGACGTGTCGCCACCAGCGACGAGCAGGCGACTCACGCCGGCGCCTTCCACGATCGATCGCGTCACCCGCGCAAGCGCCTCGCCGATCTGGTCCCGGCTCGCGTGTCGGACTTCGGATACCGCGCCGCCGGTATGGACGACGACGCTTCGACCCTGTTCGAGCTGGATGGATGCGTTGCGAACGAGTTCGAGATCTTCGGATTCGATTCCGGTCACAGTCAGCAAACAAAAGCCGTGCTGCTCGGCCCAGGCGATCTGCCTTGCTGTAACCGGCGAGCAACTGCCGACGGAGACAAGCAGCGGGCCATTCTCGGTTACCGCTGGAACGCTCCCCGTGCGCCCGCGCGTCCAGTAAGCCGCCAGCGCGACCTCGACGCCAGACGAGCCGACGACAAACAGCGGCGATTGCCGTTTGGCGTGTTGTAACAGGTGCATGCCGATGAGGGTCGATTCCGGCACGCTCAGGAAGTCAATCAGCACCGCACCGCGGTGTCGTTCGATGAGTTGCAGGTATTGCGTGGGATCGGAAAGACGCGTGACGTCGAAGAGCGCGATCGGCATCTCGGTTTGGCAGGCGAGATGAAGACGAAGGTCCGACTCATTCATCGGCGTGACCGGATGGTTCGCCATGTTGGGGTGGCGATCGAGCCTCAAGGGCGATGAATCGCCACTGCCGCGCGCGAAGAGGTTCCCAAAGACACAGTGGCGGCCCAGGTGCGGCGCGCCGCCGACGATAGGAATGCACGCCGCTCCGAAGACTTTCGCGCCGATGTCGAGCGCGGAGCCGATACTGCCGCACGCCGGAGAAGAATCGAAGGTTGAACACACCTTGTAGTGAACGATTGGCACGCCGGTGTCCCTGATCTGCGCGAAAGCGCCGGCGAGTTCCGGCTTCATTTCCGAGGGCGGCATGCTTCGTGATCGGCCTGCGACACCGAACGCTTCAAGGCCGGGGATCGAATCGATGTCCCGGCGCGTCGGCGGTTTTGTGAAGAGGATCGTGCGGATGCCCGCGAGCGCGAGCGATTCCATCGCATCGGTCGAGCCGGTAAAATCGTCGCCGTAGAAGGCCATGAGCAGTTTCTCCTGGCTCATGCGTACTTCTCCGGTTTCCCGAACTTCTCAATCTGCTCGCGAAGCTCGATGTGCGTGCGCGCAAACTCGTCGAGTGGGACGCCGTTCACTGCGGCTTCCCACGCCTGGCGAAGCGCGATGACGCCCGCACGGGCGCCGGAGGGATGAGCCGCGATCCCGCCGCCGGCAAGGTAGAGCAGGTCGGTCGTCTGCGTCCGGCGAAATGTTTCCGGTGCCTGCAACCCGGTTTGTCCCGAAGAAACGACCGGCAGCAGCGGTGCGAGGTTGTGCATCGGTGCCCGACACGCGGCGATCGACGCGACCACCGAGTCGTCACTCTCCCAGAACTTGTTGGCGATGCCGTTCACGTGAAGCTGGTCGATCCCCGCAAGGCGCCAGAGCGCTTGGTAGGCGGCAAATTCCATTCCCAGCGCGGGCGCGCGTGTGAGCATGCCCCAGCCGTTGCGGTGGCCGTGGACGATGAGTCCGCCCCGATCGCAGATCGCTTTGGTCGCCGCGAGACCGACTGCGTTGATGCTGACCATCGCACAGGTGCCGCCGTGAGCGAGGATCGTCTCACAGTTCTGCTTCATCGCGTCGAGTTCGGCCGTCAGGTTGAACGCATAGAGAACCCTCTTGCCCGTCTTGTCGGCGTGACGATTGAGCACCGCCATGATCGACTTCACGCGCTGTTCGAAGGGCGAGTGGGGCGGATTGGCCATCAGCTCATCGTCCTTGATGAAATCGATACCGGCGTCGGCCAGGACCTCGACCATCTTCGCCGTTTGAGTCGGGGTGAGCCCGACGCTCGGCTTGATAATGGTTCCGATCAAGGGTCGGCCGTTCACACCGGCTCGCTCGCGCGTTCCCTCGATTCCGAATTTCGGGCCGCGAAAGTGATTCGTGAACTCGGCCGGCAGATCCAGGGAGAGCAGGCGTAAGCCGGTGAATGCGCGGATCTCGTAAAGATTGCCCTGGACCGTGGAAACGAGCGCGGGCAGATTCGTTCCGATGTTCTCCAGCGGCCAGCTCACCGTGACGCGAGCTTGCCGGAACAAGGTCGCGGTCGTCGGCGCGGGAATGCTCGGCGTTGTGATCACATCGAGCGGCTCGATCTTCTCCACCCGCGCGGCGTGCCGTTGCTTGAGTTCGTCCGTCTCGCCCGGCACGGCGACGAACGTGCCGCTACTCTGCTCGGCGGCCAGCGTCTGCGCGGCCTTCTCGAGAGAGTCGGGCGTTTCGATCCAGTACGTGGCGGAAAATCGCGTCATGATTCAATCAGGTATTCTTTCGACCTTGAAGATAGCGTCCGACGCCGCCGACGACGCCGATTCACCTTGCATTTCCGGTACAAAACGTTGAACTGCAACCTCGTCAGAGCGGTTCGATCGACACTGTCGCCCGACTCGCCTTCTTTTCCTACTTCTATGCGGATCCTCTTATGATCCCGGCAGCGTCACCAGGTTGAACGAACCGTCAGTGCGGGCGCAGTGCCCGTCAATTTCCAGAAGGACATGCAGATGGCAAAGAAAGCGAAGAAGGCTGCAAAGAAGACGACCAAGAAAGCCGGCAAGAAAGCAGCTAAGAAGTCGGCAAAGAAATCCGGGAAGAAGGTCGCCAAAAAAGTCGCGAAGAAGGCGGCCAAGAAGCACGGCAGCCGGACGACGATGCGCAGCAGCAAAGGCAAGAAGCTCTACGCTGTGCGGGATGCGGAAGGGCAATTCAAAGACATCCAAACCTACGAGCGCGCGCACGGCGAAGACGTTCAACGCGACAGCGAGGCCGAGCGCGCCGCCGATGCAAAATTGGCCGGCAACCAGTGAAGTCTTGCGTCTACACGCGTGCGCTCACGCGCGCGCCGCATAGATGAGCGGCGCACTCAGTACGCCCATCGTTTTCAATAAGTAATCCGCGCGCCAGGCGTCGCCGGTCGTCCGCCACGCGGAGGGCCCGATCCATTTCAGGTTTTCATCTGCGTGGTGGAGCGGGCCAAACGTGTTGGCGCGGTTGC
Organism: Phycisphaerae bacterium; assembly: GCA_031411495.1. Lineage (GTDB taxonomy): Bacteria > Planctomycetota > Phycisphaerae > Tepidisphaerales > Tepidisphaeraceae > JANOBD01. Next base: position 180,494 of record JANOBD010000187.1, on the reverse strand, counting down.
CGAATGCGGTGATGTCGATTGTGCCGACCCCTGCCGGGAGTTCAAGTTCAAACGGCGCGAACGCGATTTTGCCAATCGATCGCCCGCCGCTTGTGATCGAGAGAAGCGGATTCCGATAGCTCGGCACGACGAGTTTCGTGCGGCCGAGCGGCGAACCGGCCGTCGCGTGGTACGTGACGTTTCCGCCATAGAAGGGGAGGCCTTGGTGCGTCCAGTCGCCCCACGCCAACTCTCGCGGCGGCGCGATGATCCGCGCATCCGCGCCCGAGACGACGACGCCGAAATCACCGAGCAGGTAGCACGCTTCGATTTCGGATTTGCGCGTGAAGGGGAGAGTGATCGCCAACTCGTGCGGGCCCGCTGAAAGGCGCGGCAGGCGCACGCGGCGGATCGATTCATCCACCCACCAGCCGTCGATCTGCATCGGCACATCAACGTCATCGATCTGAATCGATGCCAGCTCCGGCGATTCCATCGCGAGCGAAGCGCCCACGAGATCGATCTCCGAGTTGACGTCGAACCGGAGTTGGACATCCACAAGATGCGGCGCGGACCCTTTATCCGCCCACGGCTGAACACCGCGCCCGGTCCGCGCGGACAGGCCAAGCCGCGCGCGGATGGCATTATCGATGCGGAGGATGTCGGTCAGCTCGCTCCAGGGCTCGTCATCGCTCAGACGAAAGCGCGCGCGATCGAGCAGAAGCACGTTCGGCTCGTTGAGGGTGATCGGAACCGGACCTGAAATGCTCCGCATTTCCGCCCATCTGACCGACGGCACGATTTCCACGACGCGATCCGTCGCCGGCGACAGCGTCAAGAGCAAGTGACCGTGAGCCCGGATTTCGCAGGCGATGGTGGTGTGGCCCTCGTTGAGCACGCACGGCATTGACGAGGTTGTGCCGGCGAAGGTGTCGTGCAGTACGGCGTCCCACGCGCCCGCAAAGTGGACTCGAATCGAACGCCCTTTCTCGCGGTCGGTGTTGACGATGAACAGGTGTCGATTCTCAGAGTCGATTCGAACCTGATGAAGGATCGAGTCGCTGCGACCGTGATCATGCTGCATGTCGCCGTGCGTGATATGGATCGGCGAGCAATTCATCGCGGCGTGGCGAATCGCCTGCGCCTCGAAGGCGATTGCCTTGGTCCGCGCCGCCAGGCGAGCGGCGCGGTCGGAGTATTCTGCGTCGACGCATGAGGGGATCGGTCCCGCAAAAATGACGTTGCCCCCGGCGGAAGCGAATCTCTCGAGCGCGTCCAGCGTCGTCGAGCGGATCGTTTGCATCGGCGGAACGATCACGCAGGCGTAGTGCATCTTGCCGATCTGAAGCTGGGACCGCGCATCGGTTGGCGATACTGGCAACACCACAGCGCCGTGCATCGCCAGCAACGACTCGCTGAGATAGTCAGAGTCGACATTACCCAGCAGGAGCCACTCCGGAAGGCGCGTGAACGACTCTTCAAGTTGTTTCACCTGCGCGCCGTTGTGTGCGGTCGGCCCCCAGTGGAGCCACGCGGACTCTATCGGATGGATGACGGCCACGTTCGTCGCCGGTTCGCCTCGGGTCATGAGCGTCGCCACGCGGGCGAAGTGGTCTTCGATCAGTTTGTATTCCTCGAACCAGGGCGATTGTTCGCCGATGGACGCGGGGTAATCGCGCTTCGCTTCGCCGCGCATGCTCATCCAGAAGAGGTGGGGCACCCGGACGGTGACACCCATCGCCGCCTGCCAGTCGCCCTGGGCTTTGTGGCCGATGAAATCGAAATGCCAACCCGTGACGCCGTACAGTTCACTGGCGACGCCTTCGCGACCGAACTGGTGCGCGATGCTTCGTGCTTGAATGGCCGTGGTGAGTTCGCGCCTGTCGCAGAGGATGTCGATGCCTGGGAGCTGGAAGGACCGCAAGCCCCGCATCGCTTCGCCGCAGCCGCGCGTCTGGCTCATCAGGTTCGCTTCGCCGAGCATGTGACCGGTGAGCGCGACGCCGTTGCGCCCGCACCAGTCGCCGAGCGTGTCGGAGAACGCACTGGCGAACCGCTCGGCCGTGTGCTCGTGGTATCGATACCGCGCGAGCGACGGCGAATCGTCCTTCAGATTCCAGAATAGCTCGGGAAGCTGGTCGAGAAGATCCTGCCCGAAGGTTTCGCAGAACGTGTTGAAGAAGTCTTCGGTGATCGGCATGAACAGATCGTGCGTCTCATCGCCGCGCGCGAACTGTGATTTTTTCGTGAACTGCGGCTCATCCGTGAAGAAGGCGGGAATGGTCGTTCCGAAAAGAGAAGTGACCCCTTTCACCGCGCGGTAGCGCTCGTGCGTCATCAGGATGAAATGCTCGATCGCCGGCCTCGAGAGCGCATCGATCGCCGTCTGGCCGTTAAACCAGGTGCTGGGCGTGGCGGGTTCGATGTAGGCGTGCCAGATCGCCCGGACGGCGAGTGTCGGCTCATCTTCGAGCAGGCGTCGATAGCGGGCGAGCCGAAATGTCGGGTCAAGTTCAACTTCGTAGCGCGCGAGCAGCCGGCCCGTCTCGTTCCGCACGGCCGTCGTATAGTCGCTCTTGCCGCGCGGCGCATTATTGCCGTAAGGCATCGTCGTCCAGAGCAATTGTCGCTGGCGAAACTGCGGCTCCTCTGTCGCCAGCCCGCCCGCATACCCGCTGGGCCACCGGTCTTCGTCGTAGAGCCAGCAAAGCAATTTTCGCTTCTCGGCCTCGGCGGCGCACATCGAGACGAACTGCATCCACTCGGCGCCGAGGTATTCGGTCGCGAGACCGGTTCGACTGTGGATGTGGAAGCCGCCGAAGCCCATCCGTTGAATGACGCCGAGCTGGCGAAGCAGCTGTTCGCGGTCGAGTCGATCGTTCCAGCACCAGAAGGGCGTACCGCGATATTCGCTCGGCGGGTTGCGGAATAGCTCCGGATCGAGCGTCGGCTCGACGCTGCGCGGATAGAGCCGGGACGTTGTTGCCGGGCTGGGCATGTTTCGGAGTTTACTCACCGTCGCGCCCGAATCGCGAACGCAACGTTCTGTCTAACCGATTCGCCCGCGAATGTAATCCCGCTTGTGATACGTTTGAGGAATGGTCTTCCGCGTGATCACCCTTTCGTTCGTGTTTCTCGTCGGCTGCGTCTCGGCGCAAACGCCCTCCACCTGGCACAGCGAAGCGGTGGGTCGCGACGTGGAACTGCGTACGACATCGGCTCAGGCTGCGACGACGCGTCCCGCTTCGGTTCCGGGCGTGTTCATTCTGAAGAATGTCGTCGCGAGCACCGCCACGCAGGACGCGCGGCGGCGAGCCGCGAAAACGCTCACGGACGATGGAAACGCGATTGTGGAGATCGATTACGCGAACGACCCGGCGGCAACGGTCGACGCACTGCTCAAGGATCTGCTCAAGATCCGCTCGGACATCAAGGAGAAGAAACTTCTGCTCGATCCGTCGATCGACATCAACCGGCTGTGGATATTGCCCGAAGGATTCGCGCTCAAGCGCGATGTGACGTTCTACGCGAACGATCAAAAAACCTGGCAGCTCGACATCGCGTATCCGATGGATGCAAAGGCGCCTGCGCCGACGCTGATGGAAATCACCTGTGACAACGCTGCGCGGATGGGGAACTTCTCGCTCGTGTTCTGTCATGACACGTTGGTCGAAGGCGCACTGCTGCGCGGATTCGCCGCGGCGATGATCGATCACCCGGTGCCGGCGCCGTACAAGGGCCTGGATGATCCGATGCCGGAACTGATCTATCGACTCAAGAGCGCCGTACGGACCCTCCGCGCGCAGGCGAATGATCTCGGGCTCAACGGAAAGATCGGCGCGGTCGGCTTCTCTCGCGGCGGGCCGATGGCGGCCTTCCTCGCGGTCACCAATGGCCGGGCGGAGTTCGACGTCGGCGGCGAACATGCCGGCGTCTCGAGCGATGTGCAGGCCGCACTGGTTCACGGCAACCGGTATGACTATTCGAAGCTCAGCGACGCCGATCCGATGCTCGAGCGGTTTGCCAAGGCGTGGGGCGGGCGTGAGACGAACCGCGAGCGGTGGCTCGCGCACGGCGCAGCGCACTACCTGGTAGAGCGGGCCGCGCCGATGTACCTGAACACGAGCGACACGGAAAGTGCCGAATACCGCGAGGGTCTGCGCGCTTTGCATGAGAAGCTGCTTACGCTGGGGCTCGATCATGAGTTCGCCGTCGACACGGACGGGCGCGGCCATGCGGTGAGTACTGACGCCGCCCGCCTCCAATCGATCTACGGGTTTCTCGCGCGTCACCTCGAGCGGTGATTCCCTTGCCCGATCTAAAAAATGCCGGTTCATCGGCGAAAAGGCCGAAAAGCCGGTCGGCTTGCTGCGCAAAGTTGCAATCTCTTTTCGCAATAATGGTAGTGCCATTCCAACAAATCGTGTCATTATTACGGCGGTATAGAGGTCGCCGGAGGAGGCGGCTGGAGAATCGAAAACTATTAGCGCTTGGGCGCGGAGGGTCTCTTATGCAGGTCAAATCGTTTCACGTGTTCGCGATGGCGGCCGCCACGGCGTGCGGGTCGTTGTACAGCGTCGCCGCAGTCGGCGCTCCGATCATCATCAAGAGTTCTGTCGGCAATGGGGCGGACGCCGAGATCCGTGAGCAGAACCCTGAAGACGCCCGCGGCGGCTTCACCACCGTCGACGGACCGCAGACCGAACTCGCCACCCGATCGACTGGAGGCCAGCACACCGGCTTCCTAGTCCGCTTCGACCTGACCGGCCTCACCCCGGCGAGCATCGGCGGCTTCGCCGACCTGCGCTTCTCGTTCCGCGGGAACAACACCGGCGGCACCGCCAACAGCGGCTCGGCCCAGCCCGCCGCCAACGGCACCGGGCTCCGCATTTACGGCGTCAACTCCGGCGCGCCGCTCGCCAACACGTGGAATGAAACCCTCGTGAAGTATCGAGATGCCGGCTCGGCCTACCCGACGCCCGCCGCGCCCAGCGTCTTCGCTCAACCCGCCGCCGGAGCGCGCACCGCCGCGCCCGCCAGCCCGCTCAGCCAAACCGATGCCACATGGGGTTCGAACGCCGCCGATGCGAACCGCGCGCCCGGCATCGTCCATGAAAATGCGCCCTACAGCGCCAACGTCGAATCGCTCAACCAATCGCGCTACACCGCCAACCTCGCCCTCTACAACGCCGACCTCGCCGACGACGGCCTGGCCAACAGTTCCAACAGCACGGCCGCGTATCAGGCTTACGTGAACCAACAGGGCTACACCGCGACGACGTTCACGGGCAACTACACCGACACGACCGGCAAGCCGCTGACGACGTACAACGCCGACCTCGACCCGACGCTGACGACGTTCCTGGGCTATCTCGACATGGACGGCCGGACCACGCCGCGTGCTCCGGGCAGCGAACTGTCCTTCTCGACCGAGGACGACAACTCGCCGCTGAGTCACGGCTTCGCCGACACGCAGGCGAATCGCGCCGCCCTCGTCGCCTACCTGACGGCGATGCTTACAGCGGGTGAGACCTCCGCGACTTTCGTCGTCTTCCAGAAGAACCAGCTTGCGGTGACCGGCGACAACGATCCGAATCCCGTTCGCTCCGACAACCTGATCTTCGCGTCGAAAGAGTTCGCGCCCAAACTCGGCGCCGACGCCGGAGTCGTCGGCGCGTGGGCGCCGAAACTGGTCCTGGCCCCCGAGCCGACCTCGCTGAGCGCTTTCGCACTCGGCAGCCTGCTCGTGAGCCGTCGTCGCAAGGCATGATCATCGCCTGATCGATGATTTGAGAATCCGAACAACCGCGGCCCTCGGCCGCGGTTGTTCCATTCCCGGCAACGCCGGTTGATGACGGAACTCGCCGACCGCGACACGTTCCATCGCGGCAAATTGAAGTCGATTCAAAATCTCACCTTCGCCGGCGAGTCGACGCGCATCACCGCGTCCTGGCTGAACTGCTTCACGTAGGCGTCGCGGATCGCTTCGATTTTGTGTTCTGCGTCGCGCTCGGGGCCGTGCAGCAGGATAATCACGCGGCTGTCCTCATGAACCAGCGCGCCTTTGGGATCGGTCCATTGGCCGTCGGCATTTAGGATCGTGATGCCGGCAGGGAAACGCGCCGTGATTTCGCGATCGACAAATGCGGACCATTGCTCGTCCGTCACGTGCCCGCCGACGTTGGTACTGCGCCCGAAGTACAGTTCGGTGCGCTGCATGTCATTCACGCGCGCGTGCGGATTGCCGATCGGGTTGACGCACCCCGTTCCCAACAACAACACACATACTGGCAAGAGACGTCGGAGGTTCATATCGCGAAACCTATACGGCGGACGACGTCAACGGAAAGCGGATTGTTCTTTACGTCGGCTCATTCACCGGCATAGTGCAGAGACGGCGCGGTCGCGCGGAATCATTTCACGAGAGGGGCGGCAGATGGGTTTGAGTCTATTTCGATTGGGTTGGCTCACGGCGTTCGGCATCGTCGCGGTCACGACAACGCACGGCGCGAAAATGGAACGCGGAGACCTGACCGCCGCCGAGCCGCAGTCGCAGCCATTCGGCGGAACGCAAATCGCCTCGCTCGTCTCTCCCTATGCGACGGCAACTTACTCCGGCACACTCGTGTCGCGCGTCTACCAGGGCGATCCGACCAACACGCAAGGCAGCCTCACCTTTACCTATCAACTGTTTAGCAATCCGCTGACGTACGAGGTGAATCCGAGCGGGATGTGGTATTTGAGTATCAGCGGGTTCAACAGCTATCGCGTCGACATGACTTACGCGATCGGTTCTGGAGACATCGCGCCGCGCACTTTCGCGCGCGACCTGCCCGGCGGCGTGATCCGCGAAAACTTTCGGTCTGGGCCTGAAGTGGAACCGGGTCTGATGGATGGCGCTTCGAGCACTCTGCTGATCGTTCGGACGAACGCCGTCGGTTACATTTATCAGATTGCCAACCTGTCCACTGGGGCGGTTTCTCCGGTGAACGCCCTTGCGCCGGCGGGAATACTCGCACCCGAGCCGGCCGCGGCGCTCCTGATCCCGCTGCTCATCTTCAATCGGCAACGATCTCGCGATACTAACTGGTGGCGAATGAAAGTTCTGATTCGAAGACGTACCGACCTGCGGCCACTTCGAACGGCGCGGCGTGCAAGTCGCTGGCCGGCCGATCGCTGCTCTTCACATCCGGATCAATAGCGCGCTGCTTGATGGCGGTACCAGGCACTCGGATGAACGCCGTCGTGTTCGGCGGGATCGTCACGCTCAGCTTGAACTTCGCGCCATCCAGCGTCCAACTCGTCTCGACCATCCCGTGCGGCGTGAGGAGCGAGCCGCGCGCAAACGTCAGCCCGCCGCCGGGCCGCGGGGCGATCTTGATCTTCGCGTAGCCCGGCTCGGATTCGTCCAGATCGATGCCGGCTATCGTCGCGTACATCCACTCGCCGACCGCGCCGTACGCGTAGTGGTTGTAGCTGTTCATGCCGGAGTCGTTGAAGCCTTTGTCCGGCGTCCAGCCGTCCCAGCGCTCCCACATCGTGGTCGCCCCGTGGGTGATGGGGAAGAGCCAGCCCGGGAATGTCGTCTGATTCAGAAGTGCATAGGCGAGATCGAGCCGGCCTTCTTCGGTGAGCACCTTGGTAATGAGTGGCGTGCCGACGAAGCCGGTGGAGAGGTGCGTTCCGCGCGCCTGGATGTCACGGACGAGCGCATCAAAAACCTTCGGGCGCAACGCATCGGGGATGAGTTTGAACGAGAGCGCCAGGAGATACGCGGTCTGCGTCTGCCCGACGATCTCGCCGGCGGGGGTGACGTATTTGTTTCGCCACGCATCACGCACATCGTCGCGCAGCGATTCGTACCGGTCGCGGTCATCGTTTCGCTTGAGCACGTCGGCGATCTTCGACATCAGGTCGCACACATGCGCGAAGTAAGCCGTCCCGATCAGGTCCTTCGGCGTCTCGGCGTTCTGGCTCAGCCAGTCTCCATAGCCGCGCCATTTCTGAGTTTCATCAGCGCGGATCAATTGGTTGGAGGTGTTCTTCAGAAAGTCGATGAACCGCTGCATCATCGGATACGCGCCTTCGAGGATGCGCGTGTCTCCATAGCACTGGTAGATCGTCCACGGGCAGATGACGGCCGCATCGCTCCACGCGGGGCCGCCTTCGTTGGAGATGCTGACGCAGTAGGGCACCGTCGACGGGATGCCGCCGGTCTCGAACTGTGCATCGGCCATGTCCTGCAGCCACTTGGTGAAGAAGCCGCTGACATCCATATTCCACGCGGCCGTTCGGATGAAGACCTGTGCGTCGCCGGTCCAGCCGAGGCGCTCATCGCGCTGCGGGCAGTCGGTCGGGATCTCGAGGAAGTTTCCTTTCTGGCTCCAGAGGATGTTGCTCTGGAGCTGATTGATCATCGGCGACGAGCATTCGAACCTGCCGGAGTTCTCGAGATCCGAGTGCAGGACGATTCCGGTGACGACATCCGGATCGGGCGGCACGCCAAACTTCAGGCCGTTCACCTCGATGTAACGGAAGCCGTGAAATGTGAAGCGCGGCTCGTAGATCTCTTCATCAGCGCCTTTGCAGGTGTAGTAGTCGGTACAGCGCGCGCTGCGCAGCGCCTCGGTGTATAGCCGGCCGGCCTTGTCGAGCATCTCGGCGTGGCGGATGGTAATGATCTGTCCCGGCCTGGTTTTGCGCAGCTTGATGCGGACCCGCCCGACCATGTTCTGGCCGAAGTCGAAGGTCCAGCGCCGCTTGTTGGGCGTCGGCCACGGCGCGACGGCGGGCTTCAGTGCCTGGATCCGCCGCACCGGTGGCATGCTTCGGCCGACCAGCGCGATCTTCGGGAACTCGAACGTTTTCACCGCGCGCCAAGTCGAATCATCAAATCCAGCATCGCTCCATCCGTCGATTTCCATCCGCGCGTCGTAATCTTCGCCTTGCAGGAGGTCGCTGGAGCGGATCGGACCGAGCGTCGTTTCCTTCCAGCTTGGATCGGAGACGATCGTCTGTGTCGAGCCGTCGGCGTAGGTCACTTCCAGTTGGGCGAGCAGGCGCGGCCGGTCGCCGTAGTACATGCGCGGGTCGGAGTGGACATGGCCGGAGTACCAGCCGTCGCCGAGGATGACGCCGATGACGTTCGCGCCGGCGTTGAGATCGTTCGTCACATCATACACATGGTAGGGCACGCGCTTCGCGTACTCGGTTCGACCGGGCGCGAAGACGTCTTCCCCGATCGGCTGGCCGTTGAGTTCCGCTTCGAACAGGCCCAGCGCGGTGATGTAGAGCCGCGCGCGGGCCGGCTTGGCTTTCAGTTCGAACGGTTTACGCAGATGCGGACAAGGCGGGATCGAGCGCGGCCCGCCGACGTCGTTGCTGCCTATCCATGTCCCTTTCCAGTCGTCGCGCGTGAGCAAGCCCATTTCGATCGTCGCATCGGTAGAGAAGGGCGATTCGACGCCGTCCTGATCCCAGTATTTCACGCGCCATACGAGGCGATCGCGCGAGGAGAGCGCGGGGCCACGATAGCCCACCTGAGTCGACTGATTCGTTGTGACCTTAGCCGAGTCCCAGATCGGCACCGTCGGAGCACCCGCGCGGGCGACGACGAGTTGATACGCCGTTTGCTTCACGCCGCGACGATCATCATTCAATCGCCAACTGAATCGCGGCGAGGCGACGTCCAGGCCGATCGGATTGTTCAGATACTCGGCACGCAAATGGGTCGGCGGATTGGGCATGGTGGTTCTTTCGAGTCTGGAAAGATACGAAGTTGCGACACCGATCACGTCAAGGCGTGTGGGAGAATGTGTGACTTTCGTTGCAGAAATCGTGGGCTTCGAACCGGAGCGCTTACATCGGTGTCCGCCAGCAGCCACAATCCGGGCTGCGGAACATGCGTTACACCAAGGATCATCCTCACGATTTCCATCCTGCGTTCGCGACGCGCGACGCGTGGGAACTGCGCGCGGCTCACCTCCGACGGCGCACCGCCATCGCGCTCGGGCTCGCGACGTTGCCGGATCGAGCGCCAATCGTCGCGAGCATTCACGGCAGAATCGACCGCGATGGCTACAGCGTCGAAAGGGTCTCTTTCGCCTCGATGCCGGGCGTGTATGTCACGGGAAATCTCTATCGCCCGGCAACGCCGCGAGGGGCAGCCTCTCCGGTTGTCCTGCACCCTTACGGTCACTGGCCCGATGGTCGGTTCATCTGGGTAAACGATGAGAAGATCGACGCCTCGCTCGCGAATGGTTCAGAGTTGCTTCGGTCCTGCGCGCGAAGCCCGCTGCAAGCCTGCAACGCAACGTTCGCGCGAATGGGGTGCGTCGTGTTCCACTACGACATGCTCGGCTACTGTGACAGCACGCAATTCACGCACGCCCAGGGGTTCGACGATGCGGAAGCCATCTTGCGTTCGCAGAGCCACATGGGGCTTCAGACGTTCAACAGCATCCGCGCGCTCGACTTTGTCACGTCCCTTGCGGATGTCGATTCGCAGCGCATTGCCGTCGGCGGCGCATCTTCCGGCGGCACGCAGACGCTGATGCTCGGCATCCTCGACGATCGCCCCAGGGCGCTCTTCATCGCCGGCATGATCGGCATGAACATGCAGGGAGGCTGCCCATGCGAAAATGCGCCGCTGCTTCGTCTCGAAAGCAATAACGTCGAACTCTGCGCCACGCTCGCGCCACGCGATGTCTTCTGCAGCGGCGCGACCGGCGACTGGACCCACGATGCCGATCGCCGCGGCATTCCTGAACTCAAACACATTTACCAGCTGTATGATGCGGTCGATCGCGTGAACGGCAACGTCCTGCCATGGCCTCACAATTTCAACGCGCACACCCGCGCCGATTTCTACGCGTTCGTGGATCGTGTGTTCGCCTTGAACAGCGGTGACGCGATGACCGAGCGCGCGTTCGATCCTATCCCGCCGCCCGAATTGAGCGTGTTCGATGCCGAACATCCCCGGCCGACCGATGAACTGTCGGTCGAGTCGATCCGGAAATCGTGGCATCCCGGCGTGTCGGTGAAGGAACTGCTGGCGAGCTGGGTCGGCGAAGTGGCTCCCGAGCCGCGCCGCGTCGACGATGCAGACGCGATCGAGATCGAACTAAAGGAACTCACACGAACCACCGGCACCTGCCATATGCGTGAAAGACACGGCGCGGGCGCCCGCGAAACCGCGATCTCGTTCGGAATGATCGAGCCCATCACGCTGATCAAAGAGAAACCGGCGTGGTTCGACTTCGTATTCAATCGCCCGGTCGTGATCGAGCGCGCACGAGAAGTGATCGCGATCGCCGAAGGAATCCGGTCCTCCTGCAAAGCACCGCTGAAGCTTTACGCCGATCGCGTCTCATCCGTTGTCGCGTGCGCGGTCTGCGCCGCCCGCCCGGGGTTATTCGACTCGGCGTATGTGAGCCTGGGCGCGTTCGAGTTCGATGCCTGTGAGACGATCGACGATCCGCGGCTCTTCCCCGGCGCGCTCGCGTGCGGCGGGATCGAAGCGTTCATTCGAGAAGCAGTTCCGACGATCATCAACCGATAGCCGAAAGCAGACCATGGACCCCGGACTTCTCTCGCTCGACTTTCTCTATGAATCGGCCCCGTTCCCGAGCTGTCATGCGGCCACGCTCGTCGAATCCGATCGCGGCACGCTGTTTTGCGCATTCTTCGGCGGCACGCACGAGCGCCACCCGGATGTCTGCATCTACCTCTGCCGATTTGACGGAACAAAGTGGGGCGATCCCGTCAGCGTCGCCGACGGCGTGATGGACGACCGCACACGGATGCCGACGTGGAATCCGGTGTTGTTCCAGCCGCGGGGCGGGGCATTGATGTTGTTCTACAAGGTCGGACCTTCCCCCAAGGACTGGTGGGGGATGGTGAAAACGTCGGATGACGATGGCCAAACGTGGTCGGATGCGAAACGCCTGCCCGGCAAATTGCTCGGCCCGATCAAGAACAAGCCGGTGCAGCTCGACAACGGGTTGATCATCAGCCCGACCAGCGTCGAAGGCGTGCTCGACGCCAACGACGACGGCCTGGCGAGCGCGGGGGTGGTCGTTGCGTCTGTCGGGGAGGCCAAACAGCAAGTGTCCCAGATGGGCTGGAACGTCTACTTCGAGCTAAGCGCCGACAACGGCAATACGTTCCAGGCGACGCCACTGGTCGAGCAGCCAGGAGGGATGAAGGCGATTCAACCGAGCGTTTTGATTCACTCCCAGACAAAGCTTCAGGCGATCGGCCGGACGCAGAAGAATCAGCGGATTTTCGAAACTTGGAGTAACGACGGCGGCCAGACTTGGGGCCCGATGGGCCTGACCGAGCTGCCGAACTGCAATTCGGGAACGGATGCGGTGACGCTGGCGGATGGGACGCACCTGGTGGTTTACAACCATTCGGATACGGAGAAGGTGCGCTATCCACTCAACGTGGCGATGTCGAAAGATGGTAAGAAATGGCAAGCGGCTTGCACAATCGAGTCGGAACCACCCGGGCAGTACTCCTATCCGGCCGTCATCCAGACGAGAGATGGCAAGGTGCATATCGCCTATACTTGGAAGCGTTTAAGGATGCGGCATGGAGTGTTGGACCCCTCAAAATTCCTGCTGCGGAACATCGAAAATGGGCGTTGACCCGTCGAAAATTGAGGGCTGCGCCGGAACGTAAAACTATTCCGCAACCTTGCAAAGTTGAGTTCGTATTAAGAAGTAGAGTGTTGGTGGCGGTTATGCGGAGTTCCCCAGCGACGTTCGTTTGCGACGTGGTACCCGCGTTCTCATGTGCAAAATCGCTTTGGCGTCTTGGAGGACTCCTGATGTGCTCAACAAATCCGACTTCGCGTCGTGGATCTCAAACCCGCTGCGGTTTCACTCTCGTCGAACTGCTCGTCGTCATCGGCATCATCGCGCTGTTGATCTCGATCCTCTTGCCCGCACTCAATAAGGCCCGCGAAGCAGGGCGCCAAGTCAAATGCCTGAGCAACCTGCGACAGATCGCACAGGCGACCATCTCGTACGCCAACGACAACAAAGGCAAACTGCCGTTCCCCGGCGGAAATAATGCCAACGGCCTCTATAAAGAGGGATCTGTCGCCGTCGGAACGGCAGACTGGATCAGCTGGCAGCGTGATATCGACCCGATCAGTGGCAAAGTGAATTCGAACACCGATCACCAGAACATCACCCTTTCTGCTCTGGCAAAGTATCTCGGCGTCAAGCCGGTCGTAGCGAACAGCGGACAAGAGGCAAACGAACTGGGTCGATCGCTGGAAGAGCTATTCCGTTGCCCCTCCGACACGCTCGAGATGCGTCCGGAAGCCGTCGTGAACGGCAACCAGGCTTATCGCTACAGCTACGCCATGAACCAGGCGTATACGGGGAGAGCTTATAACTTCCCCGTCCCTCAAAGCTATTCAGGTCCGACGTTGGCGGCGGGAGCGAGATTCGGCGGGAGCGTCTTCCGCGGAAAAATCTCCGAGATCCGTGGTGCTTCCGAGCGAATCCTCTTCATCTGTGAAGACGAGAAAACTGTCGACGACGGCGTCTTTGTCGCCAATCCCACGAACTGGCTCCTCAATCAGAAAGTCAACGCGGTCGCTTCACGTCATACAACCGGCAAGCCGAAACAACTCGTTACAAGTGTCCCGGCCACCGGAAAGATCAACGAAGACGCGAAGGGAAACGTTGCGTTCTGCGACGGTCACGGAGAGTTCATGAGCCGGAAGGATGCCCTCAAGGCTGTCCATGCGGGATCACCGTACGTCGATCCTGCCGGATACTGAGAATACGGACGTTGCCCACGTATGGTTTGGGTCAATGATGTGAGTAGAGCTGATAATTGCCGCTGGCGAGATTGAGGAATCTCTTTTCGGCGGTTGATGAATTCGAAACTTTGGAGGAAATGCACATGCGGAGGTTTTCTAAACTCGCGGCTATTGCCGCCGGTCTTGTCGTCGCTTCGATCTTCAGCTCGGCCGCAAACGCGACCGACTACACTTGGACCAACCTCGCTGGTGGAACCACCGCCTGGGATCTGGCCTCTAACTGGGGCGGTGCGGGCTTCCCCAACGCACAAGGTGACAAGGGCGACTTGAACGTCGGCATCACCTCAAATCTCGGCGTGAACCTCGCCAACAACTTCACCCTGACGACCCTGGTACTCGGCAGCAGCACCAACGCGGTCACGACTGATATCGGCAATGCCAACTCCACCGGCAACGGCCTGATCTTCGACAACGGCACCAGCGGCACTTCGTTCACGATCTTCAGCCGCGGCGTTGCGGGCGTGAACAATATCATCAGCGCGCCGATCTACATCGGACTCGCGGGCACCGCCTCTTCGACGCTCAGCATCGGCAGCACCGACAACGCCGTCGACCCGCTCCTGGGTCAGCGGAGCCTCACCCTGAACGGAATCGTCCAGCCGCTCGGGGCAGACCGCGTGCTCACCAACAATCTCAAGAATGGTGCTGCGCTTACAATCAACGGCAACATCGTCCTCTCGGGCGCCAACGACACGAACAATGTCATCGCCACCAGCCGTCGCCTGACCATCGTCGGCGCGAATACCGGCTCGACGATCATCAACGGCAAGTTCCTCGCCGGAACATTGCCGCTCGCGGGCATCACCGGCGCTTCGGGCCCGATCAACCTGGGCCTGACCAGCACCGTCCCGACCAGCGTGCCCCTCGCGGATACGCAGCCACACACCTACACGCTCAATGCCGTCAACACGGCATTCACGGGAAACATCGTTCTCAATCGCGGCACGTTCGTCCTCAACGGCGCTGATGCCCTGGGCGTCGGCGAGTTCCGCGGCGGCAACCCGTCGGGACCGTACGGCTTCAACCTCGTGGCCGGCACCGACAACTACCAGGTCAATGCCTCGTTCCGCACCGTCCAGAACATGACGCTCCGCGGCGAAAACTCCTTCATCTTCAACAAGGTCGTCTTCGGCACCCAGAACCGCGCCTTCGTGAACCTCTTGCCCGAAGGCAAGACCGTCACCATGACCCAGGCCTATTACACGGCCGCCAACGTCACCGACAGCCGTTCACAGTTCTTTGACGGCACCGGCACCACGATCATGAACGTCGGTGTGCGCAACTATTGGAATGGCTCCACCACCTCCCCGCTCGATGACAACGCCGGCAACGGCGGCAGCATCGTCCAGCGCGGCACCGGCAAGCTCATCATTAACGGCACCGGCTCGACGCTCCGCGGATACGCGATGGCCTCCGGCGGTTTGCTCGAGTTCGCCAGCGACGGCAGCTATGGCGTTCAGGCCGACAACGGCACCGGCAATCCGAACGTCGGTGTCTCGGCCATGTTCACGAACCCCGGCGGCGCGGTCGGTGTCCGCACCGGCTCGCTCAATCCCTCGTTCCTCAACCTCTTCGTCAGGGACTTCCCCTCGCCGTTCGGCAACTTCAATGACTCGGCCGGCAATCAAGTCAACAGCAAGGGCGCTATCGCCCTCGCGACCGCTGACGCAGCCACCAACATCGACTTCAATTCCGGCGATTTCATCAGTGACCGTCTCAAGGGCGTCAGCATCGGCGCCTTGAGCAGCGGCGTGACCTATACCGGCACCATCACGCCGGGGGCAGACAACACCTACCGTCTCGGCGGCGGCGGCACGCTGACCATGGCCAACGCCAACGCTCTCACCGGGGCCCGCAACCTCGAGGTCGTCAACGGCGGCACGGTCGTGCTCGCCCAGGCGAACAACTTCAGCGGAACCACCACCGTTCAGGGCGTTTGGGTCGCCACCGGTCTGGAGAATGCCCAGATCAGTTCCCCCAACGTCCTGCAGACCTACACCGATGCCGGCGGCGTGGCTCGCGCCGATCGCGTCGTCACCGGCGTCCGCATTTCACCCACCCTCGAAGTGAAGAAGCTCGACGATGTAAACGGTTCGAGCCTCGCCAGCACCTCGGCGATTCGTCTCCGTGGCGCAACGCTCAAGTACAGCGGGTCGACCAACGATTCGACAACCAAGACGCTCACCATCGGCTCGGCTGGCGCGACGCTCGACAGCTCGGGCTCGGGCTCCATCACCTTTGCCAATGCGGCCGCCGCAACGCAGGAAGATCAGGCCGACCTGACCTCCGCCGTGCTGCCCGCCGGCAACTCGTTGACGACCGCCAACGGCGGCTCGATCAACTTCGGCAACAGCGATCCCCTGGCAACCGCGAACCTCGGTCTGGGCTGGACGGTTGCCGGTCCGGGCATTCCGACCACCGCCACCATCAACGGCCTGGCCACGAACTCCAACGCCGGCCCGAGCAACCAAACGGGCATCGTCGTGTGGCTCAAGAACGATGGAACGACTTCGTTCACCGCCTCCCCTGGCGGGTCGACCTATACCTTCACCAATCAGAGCCGCACGCTCACGCTGACCGGATCAAGCACCGGCAACAACACGGTCGCTAACGCCTTGACCGACTCCGCCAAGGGCAAGCTCGCGATCAGCAAGACTGGTGCAGGAAAGTGGAACCTCAGCGGCAACAACAGCTACACCGGCGCGACGACGGTCAACGCAGGCACGCTCGCCCTCGGAAGCGTGAACGCGCTGGGCGCCACCAGCAGCACGACCGTGAAGAGCGGTGCGACGCTCGCGATCGCAACACCGTCAAGCACCGCCGTCAAGATCGACAATGCCAAGCTCACGCGTGAAAGTGGCTCGAAGCTCGACATGCTCCACGGCAAGCTCGTGCTCGACTACACCGGCGCCAGCCCACTGGCGACCGTGAAGGCCGACATCATCAGCGGCTACGCCGGCGGCGCTTTCAACGGGAACGGTATCACGACCAGCGACACGGTCGCCGGCAAGAAGCTTCGCGTCGGCTACGCCGAGGCGACGCAGATCAACACTGGCGGCACCTGGTTCGGCCAGAGCGTCGACGCGGATGCGATTCTGCTCGCAGGCACCTTCGCGGGCGATACCGATCTGAACGGCGTCGTCGACTTCGATGACCTTCTCAAGCTCGCCCAGAACTACAACGGCACCGGCAAGAACTGGGTCGATGGCGACTCGGACTACAACGGCACGATCGATTTCGACGATCTGCTGTCACTGGCCCAGTCGTACAACGCTGCTCTGCTGAGCGTTGATATGAGCGGGTTTAACCCGCAATTCAACTCCGACTTCGCACTGGCGATGTCGCTGGTTCCGGAACCGGTGAGCTTCGGCAGCCTCGCAGCGCTCGCGCTGGTAGGCGGCCGCCGCCGTCGCGACTGATTCGAGTTCGGTTCGTGCATTCTCCTCCGCAACCGCCCCGTCGATTCGACGGGGCGGTTGTTTTTAGCCGGATGCGGATCCATCGATGCCGGATATGCTTTGACGGCAATGGAACTGGAAATGCTCGGGGATTCCGCACTGATTCTCCGCCGCGTCGGCCCGCCACGCTGGCGCAGCGCGGCGGACTTCGCCGACGCGCTGCGCGTGTCCGCGCCGCTGGGCGTGCAGGAGATCGTCTGCGCGTTCGACGGCGTGGCGATATGCTTCGACCTCGCTATTGTCGCCGCGGAACCGGGTCGCCTCCAATCGATACGCAAATGGGCAGATCGCGTGTTCCAGTCCGCGCCGGTTGAGTCCGCAGCTCCCACGCGACGACGCCACGTGATCTCCATTATCTACGGGGGCGAGATCGGCTGTGATCTTCGCGAGCTCTCGCGAACACTCGCTTTGCCGGTGGATGAGATAGTCCGGCTGCATAGCTCAGCGGAATACGAGGTCCTCGCGGTCGGTTTCATGCCGGGCTTTGCATATCTCGGCGGCTTGCCGACTGCGCTGCAGGCGCCTCGGCGCGAAACCCCGCGTACGCGTGTTTCTGCGGGCGCCGTTGGCATCGGCGGGCGGTACTCGGGCATCTATCCTTTTGCATCGCCCGGCGGCTGGAATCTGATCGGCCATACAGACGTGAAGCTGTTCGACCCATCCGCCGGTGGCGCGCTCCTGCATGTCGGCGACACCGTCACCTTCTCAAAGGTGGATGATTGAGTCGCTCGATCCAAATTCTCGCGCCCGGAACCCACTCGACGATCCAGGATCTGGGCCGGCCCGGCCATCGCGCCCAGGGCGTCGCGAGCGGCGGCGCGGTGGACCCCATCTCACTGCGCATCGCCAACCTGCTCGTCGGGAACGACGAACACGCTGCCGGGATCGAATGCGCGCTCGTCGGGCCGACGATTCGATTCATGGCCGACTGCAAGATCGCGCTGTGCGGCGCGCGTTCGCAGGCAATGCCGCCGGTGAAGACGCTCCGCGTCCGCGCGAAACAAAGCATCGCGATCGGGCCATTGCACGAGTGCGCGTTCGCTTACCTCGCCATCTCCGGCGGAATCGATGTCCCGCGTGTGCTCGGCTCGCGGAGCACGGACACGCGCGTCGGGATCGGCGGATTTGAGGGGCGACGGCTCGTGCGCGGCGACGAGGTGCCCCTCGGCAAGCGTTCGGATGTCGGTCCGGCTCGCACTCGCCAGGTGGATCTCCGATCGTTTCATTGCTTCGAAGCACCGATCCGCATCCTTGACGGACCGGATGCGGCCCGCGTGAGTCCCCACTGGTCGAATGCGCTGTTTCACGTCTCGCCACGTTCGGATCGAATGGGCCTGAGGCTGGACCGCGCGAGGATCGCGCTGGACGGTAAAACGGCGATCGACTCCGCCATTATCTTTCCCGGTGCGATTCAGCTTCCGCCCGGCGGCGAACCGATCGTGCTCCTGGCAGACGCGCAAACGCTCGGCGGGTATCCGCAGATCGCGCATGTCATCACGGCCGATCTGCCTCGCATCGCCCAGCGACGCCCGGGCTCGACAGTGACGTTCGAGCGCGTCACGCTCCAGGCCGCCCACGCGGCCGCGCGGAAACAGGATCGCGATCTCGCGTTTCTGCGGTACGCTTTGTCCCTGTGAACTCATGAAGCAGATCGATATCAACTGCGACCTCGGCGAAGGCGGCGACGATTCCGTCCTCATGCCGCTCATCACCAGCGCCAACATCGCCTGCGGCGGGCACGCCGGCGATATTCACACGATGCGCCGCGCGGTCGACCTCGCGATCGAGTTCGGGGTGAACGTGGGGGCGCATCCGAGTTATGAGGATCGCGCCAATTTCGGGCGCGCTGCCTTGCATGTGCCGGCAGAAGCGCTGCGCGCATCCGTTGCGTCGCAGATTCGATCGCTGCAGCAGATCACCGCGCACGCGGGTGTCCGACTCCGACACGTGAAGCCACACGGCGCGCTTTACAACGTGGCGGCGCGCGATCCGGTCGTGGCCGGTTCGATCCTCGACGCGATGCATGACGTGGATCCCGATCTCGCGCTCGTCACCATGCCGTGCGGCATCCTGAACGATCTTGCGACCGCGAAGGGGATCGAGGTGATTGCCGAAGCATTCGCCGATCGCACCTATCAGTCCGACGGCTCACTCACGCCGCGATCCGACCCGCGCGCGATGCAGGCGCACGAGATCGACGCGGCGGACCAGGTGCTCTGGATTGTCCGCGACGGCTGCGTCAGAACCGTCGACGGGGAATGGATCGCGATGAAGGCGCGGACGATCTGCGTTCATGGCGACGGTGCGGCGGCGCTGCCAACCCTTCGCATGTTGCGATCCGCCATTGCCGCGGCAGGCATCGCGGTCGCGCCGTTTTAACCCGGGAACGCCGCGCGCTGGCAGACCTCCGGCGGTTGCGTGTACGCTGGACGCTTCATGCAGCTTCGCGTTGTGAAACCGTTCGCATTCCTGGCGATAGCGATCGCGTGTGCTGCCCTCAACGCCGACGAGACACTCACCATGAACTATCCCAATCCGCTCGTTCTTCAGCGTGCTGACCCGCACGTTACACGCCAGCCCGATGGCACCTACCTGATGACAGCGTCGTGCCCGGAGTACGACCGCATCGAACTCCGCCGGGCCAAATCGATCGCCGATCTCGGTGGCAATGCCCAGACCAAGGTCGTCTGGAAGCGCCACGACACCGGCGAGATGAGCTTCCACATCTGGGCGCCGGAGCTGCATCGCATCGACGGCAAGTGGTTCATCCACTTCGCCGCCGGTGAACGCGAACACATCTGGAAGATCCGTCCGTTCGTCCTATCCAACCCGAGTGCCGATCCGTTCGAGGGCGAATGGACCGAAGAAGGGCGGATTGTCACCGACTTCGAGGATTTCTCGCTCGATGCGACCACGTTCGAACTCCGAGGCACACGCTACCTTGTCTGGGCGCAGAAAAACCTCGATGGCGACAACACCTCCGACCTGTTGATCGCGAAAATGAAAACGCCTACCACGCTACAGCTTCCCGCCACGCGCATCAGCAAGCCCACGCTGCCCTGGGAAATCATCGGCCACAAGGTGAACGAAGGGCCGAGCGTGCTGATCCGCAACGACACGATCTACCTCGCCTTCTCCGCGAGCGCGACGGATGAGAACTACTGCGTCGGCCTGCTCACCGCGAAGGTCGATGCCGACCTGCTTAACCCAAGGAGCTGGACCAAACATCCCGAGCCGATACTGAAGACCGATGAATCGATCAACGAGTACGGCCCCGGCCACAGCAGCTTCACCGTCGCCGAGGACGGCAAGACCGATCTCTTCATCTATCACGCCCGCGACTACCCCGGCGCCAAGCCGGACCCATTAAACGATCCGAACCGGCACACGCGCGTGCGGGTTGTGAGGTGGAATGCGGACGGTTCGTTCACGCTCGAGCCTGCCTGGCGGTGAGGCTGGCCTCGCGTGCCAATACGAGGCCGCTTTCGCCATCCACCGCTCTCACAACAGGCGCGCATTCGCACGCGGGGCGTGCGCCGCTCAGATCAACACTTCAGAGTACGTCACCTTTTTCGGCCGATCCAGCCAGAGGATGACAGAGCTTCCGGATCGCTCATTAAAGCCGACGGACGTGTAGCCCGAACTCGTAGCGATGCGCGACTTCGACCAGACGCCGGACGTGGACCGCTCCGCCTCAAACACGGCACGGTCGGTGCCGTCGAAGTAGACGACGGTTGGCAGATCCGATGCATCGAACGTGAGCGCGACGCTCGCGCCGTTGTTTCCGGCGCCGGCCACAGTTTCGACCAGCCACACGCCGTTGGGCGGGGTGCGGTAGGCGTACTTCACATCCTGGTTCTTCACATCCTGGTAAGCGATCTGCGCCTGCGTGCCGGTGGTGGATGGGCCGGCGTGCAGATTGAGCGAGATGTTGGCCACGCCGGACAGATCATCGACGACGGCGACGTACCACGTGGCCGTCGTGTCGTCGAGGTCGAGCCGCGCGTACTTCAGGTCGCCGTTGGTCACGTCTGAATAAGCAACGGCGACGGTTGTGTCGTACACGGTGAACCCGCTTGTCGCGGTATGTGCCACCTCGGCGAGGTCGATGCTTGCATAAAGCCCGACGTCCGCCGACGAATCAACAACCTTCTTGGTCCACGTGCCTGCATCGCGCGCCAGCGTCGCGAGTTTGAGTTGGCCGCCGCTGCGCTTGTAGTAGGCGATGTAGGCGTTCCCGTCGATGTCGAACGCCAGTGAGGTGAAGCTGCCGACGTTCTTCGACGAGTCGATGGTGGTAACGCTCCATGCCGTACCGCCGAAGCTGGCGTACCTCAGCGACGTGTTGCCGGCATCGAAGTAGGAGATGCCCGCCTTGCCGGTACCATCCACCGCGATGGAAATGTAGTAGCCGGTGTTGGCCGAGCTATCGACGATGGTCGACGTGCTCCAGGTTCCATCGACGCTGCGAGTCGCGTAGGCGAGATGGCCGTTGGCGAAGAACGCGGCATGGAGTACGCCCTGCGTGTCGAGCGCGGTGTCGTAGATTTTGCCGAGGTTCGGCGACGAGTTGGTCGCGTTGCGTTTTGAGACGAGGTCGAGCGCGCCCTTGATGTTGAGGCGCGAGAACTGAAGCGTCGTCGTGTTGCCGGTTTCGCCGGAGCCGTCGCGATTGTTCACGCCGCTGGCCTGCAGGATCGAACCGATGTCGCCGGCTTTGGCGGAAGGAAGCGCCTGTTTGATCAGCGCGGCCGCGCCCGCGGTGTAGGGCGAGGCGAAGCTCGTGCCGCTCTCGGTTTCCGTTCCGCCGCCGAGCTTAGGCATCACGATGTTCTCGCCGGGCGCGAGGAAGTCGAGTTCGTCGCCACGCTGCGTCCAGGTGGTGATCACGTCGGTCGCGCTCACCGCGCCGACGGCGAAGACGTTCGGGTCGGCCGCGGGATAGGCGATGCCGTCCTGCGCGATCGGGCCGCTGCTCGAGTCGTTGCTGTTGCCGCTGGCAGCGACGACGAAGATGCCTAGGTTGTGCAGCGTTTCAAACTCGTTGCTGAGCGTGGCATCGGTCTGCGCGTCAGTGTAATTGCCCGATCCGAGCGAGAGGTTCACCACCGAGATGCTGTACCTGGTGTGGTTGCTGATGACCCACTGCAGGGCCTTTTCGATGTTGGAGTACGAGATACTGCTTTCGGTGCCGACGCGCAGCGCGACGATCTTCGCGTCCGGTGCGACGCCCTGGTACTGCACGCCGTTTACGGTGTAAGGGCTGGCGGCGATCGTGCCGGCCACCATCGTGCCGTGGCCAGACTCGTCCATGGGGTTGGAATCGTTGGAGTAGAAATCGTACCCCGCGATGACCTTCTTGCCCGAGCCGAACCCGCCGCCGAGATACGTGTTGTTGTAGTCGACGCCCGTATCGATGACGGCCACGGTCACGCCCTTGCCCGTGATCGACGGGTAGGCGGAAATCGCGTCATCCTGATTCACGAGCTGTGCGTAAGCGCTGTAGGCGAGGAGTCGACGAACGTCGAGGGATTCAGCCACGGGCCGGCATTCTGCCCTCTGGCGGCGGGCGGACTTCTGCATGTTCACTCCATTCGGGCTCTCGCGTTCAGAAATTCAACTGCCGATGAATGCGACGCGAAGGGCACTCGTTTAAAACAAAAACAAATCGGTTGGAGCTCCACCACAACGGACGCTCTGCAGGGCCGAGGGTTTCACTCGAATGACACTGTTTCTTTCCGAAAACGATTTTCCGGCGTCCCGCGCGTCGCGCACAGATTCCCCGTCAAGATCCTGCAAGATGGCCGGGTGTTTCACTTTTAAACAGTGGCAATTCATGAAAAATCATCTACGATTTCCCCGCTTCACAGTGACACGTCTGACGCGGAGGACTCGATGTCGAACGATAGGCGCTGGACCCGGCGCGAGTGGCTGAAAGCGGCCGGCATTGCAGCCGGGGCGACGCTTGTTGCAGACAGTTTAACGCCACAGCTGCAAGCGATGTCGGCTCAATCATTAAGCGATGCGCCCGCGACTGCACGCTGGCTCGACTCCACCCCGCCGGCCATGTTGCCCGGGACGACGCTCGGCGTCCCATGGCCGCGCGGCACTATCAAACGCGGCCAAGAGTTCGCCGTGAAAAACTCGGCCGGCGCCGCCGTCATGGCTCAATCCTGGCCGCTCGCGTATTGGCCAGACGGCTCTCTCAAGTGGACCGCCCACGCGCTGCTGCCCGAGAGTGATCCCAAAGCCGAGTACCTGATCGAGCCCGGCGCGCCGGCCACGCCCGAGATGCCCATCCGCGTCCAAAAACTGGCGGAGACCCTCTCGGTCGACACCGGCACGATCCGCTGCACGATCAAGCCCGGCTCCGCGTACCTTTTCGATTCGCTCGAACGGTCAGGCAAACCGATCGCGACTCGCGCGCGCCTTGTCGCGCTCTCACAGAATGCGCCGTCTGACTCGGAATCGATCAGCGTCGCATCATTCGAGAGCCAGGTCGAGAAAGTCTCGCTTGAGCAGGACGGCCCGGTTCGCTGCGTCATCCGGATTGACGGAACACACAAGGGCAACGGGCGTTCGTGGCTGCCTTTCATCGTCCGGCTCTACTTTTACGCCGGCTCGGATGCGATCCGCATCATTCACACGTTCATCTGGGACGGGGATGAGTCGAAGGATTTTCTGCGCGGGCTCGGCGTCCGTGTCGATGTGCCGATGCGCGATCAGCCCCACGATCGACACGTAAGGCTCGTCGGGCAGGATCATGGCCTTTTCGGAGAAGCGGTCCGCCCGCTCACCGGTCTGCGCCGCGATCCGGGGCAAGCGGTGCGAGCTGCACAGGTCGCCGGCGAAGCGACGCCGCCGGTCACGTCGTGGCCGCCGGCAGTCGGTGATCGCCTGCAGTGGATACCCACCTTCGGCGACTTCTCGCTCTTTCAAAGCTCCGCGGATGGCTTTCAAATTCGGAAGCGCACCAAGGCGGGCTGTGCATGGCTCAGCGCCGGCGCGGGAAAGCGCGCGGGCGGCGTCGGCTATGTGGGCTCGATCACCGGCGGCCTCGCGTTCGGCATGCGCGACTTCTGGCAGAAACATCCCGCGCAGCTCGACATCCGCGATGCCGCCACCGACACCGCGCAAGTGACGATGTGGCTCGTCGCGCCCGATGCGCCGGCGATGGACCTGCGCTTCTTCCACGACGGGCTCGGCCAGGACACGTACGCCAAGCAGCAGGAAGCGCTGAACATCACCTACGAGGATTACGAGGCCGGCTACGGCATGCCGTACGGCATCGCGCGCACGAGCGAGCTGTATTTGTGGGCCCTCGGCGCGACGCCGTCCCGGCAGTCGCTCGTCGAGTTCGCGGATGGCGTGCGAAATCCCGCTCAACTGGTTTGCGATGCGAAACGCTTTCTCAACTGCAACGTGTTCGGCGCGCTCTGGTCGCCGCCGGACCGATCGACGCCGCTTAAAGCCGCGCTCGAAGACGAACTCGCCTACACGCTCGATGCGTACCTGCGCGAAACCGATCAGCGCAGCTGGTACGGCTTCTGGGACTACGGCGACATCATGCACACCTATGATGACGATCGCCACGTCTGGCGCTACGACATCGGCGGCTACGGTTGGGACAACAGCGAACTCTCGCCGGACCTGTGGCTCTGGTACACGTTCCTGCGCAGCGGCCGGGCGGATGTCTATCGCTTCGCCGAGGCGATGACGCGCCACACCGGCGAGGTGGATGTCTATCACGCCGGCCGATTCAAGTTCCTCGGCACCCGCCACGGCGTGCAGCACTGGGCGGATAGCTCAAAGCAGATCCGCATCAGCACCGTCATCTATCGCCGGCCGATGTACTACCTCTCCGGCGGCGACGAACGCATCGGCGACCTGTTGAAAGAACAGCTCCATGCCGCCGACACGCAGAAGAAAGTGATCATCGGCCGCAAACTCGCGCCCAACGCGCCGGTGCTTCCACTGCCGAGCGAAGAGGATCTTCCGCCCGGCGGCGAGACGAACGTCGGCGCGATGGGCTTCGGTCACCTGATGTCTGCATGGATCACTGAGGCCGAGCGGACGGGCGACCCGAAGTGGCACGGGAAGATCCGTACCGCGCTTACAAGCATCGCCGGGATACCACACGCGCTGTGGAACGGAAGCTGGGTCATCAACCTCGACACCGGCGCGTGCCGATCGACGGGCGAGCCCGCGTATGGGCTCTCGCACCTATCGGCCGTGTTCGGATTGCCGGAAATGTGCGCCGAACTGATTCTCACCTACGGCGACACCTGCCCGAAGTTCGTGGATGTTTGGCTCGACTACGCGACGCTCTACAACGCCGGCGGCGATGCGCAGAAAGCCGTGCTCGGAACGTCCTTCAGGGATGCGAGCCTGCGCGACCATCACGCCCGGTGCACCGCGTATGCCGCGTGGATCAGAAAAGATCCGGCGCTCGCGAAGCGGGCGTGGGGCGAACTGTTGGGCGAGGGAGGGCTCGACCGACGCAAGCGCTGGCAGACGATCACAAAAGTGGACGGCCCGGATGTACTCAATCCGATCAACGAAGCACGCCTGGGAACCAATGGCGCGGCGCAGAACGGGCTGGCGATCATGCAGTGCCTGGCGCTGATCGGCGATGTCGAGCCGGAGTCATCTGGTAATCAAAAGTGATTGACTCGCCGCGCAAAACTGAAGCAGGGTACCACGGGGCACGTACTCCCGACCCGCGCTCGGTGCGCGGGTCAACGAGTACGTTGCCCCGGGGCACCCGGGTGGCCTGCGGAGCACTAAACGGAACCCTGTGATGAACCAGCCCACGTCACTGGACTACGCCTCACCTGCGCCGCGCACGTGGCGCGTCGGCTCGCTCGTCTACACGCGAACGGTGCTGCTCAGCGTCTTTTTCTGGATGCTCTGGGGCGATCTGTGTGTGAACATCATGGAGACAATCGTTCCCCGTCTCGTGCCGCTTCAGCTCGAAAAGCTGGGCGCTGCCAAGGCGATGATCGGTTTCATTTCCGCAAGCATTCCCGCCGGCGTGGAGTTCCTGATCAACCCGTTCGTCAGCACGTATTCGGATCGGTTCCGAAGCCGGTTCGGCCGACGCCGGCCCTTCATCCTTGCCTGCACGCCCATCCTCGCTGCCTGCCTGGTCCTTGTCGGATTCTCCGGCTCGATCGCCGGCTGGTTGCACACGCACCTCGGCGGATTGGGGATCAGCGAATCGGCACTCGCCATCGTCCTGCTGGGCGTGCTGCTGGCGATCTTTCAGTTTTTCAACGTCGTCGTCCTCGCGACCTATTACTACATGATCGCAGACGTCGTCCCGCAGACCGTCATCGGGAAGTTCACGTCTCTCTACAAGGTGATGGGCGCGCTCGGCGGGATCATCTTCAACAAGTTCATTTTCCCGCACAGCGACAACTATCAGCCGCACATTTACATCGGCTGTGCGGGGATCTACCTCG
The DNA here is from genome assembly GCA_031411495.1 of Phycisphaerae bacterium. Classification (GTDB taxonomy): domain Bacteria; phylum Planctomycetota; class Phycisphaerae; order Tepidisphaerales; family Tepidisphaeraceae; genus JANOBD01. Next base: position 153,753 of record JANOBD010000187.1, on the reverse strand, counting down.
TCGCGTTCCTGCTGATGGGATGGCGCGTGAAGGAAGGCGATTATCCCGCGCCGGCGCCTCTGCCGCAGCAGAGCAAGGCGGCCATCCTGCACGAATGGCTGCGTGAAAGCTTCACGATCCGCTTCTATCAGAAGCTCTACATGATCGGCCTGTTCTACTATTTCGCGATCGGCTCATCGCTCTTTCAACAGTTCTTCGCACTCAACGATCTGAAGATGAGCAAGGACGAGTTCGGCAACGCAACGGGCAATGCCGGACTGATCGCGCTGCCGGTGTTTTTCCTGATGGGACCGCTAGCCGATCGCTTTCATCCGCTGCGCGTCGGCATCGTGGGCATGTCGCTGATGGGTCTGAGTTCGCTGGCGAGTTACTACTTCATCACCGACGTCTGGACGTTCAAGCTCTGGACGATCATCAACGCGATCACGATGACGAGTTGGCTCGGCAGCCAGATTTCGCTGCTGCCGCGAATCCTGCCTCTCGCGAAGTACGGCCAATATTGTTCGGCCAACAACACGTTGTGCGCGATAGGCAAGTTCGGCGCGCCTGTCATCTCGGGCGCGGTCATCGGTTCATTCGCGCAGAATCGGCTCACGTATCTGTGGACGGCAATCTTCTCCGCTATCGCGGTCGCAGCGGTGGTGATCGTCTATGAACACTGGAAGCGGCTGGGCGGCGATCTCGACTATGCTCCGCCGCAACTCGACGCCGAACGCGGCTTTGAAGTCGCGCTCATCGACGGACCGAGTGAACACGCGAACCCGGTCGAATATCCGCCGGCACCAACGAACATGGAAGGAAAACGAAAATGAAACACGTCCTCGTCCGAAGCTTTTTGATGGCGGCGCTATGCGCAACACTCGCCCACGCCGGCATCGAGCTCAATCCGCTCTTTTCGGATCACGCCGTCCTGCAGCGCGATGTCGCGATCCCCGTCTGGGGCCGCGCCAATTCGGGCGAAGAGATCACCGTGACGCTCAACGGCGTCAGTGACTCGACCATGGCCAGCCCCGAGGGCAACTGGCGCGTCAAGCTTCCGGCGCAGAAAGCCGGCGGTCCGTACGAGATGATCGTGAAAGGCGATAGTGAAGTACGCGTGAAGGACGTCTATGTCGGCGAGGTGTGGCTGGCATCCGGCCAGTCGAACATGGAGTTCACGATCTCCAGGAGCGTCAAGCCGTGGGCCGGCACGATCGATGAAGCCAGGGAGATCGCCGACGCGTCCCATCCCCTCATCCGCATGATCACCGTACCGCTCAAGCTCGCGGACGATCCACAGGAGTCGTTCGAGGGCAAGTGGCAGGTGTCCTCGCCGGAGACGGCGCCGGCGTTCAGCGCGATCGGCTACTTCTTCGCGCGCGAGCTTCAGCAATCGCAGAACGTGCCTGTCGGGATCATCACCAGCGCGTTCGGTGCGAGCACCGCACAGGCGTGGATTAGCCGCGAGAGTTTCGAGCCGCAGTTCAAATCGCAGCTCGACGAATACGCACAAGCCGTCGCCGAGTTCAAGAGCGGCGTAGCGCAGTCGAAATACGATGCCGCCCTGAAGGAATGGGAAACCGCCGCCGAGAAGGCCAAGGCCGAGGGCAAACCCGCGCCGCGCAAGCCGGGCGCCCCCAAAAATCCACAGGAAGACCAGCACCGGCCCACGCTCTGTTACAACGCGATGATCGCGCCGCTCGGACACATTCCGTTCCGGGGCGTCATCTGGTACCAGGGCGAATCCAACGGATGGGATAACCAGGAGTATCTCTCGCTGATGAGGACGCTCATCGGCGACTGGCGCAAGCGATGGGAGCGTGATTTCCCGTTTCTCTTCGTGCAGCTCGCCGCCTACAAAGCGCCCGCGACCCAGCCGGCGGCGAATAGTCAGATCGCACTCGTCCGCGAGGCGCAGCGACTTACGCTCAGCGAGCCCAATACGGCGATGGCGTGTACGATCGACATCGGCGACGAGAAGGATGTTCACCCGCACAACAAGCAGGAAGTGGGCCGACGTCTCGCGCTCGCCGCACGAGCGCTCGCCTTCGGCGAAAAGGTCGTGTACTCCGGGCCACTGATCAAAACCGTGGCTCTCGATCACGACGAGATCGTGGTCGAGTTCGATCACGCCGACGGGCTTACCGTAGGCAAGCTCTCCACAACGCAGCCGGTCGCGGATGGTTCGAGGTTGCTCGGCTTCTCGATCCTCTCGGACGGGAAATGGACGTCGGCCGACGCGCGGATCGACGGCGACAAGGTCGTCATCCCGCTCAACGATGGACAAACGGTGGCGGAACTCCGCTACGCGTGGGCGGACTTCCCGGTGTGCAACCTCTTCAACGGCGCGGGTCTGCCTGCGAGTCCGTTCCGGGCGGAATTGACGAAGGCCAAGTAATGGTTCTTTTGACTCCACATGGCGTTTGGAGCTTCCATTACCACCTAGAGTTCAGTCGTCAGAAAGGCGTACAATTTCCCGCAATTTCCATTTGGTGATCATGGGATTTATGGGGCATAATTCCGACTGCGGAGAATCTCCGTTCCGACAACCTGAACCAACGCCTGAGGCATCGCAGATGGCCCGAACTTTCCCCCGCGCGCAAATGCAACCGCTCGATCGGCGCTTGTTGCTTGCGCACAGACCTCGCCACGTTCGCCGGGCGGAGATGTGTTACCCGCGCGCTATGTGGAAGATCTGGACCGCGGCGTCGTCGCGATTCGCAACGCGAGCGGAAACGCATACGTCGGCTGGCGGTTGCTGGGAACGGATGACCCGGCAGTCGCCTTCAACGTCTATCGCGCCTACGGAACCGCCACACCCGTGAAGCGCAACGCAACCCCTCTGGCCGCGAGTACGAACTACCTCGACACCGGCGTAAGCTTCACGACGGATGTGACTTACTTCGTCCGCCCGGTGATCAACAATGTCGAGCAGGGCGACTCCAAGCGGTTCACGCTCCCAGCCAACGCGCCGATCCGGCAATACCTCAATGTGCCGCTGCAGATTCCGGCCGGCGGAACGACTCCGTCGGGCGAGGCGTACACCTACAACGCCAACGACACCAGCGTCGGCGATCTGGATGGAGACGGCGATTACGAGTTCGTCGTCAAATGGGATCCGAGTAACTCGAAAGACAACTCGCAGTCGGGCTATACCGGCAACACTTGTCTCGACGCGTACACGCTCGAAGGCGCCCGCCTCTGGCGCATCGACCTGGGCGTGAACATTCGCGCGGGCGCGCACTACACGCAATTCACCGTTTACGACCTCGACAGCGACGGGCGGGCCGAAGTCGTGATGCGCACCGCGCCAGGCACAATCGACGGCGTCGGGCACAACGTCATCCTCGGCACCGACAACCCCGCGACCGACTACCGCAACACCAGCGGTTACAACATCACCAGCCCCGAGTACCTCACCGTGTTCGACGGAACGACCGGGGCGGCGCGCGTAACGGTCCCTTATCTGCCCAATCGCGGCTCGGTGACGGAGTGGGGCGACAACTACGGCAATCGTGTCGACCGCCTGCTGATGGCCGTCGCTTATCTCGACGGCGTTCACCCGAGCCTGGTGCTCGGGCGTGGCATCTTCGGGCCGCAGTCCGGCTACACCGCACGCAACGAGCTGACGGCGTGGGACTACAACGGCTCGAATCTCACGATGCGCTGGTGGTTCAAGGCCGGTTCGACCCTGAACCCGACCTACGTCGGGCAGGGCGTGTACAACATGGTGCCGGCCGATGTCGATGGCGACGGCAAGGACGAAATCATCTACGGCGCGATGGCGATCGACGACAACGGCGCCCCGCTCTACTCGACAGGCCGCGGCCACGGCGATGCGCTGCACGTCAGCGACATGGACCCCGCGCGGCCGGGCCTGGAAGTCTTCATGCCGCAGGAGACGACGAGCATCGGCGACCATCGCGCCTCGATCCTGAGGGACGCGCGGACCGGCCAACTGCTCGCCGCGCCGTCCGTCTCCGCTTCCGATATCGCCGCCGGCACCTACCCCGACGTCGGCCGCGGCGTGGCGGCGGACATTGATCCCAACCACCTCGGCTACGAGTTCTGGGACTCCTACAGCCCCGACATCTACGACGCCCAGGGCGCGGCCCTTTACCCCAAGCCTTCCAACATGTTCACGAACTTCGTCGTATGGTGGGACGGCGACCTGTCACGCGAACTGCTCGACGGAACGACCATCAGCGAATGGAACAACCCGGGCCGATCCAATTTCGATCTCGATCCGGCCACCGCGGGTACCCAGCAGTTCGCACTCAATGCGTCGAGCAACAACGGCACCAAGAGCACGCCGAGTCTCACCGCGGATGTTTTTGGCGACTGGCGCGAGGAAGTCATCTGGCGACGGACCGACAACACCGCGCTGGAGATCTTCACCACCGGGATCGTCGCCAACAACCGCCTGTACACGCTCATGCAGGACACGCAGTACCGCGAAGCCGTCGCGTGGCAGAACGTCGGCTACAACCAGCCGCCGCACCCGAGCTTCTTTCTCGGCGTTGGCATGGTCGCGCAGACCCCGCCGAATATCGTGCTCGCCAAAGTCACGACTGCGGTCAGCAACCTGCAGGCCGAGGCGGCCGTGCCCGACGGCGGAACCGTGATCGAATCGACAAATCCCGGATTCAACGAAACCGGCTATGCGAATTTTCCCACCACCGGCGGTTCGCTCACCTGGAATCTGATCGATGGCGGCGGCGGCGGCGCTTCGACGATCCGCATCCGCTATGCGCTGGGCGGCGGCGTTTCGCGCACGGCGCGGCTGATCGTTAACGGCGTCTCCAGCGGCATTACCTTCGCCAATACCGGCTCGTTCACCACGTGGGCCAATCTTCCGATCAACGTCACGCTCAATCCCGGACGCAACAACACGCTTCGCATCGAATCCACCGGCCAGGATGCCGGCAATGTCGATCAGATCGAACTCGTAACCCGTCTGGACTCGGTGAAGCCCGTCCTCGCCAGCGGTGCGTTTGACGTCAACGCTCATTCGCTCCGTCTCGTGTTCAGCGAAGACGTAGGCACAAGTTTGTCGACGGCTGATTTCATGATCAGCGGCCCCGGCGGGGAGGTCGTGCCGACGGCGCTGGGCTTCGACCTCGCCACCAGTACCGCGACGCTCACTCTGCCGATCGTTCTTCCCAGCGGCGTGTTCACGCTCGCCGCGGCGGCCGCGAGCATCACCGACTTCGCCGGCAATTCGCTGGCCGCGCCGATCGCGCTCAACTTCTCCTTCCTGCGCGGCGATGCGAACGTCGACGGAATCGTCGGGTTCGACGATCTTCTGATCGTCGCGCAGAATTACGGCCGGGCAACCGGCACGCTCTTCTCCGAAGGCGATTTCAACTACGACGGCCAGATCGATTTCGATGACCTGCTGGTCATCGCCCAGCAGTACGGCGCGACACTGCTCACGTCAACCGCGCTGCCGGTCAGGTCGCGGCGCAGAACACAGATCCCGCTTCCGGCATGAACGCCTGTGGATGGGGGCTGAAGGCGCCGAAGATTCTGTCAGGAGAGCTTGGGGCCTTTGAAATAGCCGTAATTCCGCACGTCAAATGTCCCGGCCTGCGACGCCCATGGGACGTCGCCGAGTTCGCTCGGCAGCGAGCGCTTTTCGACGCAGCGGCGCATCACGGCCTCGATGCCTTCAATCGCCAGACATGTGCCGCCTCGGTCGAGGTGAATCTGGTGGACGAACTTTGGGTCGATGCTCTTCACCGCCGTCGCCTCGCTGGCACCGTTGACGATGACCGTGTGCAGCCGCGCCATCGCGAGATTCGCGACCGCCGACTGCTGGGGGTCAAGCGCGCCGTTGAGACACTGCGCGATCGCGTTCACCATGCTGCTGTGGCGATCCGGGTCCAGGGGAATGTTCGCGGTGGTAGCGCCGCTGAAGGCGCAGCCCATCGCATCGACGCGCAGCAAACCCTTGGAGCCGATGATGTCGACGACGGCTTCCTGGTTCGTCTGTGCGGCATGGGTGAGTACGACCAGGATCGGTGGGGCACTCTCGAAGCGGATGCGCATCGCGCACGTATCGTAATTCTGGATCTCATTGGCTCGATAGAGTTCGACATCGAGGTGAGTCGGTACAGCCGAGCATTCCAGCTTCGGGCCGATCAGGAACATCGCGAGATTGAGGTAGTGAGAGATGGCATTCTGAAGTGGCGAATCGAGCACCCACACGCCATCGACCTCGAGCGTGCCCGCCCAGTTGTTGCGGGCGTAGTAGTTCAGGTCGCGCGGCCAGGAGGCGTAGACATTCACGTGTTCGAGTTGGCCAATCGCGCCGTCGAGCAGTTTTCGTTTGGCAGGCAATGTGTGCGAGGCATAAATGTCCTGGAAGCCGATGAGGACGCGCCGGTCGGCTTTCTTCTCGGCCTCCATCATCGCGTCGACGTCCTGGACCGAACCGGCGGCGGGCTTTTCGGTAACGACATGGAGACCCTTGGCCAAGGCTCGCTCGGCAAATGAGCGATGAAGATGAATGGGCAGGGGGAGCCAGACGGCGTCGGCCTTCTCGCGAGCGAGCATCAGGTCGAAGTCCGTGTAAATCTTCACGCCGCGCGCCGCGAGTTCGGCGGACTGTCGCGGAAAGCGATCGGGCGCGGGCTCACTGACGGCGACGAGCTGAACCGTCTTCCCGCCAGAGATCTGCGAGATTCGGCCCAAAAGTTGGGCGATGTTCCAGGCGTAACCGCCCAAGCCGGTAGAGAGAAAACGAATCGGTTTCAAACCTTGCACAGGGTGGGAATCTATGCAATTCGTCACGGTTTGCAATGCACGATCGCCGCCGATCGATCCTGACAACAAATTGACGGATTGCGGCAAGTGATGTAGTGAACTGCTACTTACCTCGGCACCAAACTCACGTAAGATGGCGACGCACGCGAATGAAAGGGTGCGCTCTGTCACAGCAGATAAACCATCGAATCGCTTTCATCGGCACGCGCGGCCATCACGGCACCATGCTCAGCCAACTCGCAACGGCTGCGCCGATGACGCTGGTTGGCGCCTCCCCCGGCGGCGATTCCGCCGAGGCAATCGTCAAGTTCGCCCGCGAGGGCAACCTTGCCTGCCCGGTGTTTGAATCGGTTGATCAACTGCTCGACGAGACGCACCCGACGATCTGCGTCGTCTGTGGGCCGTTCGAACGACATGCGGAACACACCGTTTCCGCCATCAGGCGAGGCATCCATTGCATTACCGAAAAACCCGTCGCCGTCACCGAGTCGCAACTCGAGGAACTTGAAGGGGCGGTCAAGGCAAACCCCCGCGTGGAACTTGCCGGCATGATGTTCAGCCGATTCGACCCCGGCTTTTTTCACGCCAAGCAGATGATCGACTCGGGCGCGATCGGAGAGATCCGACTCGTCAACGCCCGCAAAGCCTACAAACTCGGGAAGCGTGCCGGCTTCTACACCGCGCGCGACACCTACGGCGGAACGATTCCCTGGGTCGGCAGCCACGCCATCGACTGGACGATGTGGTTCATCGGCAACGCCCCGCGGCATGTTTACGCGACGCATTCGGCCCGGCACAACAGCGCTAACGGAACGATGGAACGGTCGGCGGCGTGCCTGCTGGAGTTTGATCACGAAATCACCGCGACCGCCAGCATCGACGTCTTCCGGCCCGAAGCCGCGCCGAGTCATGGCGATGATTGGATCCGCGTCGTCGGTACGACAGGCACGATGGAGGTGCGAAACGAGAAGATCGAGATCGTCGACGCAAACGGCGCTCGCGCCATCACGCCGCCCGCCGCGCCGCGTAACTTCCTGCAAACATTCGTCGGCCAGATTGCCTGCACCGTGCCGGCTGTCATTGATGCAAAACAGACAATCGATCTGACCCGAACCTTGCTGGCCGCCCGTCGGTCGGCGGATCAACATCGAAGGATCGAGATCGGTTGAAACCCAAGGTGAGAACGTGATCCGCACAGGCATCCTCAACCTGAATCTCCTGTCGCTGCTGGCGCGGACACGGCACACGAACCGCATCGTCATCGCGGACCGCGGTTTCCCGTCCTGGCAGGGCCTGGAGACGATCGATCTCTCATTGGTGGATGGCGTTCCGACGGTGTTACAGGTACTCGACGCGATCCTCGCCAACCACGTCATCGGCGCCGCGTGGATGGCACAGGAGTTTCTCGATCACAACGTGCCGGACGTTCGCGAGCGATTCGCCGCGTCACTCAGCGGCTTGAAGATCGAACACAAGCCGCATGCCGAGTTCAAGAAGCTCGTGCCGGACTGTATTGGCCTGATCCGCACCGGCGAGACGATCCAGTACGCGAACCTGATCCTTGAGTCGGCGTGAAATCGGTCGTTTTCAACGGCGAGACCGCCCTCCGACGTCTGGTAATCACAGTTATGTATAACTTCGCGGTCTCCTTTGAACATTTCGTGTTGCCCGGCTGATGATTGAGTTGTAACATTTTTAGTGACATGAACGCCTTGTCAGTAAAAACGCTGCTCGCCGCCTTCGACTTGCTGGGCGATCGAATCGGTAAAGGAAAACCCGTTTCGATACTCGTGGTCGGTGGTGCTGCTGGCTTGCTGACAGGTGAACTTCACGATCGCCTGACGACCGAAGACGTGGATGTGATAGCGTATCTCCCTCCCGGCTCGGATTCGGAGATCGACGACGACTCGATTCGAGCGGTCGGCAAGGCAATGAGATTCTCCGCAAGTTGGTTCGAAGATTCACAAGTACGCCTCAAAGCGGTCTATCTGCCTGCCGACTGGCGACAACGGGCAGTGCCGATCGGAGAATTTGGACGCTTAACTGTGTTGGCCGCGGGTCGGCTCGATTTGCTCGCCATGAAAATCGGCGCCACCCGTCCGAAAGATCGTCAGGATGTTCTGACGATGATGCCGACCGAATCGGAGTTGGACTGGATCAATCGTTTTCTCGATGAGATCTCTGATCGCACCGAGGTGACCAAGGCGAAGGCTTTCCTCGCCACCTTGCGTGAAAACTGAAATGAAACATCCCGGCATGCAACTTCATCGACTCGCGTCGAACTGGGCTCGGCTCGGTGTGGGATTCAACGTCTCTCCCGCACGCAAAACGCCGGACATCGAACCCTTAATTATCGAGACCTCCACTGTCGTGGCGACGGACGCTCGCCTGTTCCAAATGGCCGTCAGCTGGATCACCTTGAATGCGCAGCTGATTGCCGTTCATCGCCTGGGTGCCTTGGTGCGGACGATGGTCGATTCCTCACCGATGGGCCTGATGCTCGAACTTGCAGCATCCGCGGGCGCGAATCGCTCGTTGCGGGCAGCCATCGACGCGTGCACTCCGGCCAGCGTTGCCGCCCCACTCTTCGATATCGATCGACGATCAACGGCGGCGGCCAAACTCGTTCGCGATCATGCGATGCCCGTGTCACGACACTGGGGCCGCTGGATCGACGAGTTCGAGCTGCATTCGGCCGCGATTCGGTCCTTGGAGTGGACCCTCAAGCACAATCGCACGCTGTCGCAGAGACTGGTCTTGTCGGATGCGGATCTTTCGGCGTGGCTGGTGCTTCGCGATGCTTCTAAGCCAATACATGCCGCGGAGATCGCTCGGCGTGCCGGCATCTCGCGGATGCAGGCGCTGCGATCCACGCAGCGATTGGGTCTATTGGGATTTGCGTCGTCGCCGAAGAAACTTTCGGGGCCGCGCCGACGTATGTCTGAGGCGGTGTTGTGATAAACAGCGTTCATTCGCCATGTGGGTGCGTCATGACATCGCAGCAATCCGCGTTTGCACATCTCGCCGAGGCACGCCGGCACGACACCGCCTGCCACCTCTGCGAGCACCGCTGCGGCGTCAATCGCCTCGCCGGCGGGCGCGGCCCGTGCAAGGCGGGGACGGTCGCCCGCGTTTTCCGGCATCGTGTCGAATGCGGCGAAGAGCTGGAACTCATCCCATCTCACCTGTTTTACCTCTCCGGTTGCGATCTTCGCTGCGTCTTCTGTATCGCAGAGCTGGATGCGTTCGACCCCTCGCGCGGGCGAGAGCTTGCGAGCCGGTTTTTCAACGCTGCCGTCGAGTGGGGGAAAACACAAGGGGCGCGGAATATTCAGTGGATCGGCGGCGAACCGACGATCCACTTACCACGTATCCTTGAAGTGATGTCAGCCTGCCCAGACCTCCCGCCGGTGGCCTGGAAGTCAGACTTTCACATGACGCCCGATGCACTCAGGATGCTCGACGGCGTCGTTTCGACGTACGTGGCCGACTACAAGTTCGGCAACGATCAATGTGCAAAGGCGCTTTGCGGAGTCGAGAATTACGTCGGGATCGTCCAACGGAATCTAATTGCGGCCTCGAAGCAGAATGCAAGATTGATCGTTCGGCATCTGCTGTTGCCGGGACACGAAACGTGTTGTTTCGAACCGATCGCCCGATGGGTGCAAGAGCATCTGCCTCAAGTCGGCTTCAGCATTCGCGACGGGTATCTGCCGCACTGGCGGGCGAACAAGGTTTCGGGTCTTTCGATTCCGCTACCCGCATACGCCGGAGAAGCTGCACGCGAACTGGCCGGGAAGATCGGATTGACGGTGATCCAATGAGTGACGACTCCATCCTGCAGGAAGAAACCAATGTCACCGACCTGACCATCACCGTCGATGGCCGTGTCTACATCGCCGGCACGTCGCGGCCGGTCATCGAGCTGCTGGCGGATTTGCAGCCGGGAAACCCGCGGCTTGCCGCCCTGCTCAATCACCTGCGACGCACAGAGCTCGACACGAAAAGCCAGGCGTCGAGAAATATGAACGATTGATGTTGGATCTGCCCTCGGAGCGTACATGTACCAGCAGATGCGACAACCGGAGTCCGACCACACGCTTCTGAATGCGTTCGCGACGCGGCAATGCCAACGCGCATTTGCCGAACTCGTGGCGCGACACGGGGCGATGGTCTACTCGGCCGCATTGCGACAGGTGCGTCGAAGGGACCTGGCAGACGATGTGGCCCAGGCTGTGTTCCTGTTACTGGCTCAGCGCGCGAGTTCTCTTTCATCGGATCTCGTGCTCGCGGCCTGGCTCCACAAGACCTGCCGTTATGTAGCCCTCAACGCCCTGAAGATGGAACGCCGCCGCGAGCGGCACGAACGACAGGCAGCGACGATGGCACGCACAGTGAATCATCCGGCACAGAACAACCCCGCGGGATGGTCGAGCCTCTGGCCAATTCTCGATGAAGGCATTGAGAAACTCGGCGAACCGGACCGCACCGCGATCGTCCTGCGATTTCTCGAAAGCCGGCCCCTCGCCGAAGTCGGTCGGCAACTTGGAGTTTCGGAAGATGCGGCCGGCATGCGGGTCTCCCGCGCGCTCGAGCGGTTACGCGCTTTCTATCATCGTCGAGGCATCGGACTCTCGACCGCGAACCTCGGCGTGGTGCTGGGCCTTCATCTTCCTCACGCGATGCCGCCGAAACTCTCGGCCATCGTCACCCACTCGTCGACGCTGTCGCACTCGATGGCATCGGCAGGTTCAACCCGCGCGGCGCAACTCGTGCGGAACATGAATCGCACGCTGGCGTGGGAATCCGCCCGCTCCGCCGCGCTTGCCTTGCTGACGGCAGCGGCCGTGTTCCTGCTGCTCAGCGTCGGTGTCCAGTGGTGGATTACACCCTCCGAGCCGCCCGCGTTTTCAACTCAGATTGCGCTGGCTGAGGCGACACCCGCGCCGGCGTCGAGATGGATGGAATCGCACCCGCTGGCGCTTCCATAGCACCCCGCGCGCTCAGAAGCGCGCCGACCTTACGACAACGAGGACCTTGTGCAACCACGCGAACCCATCGCGGCGCCATCGCGCCCCGCGCCTCCCCCGCCGCCCCGCTCACGCAAGGGCGACAACCTTGATCCGGCCGAGGAGCTCGACATCCTCGTGCGGGCGCGCTACCCGATCATCTACGTACTGAGCTGGGAGGAAGAGCGGATCGAAAATGTGCTCGCCCGAATCGCGGCCGAACGGAACAAGAAACTTTACGTCTGGACATGCACGCAAGGCATCGTCAAGCACGGCGCCGAGCCGCAGAAGACCAAGTCCGGCGCCGGCAATACGAGCGACCCGCTCTCGGCGCTCGACGCCGTGATTCAACATGTCGAGCCGGCAATCTACCTCTTCAAGGATTTTCATCCGTTCACCGAGGAGCATCGTTCGAATCTCGCAACGATTCGCCGGCTGAAAGATGTGGCTCACCATCTGCGCGACACCTACAAGACGATCGTGATCGTCGCGCCGGTGATGCGAATCGCACCGGAACTCGACAAGGACGTGACGCTTCTCCAGTTCCGTCCGCCGGATGTGGACGATTTCAACATGCTGCTCGACCGGATCATCGAGGACGTTCGAACCAATCCGAACGTGAAGGTGAATCTCGATCCGATCGGGCGCGAGAAACTCGTCCAGGCCGCCCGCGGGCTGACGTTGAAGGAAGCGGAGAACGTCTTCGCCAAAACGCTCGTGATGGACGGTCGGCTCGATGCCGACGATGTGAGCGTCGTCTTCAGCGAGAAGCAGCAGATCATCCGCAAAAGCGGCCTGCTCGAGTATTTCGCGAGCAACGAAGAGTTCGGCAATGTCGCCGGGCTGGAAGATCTGAAGCAGTGGCTGGTGAAGCGCAGCTCGGCATTCAGCGAGCGCGCGACCGCGTTCGGCCTGCCGCCGCCGCGCGGCGTGTTGCTGCTGGGCGTCCAAGGCTGCGGCAAGAGCTTGTGCGCGAAAGCCGTCTCGAGCCTGTGGAAGCTCCCACTGCTTCGCTTCGACGTCGGCCGGATGTTCGGCAGCCTCGTGGGATCGAGCGAAGAGAACATCCGCCGCGCGATTCAGACCGCCGAGAGTGTCGCGCCGGCGATCCTCTGGGTGGATGAAATCGACAAGGCCTTCGCCGGCTCGGTCGGCTCCGGCGGCAGCGATGGCGGAACGGCATCGCGCGTCTTCGGAACGTTCCTCACCTGGCTCTCCGATAAGACCTCTCCCGTCTTCGTCATCGCCACCGCGAACGACATCAGCCAGCTTCCTCCGGAACTGATGCGCAAGGGCCGACTCGACGAGATCTTCTTCGTCGACCTCCCCAGCGACATCGAGCGGCGATCGATCTTTGCGATTCATCTGCAGAAGCGACGGCGGAAGCCAGAGGCGTTTGATCTCGCACGTCTCGCGCAACATAGCGAAGGTTTCAGCGGTGCGGAGATCGAACAAGCGATCGTGTCGGGCCTGTTCGATTCCTTCAGCGCTGAACACGAACTGGATACCGCCACGCTTCTCAACAGTCTTGCCGAAACGGTCCCGCTCTCGCGAACGATGAGCGAAGACCTGAGTCGGCTTCGAAATTGGGCTCAGGGGCGTGCCCGCCCGGCATCCGGGGGCGCGAGCGTCGTCGCCCCGGATGTCCGGCGAAAAATTGAACTGTGATCGACCATTGCCCGCTCAAGTCGAGCGCAAGAAACGGAGACTACACATGGGCGCTATCATCGTCATCACCCCACTCATCATCGCCAGCTGGCCGATGATCACCGCCGCGGTCCCCGCGGCGATCGGCTCGCTCGGGTTCACGGTCGCATCGGCGGCCGCGGCGAACCCGAACCTGACGCTCGCACAGCAGAAGACCAAGACAACCGCCGAGATCGAAGTACACGACAGCGACATTCTCGCCAATGCCGTATCTGCCGCGCAGCTCGTCGTCGTGCGCGAGGACGTCCGCGTCGTCTTCGCGAGGGACGCTCGCGGGGCGCTGAAGCTTTGTATCGAAGGTCACGCCCATTCGAAAGCCGAACTGAAGAAGATCGGCGAGGAGCTGCTCGGCCGCGTTACACAGCAGTACGTCTATCACCGCATCGTCAGTGAATTGAAGGATCGAAACATGACGATCGTGGACGAACAGGTCGACGCGGCCAACTCGGTGAAGATCCGTGTAAGGAACGTGTAGCGTCGACTTACGCGCATTTTCGTCCAGCGGCGCGTGAGCGACGAAGGATCTGCTCGTGAATGGACGTATATGCGGTCTTGTCCTTCGGCGCCGCGGTGCTTCTCTCGCTCGCGCGGGACAAGCCCCATGCACGGCTCGCTCGGCATGGCAGCAATCGGATCGAGGAACGCGACCGTTTCTACTAAGGGAGCATCACATGGCAGAACGCGAACGAGAGCTGGAAATCGAAATCGCCCCCGATGGCACCGTGACCGCGCGGCCCATCGACGCGAAGGGTCCGGAATGTACTCATCTGGCCGACCTGCTCGCACAGATCATCGGCCGCGAGGTGTCGCGCCAATACACAAGCGAGTACTACGAAGTGTCTGAAGAAGCGGCGAACCAGATTGATGTGAAGCAGCAGCGCTAAGGGCGTTGCGGTGCGAAGTCGAGGAAGTCATGCAGTGTCCCAACTGCCAGTTCCACAACATGCCCGGCACACAATCGTGCGCGCGATGTGGCACCTCGCTCCGGATCAAAGGTGAGGTGATCAACATTCATCCGCCGCGCGCCGGGTCGATCGCGCTGCGGATGCGCCGTTGGTTTCCCTGGAGTCATGGCTACTTTGCCGTGCGTGATCGCTGGGAAGCGGGAGTCAACGTTCCGCTTCGCTCCGCGTTCGACAAGTCACCCGATACCGCGGTCATCCTGCGCATGGTCGTCCCCGGCTGGTCGCAACGGTATCTCGGCGAGCGACGCCTCGGCCGGATCCTATTTTGGGCGTGGATACCCTTCATCGTGCTCGGGCTGTTCCTGTTCGGCACGACGCGCGGCAGCATGCTGCTGGGCCTGGCGTTCAGCATCCATTCGTTCGCGGCGTCGCACCTGCTCAATCGCACGGGCGAGCGCGACGTCGGTGCACAGCTCCGCCGATCGATCTTTGTCTCGCTTACGCTCGCGGCATTCGTCTACGGACCGGCGGCGTTCCTGCTGACGCGGCTCGTCGATCCGGTGACTCCCACCTACACCATCGGTCCGTTTGTCGAAGGTCAGACACTCGCCATCAATCACTGGGCGACCCCCGATCGCGGCAGTGTCGTTCTCTACGACATTCCCGAATACGAGGGAGTCGCCAAAGACGCTCGCGCGCATCGCCGGGTCATCGGCTTCAACGGCCAACGAATCGACCGCGTCATCGCGATTGCGGGCGATTCGGTCGAGTGTCGAAGCGGCGTCATGCTCGTGAATGGGAAAGTGACACAGTACCAGCCGCTGATGTCGGTCAAGGTGCCGCAGTTCGCTCCGTTCACTGTGTCGCCCGGCCATTTCCTGATCATTCCGAGCACGACCGAGGACCTCATCTTCACCGGCGACAACGATCCGCTGCTTCGCACGATGTCCGAAGTGCCGGTCGAACGCGTTCGCGGCATCGTCTATGCCCGGCTCCATCCGACCCGGAAGTTCCGGCTGATCTACTAGAGGACGACACCATGCAACGCTTCAGCCGACTGGAATTGAACAGCGATCACCAACAGGTGGTTCCTGCCTCCTCTCAGCGCCCGCTTCACGATGAACAGTACTGGATCGCCAGCGCGCGGAACGAGCGACAAAACGGCCTGTACGAGGGCGCGCTGCGCTATTACTCGCGCGCGCTCGAGGCCGATCGGTCGCTCGTCGCTGGATGGGTGGGACAAGTGCAGATGCTGATCGCCCTGGGTGAATATCGCGAGGCCGATCTGTGGGGTCGCAAGGCGCTCGAGCTTTTCAAAAACAACGCCGAGCTACTAGCCGGCCGCGCGCAGGCGCTGTGTCGCTTGGGAGATGTGACCAACGCACTGGCGAGCTCGGACCTGTCGATCGCTCAGACCGGCCTGTTCAGCTATGCGTGGCTCTCGCGCGGCGAGGTGATGCTCGTCCGCGGCGAACGCACCGATATCTACTGCTTCGAGAAGGCGACACAAATCGACCCCGACTGGCTCGTCCGGCTCGAGATTGGCGACGTCTATCGCCATCACCACCGGCCCGCCAAGGCGCTCACCTACTACCGTCAGGCGGTCGAGCGTGCGGCCGACCAGCCTCACACCTGGTTCAGCCAGGCACGGTGTGAAGTCGATCTCGGGCTCACTGCCGCTGCGAAGAAGAGCTTGTCGCGATGTCTTGAGCTATCGCCAAAGCATGAGGGCGCCCGCCGCACCCTTCGCCAGGTGACGACCGATGCGCGCCCGGTTCGCAACTTCATTCGACGCGTCTTTCGCTGGAGATGACCGATGCCCGTGACACTAGACCAGATCCTCAAGGCCGGGCGCGAACTCGGCGCCAGCGACATCCACCTCGTGCGCGGCATCGCGCCCGCATTCAGGGTCCACGGCGAGATTCGCCTCGCCAAGCTCGAGCCGATGGATGAAACGATGCTCCGCAGCATCATCGACGAGCTGCTGAGCGAGAAACACAAGAAGATCCTTGAAGAGCAGTGGCAACTCTGCTTCTCGCGCTACTGGACGGGGATCGGCCGATTCCGCGCGAGCATCTACTTCCACGGCGGGTGCCCCGAGATGGCGATCCGCGTTTCGGAATCGACGATCCGCGCGCGCGAAGACCTTCACTTGCCGCCCATCGTCGACGAACTGACGCGTAAGCAGACCGGCCTGATCCTGATCACCGGGCCCACCGGCGTGGGGAAGACGACGACGCTCAATTACATGGTCGACGTCATCAATCGCGAGCGCCGGACCAAGATCATCACCATCGAAGATCCGGTCGAGTACACCCACGACAATCGCAGCAGCATCATCATCCAGCAGGAAGTGCACACCGATGTGCCGTCGTTCGGCAAGGCGCTCGTGCACGTGCTAAGGCAGGATCCGGACGTGATCGCGGTCGGAGAGATGCGCGACCTCGACACCATCGCCACCGCGCTCACCGCCGCCGAGACCGGACATCTCGTGCTTGCCACCCTTCACACGCCCGATGCCGTGCAGACCGTGCAGCGAATCTTCGGCGCCTTCCCTGCCGAGCAGCAGAACAACATCGTCTATCAACTCAGCAATTCGCTGCAGGCGATCATCGCGCAGAACCTGTTGCCGCGCGCCGATGGCAAGGGCCAGGTGCTGGCGTGTGAGATCTGCATCGCGACGCCCGCCATCCGCAAGATGATCCGCGAAGGCGAATCCCACCTGCTGGGCAACGAGATCCAGACAGGAAAGAAGTTCCAGATGCAGAGCATGGATGGCGCCCTGCTCGACCTGTATCAGCGTGGCGAGATTTCATATGACGTCGCAGTGTCGTGCGCGCGCGACCTGAATCTCTTCCGTCGCAAGACGGCGTAGGTCTCTGCGCGATCCGCTGACATGGAAATCGCTGGCTTGATCAGCGAGCGTCTGCGCCGTCCGTGGTCGGGTCGATCAGGCTCGGCTCGACCATCATGCGGATGCGCGGCGCTTCGAGGCCGTGACGAATCCGCCACAGGAGCTGCTCGACGCCGTACCGGCCGATCGCTTCGATCTGGATGTCGATGGTCGGTGGCCGGTTCGGGAGGCCCATGAAGTGCACGGGCTGGTTGTTGCAGGAAATGATGTCCAGGTCGGAGCCGGGCCCGGCCTTCAGTCCACGTTTTGCTAACGCGGAGTAAAGGAAAGGCAGTATCCAATCCTCGGCAACGAAGGCGGCGGTGGGCGTGGGCGAAAGCGCGATCAGCTGGGTCACCAGTTCATCGATGACTTCGGCCGCGCCGTTGAGGTGCCAGTAGTGTGCGAACTCGAGATTTCCGCGCGTGACTTCATGCGCGACGCCGCCGGCGTTTTCGATCGCTTCACGAAAGCTCAGACAACGAACACCGAAGGACCAGTTGGTGTTCAACCCAAAGTACGCGACGTTGCGGTGGCCGTGACGCAGCAGGTATTGAGCGGCGATCTGTCCGATGCCGGTGCCGTCGGGCATGACCTGGTCGCCCCAGGTGGGACGGTATCGATTGGCCATCAGCCACACGGTGGGGATTTGCTGCTGCACAGCGGCCGGAACTCGGTTCGGGCGCTGGCCATGAATCAGGATTCCGTTGACCTGGTGACGATCGAGCGATGCGACGGCTGCATCTGCGTCGCCGGCGATACGGAGACTCAGCTGAACGCCCACCCGATCGCACACCGCCGACGCGCCGCGCAGCAATGCCTCGTGAGGCGGAACGGAGTTGGCATCAGACGAGCCGAGAATAAGCATCGCAATGTGGGTCTTGCGGTCCGTCGCGCGGCTGTTGACAGATCGATCGACCCGTCGCCGCGCCGGCTTGAATTGGAGTTCCTGCATCGCTCGACGGACGGAATCGGCCGTGTCGGTCTTTACGTTGGCACGTGAGTTGATCACGCGCGACACGGTCGACGCAGAGACGCCTGCGAGTTTGGCCACTTGCTGAAGAGTCAATGAAATACCTCGTGGAGTATCATGCCGTTTCCGGCTGCGATATCAAGGGAATTGTGGGAATTGCAGCGTCGCTTGGGCGAATTCTGGTCTGAATTCGTGCGAAATGGCCGTTGTAGCCGCCCTGTTTCGTTGACGTTCCACTTCGAACCGATGGAATTTCATGTGAAACGTGCCTCTCGTTTCAACCGAGGATCCGTGCATGTGCCCGTTTCATTTTCTTGCTCCTCACCCGAAACGCCATTCCCGACCGTACGGAACGCGTCGCGCCACGAATCGGCGCCGGCCGCGCTTTTGCGCCTCGGGTCTGGAACGCAGTGCGGGAAACCCTCCCTCGGCAAGCGATTGGGGACTCGCCGGCGAATGGACTCCTCGATCGCCGTGTCGGATTCGCTCGACACTCAGAAGCCGCTTGCTGCAATGCTGGTTCAATCCGCAATGTCCGCTTCGACGGGCTGCCTCGTTCCGTTTGCTGAGCTGTGCGCCGTCAACAGGTGTTACCTCGCCTCACTCGACATCGACACCAGCCGGCCCAGTCGACCGAGAATCAGCTTGCGGAGTTTCTCGTGTACGCGGGGATCCGCGCGCTCGGCGTTGCGGATGATGCCGGGCATCTCGTCGACGACGACCTGTTTCCAGTGAGCGAGTTCTTCATCGCTCATCTGTTCGAACATCGATGTCGCCTGGCGGTCGATCTCGCGTTGGCGCTTTTCTTCTTCCGCCTCCCGCTCGTGCGCTCGGATCCGGTGCGCGCGGGCGGCGGACTGCTTCAACGCGTCGTCGAGCTCGCGCTGCGTCCGCTCATGCAGTTCGTACTTCTGCTGAATGCTTGCAATCAGCCACGCGACGCCAAACGTGGACCCGAGCCGCTTCCTGGTTTGCCAATCCTTCAAACGCAGCAGTAGATCCGCTTCGGTCTCGGTCGAGATGAGTCGCGAGAGCGTCGGCTCGCCGATGCCTGCGGCGGCGAGCTGTGCCCGGATGCTACTGCTGTCATTTGAGTACTCTGTCTTATCTGTTCTCTGTTGGGCGCGCGCCGCTGCGCGGGGTGGGCGCTTGGGACCGCGCTGGCCCCGCGCACGGTCGAACTCGGGGAGGTGCGCATCCGGCAGCGCTGCCTCCTGCGCACTCTCGAACGCTCCCCCGGGCGCATCGGCGTGCGCGGGGGGAGGTGTCAACTCATACTCATTTGAGTAATCGCCGCGTGCCGCGTTGCGGCGTCGACAGCGTCTTACCAGTCCAAACGATTCGAGGGACGCGATGGCCTTTTGCGCTGCGCGGCGTTCGATGCCGGCGCGCAGGCCGATGGTGGCGATGCTCGGCCAGGCGATCCAGCGGCTTTGCTCCTTCCGAATCGAATCGTTCACGCACTCGGCCAGCACGATGAGCACTTTCGCCGCCGCCGGCGTGAGCTTGGCCCAGGTGCCGCTGTGGACGACCGATCGGAAGAGTCTGAACCAGGAAAGATCGCCTGCCAGCGGTTCGACCGTGACGCGAACCGGTTCCTCGGCATGAACGATGTGGGTTTGTCGGGCCATCCGTGACGCTCCTCACGCGGCTCCACCGCGCAGCGACTTTAACTCTCGTTCGGCTCCACACGCCAATCCGTTGTGGTTGGCGACAGGCACGCCTCGCACCGGTGGTAGCCGCGGAACAGAACCAACGAATCAACACGCCCAATCGCCAGGCCCTGTTCCGGCAAAGAAGTGTAGTTCATCGCCGCCCCGTATCCAAGTAGGATACACAAATGTCTGCCAGACGAGACAAGACTGTATCCAAACAGGATACACGCGAGACGGCGGCGTCGCTCCTGCTCGGTGCGTCGCGTATCCGACTCCTGAGCGCGCTGCTGCTCAACCCGGCGCCGCCGCTACACCTGCGCGCGTTGGGTCGGCTCGCGCGCGTCGCATTGGGGCTGCTTCAACGAGAGCTTCGCACCTTCGAGGAAATCGGGCTCATCGAGCGGATCGAGCAAGGCCGCAATGTCGTCTTCGGCGTCAATCGGAATCACCCCCTCCTGCCGGCGCTGCGGGACATCGTCATCGACACGGCGGGCGGTTTGCCTGCCCTGCTCTCGCGGCAACTCGCCGGGATCGATGTGGCTGCCTCGATCTACCTCCACCGCTCGGCTCCGGGCGATTCGGTCGTCCTGCTGATCATTTCGGAAGTCGCCTACGACCGCTGGGTCGAGAAGACGCTTCCCCTCGAAACCGTGCTGGCGCGGATGATCCTGCTCCGCGTGCTCCGGCCCGGCGCGCATCACGCGGATATTGACCTGATGCAGTGGCAACGCCTGCCCGGCGTAGGATCCGAACGTGGTGCCGGTGCAGGCTGAACGGCCCGTCGCTCGACTCACCGTTGACGACGCAGCGCCTGGCCGAAGGGGCTTTATCCCAGGGTTCGGAAACCTTCGGCGTCGGAAGCCGGTCGAATCGTCATCGCGACCGTTTGCCGTTTGTACCGCTTGACCGCAAGATACCCACACGTCGATCTGATCTTTCCCTGTGACCAAGGCCGAGTTTGTATGGCGAACGGAAACCAGGACATCACGCTGATTCTCTCCCGCATCCGCGAAGGCGAAGCTGACGCCGGTCGCGAGCTTCTGCCGCTGCTCTATGACGAACTGCGCGGGCTCGCCGCGCGCGAGTTCCGCGGGCAGAAGTCCGACCACACACTGCAGCCCACGGTTCTCGTCCACGAAGCGTTTCTGAGACTGGTCGGCAAGCCGATGGACTGGAAAGACCGCGGCCACTTCTTCGCGGTCGCCGCGATGGCGATGCGGCAGATCCTCGTCAACCACGCCCGTGCCAAGGGCGCGCAGAAGCGCGGCAGCGGCGAGCGCCCCGCCATCCTTCACGAAGAGGCCGTCGGCAAGAGCGAATCGATCGACGTCCTCGCACTCAACGAAGCGCTCGAAAAGCTCGCGGCGATTGATGAGCGGAAGCACAAGATCATCGAGCTGCGTTTCTTCGCCGGCCTGACCGTGGAAGAGATCGCCGAAGTGCTCGGCGTGTCGAAGACGACGGTCGAGAGCGACTGGCGCGCGGCCCGCGCCTGGCTCGCGGTGGCAATGGCCTAGGCAAAAGGACGAACGATGAGGGCTGAAGGGTGAACATTCCTCGCCGGCCCGCGAGATCTTTCGCGATCCGCAACCATCGTTGCATTCGCGGTCTGCCATAACGCGACACGGACAAACCGTCGCAGCACAAGATCGGCTATCGCCCGGCGACGAACCGGTTACCCTAGAGACCTCGAGGGACCCGTGGTCCTGCGTGACCACGAGTGGTCTCGCGAGACCACCTGGGTCCCGCATGAATCATCGAAGGGGTTTCTATGCGTCACCTTCATCGTGTGGTGTGTGAATCGATCGAACCACGTCGCCTGCTGAGCGGAGGCGTCCGCGACATGAGCTTTGGCGCGAACGGTGTCGTCACCGCGGCCGCGTTGTCGGATACGGTGCTCACGAGCGCGGGCGTACAGCCGGACGGAAGAATCCTGGTCGGCGGCACCTCGTATGTCTCTCGGCTCACGCGCGACGGCCAGCCCGATTCGACCTTTGCTAACGGCGGATCGCTCAGCTTCACCAATTCGCTATTGGCCGCCGTTTCCGATGGACGCTTCTACATCGTCACGCGCACGGGCAGTCAGACCATCATCGTGGCGCGTTACACCAGTGACGGGAGGCCCGATTTTTCGTTCGGCGGGACCGGCATCATGAACGTTAACCTTGGCGTCTCTCCTTTTGCGCCCGATTCCGCCCGAGCGCTCTCCGACGGATCGCTTGTTCTGGGCGGCTCTACGAACCGGCTCCTCAAGATGAGTCCGAATGGCGTGGTCACGAATCTCAGCGCGAACGTGTCCGGGCGTGTGTGCGATGTCGTCGAGTTGCCCGATGGAGATCTGCTCGTCGCGCACGCTGCTTACTGGAGTGGTGGGAGAACCAGGCCCGCCGTCACTCGGTTGAACGCCGACGGAACTCTCGACACTTCCTTTACCCGATTCGTCGCTGCCGATGAGGCGGCCGCCGCCGGATACAGCGCCGAGATCGTGCGGCAGAGCAACGGGCGAATTCTGATGGCCTGCATCTGGGCGTTCGATACCGCCATCATCGCCATCGACCCGACCGGCCACCTCGATACCGGCTGGGGGAATGACGGCATGCTTCGATTCGACTTCGGCGCGTCCAACGAACGGGCCGAGGAAATGCTCGTCCATGCCGACGACTCGCTCACGCTGGCGATTTCCGTCATCCTCAACGCCAATGCGGGTGGCACGACCTATAGCAACGTCGCCGACGTCATGCTGGTGCATTTGAACGCGGAAGGCGAACGCGATGCACTCTTCGGCGTCAACGGCGCCACGCGGTACAACAGCGGCACCTCCGACTCGGCGGAAGCGCTCGCGCAGCAGCCAGACGGCAAACTGATCCTGGTCTCTACGCCCTTCCTTCATCAGGGCGGCGAAGTGACGCGATTCTCCGCGCCCGTTGCCGCCTCGCCCATTTCCGTCACCGCCGACGGCCAGCTCCAGGTCGTCGGAACCGCCGGCGCGGATGTGATCACCATCGCTGAGGCCGGCACGAAATACATGGTGAATCTCAACGGCGTCGAGGCACAGATCTCGCGCTCGATCGTCTTCTCCTCGCTCATCGCCGCAGGCGGCGGAAACGATCAGATCACGCTCAACGTGCAGTCGGATCTGCCGGTGACCGTCAACGGCGGGAGTGGTGACGACACCCTGCACGCGCTCTACGCTCAACCCTCGGGCGTCAATCTCCTGAGCCCGCAGTCTGGCGAAGGCGCGCTGACCTTCGGCAGCGTTACGCAGCCGGTGAATCACATGTCTGTCGAGAGCATCGACATGGGTGCCGCGACGCCCTTCCTCACATCGGCGTCGCTCGAAATGGAGACGAGACTGGCACTGACATTGACGTTCAACGCCGACATTGGCGCTTCGCTGTCGGCGTCGGACCTGGTGCTGCGCGATCTGGGGAGCGCCGCGATCTGGCCGATCCGAGATGAGGAGCTCACGCTGAGCCAGAGGGGTGCCGGTAGGACGGTGGCGAGCATCGCGCTGCCCTGGATGCTTTCGAGCGCCCATTGGCGCCTGGATATTGCCGCGGGTGCGATTGCCAGCGCGGCAGGCGTTGTCGGCGACTTCGAACACCGCGTGAAGTTCGACTATTCGCCCGGCGACACCAATGGCAACGGGCTCACCGATTTTGCCGATGTGTACGTGGTCGTTCAGCACTATGGCCGAAGTGCTTCGGTGCGATCCGAAGGCGATGTGAATTATGACGGGCGGGTGGGCTTCGAAGACCTGCTCGCGGTGGCGCAGAACTTCAATCTGCCGTTGCCGATGTTCAGCATGATCGCGCCGTCTCGGTCCAGGCGTGCCACCATCGCCGATGTGCTGGTGTAGCATCGGCGATGGAAGATGCGGAGGAGCGCATCGGTGGATGCCGCTATTTGTCAGACGCGTGTTCCGGTCTTGTCGCCGCGCGGGACATGCTGTTTGCCCATCATCAACGCGGAGAGCAGATCGATGGAGAGCCGCCAGTCGGCCTCGATCTCGCGCGACCATGCGTTGCCGGCGACTTTGCCCATGGATTCGACCAGGACGTCGCGAACGATCGGGTAGTGCTCGGGTCTGACGCCGACCGTCTCGTGCTTTTTGCCCAACTCGCGCACCGCGGCGCGGACCTCGGCGGGGCGACTGAGGTTGGCGACGATCCATTCCAGCGTCTGCAGGAGTTTTTGTTTCTGGATCGACATGTCCGAACGAAACATGCCGCGCAGCTCGGGATAACGGGAGAAAAGCCCGGCATAAAACACATCCGCCAGTGCGTGTCCGTGAGCGAGCATTCCCCCGAGGCTGGCGTGGAGCCGAGCAGCCAGTTCCAGGTCCAAGGGCGCGGCTTGCAGGTCGCGCCGGGTGGCCAGATCCGGGCTGAGCGGGTGAGTCGAAAACTTCATTACGTCCTTCTGTCGGTGCCCTACCCCTTGAAAGGCATGGCTTTACGGTAATCTCTCTGTCATCAGCCGTTTCTCGGCGCGCAGCGCAACGGTATATTGAACACCGTTCTGTGGGTCGGGCCTCAGGTTTTTCTCGGATTTCTTTCCGAGACCTTTTATGGCGGACATCGATCAGGAGCGACGAGCGTTCGAGCTGTTCACCACGCTGTGCGATGAACCCCCGGAACGCCGCGCGCAGTTGCTGGAGGAGCGCTGCGGTCAGGATCCTGAACTGCGCCGCATCGTCGAGCGCATGCTCGGAGCGGATTGCGGCTCCGACTCCGGCGGCCGACCCGATTCGATGGTCGATGGCTTCCTTCAAAACACCGTCCGCGAAATCCTGCCCGAGCCAGTTGCGGTTCAAACCCCCACCGGCGACGGCAGCCGCGGCGGACAGTACCGCATCATCCGCGTCATCGGCGAAGGCGGCATGGGAACGGTCTACGAAGCCGAACAGATCAACCCGCGCCGCCGCGTCGCGATCAAGGCCATCCGCAGCGGCCTGCGATCGCCGATGATGCGCCGACGATTCGAATACGAAGCGCAGGTCCTGGCCCGTCTCGAACACGACGGCATCGCCCGGCTGTACGAGGCCGACACCCGCTCCGGCGACGAAAGCGTCCTCGCCTATCTCGCGATGGAGTTCGTCGATGGCCTGCCGATCGATGATTACGTCGCTCAAAATCATCTCGATATCCGTCAGCGCCTGCTGCTGTTCCTCCGGCTCTGCGAGCCGATCGAATACGCGCATCGCCTGGGCGTCATCCACCGCGACCTCAAGCCTGCGAACATCTTCGTGCAGGCCGACGGCAAGGTGAAGGTGCTCGACTTCGGCGTCGCGCGCTCCGTGAACGATCACAGCCAGTCGATGGCCACGCTCACCGGCCATTTCGTGGGCACGCTCGCGTACATGAGCCCGGAACAGATCGAATCGTCGCGCGGGCTCGACACGCGATCGGATGTCTACTCGCTGGGCGTCCTGCTCTACAAGCTGCTGGCCGATCGGTTGCCGATCGACGTCCGTAACGACGGGCTCCTCACCGGCTCGCGTCGGGTGCGCGAGGAGAAGCCGCCGGCACTGGGCGAGGTGAACAGGATTTTCCGCGGCGACCTCGAGGTGATTCTCGCCAAGTCGCTGGAGAAGGACCCCGATCGCCGCTACGCCAGCGTTGCCGACTTCGCCGACGACGTCGAACGCTTCCTCGAAGGGCGGCCCATCCAGGCGCGCGGCGATTCGAACTGGTATCTCCTGCGCATGACCGCGATGCGCTATCGCGCGGCCGTCGGCGTCGTCGCCGGGTTCATCACGCTGCTCGCGTTCTTTTCCGGCTACGCATCGATCCAGGCGAAGCGCAACGCCGAGCTCGCCACACTCGCCCAGATCTCGCAGCGCGAAGCCGTGCAGCGCGAAGACCAGACGCGCCGGCTGCTCTACTTCAGCAGCATCGGCTTCGCGCAGTCTGCGCTCGAAAACAACGACATGGAGCGCGTGCATTCGCTGCTCGACAAGAGCGAGCCCAAACTTCGCGACTGGGAGTGGTCTTACCTTCGCCGGCTCTGCGACCTCAGCAACAGCACGCAGGACCTGAAGCTCGACCGACCTCGCTACGCCAGCTTCACAAGCGATCGCGCACTCGTCGCGTTCGCGTCGCTCGGCCGCGAAGTGCTCGTGCTCGATCAGTCGACAAAGACGGAGCGGCTTCGTCTGAATGTCGAAGGCGGAACGGCACGCGCCGCCATCAGCCCCGACGGCAAGTGGCTCGCGTTCGGCGGAACGATTCAGAGTGTCGATGTCATCAACCTCCAATCCGGCGAGCGACGGCGCCTGCCGGTCGTTGCGCCTGAAACCAACGATCCAACGCTCAACAACATGAGGCTGCTCGCCTTCTCGCCGGACTCCCAATCGCTCGTCACCGGCGGACTCGACCAGGTCGTTCGTATCTGGAATCTGCCGGATCTGTCGCTTCGCGCCACGATCGATCTGGGAAAGCCCGCGCCCATCAGCATTTTGATCACGCAGAACTCGAACTTCGCGATCATCGGCGATGTCCGCGGCGGGCTGCGGATCTTCGAGCTTGAAAACGGGCAGCTCGTCCGCGACATGCCCGGCCACGACGCCGCCGTGTGGTCGCTCGCGATGAGTGCCGACGGCAAATGGCTCGCCTCCGGCGACAATGACGCGCGGGTCATCGTCTGGGATTTTGAATCCGGACACATCGTCACGCAGCAGGACACCAACGACGGCTGGTTCACCGCACTCACCTTCAACCCCGCCGGGGACGTGCTCGCCCTGGGCCGCTCCGATGCCACCATCCGTCTGCTGCACCTGCCGGACGCTTCATCCGTCGGCGTGCTGCGGGGGCATCGCCACGCGATCGTCAACATGCAGTGGCGCGACGACGGCCTGCATTCCGTAAGCCTCGACGGCACCATCAAGGACTGGTCGCCTCAATCCGCACTGCAGGTGCCAATCATCGAGACCGGCCAGACCCAGACCGTCGGCCTCGCGCTCGCGCCCGACAACCTATCGGTGATCAGCGGCGGCAGCGACGGAAGCGTGAAGCAGTTCTCGCTGCGCGGGCTCGACGGACGCTTCGAGCCGTCCGTATCCGCGGAGCTCGCCAGGCACGACTCCACGGTGCTCGAGATTGCCGTTGACCCGGTGCATGGCCGCGTCTGTTCCGCCGGACGCGATGGTGTCGTGAACATCAGCGACCTGTCGAACGGCGCGTTGGTGCTGTCCATTCATCCCGGCACGGGTCCGATCCAGGGCGTCGACTTTTCGCCTGACGGCAATTCGCTGCTGATCGATACCAACGGCGGAATCGCACTGTGGAACCCGCTCACCGGGGAGAAGCTCCGCGACTACACCTGCGAAGCGGTTCCCAACGAAGTTCGTTTCGAGCACTCCGGCAAGCGCTTCTATGCCGCCTGCTCCGACGGGCACCTGCGCCGGTGGTCGATCGATAAACCCGAACCGGAAATCAACCTGAAGCTCGATCCGACCTACCTGTATGACGTACGGCTCAGCCCCGACGGTTCCAAGCTCGCCGTCGCCGGCGATACGGCGAGTGTCATCGTGCTCGATGCGAACACGCTCACCGAGCTTCACCGCTACATCGGCCACCAGGGCCCGGTATTCGGAATCGCGTTTCATCCCGGCGGCACGCGGCTGGCGAGCTGCGGCAGCGACCGCAGCATCCGCGTATGGGACCTCGACACCGCCACCGAGCTGGTCTCGTTGCGCGGCCACCGCCGACTGGTTCAGCACATCGAGTTCAGCCGTGACGGAAAAACACTCGCCAGCTCGAGCGACGACGGCACGATCCGTCTCTGGCGCGCGGACGTTCGCTGAAAGTCATCGCGCCGTTTCGCGCTGTCGCCCTGATGGCCGTGCCGGAGCCGAAGGCGACTGCGAGCGTTCGTTACCCATCCACTCGGCACGACGCCTCGTCGAAACGGCGCGCAACTCGCTGCCGGGCCAAACGCAGCGCGCTGCGCGGTAAGTTAGGCACCCGAAAGTGCATCGAAATGGGTAATGGCGGGTCATTGTGGGCACTCCCCGCTTCGTCCGATCCGAGGATGTCAAAGAGCGCTGTCCCATCTCCTGCGCGCGCTGCGCAGAACCGCGCCGCGGCGCAGCGCGCAGGGACACCGCGATGCGCACAACTGCTGGCGGCCGAGCCTCTTTCTTGGCTGCAACGCCGCCGTGCTTTGTGATCGCGTCAGAAGAGTCCGAAGTCGACATGTTCACCGACACGCCAAGCCTTCCCGCCGTCCAAATCCCGACCGTTGCCCTCAGGCGCAGCGCCCGTTGTGGGTCAACACCCCGCATCCGTCCCTGCGCTGCTGAGGCTTCGTTGCGGTTTTCGGGTTTGATCTGGCGGTTCGCTCATTCAAGGAAACTGCCATCAATGCCCTATACACAACGCTCGCCGCGCTCGCTATCGCCGCCGGGGCCGTCGGCTCGCTCATGCTCTTTGTCCTGCTCATTGCCGGCAGCCCGAACTCCTCGCCGGAGCAGATCGTCCGGCTCAAGTGGATGATGGGCGCGTGCGTGGTCGGCGGGCTGATCTGCTGCGGCGCCGGGATCATGCTGCTGGTTCGCGCCCATCCGGTCTGGGGCGGCGCCATCGGCGCACTGCCGTTGGCCGTGATGTTCGGCCTGATCGTCTGGGTTGGCGTTTCGTCATGAACTCGACCCCGCGCATCCGACTCGTGCAGTGGAGGTTCGCCATGAAATATCTCTTCCTTATCGTCTTCTGCGGCCTCGGATTCACCCTGCTGTTTGTGGGTGTGAAGCAGTTCTTCCTGCAGCGTTCGCTCATCTCCGATCCGCGGCGAATCAATGTCCGCATCACGCGCAGCGAAGTGACTCCGCACCAGGGGAACGGCGGCCTGAACTTCAACGACACGTTCTACGACACGAGCGTCAAGGACACCTACTACCTCTCCAATGTCGTCACGCGACTGGTCAATGGAAGCCCATTTGAAAGCAGCGAGTTCTCGCCCGGCATCCAGGTCACTAACACGCCGACCGTTCTCGACACCAGCCGTACCTGGGATGCGAAGCAGAGCTTCAGCATGCACTGGTCGCGCGACGTCTCGGCCAGCCTGGACCCCGCCGATCTGGATGTGAAGATCCCCGCGACCGGCCAGCATTTCACGCCGAGCAGCGTATCCTGGAATCCGGCGACGAAAACCGCGACTTGGTCGTTCAACACGATCCTGCCGGATGGCGATTATGAAGCGCGACTCGTCGACAATTCGATCCAGTACGGCAACTCGATCATCAACTGGGGCGGAAAGGTGCAGACCTGGTTCAAGGCCGGCGACGCGAATCGCGATCACCCAGTCGACTTCGCCGACTTGCTGATCCTGGCTCAGAACTATGGCAAGAGCGGCAGGACGTTCAGTAGCGGCAACTTCGACTACTCGAGCAATGGCAAGGTCGACTTCAGCGACCTGCTCATCCTCGCACAGAAGTACGGCCTGGGATACCTCTCGTTGCCGGGCGGTGCGACCGCATCGCGGACGCGCAGCTCGGCGAACGAGGTGTTGAACTGATCGAGGTCGAGCGCCACGCGGATGCCGCGCGCTGTCGCGGATGTCGAGCGAAATCGCGACTCATTCGACGTGCGGCCGCGCCGAACTCTTCACCGCGCGTACCGATGTCGCTGCCGACACGAGTCCGTCCGAGCGCGCGGTGAGCGTGATCGTTCCCGCGTCGCGCGCCGATTGCACGATCACCATCGCCAGCCCGTTGAAAAGCGTTCGCGATGTTGCCTTGTCGGGCTCGTGGCTGCTCGGATCGCCGTTGCCGACGCCGAGGATTCTGCCGGGGCCTTCGATATCGAACGTGACGCGATTGTTCGCGACGGGCACGACCCGGTCGCGATCGTCGCGCGTCTGGACGGTGACGATCACGAGGTCTTCGCCATCGGCGGTGATCGACTCGCGGTCGGGGAGGAGTTCGAGCGCGCTGGGACCGACGGTCGTCTCGTGTCGGCAGTTCATCACCCGCTGCCCGGCGCGGTAGCCGACGGCTTCGATCACGCCGGGCTGATATTTCACGCTCCAGGCGACGTGGGAGTTTCGCTTCACTTCCTTCGCGCCAAGGCTCGTACTGTTGAAGAACAGTTCGACGAGGTCGAGGTTGGTGAACACGCGGACGTCGATCATCTCCCCCTCGCGCCCGGGGAAGTTCCAGTGCGGGAAGAGGTGAAGTACGTCGTGGTCGTTCCACCACGATTGATAATAGTAGTACAGGTCTTTCGGAAAGCCGCACAGGTCCATCAGGCCGAAGTGCGAGGTGGTGCACGGCCACTTGTACGGGATCGGCTCGCCGCGGTAGTCGAAACCGGTCCACACGAAACCGCCGGCGTGCCACGGACGCTCGGCGACGAACGTCCACCACTTCTCGGCGGTCATGCCCCAGCCGGGGACGCGCTGGTCGTACGCCGAGACGTAGCCGCGTTCCTTGTCCTCGGCATACTCGCCGCGCGTGCAGACGACGCTCGATTCTTCGCTGGAAACGATCGGCTGGTTCGGCCGGCGCGCGTGGAACGCTTCGATGTCGCCGACCTTCATGTAGTTCCAGCCGTGGACGTCGACGATGTTTGCAAACCCTTCGCCGAGCCCCTTGTCGTGCATCGCGGCCGTGACCATTCGTGTCGGGTCGAGTCGATGCGCGAGATCGAGGAGCGTCCTGCCGATCCGCTCGCCGGCCCTGGACCACTGGATCGTGTGTTCCTCGTTGCCGATCGCCCAGAGGATGACGGAGGGATGATTGCGATCCCGGCGGATCATCGTCTCGAAATCGGCCAGGTGCTCGGGCGCCGAACTCGCGACGCGGTTCTCGCACATCACGAGCATGCCGAGTTCGTCGCAGGCATCGAGGAGTTCCTTCGCGTGCGGGTAATGCGCGCAGCGGAAGGCGTTCGAGCCCATTTGTTTCAGCTTCTCGATGCGCCAACGATGCAGACGATCGGGCAACGCTGCACCGACGCCGGCGTGGTCGCGGTGGTTGCAGGTTCCCTTGATCTTCAGTGGCTTCTCGTTGAGGAAAAAGCCGTGCTGCGCATCCCAGCGGATCGAGCGAAAGCCGAATCGGGTGTCGACGCGGTCGATCGGCGTGTCATTCTCAAAGAGTGTCGTGCGCAGCGTGTAAAGCGTCGGTGACTCGCACGACCAAAGCCGTGGCGATGGAACTTGGAGCGTAATGTGGCCATACCACTCGTCATTTTGCACAACACTTGCTACCGCGCCAGCATCGTCCACAACTTCGAAGACCAGCTTTTGCCGTGGTCGTTGCACTATTCCTGGAATGGGCGGAATTCGAGCGTCGGTAGTGTCTAGGTAGACCTCGACCCACCCGTCGATGCTCGCGCGAACACAGACGTCGTCGATGGAGCTCTGATTCGTCTTCACCAGCCACACGTGCCGATAGATTCCCGCGCCCTCGTACCACCACCCTTCGTACTGGGTCGCATCGACGCGGACCGCGACGACATTTTCATCGCCGTAGTTGAGCTGGTCGGTGATGTCGTAGCGGAACGGCGTGTAGCCGCTGGCGTGTCGGCCCATGCGGTGGCCGTTGACCCAGACGACGCTGTCGCGAAACACGCCATCGAACTCGAGACTGATCCGCCTGCCTTCATCGCTCGCGGGAATGGCGAACGTCTTGCGGTACCAGCCGACGGAGTTCTGCGGATAGTCCGGGCCGACGGGGACGAACCCGTGCTCCGCGTGTTCGCGGTCTTCCGTGCCTCGGTCGTAGCCGAGCTCGATCGCCCAATCGTGCGGCAGGTCGACGACGCGCCAGGTGGAATCGTCAAACGTCGCGCCCACCGAACCAGCGGCTGGCGCTGCCGCGTAAGGCGCGCGATTCAACGCGCGGGCGGCACCGCGCGCTTCGCCGGCCTTGACCAGCGACCGATCGCGGGCGAAATCGAAATCCTTCGACGGATCGGACGCGTGCCCGAGGGCGAAGCGCCAGTTGAAGTCCATCAGCAGCCGTTCGCGCATCGGGTTCCTCGTTCGGAGTTCGCGTCCAAGGTCGCGGATGAGTCTAGAAAAAGCCATTATGCTGCCCGTGCAAGCATCTTGCAGATTCGGACAACAGTTTTGAACATTGAGAGGAGAACACCATCCACGCCGCCTGGCGGGTTTATCGTGGGCGCGGCGGCTTGATGCGGCAATCGCGAAGGTTCACTCCAACGGCCCGGCGATTGACGTGTCTCATCGGACATCCAAGGAGCGTTCATGAAAGCGATTCGCAGCGGACTTCTCGCGGCGGCACTTCTGTCGGCGACGGCGTGTTCGGTATTCGCCGCGCCTGCGACCGTGCCTTCCACCATCCAATCTGCCCCCACCACCGACGAGAAGTACGAAAAGACGATCGACGAGCGATCGGCGAAGATCGTCGACGCCCTGGGCCTCGAAGACGCCGCAAAGAAGGATTCGGTCCATGCGATCATCCAGACGCAGTACCGAACGCTGAACGCCTGGCACGAAGCCAATGACAAGCGGCGCGATGAGCTCCGTAAGAAAGTCGGTAAATCGGCAGAAGCCACGCCGGAGAAGGCCGAACTCGACGCCATCGATGCCGCGCTCAAGTCGATTCACACCTGGTACCTCGACTCGCTCGCCGAGCACCTCACGCCCGCGCAGATCGACATCGTGAAAGACAAGATGGTCTACGGGAAGCTGCAGGTGACCTACAATGCTTACCTCGCACAACAGCCGACGTTGAAGGATGAAGAGAAGGCGTACCTTCTCGAGCAACTCACCATCGCCCGCGAAGAAGGCATGGACGGCGCGAGCACGGAAGAAAAGAACAAGATCTTCGACAAGTACAAAGGCCGGATCAACAACTACCTCTCCAAGCGCGGGTACACGCTTGGCGGAAAAAAGCCGGCGACGAAGCCGAGCACGCAGCCGGCGAAGTGACTTGAAATACTGTCTCCCAGAGGCGGCTTGCCGACGAAGGGCCCAGAGATGAAGTCCGAGTGACACGTTTGATCGCAAGGAGTTGGACATCCTGACCAGATGCTTCGTCGGCAAGCCTCCTCTGCATGACATTCGTTCGTTTCGCAAAAGGAATCGACCATGAACCGCAACCGAACCTCCCTGTTCGCCTCCGCCATCGCGATCGCGATCTCCGCGGTCGCCAGCGCGCAATACCCGCAGGTGCCGCCGGAAATGCAGAAGGCTACCGACGAGCGCAAGAAGGCCGCCGACGAGCGGAGCGACGCGATCTTCAAGTCTGCCATGCCGCAGATCGAGAAGGACGCCGCCAACGGCAGGCCGTACATCCCATGGGCGAAGCAGCCGAGCGATCTGCCGCAGGCGGCGATCCCGGCGTTCCCAGGCGCCGAGGGGGGCGGCATGTACAGCCACGGCGGCCGCGGGGGACGCGTCATCGTCGTTACCAACCTCGACGACTCCGGCCCCGGCTCGTTCCGCGACGCCTGCGAACAGGCCGGCCCGCGCATCGTCCTCTTCAACGTCTCGGGAATCATCAAGCTCAAGAACAAGATCCGCATCCGCGCGCCCTACATCACCATCGCCGGCAACACCGCGCCCGGCGATGGCGTCTGCATCGCCGGCGACACCGTCGAACTCGACGGACACGACATCGTCATCCGCCACATGCGCTTCCGCCGCGGCGAAACCGATGTCACCGACCGCAACGACTCCATCGGCGGCAACCCGGTTGGCAATGTGATGATCGATCACGTCTCGGCCAGCTGGGGTCTGGACGAAAACATGAGCATGTACCGCCACATGTACTCGCCGCCGGACGGGTCGAAGGATCTCAAGCTCGCGACGGTCAACATCACGATCCAGAACTCGATCTTCAGCGAGTGTCTGAACATGTACAACCACGCGTTCGGCTCGACGATCGGCGGCTACAACAGCACTTTTCACCACAACCTCTGGGCGTGCAACTCCGGTCGCAACCCGAGCGTGGGCATGAACGGCGACTTCGGTTTCGTCAACAACGTGATTTTCAACTGGGTCCACCGCTCCGTCGACGGCGGCGACGACAAGACCTACTTCAACATCATCAACAACTACTTCAAGCCCGGCCCGGCGACGAATCTCGACAGCCCGGTCTCGCATCGCGTGCTCAAACCCGAATCGAGTCGCGACAAGACGCGCCTCAACGAGTTCGGCCACGCGTTCGTGAGCGGGAACATCGTCGAAGGCAACGACCGCGTGACCAGGGACAACTGGGACGGCGGCGTACAACTCAGCGATCCTGGCGACAAAGGCGCCGAGAACGCGGCCGAGCGGTTGGCGAAGATCAAGGCCGATCAACCGTTCCCGATGGCGCGGATCACGATGACCTCGGCACAGGATGCGTACACGAGCGTACTCGCGAACGCCGGTGCGCTTTTGCCGAAACGAGACCCGGTCGACACGCGCGTGGTGGAGATGGTGCGCACCGGCAAGGTCGCGCCGGTGAAAAGCCATGCGGATATCACGGAACGGCTCAAGCAGATCAAGTTCCAGGATGATCGCATCGCCAACATCATCCGGCTGGCGGATCAGGGGATCATCTACGAGCCGGCAATGGTCGGCGGATATCCGGAATACAAAGGCGAGCCGTACGAAGACGCCGATGATGACGGCCTGCCCGACGCGTGGGAAAAGTCCAAGGGCCTGAACCCTTTCGATGGCAGCGACGCGGCAACCGATCTCGATGGCGACGGGTACACCAACGTCGAAGAGTTCATCAACGGCACGAACCCGCAGGAGAAGGTCGACTACACCGACCCGAAGAACAACGTCGATCCGCGCGCGGTGAAGTAAACGCCGGCTCGGGCGACCCGCAGGGGCGAGGCTCGCCTCGACCGAAGAAATCGAGTTGGCCCCGGCACGTGAGATGACGCTCGGTGGTCAGGCGAGCCTGACCCCTACGACAGCGCGCTGGCGAGCCAAGTGTGCTAATGTCGCTCACGAGGTCGCCGATCGATGTCCACTCCAATCACTTTTTCTTCCCCGCTCGATCCCCATCGCGACGCGCAGCGTGCGCCGGGCGGCATCGCCCTTGCCGTCAACAACATCCCGATTCGGCTCTCGCTCCGCGCCGCTCAGCACACCGGTTGGATCACCCTGCCGATGACGCGCACGGCACAGGGCGCGCGGGTTGATCATCTTGGCATACGGATCGAGTTGATTCTCATCCAGTTGCTGCCGGAGGAGATGTCGTACACGCTGCGACTTGAGGCGGCGTTCCCGACGCGGATTCGCGTGTGGATCGAACGGCTGGACGAGATGCGCGACCCCTTCCACCTCATTCCCGCGAACATCCACGGCGACAACAACGCAGCCCGCGCGGGGCCGGGGCAGTTTCCCTGCCTCACCGATCGCAACGACGCACGCCGGGACTATTCGCCGCTGTGGGAGATGCGCGCCGATCGTGCCTCGCATCCGGTGAGCATGCTCTGCGCGAGCGAAGGCGTCGTCGCGATCAGCTGCGATCCATACAGCGAAGATTCAACGCACGCCGACGGCTTTTTGCGCAACGGCGTCTTCGCGGCGCTGCCCAACGCGTTCGGCGTCTCGCTCGGCTACGGGAATGATCCGCTCACATTTCACAACCGAACCGTGTTCACCGCGGCACAGCGCGATCTCACGCTCGGCGCGACGATGCGCGGGTCGATCCACGCGTGTCATGGTGCGGGAAGATCGGCCGCACATGCGGTGATCCGATCGATCTACGCCAAGACACGCGATTGCCCGAAACACGCGAAGACCTACGAGGAAGCGCTGCGAGCACTCGCAGAGAGTTTCGCCGAGATGAGCTTTGAGCCGTCGCTCGGCCAGTACACGAACAAGAAGTGCGATGTGCCGACGAACACGACACTCCGCCCCTGGCGGGTCATCGGCGAGATCGGCTGGACTGGCGGCAGCATGATGGCCTATCCGTTTTCGCTGGCCGACGAGATCTTTCCGACGTTGAAGATGCCTCTCACCGGCCGGCAGATCTTCGATCTCATCACGCAGTGCGTCAACGAGCGGTCGGGAATGTTCTACGACAATGGCCTGAACGCGTTCACGAAGAATCGTCCCGAAGGATGGAACGGATCGGCCATCAACGGCTGGTGGTCGGGCTTTTTGCCGACAACGCGCGACAATCACTGCGCGTACACCAACGGCCACGCGGTCTACTATCTGCTCGCCCGCGCGGCCCGCGACAAGGCCAAGGGGATCGACAGCAGCCGATACACAAAGGCGGCGCTCAGCGTGCTCGACACGGCGATCGACCTGATGCGAAATGACGGCGCGTTCGGCTACGTATTCAGTTCCAGCGAGAAGAAGGTTCTCGATTGGGACGGTTTCGCCGGCTGCTGGTTCGCGGCCGCCCTGCCACTCGCGTACGACCTGACCGGTGACGACCGTTACCTCCTTCACGCGACCCGCGCGATCGAATATTACTCCCGGTTCGTCCGCGATCTCGCCGCCTGGGGTAGCCCCATGGACACGTATTATTCCATCGACAGCGAAGGCAATCTCGCATTCCTGCGCGCGGTGCGGCTCATGCACGAACATACGAAGGATGATGCGTACCTCCCGCTCCTCCAGGCGTCGGCGAATTATGAATACCTCTGGCGATACGGGTTCCGCGCCCGGCCACAGGCCGCACCGCTGAAAGGCAGTTCATGGAACTCCTGTGGCGGGTCGATCACCAGTGTCTCGAACCCTCACATGCACCCCATGAGCGTCATCGCGACCGGCGATCTCGAGTACCTCGCGCGCGTGACGGGCGACAACTATCACCAGCAGCGCGCCGACGACGGCATCGCCTGGATCATGAATACGATGGAGCTGTATCCCGACGCGATGGGCTACGGCCGCTACGGGCTGCTCAGCGAGCGAACCTGTCCGAGCGACGGGCTGCTCAGCGAGACCTACCGGGACGACGACCGCCCGGCGAGCACCTGGTGGAGCTACAACGCATGGGCCGGCGCGGTAGCCATGGAAGCGATCGCGGAGCGGATCCTGCAGCAGCGGGCGCGATGATGGCGAATCGACGCGTCGAGCGTCGGCAATTCGCGGTGCGTCGGGACAATCAGCGCGTCACGCTTTCCGGCCAGGCGTAGCTGCCGGGCTTGATCACGAGGCGTACCTTCGCGTCGGGCTTGAGCACGACGACGCCCGTTGCCAGCTCGGCCTCGACCTCCAAGGACGTCCAGCCCAGCGCACGGCAGACGGCGCCGGCGGTCGCGCCGCCTTCGGCGAATATCCAGTCGCAGCGGCCTTCGCTGACGAGCCGACGTGCGCATTCTCCCAGTGCTTCCTCGATCTCGCGCGGGTCGGCTTCCACTCCGCCGGGCTCGGGACTCATCACGACCGTGACGTCCTGGATTGGCAGCCGGTCCCGCCCGCGCAGGGAGTCGGCACCGACGATCTCCACCCCCTTTTCGCTGGCGAACCTCCGCAGTGCCCGGCGCGCGGGCGTGGCCGTGCTTCCGCAGAGAAACAGTCGCTTGCCGCGAATGTCCGGCGCGCTGCCTGCGGACGGAGCCGCAAATCCCTCGGCGACGAGCAATGCCGTGAACGCGTCCGCTGCGCCGACAAGCAGTGTCCGTGCGTTCCGTTCGCCGATCCAGCGCTGGATGGTGTCGAACGTCTCGGCGGTGGCGATGTTGATCGCGTCGCGAGCGAGCGACTGAGCCGGATCCGCACGCAACGAGACGGGTCGCTTCGCGCGCGCGAGCCGATCGACCACGTTCGACGTTCGCGCCGGATGATCGGGATCATCGGCAAAGGTGGTTTGTGAAAGCGGGATTCCTTCGACAAGATATTGGCCGTCGGGCAGGATCACCCGGCGACGCGTCGGGTTCTGAGGGATCATGAGAACGTGGTCGAAGCGATCGGTCGCCGCCAGCACCGCTTCGATCTCTGCCGCCACGTGGCCGCGGAGAACCGAATCGATCTTCTTGAACAGCAGCGCATTCGAGTTCAATTGGGAAACGAGCTCGGTGACGGTCCTCACCGCATCGCGTTCGGGTTGTCCGCGGGTGTCGGCGTTGATCACCACCAGTTGCGCCCCCGACGGATGGGTCGTCCGACAATCGACCACGAGTCGAGTGGCGAGCCCGTAGCGCAGTCCGATGCCGGCCATTTCGGCGGCGCCGGTCAGATCATCCGCGATGACGATGACGTGTTTCACGAGCCCGCTAGTGTCGCAGCATATTCAATCGCTTCAAGCAGACTTTCACAGCTTGCCGTCCCTTTTCCTGCCTGGTCGAAAGCGGTGCCGTGATCGACGCTGACACGAATGATCGGCAAACCCAGCGAGATATTGATGCCTTCAACACGCGTCCAGGCCCTTTTCGTCGCATCGTATTTGAATCCGCAGATCTTTGCGGGAATGTGTCCCTGGTCGTGATACATCGCGATGACGACGTCATACGCGCCCGCGACGGCCTTGACAAAAAAGGTGTCTGGCGCGGAAGGCCCCTCCACATTCAGGCCGGCGCGGCGGGCGTCCTCGATCGCGGGAATGATCTGCTCGCGCTCTTCGGAACCGAAGAGGCCGCCGTCGCTCGCGTGCGGATTCAGCCCCGCCACGCCGATGTGCGGCCTGGGGATGCCGAGCTTCACGCACGCATCATGTGCAAGTTGAATCACGGTGCGGACGCGCGCGGTCGTCACCGCGTCGCAGGCCTGGCGGAGTGAGACGTGCGTCGACACGTGGCAGACCCGCAGCTTTCCCGCTGCCAGCATCATGGTGAAGTCGCTGGTGCCGGTGAAGTGGGCAAAGATCTCGGTGTGGCCGGGAAACTTGTGGCCGGCGAGCGCGAGGGCCTCCTTGTGGATCGGTGCCGTGACGGTCGCATCGATCTGCCTGGCGTTTCCGAGTTCGATCGCCATGCGGACGGCCTCGAACGCCGCGTTCCCGGCCATGGCGCTGACCTTGCCGAGTTCGAGCTTGTCGAGGTCGACATTGGCGAGATGAAGCACGTTGATCACGTTCTCTTCGAAGCGCGCTTCATCAACGGAGTGAATGGCGCGAACGCGGGCGGTGAGCAGAAAGTGGTCGCACGCCATCCCGATCACGCCCGCATCGCCGATGATGATCGGCCGCGCGACCCTCGTCGTACGCTCGTGGACGGCCGCTACGGCGCAGATCTCCGGGCCGATCCCGGCGGGATCGCCCATCGTGATGGCGACGATCGGCAGTGCCTTGTTGCTCATGACGCTAGTGTCCGTGTTCGATCAGCGGCGGCAAGACGTGCCGCGAGCAGAGCCCGCGCTCGTGAAGAATCGCCTTGAGCGCAGCCAATCCCTGCGCGATCGAGTTGCCCTTGAGGTAAGCCGCACACGCGGCGTTCGTATCCGCGTGCAGCTGCTCGACGCGCGGCCAGTCCTCGTTCATCGCCGCTTCAAAGAGCGCCTGATATTCCGGCCCGACGATGTGTGCGCCGCTGGGGATGATCCCGACGCCACCGGCTCGCAGTCCGGCGGTGAAGAGCGAGCTGTTCCCCAGCAAGACCGGAAATCCGCCCCGGCCGCCGCACTGCTTCACGACGGTCTCGATCCGCGCGCGATCCGGCGAAGAATCCTTGAGCGCCACCACGTTCGGATGTTTCGCCAACCTCAACACCGCATCGATCGGGATATCGAACTTGGTCGTCTGCGGAATGTTGTAGAGCACCAGCGGCAGCGCGCTCGCATCCGCGAGCTTGAACAGGTACGTCTCGATCTCGCGATCGCTGAGCGGAAAGTAGCTCGGCGGATGCGCCACCACCGCGTCCACGCCGGCCGATTTCGCGAAGTGGGACAGCTCGACCGATTCGCGAAAACAATTCGACGAGATGCCGGCATACACCATCGATCGCTTGGCCGTGTGCTTCACCGTGAGTTCGATGAGCGTTCGCTTGTCGTCGATGTGGATTGAGGTCGATTCGCCGGTCGTGCCGAGCGGAAAGATGCCCGCCACGCGCGCGTTCGCGAGGTAGTCGACGACGTGTTTCACGCTCGGCTCGTCAATGCGGCCATCGGAGGTGAAGGGGCTTACCATCGGCACGACGACGCCCTGGTATTTCCCTACTTCTTTGGTGGTCGGTTTCATCTTCAATACGCTTTCTCATAGATATCAATGGCGTCGGCACGGGTAACGGGCCGCACGTTGCGGTCGAGCAGACGGGTGATCGTCATCGCCGCATCGGCCATGCACGGGATGGCGTCGCGCGGGATGTTCAGGTCGCGCAGTCGTGCGGGAACGCCACAGCGGCGAATCAATTCGGCAATGCGCCGCACGCCGCGTTCTGCAGTCCTTTGTTGATCGTCCGCTGGCGACTCGCCCATCGTGATGGCGATCTGCGCGTACCGATCTGGTGCAGCCGGGATGTTGAACTGCAACACGTGCGGCGCAAGCAGCGCGTTCGCGACGCCGTGGGCGATGTGAAACTCGCTGCCCAGCGGATAGGAAAGCGCGTGGATCGCGCCGGTGTTCACCGGACCCAGGCACAGTCCGCCGTACAGACTGCCGAGGCTCATGCCAGTGCGCGCGTCGAGATCATTTCCATTCGCGACGGCGCGCGGCAAGGATCGTGCGATCGCGCCGATCCCCTCCAGCGCGTAGGCGTCGATCATCGGATGTGAGAGCTTGTTCGCGTATGCCTCGATGCAATGCGTGAGCGCATCCAGCCCGGTCGAGGCGGTGATCGCAAGCGGACAACTCGCGGTCAGCGCCGGATCGACGATCGCCGCGTCCGGCACCAGATGCGGCGAGATCACGCCCTTTTTGAGCTTGCTCGACGGGTCCATCAGGATCGCGTTCGGCGAGACTTCGCTGCCGGTGCCGGAGGTCGTTGGCAGGCAAGCGAGATAAGCCGGGCGAGGGCCGCGGAGCCGGTCGATGCCGAATGTATCGCAGACGTCCTGATCACTCCGGCACAGCGCTGCCACGAGCTTGGCGACATCCAGTGCGCTCCCGCCGCCGAGTCCGACGATGGCATCCGGCGTCGCACGCAATGCGGCGTCCAGCGCTTCGCGAAAGTGGCTCACCGTGGGTTCCGGCGGCACGTCGTGACAGACGATCGCTCCCGGAAAATCAGAGGTCGGTATCGCGGCTGCCAGATGTTGCCGTGCCGATCGTGAAGTCAGGACGAACACGCGCCGCGCTCCGCGCGCGATCAGTTCGCTCGCGCAGCGACCCGCGCAGCCTGCCCCGAACGCCAGCAGACGCGGCTGCGTGATGAAGAGGTTGCGGGCGACGCCTTCCATTGCAGCGTCACTATTCCGCATTCCCGGCGCGTGCGTGAGCGATGTCGCGGTTTCTTCAACAGGAATGACGCTCCGTACAACGCCAACCGACCTTAAGAGACGGCGTGTCCTCACGCCGAGATCCGTCTTACCTGTGCAAGCTCGGACCGAGGACGGCCCGCCTCTTGTCGAAACATTCTATTCCATCTGACGGAGGTTTATGGATCATGAGGATCATGAGCCTGACCTTCACCGACGCCACCCGCCTCCTCTTCAACGGCGATAGCATCACCGACTGCGACCGCCGCAAAGACCCCGACGAAGTCGGCAAGGGGTACGTCCGACTCGTGCGCGATTACCTTCTCGCCAAGGATCCGGCCACCGCGCCGGTCGTCCTCAACACCGGCGTCAGTGGCAACAAGGTGCCGGATCTCGAAAAGCGCTGGCAGCGCGATGTCATCGACCTCAAGCCGGATGTGCTCTCGGTCTTCATTGGCATCAACGACGTCTGGCACGGCCTGGTTCCCGACCGCGAAGGCACGACGATCGACCGCTTCACCAGCGGCCTGCACGACCTGCTCAAGCAGACGCGCGATGCGTTCCCCAGAATCAAACTGGTACTGTGCGAGCCGAGCGTGCTCTGGCTGAAGGATCCGCCGAATGCGAACGATCTGCTCGGGCCGTACATCGATGTGGTGCACGCGCTGGCGCGCGATTTCGCCGCCGACTGTGTCGTGCCACTGCACGGTGCGTTCGAGGAGGCGAAGAAGCAGCGTCCGGGAGTTGAATGGACGACGGATGGCGTGCACCCGACCTCGATCGGCCACATGCTGATCGCGCGGACGTGGCTGGAGGCGACGGGGACGCTGTGAGACCACTAGTGGGGACGTCGATGATCCGCGCAAGGAAAATCAGAAATGACCCCTCTTGCGAATCTGTATCGTACTACAGTGTTCGTTCCGAGACGGGGGCGAAGCGGTCAGAGAGAATGAAAAACGTCGGTGCCCAGAGCCCGACGACGATGCCGAACCGCTCGCCGTGAGCGGCGTCCGGCGTTTTGAAAATGAACCACAGGGCAATCGAGGCGAGGATCGATGCGAAGCCGAGGACGAAACAGACCATCGAGAGGGATGAATTCTTCATTCGCGAGTGTAGGCTCGGGAATGGCCCCGATCCAGCAATAATCTGCCGAAACGATTCCAGCAGCTACCCGGATGTTTCGGATTCGGAACGCCTGCCGCGCAGATGAGTCGCGTATCGGACCGTGGCAAAAGTCAGTATCTTGCGTCCATGTCCGCGGGCCCGGCTAATCTCAATCTTCAGCAGGTCTACCAGACCCTCCATGCCATCGCGAAGCGGCGGCTGTCGGATGAAACCAAATCGCACACGCTCCAGGCCACCGCGCTGGTTCACGAGGCGTACATCAAGCTCTCCTCCGATCCGGCCAACTTCCAACTCGATCGCTCGCGCTTCTACCTGTTGGCGGCGGCGGCGATGCGGAACATCCTGATCGACCACGCCCGCGGCAAGAACCGCGTGAAACGTGGCGGTGACCGCAAGCGCGAGCTGCTGGACGTGGCCGATCTCGTCCTCGACGACGATCCCGACCTCACCTTGTCCCTTCACGAGGCAATAGATCGCCTGAAGGAGGTAGACGAGCAGGCGGCCCGCGTGGTCGAGCTGCGCTTTTTCACTGGCCTCTCCATCGAAGAGACGGCCGAGGTGCTGGGCGTATCCGACCGGACGATCAAACGCGATTGGCAATTCGCGCGGGCGTGGCTCTATCGGGCGCTGGAGGAGTGAGCGGCATCGTGTCGTTGAAGATCGAACTCTCATGGATGCACAAGCGCTCCGCTTGAAACGCGAAGGCGCGAAGGAAGTCAGAAAACAGAGTCACCGATGGGCACGGATGAATGCAGAAGGTAAATGCCAAGGTCGCGCAAGATCCATCGGTGACGATCGGTGCATATCGGTGACAGAGTATTCGTATCGTTCGCGTCTGGTCTTCGCGCCTTCGCGTTTAAGGTGCAGCGCTCCATCCACGTCGAGCCGATTGAAATAAGGGAGGAATGGAGAACGATCCCGCACAACCTCAACTCAGCGTGAAGGAACTCTTCGCCCTGCTGCTGGAACTTCCCGAGGCCGAACGGGTTCGCATTCTCGCCGATCCGAACATCTCCTCGGCCACGCGCGCGGAGGTTCTTTCACTGCTGGGCGCGCATCGATCCGCATCCGCCTTCCTTGCCGACCCGAAGATCACCGTCGAACGTCTGGCCACGCGCTTCGGGCGTGATGTGCCGGATCACATCGGCCCCTACCATCTCATCGATCGAATCGGTGAAGGCGGGTTCGGCAGCGTGTACCTGGCCGAGCAGGAAGCGCC
Source organism: Phycisphaerae bacterium (assembly GCA_031411495.1). Classification (GTDB taxonomy): domain Bacteria; phylum Planctomycetota; class Phycisphaerae; order Tepidisphaerales; family Tepidisphaeraceae; genus JANOBD01. The sequence goes on along the minus strand of JANOBD010000187.1, from coordinate 110,301 downwards.
CATCAAGCGCCGGGTCGCGATCAAGCTCATCCGTGCCGGCGCGGATTCGGCACAGGTCACCGCGCGCTTCGAGGCCGAGCGCGATGCGCTGGCTCTCATGGACCATCCCAACGTCGCCCGCGTGCTCGATGCAGGCACGACACCCAACGGACTGCCGTTCTTCGTGATGGAGCTGGTCGTCGGCAAGTCGATCACCAGCTATTGCGACGAGAAACGGCTCAGCACGCGCCAGCGCCTCGCGCTTTTTCGCGACGTGTGCGCGGCCGTCCAGCACGCGCATCAGAAAGGCGTGATCCATCGCGATCTCAAGCCTTCGAATGTGATGGTGGCCGAGATGGACGGGACGCCGACGGTGAAGGTGATCGACTTCGGCGTGGCGAAAGCACTCCACGGATCGCTCCGGCCGGCGCTGACGCTTGACCGGCAGTTCATCGGCACGCCGGAGTACATGAGCCCGGAGCAGGCGGCCGGCGCGAGCGATATCGACACGCGCAGCGACGTGTACGGGCTCGGCGTGCTGCTCTACGAGCTGATCACCGGCTCGCCGCCGTTCGATCCGAAGGAGCTTCGCCACCGCGCGCTGGACGAGATCTTCCGGCTCATCCGCGAGGTCGATCCGCCCCGCCCGAGCACGCGCATCGCCTCGTCGCTCGGCAGCATCGAACTCGCGCGCTCGCGGGGCACCGACCCGGCCAGGCTCAAGACGATGCTGCAGAGCGAACTCGACTGGATCGTGATGTGCTGTCTTGCCAAAGAGCGGGGCCGGCGCTACGAATCCGCGGCGGCGCTGTCGCAGGACGTCGAGCGATTCCTCGCCGGCCAGGCGATCGAAGCGCACCCGCCGACGCGGGCGTATCGCCTGCAGAAGTTCGCGAGGCGATACCGCGTGGCGCTGGTGGTGAGCGGCGTCGTGATGGCCTCGCTGGTGGCGGGGCTGGCGCTGGCGCTCTACGGCTTACGCGAGGCGAGACACCAGCGGGATGTGGCCGAGAGCGCCCGGCGGCGTGAGACCGAGGCCCGCATCGTCGCGCAGCAATCCAGTTCGTTTCTGCGCGACATGTTCGGGTCGATCGATCCCGAGATGGCCAAGGGGCGCGTGGTGAGCGTGCGCGAGGTGCTGGACGAGGGCGCGCTGAAGGTCGACGGCGCGTTCCCCGATCAGCCCACCGCCGAGGCCGCGGTACGCGATGTGTTCGCGTGGGCGTACCTTCGCATCGGCGAGGAGGCGCGGTCGCAGACGCAGTTCGCCCGGGCCGAAACGCTGCTGAATGTGACCGGCGAGTCGCCGGACGCGCGTGCGCTTCACGACCCGATCCGCCTGTCTGTGCTGACCGGCGCCGGCGAAACGCTGCACGGGCTGGGACGGGTCGATGAAGCCGAGGCGAGGCTTCGCGAATCGGTGAAACTCCACCTCGAATCACTCGGCGATTCCGATCCTGCCACGTGGCGCGCCCGATCCGCGCTGGCCAACCTGTTCCTGGAGCGCGCGAAGTATGATGAAGGACTGGCGCTGATCGAAACGCTGGTCGCCTCGATCGGGTCCACCGCCAGGGCCCGCGGGATCCCCGTCGAGCACTTCCCCGAATGGTTCGAGGCCCGCACCCAGCAGGCATACGCGACCTACCTGGTTTCCAAACCGGTGGAGGCGCAGGCGATGCTCGCGACGCTGCGCGGCGACATCGAACGCTCGCTCGGCAAAGACTGTGTGCTGCTCACCACGGTCATGCTCTATCAGGCGAGCGTCGAGCAGGAACTGAACCGCTTCGGCGCGGCGCGGGCGTTTCATGAAGAAAACGCCGCCTTCTCCGCGCGGATCCTGGGTGCGGATCACCCGCGGACGCTCTACATCCAGAAGGAATTGTGCCTGATGCTCGCGTCGACGGGCGACCCGCAGGCGGCGAAGGAGCGTCTCGACGCTCTGTTGCTACTGACGAGCAGGCGATTTGGCGCCGAGCACCCGTTCACGCTCGGCGTCCAGACCGATCTGGCGATCCTCACGACGACATGGCTTCGCGATCGCGCGATGGCCGTTGATCTTTACCGCGACCTCGCGACCAAATGGGCGAACGTCTTCGGGCCCGACCATCCAAACACGCTCGGTGCGTTGTCGAATCTCGCCCTGAACCAGATGGAGCTCGATCGGCTCGACGAGGCCGAGGCGATCTTGCGAGATGTCGTCGCTCGACTCGAAACCAAGTATGGTAAGACGCACACCGAAACCAGTTCATCGCGCGTCATCTTCGCGCGGTCGCTCTTTCGGCTCAATCGCTTGCCCGAGGCCGAGGCACAGTTCCGCATCGCCTACGACGCGGTCAAGGCCGAGGGGCGAATCGCCCGCGCCTACCAGTACAGCTTCGGGTTCGGCGAATGCCTGACGAAGATGGAGCGCTGGACCGAAGCCGAGCCGATCCTCGAAGAGACGCTCGCGTCGATGCTCGCCTTCCCCAAACAGAGTCGTCCTCAGATGATGGTCATGTACAAGCATCTCGCCGACTGCTACGACCACACCGGCAAGCCTGAAAAGGCCGCAGAGGCGCGGGCGCAGATCGAAAAGTGGCGGGCAACCTCACGCCCGGCGAGCAGTTCTGGCCCGTCGACCCAGTCAATGGCTCGCTGAACGTTCCCGCCAATCCTTCGCCTAAATCAGATTTCTTGGCCATCTTGTCCCAATCCGTGCCCACCCGTCGTCCTCTCACCTAGGCGAGAAGGCTTTCTCGTCGCGAGTGCGGGTTTCTCGCACTACTGATGGGTGTTTCATAGGTGGATGTTTTTAAGGAGTTCAATATGAGAAGCAGTTCTATCCGTCAGTCAGGTTCGCGTTGGTTGGGTTCACGTCCGCGGGCCATTGTCGAGGCATGCGAAGCCCGGCGGATGCTCGTCACCTATCAAGTCACCGGGACGGCGGGCGATGATGCCATCTCCATCTCCATCAGCGGCAACAGCATCATCTCGGTCGTCAACGGAAACTCCGATAGCGCATCCGACATCATCAATAACACCATCGAAATCACCGGGCTGGGCGGGCACGACACCATCAGCATCACCGAGACCGGCAACAATGTCGTCATCGTCAATGCGGGCAGCGGCAACGACACGATCAACGTCGGAAACGGCGGGAACAACCTGAACAACATCGACGACAACGTCACGATCAACGGCGAGAGCGGGGATGATCAGACGATCTTCCACGACTCGGCCAATGCCGTAGCCGAGAACTACACGTCCTCGGTGGGCAACCGACTCTCGACCACCGCGATGCCCCAGGCGACCATCAACACGGAGCGCGTCCGTGTGAACGCCGGTGCCGGGACCAGCAACATGATCTTCAACGACCCGCCCTCGGCTGACTACCTCTTTACCGGCGGCGGCGGATCAAACGTGGCCTTCATCAACGGCCTTGCCAGCGAATCGGTCACTTACCGAACCGGCGGCCAATCAGGCGGGAGCGGCCTGATCGACTTCCCCGTCGTCAACACGACCGCAGAGCTCTTCTCAACCGCTTCGCTGATCGTCAACGAGGTCGGCCATGTCACGATGCGGCCCTCCTTCCTGGGCAACGACTTCACCGTCAACTCGACGCTCATCGGCTCGACCATCAGCGGCGTCAGTGGCATCGCTGCGCCGCCTACGAATCTGCTCCTGAATGACAACGTCGCCACCTGCACCATCGACTACAGCCAGAGCGAGAACGCGACCTCGGTCGACGTGCTCCGCTTCACCGGCGACTCGGACGGTGGAACACTCTTCGAGGTCGACCTGGGCGGCCTGGGCGGCGGAAACAGTATTTTCGTCGACGGCGATCACAAGATCAACACCCGCTTCGGCTTTGCCGGCGGACAGTTCAACGACATCGTCATCACCGGCGCCACGGCAAGCTTTCAGGGCCTGCAGACGCCCAAATCACTCACCGTGCGCAGCAACGGTACCGCCGCCTTCACCGGCACCGGGCAGGTCCTCGCCACGCCTTCGCTGCAGGTGCCGCTGGGCGTTGGCAACGTCAATGTCAACACCGCCCAGACCGGCGTCGTTGCCAGCGCGTTCGCCGTCGGCACAAATGCCGAGTTTGTGAAGAAAGGCGGAGGTACGCTCACGGTCAACTCGAGCGTCGTCCAGTCTCACGCGGCCACGGCCATCATCACCGGCGGCGGCGGAACGCTCTCGATCAACAACGACGTCGGCGCCGCCTTGTCGCGAAAAACGAACCTGACCGCACGGTCGGGCGGCGTCCTCCTTCTGAACTCCAATCAGCACGTGCGCAGCCTCTTTGCGGATGCGGGAACTATTCGACTGGGCACCTTCGGCACCCGCGTCATCGTCACCGACACGATCGCGGTCAACACCGATACCGGCGGTGCGATTGATCTCACCAACAACAACCTGGTCTACGAATACTCCGGCGCGAACCAGGTGAACGTCATCCGCGATCTGCTGGTCGGGGGCTACGCGGGCGGCGCGTGGAATGGCATCGGCCTTTCCAGTTCGCAGGCGGTTGCCGACACGCGAACCGCGCTCGGCTATGCCGAGTCGACCGAACTCTTTACCAGTTTTCCCGCGACCTTTGCCGGCGAATCGATCGACAGCACCAGCGTCGTCGTCCGTCACACCTTCTACGGCGACACCAACCTCGACCGAAACGTGAACTTCGATGACCTGCTCCGTATCGCTCAGAACTACGCGCCGACTGTCGGCGGCAAATCCTGGGCGCGCGGCAACAGCAACTACAACACGCCCGACAACGTCGCGTCGGCCGTCGGCTTCGATGACTTGCTGCTGATGGCGCAGAACTACAACCTGTTTGCGGTGACCGTGACCGGCGGCAGAGGGCGCGATGGCGCGGCGAGTGACATTCTCGAATGAAATCCATCGAGCGGTTCGGGCGACCGGCTGTCCTGATCGGTGCGACGACACTGCGTGCGCGTCGCATCCGATTCGTCGCCGCGTTCAGGTGTGGGCGTCCGAGGAATCCGACGAGCGGAGTCGACTTCGGGCGACCCTCACGCTTCGGCCCACTCCCGCTTCAGGTACGCCAGCGTTTCCTTGTACACCTCCGGCGTGACGTTGCCTTCGACGCTGATCAGCCCGTCGTATTTGCCGGCCTTGAGGACGCGGAAGAACGGGCGGTAGTCGCTGTTGCCGCTCTGGCCGGGCGCGACGCGGCCCTGCTCGTCCGCTACGTGGACATGCTTGATCCACGGCATCGCGGCTTCCAGATTCTTCAGCGGTTCGCGCTCCAGCCAGAAGTGATAGCTGTCGACCAGGCACTGAAAGCCCGGATGGTTCACTTCCTTCACGTAGGTCATCGCCTCTTCGACGCTGTTGAGAATGTTGCATTCGCCTTTGTTGAGCGGCTCGGCGACGACGACGACGCCCACCTGCTGGGCGATCGGCGCGAACATGCGGATGAAATTGAGGATCTGCTTGCGAGCCTCATCGCGCGAGAAACCATCGGGAACGTTGCGTGCAACGCCCGACCCGAAGACCAGCCGCCTGGTGCCACACCTGGCGGCGCGATGCAGGACGCGCGTCATGTAGGTGGTGAGCCTGGCGAAATCGACATTCGGGCCGACGACTTTGAGATCGCCGGGCACGAGCATGTTGGCTGCAGGAACCGACAGGCCGGTCGACTGCACCTTGGTCTGGCCATCCCATGCGGCGTCTTCATTCAGCCCCTGGAAGAGCGCCTGCACGCTGCCCTCGAGGTAATCAAAGCCCGCTTCTTTCACTGCCGCGGCTTTGTCGACGCCGCCACACATGCCAAACTTCACCATAGCGATGCTCCTTCAATACTCCGCGGGTGCCAAGACCCTTAGGAATGTACGATTCTCACTTCGTGGTCCATCACGTCGTCGTTGCGTTCGATGAGTGGCACGCCGCGGGCGATGTGAAAGTCGTGGATCGACACGCCCCGCGTCGCCGCGCCGCTGACATTGATGCCGTGTGACATCTCCGGCGGAACGTTCAACCCGCGGACGCTGGCGTTCTGTACGTTGGTCAGCCGGATGGGCATCTCGGCCTCGATCGACTTCGCCGAGAAATCACTGATGCGCAGGTCGTTGGAGTTCACGACGTCCAGCGCCGGCCCGACGCAATGGGTCACCTCGACATTGATCAGCGAGAGGCCCGAGACGTTCCGCACGATCATTCCCGCGCGACAGGTTGGCGGAAGGACTGGCGACATGTCCGGTTCTCCCGGCTCGGTATTGCTCGCGTCCACCTCGATGGAGACATCCTGCATCGCGATATCTTCCACAAACATCTCCGGCAGGCCGAGGATGTAGGCGGCCGCCGCCTTGGCTTTCCGCGCCGTGATGCCGTTGAAGCGCAGGTGCCTGAACCGCGGCGTTCCCGCGTTCACCGGCATTTCGGTGGGTGTCGTGACGTTTGGCGAGTCCCACGCGCCGCAGCCGTAGAAGAGGTTGATCGCGATCGGACAGAGCACGCCTTCCATGATGACGTTCGAGACGCGCAGGTTCTCGACGATGCCGCCGCGCCCGCGCCGCGCCTTGAGACGGATGCCGCGGTCGGTGCCGTAGAAGACGCAGTTGGAAATTGTCACGTTGCGGACGTTGCCGGACATTTCCGAGCCGATCACCACGCCACCGTGCCCGTGAACGAGCGTGCAGTTGGTGATGGTGATGTTTTCACAAGGCGTGTGCTGGCGCCTCCCATCATCTTCCTTGCCGCTCTTGATGGTGATGCAGTCGTCGCCTACATCGACATGGCAATCGCTGATGCGGACGTTGCGGCAAGACTCGGGGTTGATGCCGTCGGTATTGGGTGAATCCGGCGGGTTGTAAATGCTGATGTTGTGAATCGTGACATTTTCACACGCGAGCGGCGTGACAGTCCACATCGCGCTGTTGGTGAACTTGACGCCTTCGATGAGCAGGTTCTTCGTGTCGATCACGCGAAAGAGAAAGGGGCGAAGCGTGTCGGTGGCGCGGGCGAGGTCGGCGCCCGATTCGGCGACGAGGCGCTGCCGTGCCCACCATTTGTGTCCGCGACCGTCAATGGTGCCGCGGCCGGTAATCGTGACGTTTTCCAGCCCCTCGCCGTAGATCAGGGCGGCATGATTCAGGCGGACGCCTTCGCCTTCCCACTTGCTTCGCAGCAGCGGATAGTCGTTAGGGTCTTCGCTGCCGAGAAGCGTCGCGCCAGCGTCCAGCTCGAGCGTGACGTGGCTGCGCAAATGGAGCGTGCCGGTGACATATCGGCCTGCTCCGACATATACCGTGCCGCCGCCCGCTGCGGCTGCCGCATCGATGGCGGACTGGAGCGCGCCGGTATCGAGCGTGTGGCCGTCGCCAACCGCCTTGAATGCGTTAACATCAAATCTCATGCAACCTCGGATCAGGATGTCTCACTTCGGGATCACGCGGCGCGCTTGGGCCGCACGTGCCCGACAGAGAGTAGATCGCGTTCGCTCCTTCGACATCCCGAGAGTGAAGGAGTGCAACAGATCAAGGGGAATTGATAATCTGCGACGGCGTGACGTTGTTTCACACCGTGAGGCCGCATTTCAACAACCCCGGCAAGTCGCGGCGTCCGCTGACAGAACCGCTGCGGCCCGGCCGACCGGCGCAGGTCCTTCAGCCGGCCGTTGATGTTTACGGACCTACCGATTCCTACGGATTCGGAGCGCCGTCACCTCTTGGGCGTCAGTAACAGCAGCTCGCCGATCTGCCGGTAGCCGAGCACGGGGTAGAGCTTCGCGCCGGCGTGGCTTGCGAGCAGCGCGGATCCTTTCGAGCCCGCCTCGCGATCCTCGCGCAGCATCTTCGCCATCAGCGCCCGGCCAATTCCCTTCCGCCGCAGCGACTCCTTCACATACAGGTTCGACACCCAGTTTCGCTTGCCGACCGTGATGCTGCTGACCCAGCCGACAATCTGGTCGTCGACTTCGGCCACGTACTGCCGCAGGCGCGAATCGTCCGCGAGGAGCTTCGCGTCGATCGGCCTGGACCTCGTCGCCTTGCCGAGCCGCACGGCCATTGTGGCGGTGCGAACGCGGGAGATCGTCGCCGGCGACTTCACGCTGGGAATGCGCTTCAAGTCGTGAATGAAGAAGGGTTCCGTGCCGGTGAGCCGGTAGCCGATCGCCTTGTACGCGTCGCGCAGCAATTCCATCGATTCATCAAGCCGCCGAACGGCACAGATCGCGAACTTCCCGCGCGTGTGTCTGCGAATGATCGCGTCCACTTCGCGCGGCCCGCGCTGATACGCCACCCACTCTTCGCGGCGATAGTCCTGCGGCCGCTTGCGCGGCGCATCGCGCATCACCCAGAGACCGTCCATTCGCGATGATTCGTACGCGTGTGTCCGGCTCCGCGTGAAGCTGAAGCCCCCGGTGAAGACATCGATCGCGTCGGCGATAGTCTTGTCGATCGCTGTTGCACGCGGCATGGCGAAAACCTATCCGAAGGCGATAGTGCTTGGCCAATTCAACTTGGCCTTGAAAGCGAGATTGCGGACGGAACCGTTCGTGAATGGCATTCCGGCCGCCGAGCGAAGACCTCGCCAGTCGATCCAAAGTCCCGCACGCTGAAAGTCGGCGCGCTGGCGTCAAGCGTACGACTGGATTCGCGTTCAGTCCGTTTGCCGCTGAACGAATCGGCGTCTAGCGTTCGCGTAACACCTCATGTCGCGCTAGCGTGTCGACATGGACCGAGGAAAACTCACGCGAGATCAGCGACACGCGCTGATGCGCGAAATCGAGACGCGGCGAAACTGGGTGCACAGGCTCCACATGCGAATGCGCGCCCAGAATTGGAATGAAGGCTGTCCCTCATACCTCGCGACATTGAACGCTTACGAGGCGATGCACAAGCTGCTCGGCACGTTCAAGATCGACCCGACCGAAACGCCGGCGGACTGGATGAAGCACATTGGGAAGTGAGTAGGAAACGAATGAGGGGTCATTTCTCATCTTGGAGAGAAATGACCCCTTTTGGGTCTCGCCGATTCGTCAACGCCGCTTGTTCGCTTCGCAATCCGCGCAACGTGACCCTAACCGAGTTCCGTAGGGCCGCCTCAGGAGCAGTTTCGTTTTGCCCGGCCGCTCACTGTCCCACCGCTTGCCTTTTTGCGGGCAGGATCGCCGACGGCATGTCGGCGCTGATCCGGAAGCTCGGGTGCGGCGGTTGGTTGTATGCGACGTTCTGCCAGGCGAGGGCCATCCGGTATTGATGATCCTGCAGCAGCGTGACGATTCGGCGCGCGGTCGGGATTGTCGTCGTGAAGAGGCGAAGCTCCTTCCCGTCGCTGCTGGGCCAGATGACTTCTTCCCGCCAGTCGCCCAGCAGATCGCCGGAGATCGACGGGTTCGATTTCGTTCCGTTGATCTTCACGCACCCCAGCTTGGACGAATCGAGGATCAGGTCGACCCCCTGGGTGTTCCAGTTCCACTTGGTGATCTTCGTGCCGTCGAGCAGTTCGCGCAGCTCATCGCCGTCCCACCACAGGCCGAAGTTGCAGCTCGGCGGCATCTTGTCGGAGATCTTGTTGCCCTTGGCGTCGTAGAGTCCCTTCATGCCGGCACCGAAGGCCCAACTCTCGGAGCCGGGATGGGTCGGATCGATATCGAAGCTGGCGCCGCGGCCGGGGCCTTCGCCCTTGTCGCCGCCCTCGGTGGCCGCCTTCACGCTGGCGATCTTCCACAGCACCTTGCCGGTCTTGAGGTCGACCATGTGCAGGCCGGCGTCGTCGAAGCGCTCCTGGATGCGCACCTCCTCGAGGCCGGGATTATCCCAGTCCAGATCGGAAACGTGCATGGCGTCGCCGTGACCCAGCCCGGTGGAGTAGAGGCCGTGGCCGTTGTCATCGACGACCATGCCGCCGTAGACGATCTCGTCCTTGCCGTCGCCATCCACATCCGCGACCGAAAGCTGGTGATCGCCCTGCCCGGCGTACTGCTTGCCCTCGACGTCGGAGTCGAAAAGCCACCGCTGTTTCAACTTGTGATCGACCAGATCCCAGGCGCAGAGGAAGGTGCGGGTGTAGTAGCCGCGGCACATGATCGCGGACGGGTGTTGGCCATCGAGGTAAGCCACGCCGGCGAGAAATCGATCACACCGGTTCCCGTAGCCGTCGCCCCAGAGGGCTTTCATCTCGTCGGGGGTCGGGTTGAACTTGTCGATTCCGCGCAGCGGCGCGTACGGAACGGTGTCGATGATCGAACCGTCCTTGCCGGAGAAGGCGGTGAGGTATTCCGGCCCGGTGAGGATGTACCCCTTCTCGGTGACGTAGTTGGCGTTGGCATCGCCGATGACTTTGCCCTTGCCGTCGGTCGTGCCGTCGGCGGTCTTGCAGATGATCTCGGCCGAGCCGTCGCCGTCGAAGTCGTAGACCATGAACTGGGTGTAATGGGCGCCTTCGCGGATGTTCTTGCCGAGGTTGATTTCGAAGAGCTTGGTGCCGTCGAGCTTGTAGCCTTGGAGGATGGGCGGCGAGGTGACGCCGGACTTGGAGTTGTCTTGTCCGCCCTTGGTCTGGTGAAGGACGATGTCGAGGTCGCCGTCGCCGTCGAGATCGGCAACCGAGGCGTCGTTGGGCGTGTACCCTTCGGGGGTCTGGACGGGGATGGAGAGGTACGGCTTGCCGTTGTCGCCGATGTTGAGAAACGTCTCGCTCGCCGCCGCCTCTTTGCCGGCCACGACCGGCTTGATGAAGTACGAGAGGTTTTTGAAGTTGTCGGCATGCTCATCGACGAAGTTCGTGCCGGCGGCCAAGGGCTGATCGTTGAGCTTGACGGCTTCGCCGCCGTCCATCGTCTTGTAGAGGTTGAAGGCGACGGCCGGATCGTCCGACCTCAGCAGCCGCCAGCTGATGAAGGCTTTGCCCTCGCTCGTGGCGACCGCGACGCCGCCGCGGTTGAGCTTCTCGGCTTGGGGTTCTGCCCGCAGCGTGCCCGAACAGAGCACGAGCGCAACGGCGGCGGTCAGGATCGGAAGTACGTGTCGCAAAAGGGTCTCCGCGTGAGTGGGAGTGAAACTTTACCACTGGCGGCCGCAATTATCATCCGATTTTCATTGCACGATCAGCCGGGTGATCTTGAGGTTCCGGATTTCCTGATGGCTGGTCACCGTGCGGAACGCGAAATACCCGGCGAGGTACGGCTGCTTGTCGATCAATTCGAACAGTTTTTGATCGTCGCGGTAAAGCTGGATCAGTTGGCCACAGGCGACGGCCCGGATGTGATACGAGCGATCGGGCTGGAGTAAAACCTCGGGCGAAGAAAGATCGTGTTCCGGCAGCAGCGGGCGAAGCTCGGCATCGCCGATGTACCGCCGGAAGCGCGTCGTCGTGTTCCCGTTCCCGCCGACGCCGGCGTAGTAGCAGCGAAGCCGGTTGTAGTCGGCGAACTTGCCGGTGCGCGCAACCGCGAAGAAGTCATCCGGGCTTCGCGCATCGCTCGCCATCCAGAACAGGTTCAGATCCGACAGTCGATCATTGGCGCCGCCGGCGGAGATGAAGCGGGCGTCGTACTCGATCATGATCGGCCCATCGAACTTCCGATCGAGCCACACCGAGCAACCGGCGGGAACATTGATGACAAGCGCGCCGTCTTCCGCGCGAACGTTACCGCCCTTCTCCAGCTCGATGCGGAAATCGTCTGTACCGTGGGCGAAGTCGTTGGTGTAGAGGAGGTCGCCGAGCGTGTAGCGGGGATCGGGTGATCGATCCGGTTCTCTCATCGCGGCCTCCTGAGAGGTTGCGCAGCCGCACAAAAACAGGGCCGCGAGAATAGTCGCTGCAAAGCTGCGGATCATTCCCGCATTGATACAACAGGAAGCACCGAGCGCGTAGCATGGGGCGCTCGAAGAGGAGAAATCATGAGCGTGCTGGCGGTCGACATGGGTGGAACGTACATTAAGGCCGGACTGATCGAGTCGGGAAAGATCGTGCGGCGAGAGGTCATCGACTCTCACAGTGCAGCCGGCGCGAAGCAGGCACTCGACCGGCTCGCCGACCTGCTGAGGAAGATGCGCGATGGCACAACGGCCGGCGTCGCAATCGCGTTCCCGACGCTGGTCGATGTGCGGATCAACCGCGTGGTCGGGCAGATGATCGGGAAGTTCGAAGGGCTGTCGCAGATCGATTTCGCACGCTGGGCCAGGGACGAGTTCGAGCTGCCGATCCGGATCGAGAACGACGCCCACGCCGCCATCCTCGGCGAATGGCAACACGGCGCCGGACGCGGTTGCGACAATCTGGTGATGATGACGCTGGGCACGGGCATCGGCACGAGCGTGATCATCGAGGGCCGACCGCTGCGGGGGAAACACGCACAAGCAGGCAATCTGGGCTCGCACATGATCATCGATCCGAACGGGTTCGCCTGTGTGTGTGGATCACGCGGCTGCGGCGAAGCCCAGCAGACTCGGACCGCGATCACACACCTGGCGAAGTCCGACCCGGCCTTCGCCGAAAGTGCGCTCGCGAGCCTGGAGGAGATCGATTACGCCAGCCTCTTCCGACTCGCCTCGACCGACGATCTTGCGAAGCGTCTGCTCGAGCGAAGTCTCGACATCTGGGCCACGATGGCGGTGTCGCTGGTCCACCAGTTCGATTGCGAACGGGTCGTCATCGGCGGCGGGATCATGAAGAGCGCGGCGGTGATCCTTCCGCACGTGAACCGCCGGCTCGAAACCGCCTGTACGCCGTGGGGACACGTCTCCGCGGTGGCGGCCGAGCTCGGCGACGACGCCGCGCTCATCGGGATGGCGGTCAGCCTGTCGCAGCCGCTGGATTACATCTGATCGCGGCCCATCGGATCTTCGACGCATCAGGATGCGGGGTTGGTCGCGGGTCGACGGATCAGATTCTCTTCGAGCGTGTGGAACCGCTCGATCAGGTCGGCGGACCAGACATCGGGCTCGCGGAAGAACCAGCGGAGCATTTCCAATGCCGACCGCGCGGTGATGAAATCGCCTTTGGCCTGTTGAATGGTCGCGGCTCGCAGCATCCAGCGAGGATTCAGCGGATCGAGCCTGGCCGCAGCCTGTGCGGAAGCGAGCGCGTCATCAAATCGACGCAGATCAGAAAGGATGGCGGCGCGGGTGTCGTGCATCGCGGCGACGTCCCCTCTCTTCGCGATCGCGCGATCGCTCACCTCCAGCGCTTCGCTCAACTTCGATTCCCGACGGAGCACTTCGGCGAGGTTATTGTCGAGGGCGGCGGTGTCTTCCCGCGCGGCGAGGGCCTTCCGATAGATCGCTTCCGCCTTGGCAAGCTCTTTCCGCTCGACGCGATTCTCGGCGAGCCGGGTTACGGCCTCGATCGGCAGCTCGTTCGCGGTGGCCTCGATCGCTTCCAGCGATTTCGTCGCCGCCGCCACGACGGCGGGCGTCCGCAGCTTCCGTGCCACACGGTCGGAAGCGATGGCGAGAGCGACGCACTCGGCAGGAAGTTGTCGGCTCTCGATGATCTGCCGGAACGCCTCGAGCGATTTGGCGGCCGGGGCGGGATCGAACTCGGTTCCCAGCACCGTGAGCCAAGTGATCGACAGTCGCGATTCCGCCTGGATCGCCGGCGTAATCAGTGCGATCGCCTCGGCATCGCGTCCGCGCGCGTGCATCGCCTGGGCGACGGAGAACAAGACCTCCGGCGCGACGCTTCCGGTTTTGGCCTTGGCCTCAAAGCGTGAGAGCAGTTCGGTGTACTCGCGACGGCGCGCCATGTTCCGCGCCTCGAGCGCATCGGGCACGGTGTTGTCGGCGGGGAGACGATTTCGCCAGTCCTTGATCGCTTCGGCACACCGACCCGTGTTCCCGGCACGCGATGCCGCCATCGCGGCGATCGCCATCGGCTGTGGCGCAGAAGTTCTTACCTCCGCGGCGACGCGCGCGTGCTTTTCAGCAGTGAGCGGCTGGTTCATCGCCATGAACCGATCGGCAAGAAACAGCTCGAGCGTGTAGTTTTTCTCCCCCTGTGCCGCGAGGCGGTCCAGCGCAATCTGCTGGTCGCGCACGGACTGGAGCTGTGTCGAGAGAGCAAACTGCACCAGCTGTTGGATCGCCGAATCGTCCGGGTTCGCGAGCAGCTCGGAAGCGATCGGAAACATGCTCAGCTGGGCGAGCCTTCTGATTTGTGGCTCTTCTTTGAGCCGCCGACGCAAAGGCGCCGCCTCCGCCGATCGACTGGCAGCCTCGTTGAGGGCTTTCATCGCCGCATCGACCTGTCCCTGTTCCACCCAAAGCCTGGCGATGCGAATGGTCAGATCGTTCGAAGCGTTGGACGATGCCAGAAAGTCGATCACGCGTTCCAGCGCGCCGCGCTCGCTCGCATAGGTCGCGAGCCGGAGCTTGTCTGATTCGCTCAGATCGCCCAAGTCGCGCGCCCGCTGCAGCAGCGCTTCCGAACCCTCGCGGTTGCCCTGTGCATCTTCGACCGCGGCAGCGAAGAGAATCGTGTCGAGATCCGGCTGCTTAAAGAGTCGGGCAAGGATCTCACGACAGGCAGGGATTTGTCCGCGGCGGTAATGTGCCTCGGCGAGCAGCAGTTGTTCATTGGTCGTCGCATCGGTTACCTCGCCGAGGATCTCGACGGTTCGGTCGACCATTCCCAGCACGAGATAAAGCCGTGCGGCATCGTCGCGCTGCGCCGCGTTCAGGTTGGGAAGCAGTCGGTCGATCTTGTGGAGGATCTCGGTGGCGCGGGTGCGGTCGCCATTTTCGATGAGCAGCTTCGCACCGCTGAGGATGATCGCCGGTTCGCTGTCATCGAGTGCAAACGCCTTCTCCCACTGCGCCAGCGCGGCCTTGCCGTTGTCGGTCTGCATCAGGACGCCGATGAGCAGAAGCCTTGCGGGGATGAGGTCGGGCACCCGGTCGACGACGCGGTTCAGCCGCAGAAGCGTCGCGTTGATCGACGCCGGATCGCGCTTTTCGTCCAGCGCCAGACGGATGTCTGCCAGTTCTGCTGCGAGGTTGTTCGGCTCGATCTTGCGGATGCGTTCGATGAGCGCCCGTCGTTGTTCGGCACTGCCGCCAAATCCCAGATCGAGCACGCGTTCCTGCAGTGCCACGTCTCGGGGATTCTGTGCGGCGAGAGTGTTCCACGCTTCGGCGGCGTCGGGCGACCGCGTCTGGAGCAGATAGGTGGCGATCGCTTCGTCGTAACCCCGGCGATCTTCCGGGTGTGCATCACGCTGCCCACGTAACTGCGCCAGTGCTTCTTCGGGCTTTCCTGCGCGGTACAAGATCGTGGCATTCGCGAGCGCGATTCGGGGCGACATCCCCGAAACCTTTGTCGCGCGGGCGAGACATTGCTCCTCCAGGCCCAGGGAATGCTGCTGGGAGAGCGATGCCCACTGGAGCAGGTACTCGACCGGCACCGGCGTGTCGCGCCCCAGCGCGTCGGCCAGCACTTTCGCCGCAGATGGATCCTTTCGCCTGGCAAGGGCATCAACATATAGGCCGAGCGTCTGCACCTCTCCGGGAACGTTTTGTTGGATCTGGAAGAGCAGTTGCAGGAGGCCATCGGCCTGGGTTCCGGTCGGCTTTGAGGAGGCCACCGCCAACGCGAGGTTGATGGCCGAATCGATCGTGTGACCCGAGCGCGCGAAGGAATACTGTGCCACTTCGATCGCCTGGATGTACTCGCCGCGGGACCGTCGCAGGTCGATCAGCTGTCTCGCGCACAGCGACCACCCGACCGGCAGACGCGAAGCTTCCATGAGCATGCGGTCGGCGGTGCGATATTGGCCCAGCTGTACAAGGCAGTTCGCCGTTGCCAGGTGAACCAGTGCGGCACCGTCCTCCGTTCGCGCCGAGACGCGAAGTTGAGGCAGCAGTTCGCGCGCCGAATCCTTGTTCAGCGGTTCACCGCCGGTCGCTTGAAGAGTCGCCAACCAAGGCGCCGCGTATTCGATCGGGAGTGACTCCAGCAAGCCGCGGGCGCGGTTGTACTCTTCGTTGTGATTCAGACGTCGATGGAGAAACGCGGTGACGCAGAGCTGTGCGGCTCGAGTCGAGAGATCCTCAGGCGTTCCCGCCGTGTCGAGAGTCGCGGTCGCGCGGGTGTAGTTCGAACGATCGACATCGCGCAACGCCGACATCAGCACGAGCGACGCGTCTAACTTCTCCATCGGCTGGCTGCCGAGGAGCTTGTCGGCATCGGCATTGCGGTTCAGCTGGTCGAGCGAGGCAACCAATGCATGCGTGATCTGTGGATCGTGTTTTGGCTTTGCCAGAATCGCATCGATGAGCTTCGTCGCCTCAGGCGGCTGGTTTGTCCCCAGCATGACGGCGGCGCGAACCATGTTCACGACGTCCGGAGTCGACTCCTTGGCGAGCTTCGAGTTGAGATAGGAATCCGCGTCGCGCTGGTCTTTGCCGCCCGACTGCAGCAGGCTCACATAGGTCATCTGCGCATCAAAATCGTCGGGGGCCGCGACGGCCCACGCCTTGGCCGCCGATTCGGCGTCCTTCATGCGCGACAAGCGCACCAGATGCCGTGTTTTCAACTCGTTTGCCAGCGGATCCTGTGGCCGGAGCAGAATCAGCGGCTCGATGGTCTTCACCAGAACATCCGATGCCCCCAGCAGGTCGAGCAGGCGCACCATTTCGACGCGATCTTCCATGCGATCAGGGTCGACCTCGAGGAGTCGATTGTAGTAGCGAATCGATTCGACAACGTTCTCGTACTTCGGAGGCGTTCGGTGGAGCATCGCGCGCGCAATGCCGCGGATCGCTTCCACATCGTTGGGATGGCGGGCAATCACGAGTTTCAGGTCATCAATTGCCTGTTCGACGGCGGCGCCGGCATCCACCTGCTGAAGCGCGGCTGTCTTGCGGGTGGCGAGCTCGCGTTCGCGCGCGAGATAGCGGATCCCAAAAGCGCCGGCGGCGGCGCAGAGCACCGCCGCGACCGCGAGCCCGATGATCAGGACGCGTCGGCGCTGGAGCGCAGTCTCTTCGTGCGGCGGCAACTGAAGTTCACTCATGGGTGAGACGTTCCTCGGTCGGATTGGTTTCGCCGTGAAGCGTCGATTCGCGGCGCGGATCACTCAACATGGCTTCTATCGCTCGCCGGTAGATGGACAACGCCTGTTCATACACGGCCACGCGCTGCGCCCTGTCCAATGACGCGCGGACGAGCACCTGAATCTGTCCGGAGCCATAGTACCGAACATTGCCAATACGAGCATAGCGCCGAAGTTCAGCCGGCAGATACGTCGAGCTGCCGTCGGGTAGAAACATGCAGTTCCACAAACAGAATGGCTCACGGTCGGAGTCGCGTGCGGGCTCGAGGTGATACTCGATTCCATGGAGTACTCCTCCGGACAGTTCGAGCGGCATCAGGCCGTTGACAGTGACTTTCAGTCCCGAACCCGGATAGCAGGCCGGCGGATAGTGGGCGCCCATGTCCGCAATGTCGCCGCAATGTACGAGCAGGACGGAAAAGTTCACACTGCTTGCCAGATCGGTATAGTCGCGCGCGTCGAGAACGTTCGGACGGAGCAGTTCGAATGCCTGCCGCGGAACGTGGCCCTGCCGCACGATCATGTTCGGGACTTCACCGGTGACTTGCTGCGCCGCTTCGCGGACGCGCGCGAGATGGGGCTCGGCATCCGGCGGCGAGCCGAGGCGGAGCTTGTTCGCCATCGCGCCGCCGAGCAAGGCGAGCGTGATAAGGACGCAAGAAAGGTCGTATCGGCGAGAAGTCATGTGCCGCCGCTCCGGTTCGGGGGTTGGCGAAAGACGGGCAGGCCGAGGACGTGCGCCAACTTCAGAGCGCCTTCAATGGCGAGGAACGCGAGGACGACCATCACCCAACCCGATGCGGTGTGAATCTGATCGGCGGTGTCGGGTGCGAATCTTCCGTACGCCCACAGCGTCGGCAGCAAGCGCAGGACGTTGGACACAACGGCAATGATCGGCGTCGTTGCCAGCACCAGCCAGCGAACCCCTTCTCGGATCGGCAGCGAATAGACTGACAGATAACAGGCCATGAACAGCGTGAACACCATCCTCATGCCCGAACACGCCTCGGCAACGGTCACATCCTGTCCGTTCACGCGAAGCGTCCGCCCCGCCTGGGTCACGCCCATGCCCAGGAACTCGCACACGTTCTGGGTGATCGTCGCGGTCACTTCTTGAAGGGGGATGGTGATGGGCGCGCGGATCGCCGCAGGCGTCGGCAGGAGGAAGATGAGCGCGGCGTAAGCGGGCGCAAATCGGCGAATCGGTTCAATGCCCGTCATCGTGATCCAGCAACCCAGCGCCATCAGAATCGCCCCGCCGTGCCAGCCGGTTTGAAAGTCCGTATGCCACGAGATGATCCATGACACCAATCCGACGAAGACCGTCGCCGGTCCGAGCCAGTGACACCGCAGCGGCAGGTTCTGGAGTCGCGCGCGGCGGGCGGCGACGAGCAGAAAGACCGCGAGCGGTACGAGCAGCCCGTGGCTCGCCTGCTCATCGATCCAGAAGAGCCGCAGGATTTCCCGCCACGCTTCGCTCGTGGCCAGCGCGCTGACAGCGATCAAAAGGATCGCGAGTGAGATTCGGCTCGTGTTCACGGGTCGCTGTGAAAGCGCAGACCGGACCGGGGATTGGGATGGTGGGACAGTAGAGTTCACGGTAGAAGTCGCGAAGGATAACCGGTCCGGAATCACTCAGACAGGCACCATTGTCAGTATGTACCATCCCCATCGACCCCGCGATCGAAATCACCGAGATCGACTTGAAAGACGACGGCGCCTGGCTCAAACAGAGGCAGCCGCGGGAAACCGCGGCCGCTCGGGTGTTTGACCCTTTTGAGATTGCACTACGGTCGTTCGCGCTGCTTCCGGGGCGCGACCAGGTCTTCGAGCAGCTGCTGCGCCTCCGCGCTGCCGGGATTCAGTCGATAATTGGTTCGCGCTTCACGAATCGCTTCGTCGGTCTGGCCGGTGGCGACCAACGCGCTGATCAGCGCGGTGCGCCAGTCGGCATGATCGTAGCGGACAGCCAGCGCACGGCGGTAAAGCGGGATCGCGTTGTCCGGCTGCTCCGCCCGGACGTAGGCCTCGGCAAGCTGGACGATCGCATCGACCGGCGCATCCTGCTGATTGGCTTCGGAGATCAGCATCGCTGTCGCCTTGTCGAGCAGTGCCTGGGCCTCACGCGTCTCGCCGATGCGCTCGAGGGTGCCAGCCAGGCGGATCATGTCTGAGCGGGAGTTTTCGACCAGTTGCAGCGCAAGATCCGTTCGCTTGAATCGCTCGGCGAGAATGTTCGCGGCATCCGAGCGCGATGCGCCCAGTTCGATCGCATGGCGGAGGTGGCGGAGGCAGTCGTCCCACTTCCCGTCGCGCGCATCGAGGAGCGCGACGGCAAAGCTGCCCTCGCGGCTGTAGCGGGCCAGTTCGTAGCCATGCCGGATCATCGCGACGCCCGATTCATCGCCAAGATCGAACAGGCGAACCTGCCCCGCAAACGTCATCGCCGGGCCGAAGCACGGCGCGACGGTAGAAACCTTCAGGCATTCATCGCTGATCCGCTGAAGAAAGCCGGCGGTGAGCGCGCGATCGTATCGATCGTCCGACTGCCATCGCGTGACGTTCAACCCGAAACGATAGTCGGCATCGCCAGGTACGAGACCCGAAGCCTTGGTCATGCTCTGCAGGACGCCGATGAACTCACCGTCGGAAGCGTCGAGCAGCCCGCGATTGGCCATTTCACTGTAATTCTTCCTCGCGCTGTTCCACGCGGCCTCGGCATCGGCTTCGACGGTCGTGCGGGCGATCAGCCAGACCCAGGTTCCCAGGATAACGATCGAGACCACGCCGACGATCGCCCTTGCCGGGAACGACGACATCGGCGCCGGGGCGTGGTCGGCTACCCCGTTGAGCTGTGCGCGATCTCGGCGAGCGTCGATGCCCAGTCGGATCAGGAGCGCGGAAATCGCGGCGGTGAGGCACGCGATCGCCGGCACGTGCTGGCCGAAATCGCTGAAGCTGTGGATCAAGATCGCGAGCAGGCCGTAGGCGAGCCCGATCGAGCCGGCATGGATCGAACGCCGGCCGAACCGGACCGCCGAGTACGCGTTATAAGCAACGATCACCAGATACGACAGCAGGATGAGTACGCCGACGATTCCGGCCTCGACCGCGAGCTGCGCGTACTCGTTTTCGGCGTGCGTCGCGAACGCAGGGATCGCCGCGGTGTCATATTTCGGGAACACGTGCGAAAACGCGCCCAGGCCGACGCCGGTGACGGGATAATCGCGAAACATCGGCACCATGTCGCGGACCATTTGCAGGCGGACGCCGCCGCCGGTGTCGTCGACATTTCGCAAGGTCGCCATGCGGTCGTAGGTGCGATCGAAACCGAACTTGAGTCCGACAAGCAGGACAAGAAAGGCAATGACGGCGATGATCGTGCGCTTGCCGCGACCACTCTGCGTGATGCCGAGCGCGACACTGGCAACCGCCGCAGAAATGATCATCGACAGCACGCCGCCGCGCGTGAGCGAAAGCGCGATCAGCACCGGCGCTGTCAGCACGAAGATGAACGGGCCGACCAGCGCCAGGGAGCCCTTGCGGAAGAGGTGATGGCGCAGCGATCGAAAGCTCAGGACGCGATCGCCGATCTGGTGCTTCAGCCCGATCAGCAGCAGTGCTACAGCCGCACCGATGCACAGGTTCATGAACTGGCCGAACGCGCTGTGGTTCATGAACGGGCCAGAATCGGGGTGCGTGGTCTGCACGTCCATCCAGGTGGACGGCCCGTCGCTGGCATTCTGTGAAATCGCAATCAATCCGGCACACGCGCCGGAGATGACCATCGCCGAGAGCAGGCGCACGATCTGGCCACGCTCCCGGTAATGGGTGAGAACGATCGCGAAAACCGCGCTGACCAGCAGCAGAATGCGCAGCTGGCGCTCGGTGGCGAGCGGGTAAAGCGAAATTGTCCGATGGACTGCTTCGCCGGGTAACGCGGCGGCTGCGGCGCTCCATGCGGCGGCAGCCTTTGGCGAAAGGCTCGATACGAGCGATGTCGGCAAAGGCGTCCACTGCAGTACCGCGAGCAGCAGGAACAATGCAATCGGCACGAAGGCATACGTGAAAGTGGTCTGAAGGGTCTGCGGATAGGCAATCCAGCGAATCAGCATACAGAGCATCGCCAAGCCGATCCCGACCGCCATCCACCATTGTGCCCAATACTCAACCGCGCCGAATACCAGCGGCGAGAAGATAATGACCGCGGCGATGCACGCCTCAACGCCGTAACCCAGCGCTTGCTCGAGAGAATCACGCGCGACAAAGCTCCTGCTATGGCTTCGGCGGCGGGAACGGGTTCGGTCCTGTGTGATTGCTACGCTCATTGAATCTTTGATTTACGCCTCGGGACCCGGTTCGACAAATGCGATGACGGGAACCGTCGGCTGACCCAGCAGGATGCGTTCGGGATTTTCACGTAACAGCTGTCGGGCGACCGTCGCGCCGACTTCGCCAGCCAGTACTTGCGCTACATCGGCGATACGCGGCTTGCGTCGGACCGCGTCGTGGGCATCGCTTGCGACCGCCGCAACGGTACCTCGTCTGAGTAGTTCCCACGCACACGCCTCGATCGCCCCGCCGCTCTCGCCGAGCAGCGAGTCGGCATTGATCTGAAGAACGGCGCCGGCGGCGATCCAGTCAATGACCAGGGCGGGCTGCCGCACGACTGCCGCATATCGCTCGGCATGGGCGATGACCGTGCCGATCCCCTGCTCGCCGAGCTGATGGATCAACCGCACCGGATTCACGGAGATATCCAGCGGGAGCTCGAGAAGGACATAACGCTTCGCGTCGGCGATGGAGAGGATCTGGTCGCGCTGCAAGAGCGTTGCCACGCCGGGATCGATTCGCACTTCGGCGCCAACTTGGATCTTGAGCAGAATCGATGCGCGATCCAACTCCTCGCTCAGCCTGGCAACGGCCGCACGGATGTCCAGGGCGCTGTTGCGGCCTTCGTACCGACCGAGCTGGTGCGGAGTCGCGACGACCTGGCCGACGCCTTGCGCGACGAGCATCCGACAGAGTTCGAGTGCGCCCGCGAGCGTGTTGGGGCCATCGTCCACACCTGGCAGACAGTGGCAGTGGAGGTCGATCCACGGCAGGCCCCCGGAGTTCGCTGGCGAGGTGGGCACTCGGCGTTAGTCGTGGTGGCCGTTGCCATTTCCATTCGCCGCACCATTGGCGCGCGAGTGCACGAGCGCCTCGACGCGCGAGCTGGAGCGTCCCGCGTCGGGAAGGCTCTTGGTTTCTTCGCTGCCGTATCGGCTGCCATAGTAGTAGCCGTAGGCGTATCGGTAGTAGTTGTAACCGCCCTTGCCGCGCGGGACATCGTTGACCACGACGCCGGCAAACGATCCGCCGACGCTGAGGATCGCGTCGCGCGCGTGTCCCGCCATTCGCCGGGTCGACTTACCGGCACGCAGCACAAGGATGACTGCCTCCACTTTCGTTGCGAGAATCCGCGCGTCGGTGACAGGCAGGATGGGCGGCGCGTCGATGATCACATGATCGAACTTCGCGCGCACTTCTTCGAGCAGCGCGTCGAACCGGTGGCTGCCCAGCGCCTCGGACGGGTTGGCCGGCACCGAGCCACACGGCAGGATCGTGAGGCCCTCGATTTCTTTCGACTTGATGAGCACCTCGTCGAGCTTGGCAGTACCGGCAAGAACGTCCGCGAGGCCGAGCACTTTCCCGAGCATGAAGACGTTGTGCTGCATCGGCTTGCGGCAGTCGCCGTCCATCAGCAAGACGTTTCGACCTGCCTTGGCGATGGTGATCGCAAGATTGCTCGCAGAGGTCGTTTTGCCGTCACCGGGGTTGGGCGAGGTCACGAGCAGCACCTTGTCGGAGCCTTCCGGCAGACCGAAGTGGATACTGGTTCGAATGGTTCGATATCCTTCGGCAATGTCGGAAGAAGGTTCGAGGAATACCGCCCTGCCGCGCTCGGCGGTCGAGTTGGTGAGCATTCGCGGGATGACGCCCAGGACAGACAGGCCCAGCGCGCTGATCTCATCGATGCCGCGGATCCGCTGGTCGGAGAACTCCAGAGCCAGCGCGATGCCGACGCCCGCCATCAGACCCAGCACCAGGCCCTGGAGCAGGATCGTTGAACGGACCGGCCAGACTGGCGTGACGGCGGGTACCGCGACTTCCAGCACATCGATATTCATCGGGCCGCCATCTTCGGTGATGTTGATCTGCTTGATGCGGTTGTCCAGCAGATCGATCTGCGCCTCGGTGCGGCGCATGTCCGAATTGAGCTTGGCGAATTGAGTCGTTTTGGAATCGAACTCGAGCGAGTTGCGACGTTGCTCGTCGTATTGCGCCTGCAGCCCTGCTTCCTGGGCGACCGCCGCGTCGAAACGGATCTTCGCCGCCTCGCGCAGTTCGGACAGGTAGCTCGAGGAATTGTCCTTCATCGATTCCTGGAGGCTGTTGATGCGCTGGTCGAGGATCTGCACTTCGCGATGAGCGGGTCCGACGCGGATGAGCATCGCATCGCGCTCGCGGATCACGTTGGATAACTCGGCGAGGTCCGGGTTGCCGACGGAAGCCTGATTCTGCGGATTCTGGCTGAATGCGTTCATCAGCCGCTGGACCTGGACGAGGTTGTCGCCGGCGGCGGCCACCGCGTCGACGAGGACCTTGGCTTCGACACGGTCGAGCTGCGCCTTGGAAAGCGCGTAGGAAAGTGTTTCGAGCCGGCTCTGCGCGACGGTTCCGCCGCCGACTTCGAATCCCAGCGTGTTGTTGTCCTGCTTGAACTTGATGACGGCATCGAAGAGGCGGTCGAGCTCGGCTTCGGCGTCGCGCTTTTCGTTCTTGAGGATGGTCAGCACTTCGCCGGCGGTTGATCGCTTCTTTTCGCCCTGCAATTCGGTGTAGGCGGTGACGACGGCATTGACGATGACCGCAGCATCCTCGGGCTTGGGCGTGTCGACGGAGATCGTAATGACGTCGGTGTCCTTGCCGACGGTTACGGTAAGCAGCTGGCGGAGTCCGGCAACCGGGTTGACCCCTGAGAGCGCCTGTGTCGCCTTCACACCGGGCAATTGGCTGGCGCGGTTGAGGATCGCGCTGGAGCGAATCAGTTCGACCTGGGTGTTGTAGTATTTCTGCGGATTGATCCCGAGCTCGAGCCCGGAATTGTCCATCACCTTCGGCCCGTTCTGGGAGACGAGCAGCTGGGACGAGCTGCGATAGAGTTTCGTCGAATTATAGAGGAAGCCCCAGGCGCCCCCGAGGCCCAGCGCAAGGAACAGGATGACGATCCAGCGTTTTCGCCAGATCGCCCCCAGCAGGCGCGCGACGCCGAGATTGTCAGCTTCACCGCCGTCGGGCGAACCGGCGACGGGGATTTCGATCGGCGCTTCCGCCTGACGACGGACGATTCGCCGAGGCGAAGTGGGTTGGATCATTTCTTCAGACACGTCGTTGACGCCTTTCTATCACGCGCACGCGACACCCTCGAGATCTCAGATCTCTTCAAGCTAAGACACTTGCGTACTGCGCTGTTCGACAAGTTTCAAAGATTGACATTCCGTATCCGTCTCGTCGGACTTTCCGGGAAAGTGTTTTTCGGAGAGCGATTCGACCAGTTCACTCATCTCGACCTGGAATCGGCCTGACGAGAACTTCATCGCCTGGCTGCGGATGCGCCGGGCATTCCAGTGGCCATGGTGTTCGAAGCGGCGAACCGCGTCGATGATGGATTCGGGCGTCTGGTCGTTAAAGAGGATGCCCGTCTCGCCGTCGATGACGCTCTCGCAGACCCCGCCGCGGTTGAGACCGATGACCGGCGTCCCGCAGGCTTGCGCCTCGACCGGGACGATCCCGAAATCCTCGATGGCGGTGAAGACGAACGCCTTGGCGCGCTGCATGTAGCAGATCATCTGATCTTTGGGCAGGAAGCCCTTGAGAATGACGTTCGGGCCGCTCTTCTCTTGGATCGCCGCGAACTCCGGCCCGTCGCCGATGATGACCAGGCGCTTGTCCGGCATTCGTGTAAACGCCTCGGCGATCAGCGCGATCTTTTTGTACGGAACCAGCCGCGACGCTGTGACGTAAAAATCTTCCTTTTCTTCGCAGAGCGCGAAGTTCGTCACGTCGACCGGAGGATAGATGGTCGTGGCTTCGCGACCGTAGATCTTTTTGACGCGCCGGCGAACGAAATCGGAATTGGTCACAAACGCATCGACGCCGTGGGATGAACGCAGGTCCCACGCCCGGATGTAGTGCAGGACCACTCGGGCGATGACCGACTTGATCCCGTGCTTCATCCCCGCTTCACCAAGGCACTGCTCCTGCAGGTCCCACGCGTAGCGCGCGGGGGTGTGGCAGTAGCAGACGTGAAGCTGGTCGGGCCCGGTGACCACGCCCTTGGCGGCGACATACGAACTGCTGATCACGATGTCGTAACCGCTCATGTCGAGCTGCTCGATCGCGATGGGCATCAGCGCGAGATAGTGACGATGGAACCGGCGCGCCATCGGCAGCCGCTGGATGAACGAGGTCTTCACCGGCCTGTCGCCGATGAACTTGCGCTGCTCGGCATCCAGGAAATCAAAAAGGGAAAACAGCTCGGCATCGGGATAGATGGCGAGAATGTTCTCGAGCACCCGTTCGGCGCCGCCGTAGATATAGAGAAAGTCGTGAACCACGGCGACGCGCGGTTTGCGCCGCGGACTGGGTGAGATCTCGTGAGGAACCTGATCAGGAAGGATCTGGTGGACGGGCTGATCGATCTCCTCCGGCGAGGGCTCGGCCAGCGGAGTTCGAAGACTCCGCGCCGATTCCTGGAGCGACGCGACGCGCTCACTCAGACCGGCCAGGCGGAGCACGCTCGAATGCTTCTGCAACCGCACCGGCGACGCGATCGGCAGGTTCGAGAGGCCGTGGTGTTCGAGCAATCGCCCGAACAACGACATGCGATAGCCGACCGACTCCAATGACCCGTTTCGATAGACCGAAAGCTTGCACTCAATCGGCGATCCGATTCGCCGCTGCGGGACCGGGAGTACCAGTTGCACCGCATGAGCGCGCGATTCGCACCCTGGACTCGTCCAGGTGAGTTCGCGCTTGCTGCCGTCGCGATTGACGCAGATGAGGTCGATGGAAGTGATCTGGAGGCGTCGCCCTGCTTCGCAGAGTTCGCTCCACCAGCGGTCAAATGAATCAACCGCGCGAAAGCGTACCTGCATTTCTTCGAACGCCTTTGTGTATCCCTCGTTCTCCCGCGAACGGCGGATGGCGGCGCGGGTGGCGCCGATCATCTCGCGCAGCCGGACCGAACCGGCCGCGCGGAACACCACCACCAGCGGAATCAGCGAGATCGACGCAAGGGCAAACATCCACGTCGAGGGACGGGTTCCTACCGCGAACCCGGCGACACAACCGAGCAACGTCAGCAGCAGCAGCAGCCGCAACACCTGAGGCACACTCAAGCCGGCGTCTAACAATCGGTGATGGATGTGGCCGCGCTCGGCGGAAAAGATCGAGCGGCGCTCGAGAATTGCCCGGCGGAAGAAGGTCAGCCCGGTGTCGAGCAACGGGACCGATAGCGCCAACACGATTGCCGGATAGGTCCAGAGAGTCGTGGCGTGGTTCGCCTGCACCATGGCGAGCCCGGCGACGGCGAATCCGAGCGTCATGCTCCCGCAGTCGCCCAGGAAGATGGTTGCCCGCGGCCAGTTGTATCGAAGAAACCCCACCGTCGAGCCGGCGATAGCGAACGCCAAAACCGCGACGAATACCTGTCCGCTCGTCAGAGCGAGCAGGCCGATTAACGTGGCGGTGAGCGTCACGATGCTCCCTGCCAGTCCGTCAAGGCCATCGATGAAATTGATGGCAACACAGACGCTGACCAGCCAGAGCACGCTTAGCGGAGTGGTCAGCCACAGCGAGTGAATGTCGCCGATCCAAGGAAGATTGAGGTGCGGGATGCGAACGCCGGCGAGGCCGACGCCCGTAGCGATCGCCAGCAGGCAAAGCAGCTTGATCTTGCCGTTGACGTTCCGAATGTCGTCGACCAACCCGAGCAGGAAGACCGCCGCGATGCCCAGCGACAAACCCAGTACAGGCACGACGATGACCGGCAGCTCGGCCGAGAATCGATTCACGAATACGAAGAATGACCACGCCACGCAGAGCGACGGGAGGATGATCGCAACGCCGCCGAGCCGAGGTGTGATGGTCAGATGCCGCTTCCGGGCGTCCGGCCGATCAAGAACGTTGAGGCGATGTGCCAACGCCGCCGCCCAAGGCGTACTCAGCCACGAAACAATCCAAGATAGAACGAATGCGCTAAACAACCACATCATTTGCCACCCCTATCGATCAATTGCCCCTCGGTCGCTTCATTCGAGCGGCTCGAGCAATTCCCCCTCGACGTGCATCGCCGCACCTTGGCGTAAAAGGGTCACTTCAACAACGAAAGTGACCAGATCGGCACGGTCCACGACGATCCCGACAACTCCCTGCAACGGTCCGGAGCGAATCCGGCAGCGCGTCCCAACGGCAACATGCCGGTAAAGATCGATCGACAATCCGGAGGATAACGCCTTCTCGACTTCGGACAACTCTTTAATAAGAATGTTCGTGTCCCGAACGGGCAGGACATTCGCAAGCCGGTCGGTCCGTAGGGCCGCAATTCGCGTCTCCTCGTCACCGGCGAAAAACACATAGGAGGGAAAAAGCGGGTACAACCCCTTGCGTTTGCGGCCGCCCGAAAAAGTGGTCCGCGGCACCATCGGAAGGTAATAATCGATCCCAAGCCTGAGCAAATCATGGGCGAAACTCTTCTCCAGACGGGCGCGTGTGTGGGCGACGTACCACTCGCCCTTAATCTCATGGATCGAGTTTCGGTTGGGCAATCGCGACGGCGGATTTTCAGAGAGTTTGAGCAAGGCAACGCTTATGAAAGGTTATTGGAACAACGCCGTCGATGCGCACTTCGTCCCTGTCGGTGCACCGACGAACTTCAGTAACGAACCTCAAGACATCCCGTCGGATCGCCAAGGTCAGTATGGCCGCTATCCGCGTATCGCGAGTTCAAATTCAGCACGTTTTTCAACGTGATTGGTGCCGATTTGTTTCAATCATTCGCATTGCGCGACACAACAGCGCAACACGCCTTGGATCCGCGCTGGACGGCGACGGCGTCTCGTCGTCCGGCTCCATCTCGTCCGTGGTTTTGGCGAGCCCCCCGCCAATTCACCACCGCAATTCGCACGCGCGGCAAATGCCGGCAAAGATCTGAGATGCCCCAGCCTACGCCTCGGCGCACGGCGATGCCGGCCAGCATCTCGCGAAACAACGAAGCAGGCGATTCGGTTTGGGACAACCGAATCGCCTGCGTTGTTTCGTGAAGTCAATCCCCAACAAGAGCAAACTGCCCTGGAAGCCGATTGCACACATCCGATCAACGAGGCGGAGGAGCATATGGCGAACGCGGGGGCGGTGTGAACGGGCCCGGCCGAACCGGAACGGCGCTCCACTCAATTTCATCGTTTGGCGGACGCACTCCGCCATTTGGACGAATCGCCGAACGAGCCGAATCGGCGTTCTGCACCTGGGTGGCCGAAACCACCTGCATCGCAAACGGATCCAATACCGTGCCTCGAGACAATACCGTATTTCCACGGCTGGTCCCCACGGCGGCGAAACTAAGCCCCGCTGTCATCAGGACAGCTGTAAGCAACAACATCTTCTTCATTGCAGCCCCTTTCAAACGCGGATTAGACCCAAGCCCGGGACCGAAAGCAATTGAGAAAAGAGTTTCTTTGCTTATCGAGCTCGGCGACGTTTCGCCACGGCCAGCAAACCACCGACAAGGCTGAGCGACGTCGGCTCGGGCGACCAGTAAACGTGATAATTGTCAAAATCGGCAGAGGCGGAAATGGTGACGTCACCGGCAAATGGGGAAACCATCATGTCCGCGTCGGCGAAATCGGCGGTTGAATAGCCGTAAACGTTCAATCCCTGCGGGTTTTCCCACGGGATGTTGTCGTACACGGCCGGCACGGTGCCGTTGATGCTGATGTCATAAGTCTCGGTCTGCCAGTCGAATATCATCTTGTAGTCGACATACTGTCCGACTGCGACCTGCGGGCCGAACACCAGGGCGTTGGGATAGTTGGTCGAACCATCGGTCGCATCAATATACAGGCCGCCGATCCGCTTCACGCCCTGGGTGGAAAGGCGGGCAATGTACGCTTCCATGCCGAAAATCGGGCCGAACTGTGTCGTGCCGTTGGCGTTGGACTGGTTGACCTTCTGGCTCCAGTCGATGTTCAGGTAGCGATTGCCTGGATACGGCGGGTTCGGGAAATCCGTCGGATTGGTTGCATACGTGTTGGCGTTGGTGATGTAGTCCGTGAGCGGCGTGATTCGGTAGGAGCCGCTGTTGGACGGGTGGTTCAGGTGAACGCCCTTCGTTCCGCCGACGCCGTTCGTCGCCTGGACAACGGCGCTGTTGGTCGAGCCGCTCGGATTCGGCGTCCAGGCTTCGGACGGATTCAGCGTCGGCGTTCCGCCGACGGTCTGCCCTTCCAGCGAAGCGTTGGCAAACGCCTCGAAGCCATTGGCGTTGTAGTAGTTGACGATCGAAGCGTTGGCGACAGCGACCGAGAACGCGGAAACAACAGCGAAAGCGATTATGGATCGGCGCATTTCGAACCTCCAGGCATCAGAGAACGGCAAAGGCCGTGAACGAGACAGGAGCACAACAGGGTAGTATAATAAGCCGCCCCTTTTTTGGCATTATTAACCGAGTGCATCCTAAAACCATCTCGTGGATCATTCAAGGCAAATATGCCGAAAAATGTCGATAATTCACCTTTAGGTGATTTGTAGTAGTTGTGCGTATATGACAGGTTGTCACCTGGTCGTCCTGGCGCGGCCTCCATTCCCTGCTCCTGTCGCGACTTAGCCGCCGATCGGTCCCTACGGTGCCGCCCGCTGCGGGAAGCGGCTGACCCGTCCATTCCGCGCATACCGGCCGGATCGCGATGCCCCTCATTCGTGGCGACGGCCTCGGCGCTCCCCGGCGTTCCACCGGTCGCCCTCGCCATGACCCCGCGAGCGCGACGGGGGTTATTCACTCGACGTCTTGGCCCGATGTGCTCGCATGCAAGCAAGCCGCGCTGATCGCTAGCTCGCTAGCAACCCTGTCAACTCATGACATTTGCGCATGCGACTCGCGCTGCCGATAAAAAGATTCATGGTCTTTTCGCGCCACAGTCGATGTTCAGTGCACCATGATCCTTGCAGTCATCAATCAAAAGGGCGGGGCCGGCAAGACGACGCTCGCGGTACACACCGCCTGCTATCTCGCCGACCAGGGCAAGCGCGTCGCTTTCATCGACAACGACCCGCAGCAGTCGGCGTCGCGCTGGATCTCCGCGGCCGCACCCTCGATGCCGCTATTCGGCATCACCGATGCCCGCGAACTCGTCGAGAAACTCCAGGTGCTCGACCGCCAGCACGACTTTGTCGTCTGCGACGGATCGCCGCGACTGAACGACCAGACGCACGTGCTGATGTACTTCGCCGCGCGGATTCTGATTCCGGTCCTCCCCAGCGCGCTCGACGTCCAGGCGACGATTGAAACCAAGCAGGCGATCGACAAGGTCGCCGAGGCACGACGCACCGATGGGCTGGCCGACCCGTACGTCCGGCTGATCCTCAATAAGGTCCGCACGGTCAGCGAGCAGGCGAAGCTCGTTCGCAAGGTGCTGCGTGACATGGGCCTGCCGATGGCCGGCAGTGTCATCAGCCTGCGTGATGCGTTCAGCAAGGCCGTCGTCGATGACACCGTCGTCACGCGAATGAAAAAGAACAAGGGTGCCGAGCAGGCGGCACAGGACATGATCAACATCTTCAAAGAGGTACTGCCCAATGAGCTCGTCAACACCATCGCGGCATGAAGCCGACGTCGACCCCAGCAAGACCGCCAAGTTTCTCGCCAACCTTCAGCGTACGGTAGGGCGGCGCGACCCGGACGATGCGCCGATCTCTTTCAACCCGGCCGTCGCAACGACATCACAGCCGAGCATCGCCAAGCCAGCGCCGACCTTGCCGGTGCACGCGGAAGTGCCTGAGCCGGTTCGATCCCAACCGACGTCATCCTCGGCGGAGCCGACGATGACGCCGATTCCTCAGGCCGTCTCGAACCCGGCAGGGCAGGGGGGTTCGCGCAGCGCCAAGCCCCGCCGCCGGTCCGAGAACAAGGCCGACAAGATGCAACTCGAAGTGACGCTCGACCCCGGCACCGCGAGCCGGGTCGTCTACATCCGCGTCGACAAAACGCTCGCCGACCGACTCGCCTTGATCGCGTTCCAAAACAAGATCAACGGCGGCGACGGCCCGGCCACCATCAACGACATCGGCATCTCGGCGCTCAACCGCTGGCTGGACGACTACGAACAGGCCGCGTGAGCCGGCAACGAGAGAACGGGAACCCACCGAGGCGCGCGATCAACGGATCGCGCGCCTCGTTCGTTTGAGCAAGATGAAACCCGTGTAGCCGGCGAGGCTGCACCCGTACCGCAACACTCACGCCACAACCGCGACGTCCAGCCATTACGAACGAATGCTTCGATGATTCTTCCCCCGTTCTAGGCGGAAAGTGCTAGCATGTCGCCATCCAGGAGGGGACGTGAGCAGCGGTATTTTCTGCAGGCGTGCCGTGGGGTTGTTGGTAGGTGGGTTGGCGACGGCAGCGAATGCGAAGCCTTACAGTTTCTACAACATCGCTGAGCTGGCGGACTCCGAGTTAGGGACTTTTTCGCCGCCGATGTTGAACGATGCGAGACAGTTTGTTTACGCAGCACGCGTGAACGGTGATGGCACCGTCTACACCGGCACGCCGGGTTCGCCGGTCAGAGCGCGGTTTTCCCGCCCGGCTGGCGGAATACTGTCAACCTCCGGGTTCGCGCAGAACGGCGCATTTGCCGGCGTCGTGGACGTAAATGGCGCGCCCGGCGTCTATAGCGCGCCCTTCAGCGACGGACCAATGAACATCCTCGGCGATATGACCAACAATCAATGGGGCGTGCTAAGCGGTAACGTGCTCGTCAACTCCAGCGGCACTGTTGCTTTCTGGGAAGGGGAGATCATCGAGAATCGACTTCACTCGTTCATCACGATCGGCGGAAACGTTCCGCTCACCCATCTGGTTGATGTTGGAGGGGCCGTCGGCGCGTCAATGGATCTCATCGACGATGGAACCGTCGTCTATCAAGGCAGCACCGCTGACTACCGCCCGGCGTATTACGCGACGTGCCTCGGCGGACCGACAACGCTCGTCGCCGACAACAGCGGACCCTGGACCCTGCAACAGGGCGGACCGGATGTGAACAACAGTGGGCAGATGGTGTTTGTGGCCGACCTCGACGCCGGCGGCCGCGGGATCATCTTGAGCACGCTCGATCGAAGCCGTCCAGACCAGATCCTCGTCGACGGCACCGGCCCACTGGATCTGTTCTATTCCTTGTCGCTCAACGATCGTGGCGAGTTCGCGTATCTCGCTATCCCCGATGCCGGGGGCATCGGAATCTATACCGGTGCGGACATCGCAGCTGACCGAGTGATCGCCACCGGCGATACGCTCTTCGGCTCGGTGGTCACGTTCGTGCGGATGTCGAAGGGCGGTTTGAACAACCACGGCGATCTGGCGTTCTGGTATGAGCTGGAGAATGGCAAAACGGGCATGGCGATCGCGTTCGCGCCCGAACCTGCCTCGATCGGCTTGATCAGCTGCGGCATGCTCTTCGCAACCCGCCGCCGACGTGCCGCTGCGTAAGTATCTCGCTCACCCCGTCCACTGCGATTCGTCCAGTTCCATCCCGCACAGCTCACACAGTTTGTCGAACGCCTTCTTGCGCGTGAAATAGCTGTTGTTCGGCTTGAGATCGAAAAGCCACTCGCGGTGGTTCCAGGCGAGTTGATCCTCGGCCTTGCCGCAGAGATAGAGCAGCCGTGCGGCGCAGCTCATTGAATCGTCTGTGCTGTTCCAACTCGACCAGAGCAGGGCCTGTTTCACCTTTTCGGTTCCCAGCGCCTCGGCTTCGAGCAGCACCTTGATGCTGCCATCGCCATTGCCGGTGAGCTTGCGGATTTCTTCGCAGAGGAGTTTCTCGTAATCGGCCTTCTTCATCTTGCCGCGTTCGTACAGGGCGGCGGCGGAGGTGATGCGGTTATCTCGAGAGTCGGAGGTCTTTGCCGTCTCCTGGATGATGTCGTCGACATCTTCCAAATCGAGGGCCGCCAGCGCTTCGAGTTCCCGCCAGGTCTGTTCGCGTGATCTCAGCATCGCGGCCACTTCGCGGCGCTCTGCGGCGGTCATGTCGTCGATGCACGACAGGTCGAACCCTTCGCCGTCATGCCACTTGTCGAAGTCCATGTCCATGCTGTTCTGAAAACGCTTGACCGCTTCGGCAGACATGACTGCTCTCCAGAAAAAAAGTCACTGATTCTGAACTCGCCTGAACCATGGTCGCGAAGAATCAAGAAACCCGTGATCACTTGAGGTTTCCACTCAACACGATCACCGGAAGCATATACGTCACGAGCAGGCCGGCGATGATCAGGCATTTGCGCTGAAAGCGTTCGCTCGCATTTGAGTCGAACGCCATGGAACTGAACATCAGATGCCACAGCAGCGCGAGCGACGCGAGAACCGCGATCGGCGTGACGAGCCAGAGCGCGATGGCCACATGATCCGCGTAGAGCAACACCGGCGACAGAAAGTAGCCCGCGTGAAGGACCAGCGCGCCCGCCGTCACAAGAATCGCCGAGGTTGGCAGGGCGGTGTGGGCGCCGAAGCCTTTACGGAATCCGGCGACCATGTTCAGCGCGAAGCCGATCGCCCCGGTGAGGACGATCGGCGATACGCACAGCAAGAGGATGGACACAGCGGCGGGCATTTTCTCCACTCTCCGGAAGACCGCGATGCGGAGGTTCAGCCTCGAGACGAATCACTCACGCCGGCCACTTGAACTTCACCGACTTCATTTCATTCGGCGAATGGTCGGCCTTGCGAAGCCGGGCGACGATTTCGATTTCGCTGGGCTTCTCGCCGGCGACGTACACGCGGTACTCGATCTGCCGCGGATCACCCTGGCTCGGGTCGATGCCGGCACCCCAGGTGAAGTAGGGCTTGTTCTGTTCGGAAGCGACCAGCGCCTTGTCGGCCATCATCTTCGGCTCGAAGACGACGCCGGTGGTCTGCGAGCTCTTGATGCGTACGCGCCAGTTGCCGGTCGAGCGTTCGGTTTCCTTGTACGCGACGAACGCGTAATAGCACTGCAGGACGGCATCGCGTGCCTGGACGTAGCCGAGCTGCTCATACACGGTAGAGTCATCGCTGGCGGGGGTTTCAACCAATTGTGCGTCTGCGGTCATGGGTTTCTCCGTTAAAGATTGTTCAGGAGAAGAAACACGAATCGACGCGCCGACCCTCAGCCGATCGGACTCAGAGCGTGCGCAGGAAGTCATCCCGTTCGAGCGACATGGCGGTGCCTTCGCCGCCGCTGGTGGCCTGAGACGCGTAGAAATAGGCCCACTCGGTCGCCCTTTCCTTTGCCTCAGAGGCTTTCCCTTGCTTGCTGGCGGCCCGGAACCGCAGCATGCGGTCGCGGTACATCTCCGCGATCTCGAGCGCGAACGCCTGATGCGGGATTTCGTCCTTCAACAGCTTTTCCGCTTCTTCCAGTTGGTCGGCCTGCTCCAGTTCGCGCGCCTTGTGCCACCATGTGGGTTTTCCGGAATGATCCATCGCGTTCCTTTGTCAGAGTGTTCGACAAACGAACAAACACCGTTTCGCGCGTCGAGCCCAAAGCCAGTCCGCCGAGGCGCTCAGTCGCCGCGGAACTTGATGTTGTGGAGCACTTAAGGCTGCCCAGCTTTTCCAAGGCAGCGCACGCATCGAGAGTGCCTGGGTTTTCACCGCGGCTTTGAGCGGTTTCGTCGAAACAGTGCAGGCGTCTCGCCGATCGTGGCGCGGAAGACGCGGGTCATGTACTGCACGCTGGCGAATCCGCTCTCGCGGGCGATCTGCTTGATCGTTAGGTCGCTGTTCACCAGCAGTTCCTGCGCGCGGCCCATGCGGACGCGCTGGATCTCCTGGTGAATCGTCCGGCCCATCATCGCTTTCATCCGCTGCTGCAGGCTGGCCCGGCTCATGCCCATGTAGGCCAGGACGTCGACCACCTGCAGGCTCTTGCAGGCGTTAGCGCGGATGTAGCGAATCGCCCGTCCGACCTCTTCATCCTCGCTCGCAACGGTATCCGTCGAGCGGCGCACGATCACGCAGCGCGGCGGGATTTTCGTCGCCTTCTGGGCCGGCTTCACCTTGCCGCTCATCATCTTGTCCAGCAGCGATGCCGCCTCGTAGCCGATGCCTTCGGCATGCACGTCGACGCTCGTCAACGGCGGGATGGCGAGTTCGCAGAGCGCTGCATCATTGTCGACGCCGATCACCGAGACTTCATCCGGCACCGCGAGTTCCGCGCGGCGACACGCATCGAGCACCTGCAATCCACGCTCGTCGTTGCATGTCATGATGCCGATCGGCTTGGGCAGCGAGAGCAGCCACTTGCTCAAGCGATCCTGTTCCTCTTCCCAGCCGGCCGATTCGTTCGCGTGCACCGCCGGGTAGACGTGACAGACCTGACCCGCGGCTTCGATCGATTTTCGGAAGTGCTCGCAGCGCTCATCAAGGGTGGCGTTGATGCCCGGCGGCCGACCGCAGAACGCGAAGTTCTTCAGCCCGCGGTCGCGCAGGTGATTCTCCGCGAGCTTGGAGATCTCGGCCTGGTCGGCGGTGACGAAGGGATAGGGGAACAAGCCCGGCGAACCGCGGAGGTTGACGATCGGCAACCCGGTGGAGATCAGGAGCTTGGCCGTCTCGGGTTTGGTGACGCGCGCGAGGATGCCGTCCCCTTTCCAGGTCTTGATCCATGCGGGCGGCGCGTCGCCGATCCCATGCGGGCGGAAGTAGGTCGACCAGCGGCCGTGCTCGCGGTTGTAGCGGGCGACGCCTTGCAGAAGTCCGCGGCCGTAGGAGCCGGTGGTTTCGATGAGCAGTGCGACGTGCTTGGTGACGCCGCTGGTGGACGGGACCGGTTTCGACACAAGCGAGGCCGGCGCGAGAGCGGGCTTGCTGATGGCGGGCAGAGGCGGTGTGGGCGAGAGCGCTGCGACGGGGGCGGCGTTGCTGGGTCGCGCCGACGCCGGTGTCGACTTCGCAGGCGCGTGCGCGGGCTTGATCGGGGGTTTGGTCTTCGCCGAGCTTTGCACAGAGCGCCGCGAGGCTGTCGAAGTTCGCTCGGAATGGCGTATTGCGTCACGAGATGCCATAGACTTCACTCCTGTCTGCGAGGTTTGCCGCCGGCCGGTCGAAGAAGGATCGGCCCATCGAACCCGAGTTGCCCGACAAAGTGTAATCAGATTGCACAAATGGGCAAGATCGGACTGCGATTGTGGGACTTCGGTCGGTTGAGGTTCGTGGGAGGAGCTCGGTTTCGCATGTCTGCACGTGGCCGAAAACGGATCCCCAGCGTCGCGCTGTTGATCGAGACCACCCGCTCCTACGGGCGCAACGTCATGCGCGGCATCGGCGAGTACGCCCGCGTCTACGGGCCCTGGCTTTTCTATCTTCCGAATGACGCCCGCATCAAAGCACTGCCCGAGCGCGGCGACTGGACCGGCGACGGCATCATCGCCCAGCCGCACCAGCACATGCCGTTCGTCAACGAGCTGGCCGCGTGCGGCGTGCCGGTGGTGTCGCTCTCCGGGCCGCCCGGTGCCGGCGGACTGCCCGCCGTCCGCGTGAACATGGAAGCCGTCGCGGAACTCGCGCTCAAGCACTTCTCCGATCGCGGCTATCAACGCGTCGCGTACTGCGGCATCCCCAGCGAACATCTCTGGCCGCCCACCGGACGATTCTTCGCCGAGCTGGCGCAGCGCGCCGGTCTCTCGTGCGACGTCTACCTGCCGGCATTCCATCCCGATGCCCTCACGCTGCGCCTCACGCACCTGGCCGATTGGCTCAAGAGCCTCAAGAAGCCGATCGGTCTGCTCGCCGCCAACGACCTGCGGGCACGTGAAGTGATGGACGCGTGCCGGCTCGTCGGCCTGCACGTGCCCGAGGAAGTTGCCGTGCTCGGCGTGAACGATGACGAGTTGATCTGTGACATGTCGATGCCGGCGATTTCGAGCGTGATCCCCAACGCACGGCGCGTCGGTTACGAAGCGGCGGCGATGCTCGATCGAATGATGCAGGGCAAGAAGATCGTCGCAGACGTCGTCGTCGATCCGCTGGGCGTGAAGAGCCGGCAATCGACCGATCTGCTGGCGATCGAAGATCCGGAGGTGGCCAAGGTCGTGCGTTTCATCCGTGAACACGCGACCGAAGGCATCCGCGTCGAGGACGTCCTGGACCAGGTGGCCATGTCGCGGCGATCACTCGAGAAACGGTTCCGCGCATCGGTGGGTCGGCCGGTGCACGTGGAGATCCGACGGGTGCAGATCGAACGGGTGAAGGAATTGCTGGTGACGACGGATTACAAGCTGGAGCGGATCGCCGAGCTGACCGGCTTCTCGACGGCGCAGTACCTGGCCGGGCTGTTTCACCGGATCGTGAAAATGACGCCGGGCGCGTGGCGAGCGGCGGGGCGATCGGGCGTCGCGCCC
This sequence comes from Phycisphaerae bacterium, assembly GCA_031411495.1. Taxonomy (GTDB): domain Bacteria; phylum Planctomycetota; class Phycisphaerae; order Tepidisphaerales; family Tepidisphaeraceae; genus JANOBD01. Next base: position 72,620 of record JANOBD010000187.1, on the reverse strand, counting down.
ACGGAAATCAATCAGGCGTGAGGGGTGTTTTCGCTTTTCGTGTCGGGCGTAGTGACTTCGCGTGCCACGGGGGGCGGATTTGGGGAGATAGGAAACCTCTGGCGATGCGCTACCTCGCAAAACTTTTCCGCAATACTGGAGTCCGGGAGGGTAACCGGCGGCGTAGTTTTAGCAGGTCAAGGTGCGGACGGAATTGACGTCGCACGCGGAGGATCGTGCATGGCAGCGCGTGGGATACCGGAAAAGCTTGCGACGCCCAGTCCGCGCCGAAAAACCCGGCGGCCCGCGGTAATGCATGCCGTCGCCGACCCGATTCGCGCCGAGCCGCCCAGGCCGGTACCCCTCCGCACGACCTTCACGCCCCCGACGTTTCCGCGCCGCAGCGTGGTGATCACCCGATTCGGCGCGGTGGGCGATGGCCTGGTCAATTGCAGCGGCGCAATCTCCGAAGCGATCGGCTCGCTCAGTTCTCAGGGCGGCGGCACGGTTCGCGTGCCGCGCGGGATCTGGTTGACGGGCGCTGTCCAACTCAAAAGCAACATCAATCTCCACCTGGAAGCGGGCGCGGTCCTTCGTTTCAGCGACGACCCGCGCCAGTACCTGCCAGCGGTCTTCGTCCGCGCGTTCGGGCAGGAATGTTTCAACTACTCGCCGCTGATTTACGCCAACGGGTGTTCGCGAATCGCGATCACCGGCCCCGGCTCGATTGAGGGTCGCGGACAGCGTTGGTGGTCGCTCGCAAAGACTGAGCCGCGGTCAGTTTCGAAACTCTATGCACAAGTGATTGCCGGCATCCCGCCGCAACAGCGCCGATACGCAAGCGAAGCCGATCCGATTCGTCCGCCGCTGATCGGTCTGATCAACTGTCGCGACGTATTGCTCGAAGACTTCGCGATCCGCGAAGGCGGCCCGCTCTGGTCGGTTCATCTCGCCTACTGCACCCAGAGCACGCTGCGAAAGTTGAACATCGACACGGCCGAAGGGCCGAACAATGACTGCATCGTGATCGACTCATCCAACGGCGTCCTTGTCGAAGACTGTGTGCTGCGTTCAAAGCACGACTGCATCGCGCTCAAGAGCGGACTCAACGAAGACGGCTGGCGGGTGGGCCGGCCGACCCAGGACGTGGTAATCCGCCGTGTCCGCGCCAATGGCGGCGAGGCGGGCATTGCGATCGGCAGCGAGATGTCCGGCGGCGTCACGAGCGTGTTCGTGGACGATGTCGAGATGGATGGCGTGGAGTTCGGCGTGCGCTTCAAGGCCGCGCGCGGCCGCGGCGGCGTGATCGAACACATCCACGTCAGCAACGTCCGTATGAAGCAGATCCTCGGCGATGCGATCCACATGACGACCGATCACTCTGCCTATCTCTCGCCGGAAGGGAAATCGCCGACGATTCGCGACATCGTCTTCGCCAACATCCGCTGCGATGACGCGAAAAACGCGGCACGGCTCGTCGGGCTACCGGATCGATGCATCGAGGATGTCCTCTTCCGCGACATCGACCTGAATGCCGAGCAGGGATTTCAGTGCTTCTCCGCCCAGCGCATCCACCTGACCGAGGCACGGGTCAATGCTAGGCAAGGCCCGGCGTTCTCGCTGCGCGACACGCGCTGCGTTTACATCAACGGCCTGCACCAACCGCCTTCGGATCGCGTCTTCCTCGACCTGCGCGGCCGGCTGACGCGCGATGTGCGGCTCACCGGCGAGTCGACGCAGCCGGTACGCCCGGTCATCGTTCTCGGCGTCGACGTGCCGCGCGATGCGATCTTCCTTGACTGACGGCCGACACCCAGACCAGCATCGGCGGCGGATTTCTTCAACCGATTCGCCGCATTGGACCACTCGCCTGAAGCCATGGTTGCGGTAGGCTTTGCCTCAACCGCGTGACGCAAACTCAAGACCAACCCCCGCGTTCCGATTCGCCGCGTGCCTTCACCTGGCGGAGCATCCTGCTTGGTCTGGCGAGCACGGTGTTCGTGTGCGCGGCCGCGCCCTTCAACGACATCGTCCTCAGCGACACGAGTCTCGCCGCGGGGTACCTGCCGCTGGCAACGGTGCTGGTGCTGTTCGTGATGATCGTCTGTATCAACGCTCCGCTTCATCGGTGGCTGCCGCGACAGGCGCTCAGCGGCGGCGAGCTTGCGGTGATCACGATGATGACGCTGATCGCGTGCAGCGTGCCGAACTGGGGGCTGATGCGTTTCCTCTCGCCCGCGCCGGTCGTTCCGATGTATCTGGGGAGTCAGGATGGCGCGTTCTGGAGCGAGTTCCTGAAGCTGAAGCTGCCGCCGAGCCTCTTCGCGGTTCCGGTAAGCGATGCCGGACAGATGTCGCCGGTGTTGCGATGGTTTTATTCGGGCCGGCCCGAGGGCGAGTCGATACCGTGGCGCGCGTGGCTGGCGCCGACGATCAGCTGGGGCATCTTCATCTCCGCGATGCTGGCGACGCTGGTGTCGATGGCTCGGATGATCTTCCCGCAGTGGTCGCAGAACGAACGTCTGCCGTTCCCGCTCGTGCAGGTGCAGTCGTCGCTCATCGAGTCCCCCGCGCCCGGGCGCGCGCTCAACGCGATGCTCCGCAGCCCGGCGATGTGGATCGCGATCGGTCTGGTTCTGCTGATCCACGGCCTCACCTGCCTGCACGCGTATCAACCGAAGCATGCGCCGTCGATCTCGCTTGGCTATAACTTCGAAAAGATCTTCGCCGAGCCGCCGTTGTCGTTCCTGCGAACGAAGATCAAATCATCGACGCTGTCGTTCATCGTCGTCGGCGTGACGTTCTTCATCCGTTCGCGAGCGGCGCTGAGCCTGTGGGGAACGTTTCTGCTGATCAGCCTGTTCGAACTGGTTCAGACCGCGCGCGATGCGCCGGTGACGAGTGCGATGTGGGCCGACCAGCACATGGGCGCCTGCGCCGCTTTCATCGTCGGGATGATCTGGGTGGGTCGGGCACACTGGGCGCGCGTCGTTCGCAACGCGTTTGGTCGCGGCGACGAATCGCGATACCGAACCTCGTTCTGGGTTGCGATCCTCGGCATCGCCACGATGCTCGGCTGGCTCGTCTGGGTCGGCGCGCAGCCGTGGGTGGCGCTCGTCATCGTCGCGATTATCCTCGGCACACACCTGATCACTTCCCGCGTCGTCGCCGAAACCGGCTTGCCGTACTTCCGGTCGAGCATGTCGGTGATGCAGGTCCTCACGACGATGAAGCCGTCCGCCGTGACCGGAACCGATGTCTACCTCGCAGGCACGTCCAACCTGCTCGGGCCGCTGACAAACCGAGATGGCCTCCTGGGACTTTCGATGCAGGGCATCGGCGTCGGCGAGAGCCAGGTCGAACTGGATCGCGCTCCGAAGCGCCTCGGCTCGATCATCGCACTCACGCTCGTCGTCGGCTGCATCGTGGCCGGCATCGTCACGCTCTGGTGTCAGTACACTTATCCGACGCCCGTCGACCGCAACATGGTGCCGCAGGGAAGCAACTTCGGATCCATCTATGCCCCCGACCGCGACATGGGCGACTACCTCGTCGCCCACGGCGCAAAAGCGTGGCCCGCTGTGAATCACAACCCGTTCGTCCATATGTCGATCGGCTTCGTCATCGTCGCGGCCCTTGAAGTGCTCTCCCTCCGCGTGGCCTGGTGGCCGATGCTGCCGATCGGATACGTGGCGAGCTACGGCGCGTTCATCGGCAATGCGTGGTTCAGCATCTTCGTCGGATGGCTGGTGAAGGTGATCATCGTTCAGTTCGGCGGCACCAGCCTGTTCCAAAAGGCCCGGCCGTTCTTTGTTGGCTTGATCTTTGGCGAAAGTCTCGCGGCGGCGGGGTGGCTGATCGTCAACGCGATCGTCGTGATGAATGGCGGCCAGAGCCAGAAGGTGTCGTTCATGTTGTGAGCAATCATGGCCAGTGTGCAGACGATTCATCTCCAACCTCAGATCGATTCCCGCGCCACATCCGGCGGCGGGCGCGTCACCGTTCCGCGCGGCCGCCATGTAAGTAGTCCGATCCAACTTCGCGACGGCATCGAACTCCATCTCGAGCGTGGCTCAGAACTCGTCTTCGTCGACGATCGCAGTGCGTATCCGCTCGTCGAGACCGACTACGAGGGCGAGCCCGCCGTTCGATGCGTGTCGCCCGTCAGCGCGACCGGCTGTCACAACATCTCCATCACCGGCGAAGGCACGATCGACGGCAGCGGCCAGGTCTGGCGTCACGTGAAGCGATACAAGCTGAGCGACGAGCAGTGGGCCACACTCCTCGCATCCGGCGGCGTGACCGATGATGAGCAGCGCATCTGGTTTCCGAGCGTCCCGTCCCGCGATGGCGACGCCGCGGTGAAGCAGCTCCGCGCGCATCGTGCGCCTCTAGAAGCGTACGAACCGTGGCGCGACTTCCTTCGGCCGAACCTGCTGAAGTTCACCGACTGCCGTAACGTCACGCTCGACGGCCCGCTGTTCACCAACTCGCCGGCGTGGTGCCTGCACCTTTTACTGTGCGAGGATGTCGTCATCCGCAACGTGCGCATCTTCAATCCGCACTGGGCACAGAACGGGGATGCGCTGGATATCGACGCGTGCCGAAACGTTCTCGTCGAGCACTCGCACTTCGATGCCGGCGATGATGCGATCTGCATCAAGAGCGGCAAGGACGAAGCGGGGCGAAACCGCGGCCGCGCGTGTGAGAACATCGATGTCCGCAACTGCACCGTGCTTCACGGCCACGGCGGCGTGACGATCGGGAGCGAGATGTCCGGCGGCGTCCGCAACGTCCGCGTCGCAAACTGCATCTTCCGCGGAACCGACATCGGCCTGCGTTTCAAAACCACGCGCGGGCGAGGCGGGACGGTCGAGAACTGCACGTTCGAAAACATCGCCATGCACGACATCGCCGGCGACGCGATCAGCCTGAACATGTACTACACGAAGGCGCCGCCAGAGCCGATCAGCGATCGCACGCCGACCTTTCGTGCGATCTCGTTTCGCAACATCACCTGCGACGGCGCGAAGCGCGCCATCGAACTCAAAGGCCTGCCCGAACGACCGATTCACGATATCCGGTTCGACAACATCACGATTCGCTCGTTTAAAGGCATCGAGATTACCGATGCCGCACGAATTACGCTCAACGACGTACAGGTCAGGGTGTCTGAAGGATCTGGCTTGACCACGCATCGCGTTGAGGATCTACGTTGCAACGGCCTGAACCTGGATGAAAATGCGGAGGAACCATGAAACGACTCTCGATCTGCACAGCATTGTTCGCGTTGACGTTGGCCGGCACCGCGCACGCGGCCGTGGTTAAACCCGGCGACGCCTACCGCCAGCCGCCCGAATGGTGGAAAACCGATGAAGCCCGCGTCGTTGTCGACCGCATCCTCTCCTATCAGCTCCCCTCCGGCGGCTGGCCGAAGAACTACACGTTGGACAAGGACAAGTCGCCGGACTCGAAGCTCGAATGGGATGGCATGGCCACGATCGATAACGGCGCGACGTACGTCGAGATGCGATTGCTCGCGCTCTCGTACAACGCGACACAGCGCGAGGATGTGAAGCAGGCGTTTCTGCGCGGCATCGACTTCCTGATCGCAAACCAATATCCCAACGGCGGGTGGGCGCAGCGATTCCCGCCGCCGAATGACAACTACGGCCGCGCCATCACGTTCAACGACAACGCGATGACCGGCGTGATGCGGATCCTGCAGGATATCGCCGACGACGTCGCCGGTTATGAGTTCGTCGATGCCGATCGCCGCGCCAAGGCCAAGGCGAGTTTCCAGAAGGGGTTGGATGCGACGCTGAAGATGCAGGTCCGCGATTCGACCGGGAACCCGACCGGCTGGGCGGCACAGTACGATGCCGACACCCTGAAGCCGACGAATGCCCGCACGTTCGAACCGGCCGCACTGTCGGGCGGAGAAGGCGCGGGGATCGTATTGATGCTGATGCAGATCCCGCATCCGAACGACGACGTGAAGCGATCGATCGAGAGCGCTGTGAAGTGGTTCGATGATGTGAAAATCACCGGCAAGCGCGTGGAGGACTTTACCGACGAGAAGGGCGAGAAACACAAGCGACTGGTGGATGATCCCCAGGCAACACCGATCTGGCCGCGCTTCGTCGAGATCGAAACCAACAAGCCGCTCTTCACCGGGCGCGACAGCGTGGTGAAATACGACATCAGCCAGATCGATTCGGAGCGCAGCTTCCACTACCGCTGGTTCGGCAACTGGGGCAAGCGTGTCTCCGATGAATACGCCAAGTGGAAGGAACGCGTCGCGCAGTGACGAGCCTCACCTGGCGCGAAGCGAGTGAAGTGTCAGGCGGATCGGCGTGGCCGGCACGTCCGCGCCGGGATCGACCGGCGACTTCCCGCCCACGTTGCGAAACGCGCCGGTGCGGATCGTCAGTCGATGCACATCGCGCGCGACGCTCATGTCGAGCGTGAAACGCTTCCCGATCTCGAATCGGCCCGCGGGCAATTCGTTAAGCGTGATCGCGCCGTCGGCCGTCAGCACCGCCCGTATCGGCCCGTCGGGGCCGAATGGAGAATGCAGGTCGATGCTGATCTGCTCGCGCGGCAGCGCCTCGACAGTCAACTCGATCGACACATCACAGCGCGATCGCAGCCCGAGCACGCGAGTCACCGACGCGTAGTCGAACGGATCGGCACACGACATCAACACGGCGCCGCGTTCGACTCGAACGCTCGCCCACTTCGGCTGGTAGATGTTCCATTGCCCGGCGTCGTCCGGCTCGATCGGCAGCGGCACGCGGCTGACCCAGATGTCTTCCTTGTTCATCGAGTAGACGAGCCAGGTGCAGGGTTCATTACGTGAACGATCATCCGACCATTTGCTTAAACCGCGCACGTATTGCGGCCCGATGCTTCGGAACCGGCCTTCGTAGCGCTGGCGCGGCAGTTCGCCTTGGACGATGCGCATGCCGTCGAAGTTCACGCCGTCGCGCGAGCGGACGATCACCAGCGGCCAGCGCTGGCTGGTTGACGGGTTGTAGGTGAGGGAGATCGAGCCATCCGGATGGTTCTGCGCGAAGACCTTTGCCTTGCCGGTGATGAGCGTGGGGGGCACGACCGGCGCGGACCATGTGTTGCCTCCATCGGTGGAGACGGTCGTCCAACCCATCTTGCAGAGGCCGACGGTCGCGGCGCTGGTGTTTGTGTTTGGCGGTCGATCGAAGAACGAGAGTGCTTTGCCGAAGGTCCACTTGACGTTCTCTTCGCCTTCCTTGGTTCCGGGCAGCACGCCGCCGGGCCAGTTGGCGGCGTCGTGCCACTTCATGGCGCGGTCGCCCAGAAGCAGACGGCCCCGGTCCTGCTGTTCGAGATACACGCGGTCGGCCAGCAGCGCGCGACACGCCTCGATGAAGCCGGCATCGCCAGAGGTTTCAAACATCGGCCCGTTCAGCCGACGGCTTTCACCGCGCGTGACGATGCCGAGCGGCTGGAGCGTGTAGACCTCGCCGAGCGCGTGATCGGCGCGCAGCTCGCGGACGACGAGACCGCGCTTGTTGTCTTCAATTGTCTCGCCCTCATCCGGCCGCAGCCCGGCGATCATGAGCATCCGTCCATTGGGCGCGAGAAAGAAATACATCCGCAGCGGTGTCGACGCACCTTGCGGGAACATCTCGATCGGATCCGACCAGCTCACGCCGTCATCGCTCACACTCAGCAACTCGCGCGACGGCCAGAGGTCTTCATCCTTCAGGCACGTATTCCAGCCGACATAGAGCTTGCCTTTCCATGCCGCCATATCGACGTGATGGTGATAGGTGTAGCCGAGCGTGTCGGGCTTGGTATCGCGGGAGGCGCGGAAGACGCAGTAGCTCTGCACGCCGGAAAGCGGTGGCAGACCGCCGTCCGCCAATGTCGCGTCAAAGCGTGATTGTTCGGGGCCGAGGATGACGATCGGGTCGCTCATTCGATTTTCGTCCGGATCGAGGTCGTGACACTCTTGAGTTTCATCGACGCATCGAGTTCATAGACGGCGTCGGGAAGTGCCGTGAGATCGAGCGATGTTCCACGCGTGCGAACGCGAACAGGGTTTCCGCTGAGGGATTTGATGACCGCGTCGACGACTTTGCCGTCCTTCCAGGAGAACGAAACGTCGAATCCGCCCCGCGCACGCAGGCCGGTGACGGATCCCTCTTTCCAGGCCGTGGGGAGCGCCGGCAGAAGATCGATGATGTAATGCTGCGAGGGTCCGGGCGCGACGCGCAGATGGCTTTGGAGAAGCATCTCGGCGATCCCGGCCGTCGCACCGAAGTTCCCATCGGCCTGGAACGGACCGCATAAGTCGAACAGGTTCGGTAACACGCGCCGGCCCATCTGCATCGAGAGTTGTCGATACGCGAACTCGCCATTCTGCACGCGCGCCCAGAGCGGGATGCGCCACGCGAAACTCCAGCCGGTGCTGCCGTCGCCGCGCCATTTCAGCAGCGTCTTGACCGCCTCGAACTCCTTCGGATCGCTCATCTCGCTGAACTGTGTGCCCGGGTAAAGCCCCCACAGTGGCGACATGTGGCGGTGATTGTTGTTCGGCCTGTCCAGGTCGGCCTGCCACTTCGGTTGCTCGCCGGCATAGATCTGCCACTCTTCGAGCTGGCCGTAGGAGCCGATTTGCGTTGGGACCAGCAGTTTGCGAATCTCGGCGAGCTTCGCGATGAACGGCCCGTCGACGTTTCCCAGAATCTGGGATGCCTCTGTCGTGTTGTCGATGAGCGCCCGGATGAGCTGCATATCCATCGCCGGCCCGGCGTTGAGTTCGCCTTGTTCCGGGGAGTGCGAGGGATTGGTCACCAGGTAGCCGCTCTTCGGATCCTTCACGAGAGAGTCGACGAAGAACTGTGCCGCCTCCTTCATCGCGGGATAAGCGCGCCTGGCGAGGAACTCCTTGTCCTGGGTGAACTGGAAGTGTTCCCACAGGTGATGGCACAGCCAGGCGCCACCGGTGGACCACATGCCGTCGATGTTGTTGATGGGCGCGGTGCCGCGCCAAAGGTCGGTGTTGTGATGCAGCACCCATCCGCCGGCACCGTATTGCTTCTTCGCGGTTCGCGCGCCGCTGATGCGCAGGTCGTCGATCATATCAAACAGCGGCTCGTGACAATCGCTCAGGTTGGTCAGCTCCGCGGGCCAGTAGTTCATCTCCAGGTTGATGTTGGTGGTGTACTTGCTCTCCCACGGCGGATTGAGCAACTCGTTCCACACCCCCTGAAGGTTGGCCGCCTGCGTGCGGGGTCGCGATGATGTGGCCAGCATGTACCGGCCGTAATTGAAGAAGAGGGTGGCCAGGGAGGGGTCGTCATCGAGTCCGCCTTGGAGGACGGCGGGCATCTCCGGGTTCTTCTGCGTCGATGCGGTCGGGTTGCCAGCCTTGCGGACCTTGTCGATCCGCTGGTTTGTCGGGAGCTGTGCGTTGGCGGTCGGCGTGCCCAGCGACAGCTCGACGCGTTTCATCAGCGGTGAGAAGTCCGCAAGATGTCTTTGCTTCAACTCGTCGAAGGTGTCGCCTTCCAGCCTGGCGAGATACGCACGCGTCTTCGCGGAAGCGTCGCCGCTGATGTCCTGAAAGTTCACGAAGCTCGTCGCCGCCACGAGGACGAGCGTGGCGCCGTTCGCGTTTGTGACTTTCGCTTCCGCGCCGTCGATGAAAAGGGTTCCGCCGTCGGCAATCACCTTCACGCGCGACTCGAACTTCATGCCGTCTTCGTCCTTCACATCAGGAACATCGACCTTGGCGATCTTCCCGTTCTGGATGACGGTGTTCGGCACCGTGTCGTGAACCTGGCCGCTTAGCACGAGCGTGTCACGTCCTTCGCCGCGCATCTGGATCGCTTTGTGCGGGCTGTCCATCTTCAGCGTGAAACTGAGTTTCCCAGGCCGGTCGGCCGTGAGATGCACAACGATCGCGTTGTCGGGATAGCTTGCGAAGACCTCTCTCTGGAAGCGAACGCCGTCGACGACAAAACTTGTCGTCGCGATGGCCGTGGTCAGATCGAGTTGCCGGCGATAGTCGGACGGAGCTGCGAGATTCGGGAACATGAGCCGAAGGTCGCCGAACGGCTGATACGCCTTCTGCCGGACCGGCTTGCTGATCATCGTGGCGCGGAACAGGTCGGCCGCCTGGTCCTGCTTGCCGTCGAAAATGAGCTTGCGGATCTCGGCGAGGTGATCGAACGCGCCGTCGCGCGCGTAGTCCTGCGGCTTGCCGGTCCAGAGGGTATCTTCGTTGAACTGGATGCGCTCGGAAGCGGTCCCGCCGAACACCATCGCACCGAGTCGGCCGCTGCCGACGGGAAGGGCTTCTTCCCATTTGTCGGCGGGATGGTCGTACCAGAGCGTTGTCGCGGTCGGATCGCGTTCGATCGGCGCGGTCAAGGTCGACTCCGCGCGTGATCGGCTCGCGCAGGAGCAAAACATCAGCAGCGACAACCAGAGCAATGACTTCATCGGCATCTCCGCAACAGGCCATGGCCTGGACAGCGGCAACCAGACCGACATCTCTCCGCAGCCGCGGTTGCCCCACGCGAAATAGGGGATCAAAGCCATTTCGATTTCGCGCGGTTCCAAGCGTACGTACTCGTGATAGAGCCCGTCGCGGTTGTCAGTGGGATAGACCAACCCTTTGGCCGTTAATGCAACGATGTCGCCCAGGTCCGTCGCTCGCGGTTCGGCCAGGCAAAGCGACCAGTCGACGTGGACATCCAGTAACTTCGTCTCGGCCGGAAGATCCGCCTCTTCCAGGCAATAGACAATCGGTCCACGCATCACGGCGACATGGTTCCGCGCTTCCTCCACATACGGATTGGCGGCGAGCACGCGCGTCCTCATCAGCAGCGAAAGCGTGACGCGATCACCGGGTTGCCATTCGAAATCGAGAGTGCGGCCTGGGAAGTGACCTGAAGATGCAGGACCTCCGTTAACGGAGATAGACGCTCCGTCCGCCCACTGTGGCACTCTGAGGTTCAACGCGAAACGGGTCGGCTTATCAACGTCGATCACAATCGACACGTCGCCATCCCACGGATAGTTCGTCCTCTGCGTCAGCTTCACGCGTGCGCCGTTCGCCAGCGTCGTCTCGAGCGTGTTGCTGCCGTAGAGAATCACAGTGATTCCGGCATCATCGACCAGGTACGCGTAGTTCTGCACCTCGGCGATCGTCCGCAGCACGTTTGGCGGGCAGCAGAAGCAGCTCATGTACTTCTGTCGCTCGCGCGGCCAGCGCAGCGGCACCGGCATCGGGTTCAACTGCCGCAGCGTGTTGGTGTAGAAGAACGACGTGCCGTCGAGGCTGATGCCGGCGAGCACGCTGTTGTAGAGCGTCGTCTCGACGAGGTCGGCGTACTTCATGTCGCCGGTGATCTGCAGCATCCGCCAGTTCCAGAGCAGGTTGCCGATGGCTGCGCACGTCTCGTTGTGTGCCGTCGAGTGCGGCAGTTGATAATCGCGGCCGAACGCCTGGTGCACGCGCGTGATCAGTCCCTGCTCCGCGATTCCATCCGGCGACGCGCCGTCAAAGAGCGCGCCGCAGCCGCCGGTGATGTACAGCTTTCGGTTCACCAGGTCGTTCCACACGCCGGTAAGCGTGGGCATGAGCGTGGTGTCGCCGGTCTCCAGGTAGATGTCAGCCGCGCCGGCGTACAGATACGTCGCGCGGACGCCGTGGCCGTGGGCAACGCGCTGGTCGCGGAACTTCACGCGATCCTGGTTGTCGTCATCGCCTTTCTCGACGAGGTCGCGCATGTTGAGCAATCGCACGGCCAGATCGAGATATTTCCGCTCGTTCGTGACTCGGTAAAGTTCCGTGAGCGCCATCAGGTGAGCAGGGCAGATGCCGTGGCGCGCTTGGCGAACCGTCGGCGCGGCGAACTCGCGATCGAGATAGTCTGCCGCCTTGAGCGCGAGCGCGAGAAAGTTGGTCTTGCCCGTGGCTCGGTGATGCACGATGGCCGCCGTGATCAGGTGGCCCATGTTGTACATCTCGAAATCCATCGGGTTGTCGTATCGCGTGACGACTTCGCCGGCCTTCTGGCGGATCTGGATGTCGGTGTGGATGTAGCCGTCCGGCTCCTGCGTTCTGGCGAAGAGGTAGATCAGCTCGTCCATCGCCGCATCGAGTGTCGGATCGGGAACTTGTGCGTAGATCGCTGCCGCAGATTCGAACCATTTGTAGAAGTCGCCATCGTTCCAGCGCGGGCCGCGATGTCGACCCATGTCGAGGCCGGCCGCGACGCGGAAGTTGCCCAGAAACTTCACTCCGTGCTCGCCTTCGGTGAGCAACGCGCGCATCGTCGGCACCATCGTCGCGCGGCAGAGCTTCACGCGGTCGGCCCAGAAGCCGCTCGTCCACTTCACGTCGTGCAGACCGACGGAACGGAGCTTCGCGTGCGGCGAGCGGCGCGTGTCGGGCAGGCCGGGGGCCGAAAGGGTGCTGTTCATTTGGCGGAAATCCAATAGAGCCTGCTATCGCTGGTCGTGACCTGTCCCGTTTTCATGTCGATGCCGCAAACGTGGTTGCCGGTTGGCTTGTGATCGACAAGCTCGAGTCGATTGCCCGCATCATCCGCGAGACCATTGTCGGTTGGCTTCATCTTCACGATGGCCGCGAGCAACGCGGGATCAGTCGTCTTCGGCAACGGCGCGATCGACCCGCCACCCACTAACACTGCCCAGCCCAACTCTGGTGGGCCGTCGTAAACGAAAGGCTTGTCCGGATATTTCATTCGGTACTCACGAACCGCCTTCCAGACCTGCTCGAACCCCGCGTTCTTCGGCTTCAGCAACCTCGACCATTGCCGCGGCGAAAGGTTTTTGCCGCCTTCTGGTGCGTAGCGCGATCCATCGGGCTGATGCCACCAGCCCGTGTCGTCGCCGTTGTTGAAACGATTGTAGAGGATCGTCACGACGGCCGCGCGCTTCTCATCGGCAAGGATCGCATCCGTGACATCCTTCGTCGCGTAGAGCGCGACCTTCACGTCTTTGCCCGTCTCCTTCTTCCATTCCGCGACGGTGTCGAGCCAGAACTGCGTGAACGCGAGTGGGCCGGTGTATTCCTCGCTGAGAAACAGAATCACATTCGGCTTGTCGGCGAGTTCGTTGAGCACGTTCCGCATGTACGTGCGATGGAGCAGCGCGCGATCCTTGTTCGCAACGTCATAGAACTGCTCGGCCACGTAGATGAGCTTGTCGCCTGCGAAAAAGACGGGCTCGGGGATGCCGACGCTGTTGATGTTGTTCGCGGTGCGCCACGGCGCATCGGCATAATGCGCGCCGGCTTCGAGGACGCTGTGCTGCATGTAAAAGCCGTTGAAGAGGACCAGGCCCTTCTGCTGGCCGAGATCGGCGAAACGCTTCAGGCGATCGAAATACCAGCGATTGACCTTGGTGACATCCCACCTGCTCAGCCCGTCCGATGCAGTGCCTTCACCGCTGCGGGCCCACGGCGTTTCGTAGAACGGCGCGACGACTTCGCCATCCATCCGCTTCACGCGCGAGTGATCATCCCGTCGGCGCTCGTACCAGAGCGGTGGATGCTGCAACACGCTTACCGTGCCGCGATCGGACAGTTGCGTGGTCAACTCGTCCAGATTATCCGTGTAGCCGGCTCCGGTTCTGCCCGGGACGAATCTCGTGATCGCTGGGCTGGCCTGCGCGATGTCGTCGGGGCGAAGGCCGCCGCGCCACCACGGCACGCCGATCTGTCCGCCGATCGCCAGCTTCCCGCCGAGCGTCAACCAACCGTTGGAAATGCTGAGGGTCTCGGGAATGGCCGAGAGCTGATCGAGCTCGGTACTCGGAGGGCTGGCACTCGGGACGTTCGCGGTCGAGACGGGAAGCGGGTCGTGTCTGGCGAGTTGGTCGATCCAACTGGACATGTCGACGCGCGGCTTCTTCGAGACCTCGATGGCTTCGGCGGCGCTCTCCAGGGTCGGGGCGCGCGAACCCTGAACCCCAGGCAGGATCAGGTGCGCCCGGTCTTTGCCCGCCTTGCCGACGCGTTCTTCAAGCTGCGCGTAGAACAGACTGTCCGGGTCGACGCTGTCGTCGGAGTTTGCCCACGCGCCGTTGCCGCTGAACTCGCCGTGGGCGCCGAACGCCCAATTCTGCGCGCCCGCAGGCTTCTGGATGATGTTGACCGGTGCGATCGTGTTCCAGAGGACGCCGTTGAACGACGCCCAACCGACGCCTTGGCCCGCGTAGTCGCGATTCCGCAGTGAAACGGCGGCGTTGTCGATGCGGACGCGATCCAGAAGCGTTCCGCACGCGGCGCTGTCGATCGCGCCGCTTTCGCCCAGCGAATCGACCGCCTCGCACTGCACAAATGCGTTGGGCCCGGCCGCGGCGAGGCCGACGGCAAAATCGTGGAGCCCGTTCTCGGAATGGAGCCGCTGCATCAATACCTGTTGCCCGCGCGTAAAGAATCCAATCCGACGCCAGCCGCCAATTTCGCCAACGGGATGCTGGTTTTTGCAGTCTTCCACCGTGACGCGGCTCGCGGTCTCCCACGCGGCGACGGCGGAACTGACCAGGTTTTCACACGTCACCCGGCGGACCCAAACGTCGCGGGCATATTCGATCCCGACGCCGAACCATGCGTGTTCCTCATCCTTCGCATTTCCCGAACCGACATCGGACACGATGCGCAGATTCTCCACGCCGGCGTTGCGGAGCAGCGCTGTCGAATCGAGTTTCGTGACCGTCGATTTGCCGAACTTCGCATCGAGCGCGAGCGTGAGGGGTGCATCAAGCGTGATCGTCGCTTCGTCAATCCTCGTGATCGTCCGTAGCCAATGGATATCGCGCGAGCCCGGCCGCCAGCTGGGGCCGTGACGGTCGCCGCCGAAATCGTTCATGCCGAGAAAAGCGATCCATTCCTTCGAACTCGGCCAGGTGATGTCGATCGCGTCGCCGATCTCCAGTCCGGCGACGTTCTCGAGCGAGAGTTTCGTCGCATTGAGCGGGACGTAGTCGTCGGCGACGATCCGTGTCTCGGGCGAGCGCACCGTTGGCTGGCCGCGCATCTCGACGAGCGTGCGTCGATCAGTACCGGTCGCGCGCAGGGTCGTTCCGCCTTGGCCCGCTCCGCTGCCGCGAAGCACGACGCCGCTCGTCCTGAGGATGAGAGATCCATTCACCGCATATTCGCCCGGCGGAATGAGCACCGCGCCGCGGAAGCCGTCACGATCGAGCGGAAGCAAGGCGACCTGGTCGATTGCCGCCTGGATGGCAGCCGTGTTGTCGCGCGAGGGCTCGCCCACGACGAGCCTGGCCGGCACCGTCGGGATCGGCGCCTCGCCAGCTCGATAGCCGGCGAACGAAAAGTCGACGATCCGGCCGCCACGATCATCCGGCGCGTAGACCAGATGGCCATTCTTGTAGTCGATGTCAGCCGCCGGCGCGCTCGACGCAATCGCCAGCGTCAGCAGCGCGCTCATCCAACGATTAACGCTTCGCATGACTTCCTCGTTTCATCGGCGCCGAGAGCTTCGAGAGCGTCGGCGACGTCGCGGCGGTTTGGCCGTCGACCATCAATGTCAATCCGGCGCCACGACGATAGAGCGAGCCGTCCGGATCCCAGATAATCGTCAGCGAGCGACCGTGATAAGACACGTTGTCCAGACAGAAGTAAGCCCACGCATCCGGTGGCAGAAGCGGGTCGATTTCGACGACGTCATCCGCCCGCGGCACCAGACCAACCAGCCCGGTGATGATCAGATCGCAGAACGTCGAGTGGTTGTAGAACCGGCTGCGCGGGTTCGCGCCCTTGAGCCATTCGCCGGAGATCTCGTCGTAATACTCGCCGATGTACGGCGTGCCCGTCGCGGGCCAGCGGTGGGCGTGGGCGTAAACTTCGATGGCCTTGAGATAGTCGGCGCGGGTGACGAAAGCTTGATCGTAATGCCGGAGCAGGTTCGCGAGCGCGTAAAGCGTCTGAGACGTCGCGAATGGCCAGCACGCGCCATCCCACTCACACTTGCCCACGCCATGTGAGCGAAACTTCGGATGCCGTCGCTCGGCGGTGGTGAGTCCGAACGGCGCCCAGAAGCCCTGCGGATCCGTGAGTTGCTTCCACGCGGCTTCCTTGCCTTTGTCCGGCAGGCGGAACTGCCACGGGACAAAGCCGATCGCCTCGCGGGCGTCGCTGAGCGTGCCGTCCTCGCGGCGCACCTTGTAGAACTCGGCATCCGTGTCCCATAGCGCGCTTTCGACCATCGATTTGATGCGCGTGGCCTTCGGGATGAACGCCTCGACGACGTCGTATCGATCGAGCATCTTGCCCATGACGGCGAGCGCGCACGCGTTGCCGAACATGTAGCTGGAGATCGTCGGCCGGGCATTCATCTGCGTGCGCGAGCCGGTGATCGATTCCTCCATCCCGTCCCGCACATCAAATTGCCAGAAGAGTCCGTCCGGCAGTCCCTTTTCCTCTTCCCAGCGCCGGTAATCGGCGACGAGCTCGTCGAAAAGTTCGCGCATCAGCGCGGGATCGCCGGTGACGTGGAAGTGATCCAGCATCGCGACGGCAAGCCAGCTACTGTAGTTGTGAAACTTCGGCTCAGGCGAGTTCGCCGGGCCGGACCGTAACCAGAACCTGGTGTACTCGTCCAGGTACCGCTTCTCGTGAATCCACCGGCCCTCGGTGAGGTGGAAGCCCAGCGCGCAGCTGATCGAGTTGTACGAACCGGCATGGCGCACATCGGAAATGAACTCGGTGACGATGGTTCCCGCCGGCGTCTGCTTGATATGTTTGCGGAACGTCCACCAGCGATACAGATAGACGCGCTCGATCTCCGCGTCGCTGCATTCGAAGAAGGGGACATTGTCCTGCATCCACTCGAATGCCTGCGCATTGGGGATGAGATTGACGATGTCTTCCGGCACGTCGGTCGCTGCAAAGCCATCTACGAGCGCGGCGAAGCGGTCGGGGTTGAGGATGTTCAGAGGCATGGGAATCTCCTTCGAACCCCTACCCTAGCCCTCTCCCGGAGTACCGGGCGAGGGGACAGACTGGCCGCGCTTCGCATCGCGTCGCTTGATCTCCGCCGACTGCGACGTGATCCCCAGGATCATGAACCCGCCACGTGTCCGCAGGTCGAGTGTGGATCGGCCGGCCGGTGCTCGCCACACATGGACGTGAACGGGCGGGAGGCCGCGAATCGCGACGGCGTTCTCGATCACGGGTTCGACATCCACAAACTCCGCCGCCGGCGCATCCGTTTCGAGATCGGGAACCCGAAGCCATTGCGAATCGGCACTCTGCACGTAGCCCACGAGGATGTTCATCGGCTCGGGCGCCTCGACTTCAATGATTTCGCTGCCGGTCGTGCTGTTCACACGGATTCCGTTGAGCCCGGCGAGTTCGGGCGCGATCGATTCGATCTTCTCGGGCCGGTCGTGCCAGATTCGCGCGCCGACGTTTGCTTCGAACAGCTCGACACCTGGCGAGAGGAGTCTCACGCTCTTCTTGGGCAGCCGTTCGATGGCGGACTCATCATCCGTTTCAAGATGTCCCTGCTGGAGCAGTTCGACGCGCTTCTCGAACTCCCGGAGCTCGGTCTCGTAGATCGGCAGCAACTGCGACCAGTGATAGTTCGCCGGCTGACCGTCGAAGCCGCCGGGCACGGGAACGCGGCGCTGGCTGGTCTGCATCGTGTTCGCGAAGTCGTAGGTCGTGCGCGTGAGCGCTTCGAGCGTTCGAAAGTGCTGCAGGCTTGCGCGGAGATGGATCAGCGCGGCCTCCAGGTCCGCGACCTGCCTGGTGTGAGAATAGCGCAGGACGTATTCGGCCGCGCGGACCTTGGCGACGTAGTTCTGGCTCATCGCCTCGATGCAGCGGCAGTCGTTGCGGATGCGCTCGTACTCGGCACGGTGCTTCGTCACGTGCTTCTCGGCACGATCGATCGCATCCACGGCGATTGCTGCAAAGCGCAGGACTTCCTCGTTGATCTGCGGCGGCGTTTCGCCTTCGTGCGGTCTGCCCGAGAGTTCGCGCTCGACGTATTCCTGCAGCCGCTCGCCGGGCGGCGATTGAGACTCCCAGAGTTCGGGAAACGGCTTGGCCCGCGCGGGATTCACGAGTTGATCGAGCGTCATGCCCAGCGACATCGTCTGGCGATTGCCTTCGGTGATGCCATAGCGGCGGAGAATTCGCGGCGCGCATTCGCCGGCGTCGTTCAGCGCATCGAGGATGTGCTCGGCCGCTTCCTTTGTGCCGAACACGGTCGTGAGCCGATCGATCCAGTACGCGTGATCCTCGGCATCGTCGATGTACGGATCCCACGCGTAGCGCGCCCACGCTTCGAACCAGATCCAGTCGCGTTCCGTCTGTTTCAGCGGCGGCGAGGTGCTGTCGGGCGCATCAGGCCAACTCCAGAACGCCAGCGGATAGAGGTGCAGCCCGCTCGCGCCGAAGCGCTCGCGCGCCGCCTGCATGCACTTCTTGATGAACCGCACCGCGCCGTACCGGAACGGCTCGAGGTTGGCCAGGATGTGAACGTTGATCAGGTGCGTGCTGCCGAGCGCGCTCATGTCACGGTGGAGTGCCTGCCGGACGCCGCGCGGCTCGTGGGTGGTGAGCGATTCGCCGTTGTATTTCGCCTCGGTGTACAGATTCTTGTAGACACCCAGCGCGGCCGGCATGATCACGCGGGCGTTGGTGGCGTGGGTGCGGATCACCACCGGCGGCTCATCGGTGAGTCCGGCTTGCGCCATGCCGTCCTTGATGCCGGCGAGGATCACATCCGTACACCAGTTCTTCTGTAGGTCCAGCGTTTGAAGCGCTTCGCCGAGACAGACCATCAGGCCCACGTTCGGATATTGCTTCACGAACGCGGCGAGGCTCTTTCGCGTGTAGTCGGCCGCTTCGGGCGTGGGTGCGGCGAGTTGCGTGTCGCAGCCGTGATGCTTCGCGAAGCCTTCGGGCAACAGGATGTTGTAGAAGTTCTGCACGAACCAGATGCCGCGCCGGTCACATTCCGCCGTGATGTGGTGAAACATCTCGACGTTCTTCGCGAAAGTCTCATCATCTACTTCCTGCGCGTACGGATAATCCGGCAGCTTCACGAGCGAGGCGAAAGGATGCCCAGCCCAGAGGAAGAGTGCGTTGAAGCGGTTCTTCAGGAGCGAGTCGAGGTACGTCGACCAGTACGAGCGATCGTAAAACCACGGGAACAGGTCAGGCCGATACGGATACTCATACACCTTTCGGCCGGGCAGGATGAACGTCTTCTGCATGCCGATCGCCGGACCGCGGAGGGTGAAGGTCGGGGATCGCGAGATGTTGAAATCGGCGGGCAGAATTTCGCCGCGCTCGAATCGCTGGGCGAGGTCGATGCAGGCGTAGAGGATGCCAGTGTCATCAGGGGCAGCGACATGAATTCTGCCTTCTGTGTCCAACCGGATGGAGTACGAGTTCACGGTTCCGGACGAGTGCTGAATATGAACGCGCTTAGATTGAGGACCGAGTCGACCCAGTCCGAAGCGGATGCGCGGCGAGAGCGATTGAGATTGCAGGTTGTTCGCCGTCACTCAGTCTCCGTGGCACGGGCTACCAGCCCGTGAATCAGACAATCATGGGCTGGTAGCCCATGCCACCTAGGTCTTTACATCACTCCGCCGACTCGCCGTAGAGCCGCTCGCCTTCTTTGAATTCTGCATGATCATCCGCGACGCGCTTGAACCGGATCGCGATGAACGGGTTGCCTTCGAGTTTGATCGCGCGATCGCCCTTGGATCGATACCGATACGCGCCTTCGACAGTGACGATCTCGAACTCATCCTTAACGGGGGTCACCGTCATGTTCCACGTATCCAGGATCTCCGCGGTGAACTTCATGCCGGCGCTCAGGCCCGCGCGGGGCAGTTCAAACGTCCACTCCGTCGGCTTCTGATGCCCGAAGTAGACGAGATAATAGTCGCCCGGCTGACCGGCGGTCTGCAGGTCCTGCCACTTGTCGATCGGCTCGATGCCGGCGGCGGGGGAGGCGTCCATCACGTCACGTAAAAATTTCAGTCGCGCCGGGCTCTGGCCGTAGAGCTTGCCGCCGCGCGCCCACCAGATGACGTCCTGCGGATGCAGATAGGTCTCGCCGTGGCCGACGTAGCTCCCGCCGATCAGGCCCTGCCAGAAGCGGTGGACCATTTCCTCGGCATTGATGTTGCCCCAGCGCTGCGGGATGTTCCCTTCGTACTTCACCTCGTCGAACACCACCGGCTTGCGGTAACAATCGCGATACAGAATAGCCCGGCCGAAGTCCTCGACGGCCGACCCGTTCTGCATGCTCACGTGCGTCACCCAACTCTGATTGTGATCGTAAATCAGCCGGCCGTTGTGGATCGAGCGAAGATGAACGTACGGATCTTTCTCCACGACGATCTTCGCGTACCGATCCCAGTCGGCGGGCGTTTTCTTCTTCATGAAGTCGAACTCGTTGGCGAGTGACCACCAGACGTTTCGGTATGCGCCAAGTCGCGCGATCACGTATTTCAGATAGCGGTCATCATCGGCCTCGCTCATCCGATCGAAACCCCAGCGGCCTTCGTCGTACGGATGAAACAGGATCACATCCGCTTCGATCCCCATCTCCAGAAGCTGTTTTACGCGGTTCTCGAAATGTCGGAAGAACGCCGGG
This sequence comes from Phycisphaerae bacterium, assembly GCA_031411495.1. Classification (GTDB taxonomy): domain Bacteria; phylum Planctomycetota; class Phycisphaerae; order Tepidisphaerales; family Tepidisphaeraceae; genus JANOBD01. The sequence goes on along the minus strand of JANOBD010000187.1, from coordinate 51,966 downwards.
TTCAACTTCGCGAAATCCCACCGGTTCGGCGGCGTGCCCTCGAACGGATAGAGCGGCGGCTCGACCTTGTTGAACGCGTAGTTCTTCGGGAAGACGCACATCCGTATCTTGTTGAAGGGCCCAGTGCGCAGGGTCTCGAGCGTCTGCGCTTCGAGCTCCTCGCCCTGATGCGTCCACGCGTAGGCGGTCGTGCCGATCTGGCGGTAGGGTGTTCCGTCTGCGTAGGCGAAGTGGAACGTGTGCGCCACGCGAACCGGGCCATGGTTGTTGCCGGCGGGCGAAGTCGCGGTGAGCGATCCGGTCTTGCCGTCGAGCGCCTTCACATTGCTCGCGGTCCGATACGTCCACTCGCCGGCGAGCGTCGGCATGAAGCGGACGCGATAGGTCCCCTGGCCATCATAAAATCCATCCACGGTCAGATGCGTGTCGCCATGAGAAAAGGTCGCGCGCAGCTCGACTTCGACAAACGGATTGCCCACGGAGGGATGACCCGCCGACGGACCTTCCAGCTCGATCTCGAAACAACTCCACTGCTCGACCGTTTTCTGCTTCATGCTTCCTCGTTCCGCCCACTCTCGGCGAGCAGGCGGGTGGATCACGATATCAGTCCTCATTCTCGCCGATGGATGAAGGTGCTGACAAATTGCGGACGAAAGGTTGCACAATCCGGAGTCACTGCCGACCGTACCATTTGTGTCGATCAGAATCCCGATTTCAATGTCTCCAATCACGGCGGAGGAAAGATGGACAACCCACCGGTTTCGCGACGACAGATGCTCGCCTCCTCGTTCGCGCTCGGCGCAGCCGTGCTGCTGAGCCCGGCACTCCTTCGCGCCCGAGACAACGCGCCCACGACCGCCGCCACTTCGACGCAGCGCTACAAGATCTCCGCGTGCGACTGGATCATGCTCAAACGCCAGACCAACGGCGCCATCACCCGCGCGGCCGAGTACGGCTGCGACGGCGTCGAGACGGATATGGGACCGCTCGGAGATCGGCCCACGTTCGAGAACAAGTTCCTCTCCCAGCCCGGCTTCGCGGACAAGTACCTCGCCGACTGTCAGACGAACAAGATTGAGATTTCCTCCATCGCCATGAGTGGCTACTACGCCCAGAGCTTTCCCGAGCGTCCCTATGAACAACCGATCAAGGACTGCATCGCCACCTGCAAGCTGCTGGGCGTGAAGACGGCCTTCCTGCCGCTGGGCGTGAGCGACGTCGCCGAGCGGCCGTGGCTCTACACCGAAACCGTCGAGCGCCTGAAGCGCGTCGGCGATTGGGCAGGCGAAGCGGGCATCACCATCGGCATCGAGACGATGCTCAAGGCCGAGAGCCAGTGCAAGATGCTCGCCGACATCAACAATCCCGCGATCAAGATCTACTACAACTTCCAGGACGGCGTCCGCAACGGCCGCGACCTGATCAAGGAACTCAAGGCGCTCGGCAACCGGATCGTCCAGATCCACCCGACCAACAATGATGTCTACTGGCTGCAGGACGACCCGGCCATCAAGATGCCCGAAGTGAAGAAGACGCTCGACGAGATCGGCTACGAAGGGTGGCTGGTGATCGAGCGCTCGCGACGAGCCGATCTCGGGCGCGATGTGAAGGCGAACTTCACGGCGAACGCGAGCTACCTGAAGAAGATCTTTCAGTGCTGAAATAACCCAACCACAATGACCAACAAGTGCCCAACGCCCAATGACCAATTGAACACCCGATTGTGATTTGGTCATTGGCCCTTTATTGGTGATTGTGGTTTGGTCATTCTTCCTCACATGTCCGCTCGACGCACACTCTCCCTCGCCTCCTCCTGGCGCTTCCACCTCGGCGGTGAGGGCAAGCCCTTCACCGACATCGATGCGCCGCTCGCCAACACCCACATCGCCGCCTACATGAACAACAAGGCCGGCTACGCGCGCGGACCGGCGAAGACGAACTTCGACGACTCCGATTGGCGCACCGTCGACCTTCCGCACGACTGGTCGGTCGAGGGCGAGTTCAATCCCGAGAACCACATGGACGCCGGCTACCTGCCCCGCGGCGTCGGCTGGTATCGAAAGTATTTCCGCCTCGACGAATCCGACCGCGGCAAACACATCGAACTTTCCTTCGACGGCATCGCGACCCACTCCACCGTCTACGTCAACGGACATCTTCTGCGCCGAAACTTCTGCGGCTCCACGCCGTTCACGATCGACATCAGCGACGTCGCGACGTTTGGCCGCGCAGGCGATCCCGCCACCGCGCTGAACACGATCGCGGTGAAGGTCGATGCGAACTGGATGGAAGGGTGGTGGTACGAAGGGGCGGGGATTTATCGGAATGTCGAACTCGTCATCAGCGGCAAGACACGGTTCGAGCGCGATACCGCTTGGATACGATCGAGCAGAGGCACCGACGGGAAATGGCGACTGCTCTTTTCCGTACATACACGCACCGACCCTCACCACCTCGAGCTCCTTCAAAACTATTCCAAACAGCTGGGCAAATTGAAGACGCCGAAAGCTCCACCGTTCTTTGCGTACTTCCGAAGCACGCTCCTCGATATGCATGGGGCGGTCGTGTGCGAGCGTATGGAGACGAAGACAACCTGGCTCGACAAACAACAAATTGTCGGCTCGTTTGAAGATCTTGAGAACATCACTGCGTGGTCCACCGGCTCTCCGCATCTCTACACACTGCGGGTTGAATGGATGATCGATGACCAACTCATCGACACATTCGAAACCAACGTCGGTTTCCGCACGACGCACTTCGATCCCAACACCGGCTTCTTCCTCAACGGCCAACACACCTTCCTCAACGGCGTCTGCCTCCACCAGGACCACGCCGGCGTCGGCGTGGCGGTGCCGGAGTCGATCGAGCGGTTCCGGCTGCTGCAGCTGAAATCCATCGGCGTGAACGCCATCCGTTGCGCTCACAATCCGTCCTCCAAAACCTTTTTCGATCTGTGCGACGAGCTCGGCCTGCTCGTGATGAACGAGCTCCGCAACTTCGGCTCCTCGCCCGAGCACCTGCAGCAGCTCGAAGCGGTCGTCCGGCGCGACCGGAACCACGCGAGCATCATCCTCTGGAGCATCTGCAACGAGGAGGCGATCCAGGGCTCGCCCGTGGCCGCCAACATCGCGCGCTCGATGGTGACCCGATTGCGCGAACTTGATTCGACCCGGCCCATCACCGGCGCCGTGAGCGGCGCGCTCCTCGATGATTTCGGCGTCGCCGCGAACGTTCAAGCTCACCCAATTGCTTCGATGAGTGGGTGCCCGGGAGCAGGTACGCCTGATCCGCGTCCCGAGAACGCGGGTCAACGAGTACCTTGCCCCGGGGCACCCGGTGTCGGTGACCTCGGCACGTTCGACGTCATGTCGATCAACTACAACCTGCCGCTCCACGATGCGTATTACGCCAAGCATCCGCACGTGCCGATGATCGTCAGCGAGACCGGCTGCACCTACGCCACGCGCGGCATCACACAGACCGACTCCACCAAACACCACTTCGCCGAGGACGACACCGCCTTCGCGCCGTGGGGCGCCACCGCGCGCGCCACGTGGGAACACATCCGCGCCCGGCCGTACCTGGCCGGGATGTTCGTCTGGACCGGTATCGATTACCGCGGCGAGCCGACGCCCCACGAGTGGCCGAGCGTGCAGTCGCACTGGGGGTTGTTCGATCTGTGTGCGTTCCCGAAGCGCGCTGCGCGGCTTCACGAATCGTTCTTTACCGGCCGGCCCGAGCGCGCTGCGCCGCCGCGCGCGACAGAACTCACTTTGATGATTCCCGAAGTGATGCGCGATCTGCCGATCCTCGCCGACGGCGAGTTCACGCTGCCGATCACGATCGCGAGCCCGATCGACGAGCCGATCACGATCGAGATCGAAGGCGCCGCGCGGCTGATCGGCGTCGGCAACGGCGACCCGACGTCGCACGTGAACAAGGGCCACCGCATCTCGACGTTCAACGGGCTCGCCCAGGCGCTCGTCCAGATGACCGACACGCACGGCCCGATCGTTCTCCGCGCGTCGAGCCACAGCGGCGCGGTCGCGACGCTGAGCATCAGCTCGATCGCGCCTGCTCATCCGCGCCCGAGCATGCCCGTCGTCTTCCCGCGCCACCTCGTCACCGGCTGGCGCATGAGCCCGATCACGCCGGGCGCGCCCGATCCAGACCTCGTCGTCAGCGATCAGGACATGAACACGTGGGACCGCATCGACCCCGCCCGCGGCCCGCAGTCCGCATGGACGCGGGCAGCCGGCTTCGCGCTCTACCGCGCCAGGCTCACGCTGCCCAAGGCCCTTCAGGCGAGGGGTTGCACGATCCGTTTTCATCGCGTGCTCGGCGGGTTGGAAGTATTCGTCGACGGGGCGCCAATCTCCGTCCGCTCCGTCGGCAACGAATCGGCCGAGGTCGATTGTCCGCCGTCGGCGATCGCGCGCTCGCTCACGCTCCGCATTCGCTCCGATTCCGGCCCGGCCGGGCTGGCCGGCGCGGTCGAGCTCGTCAAGTCGACCTCCTGAGTCGCACGAACGATCTCGACACGGGCGGCCGACTTCGTTCCGCAAGCGCGCGGCGTTCTGTTGGTGGCACGAGCGCCCGGCTCGTGTTTCTTTGTCGCGTGAGCGTCCCGTTCATGACTCCCTTCGCTTTGAACCTTATTCACGTGCCGGAGGCCCGTGCCACATGCCAGTACATCGCGCTCGCAATTCAAGGGCTGGTCGCGCGTGGCACCTTGAGCCACGCCGTCGACCCACGCGATTCGATCTTCTTCCTCGATCGGCGCTTCGACGATCTCGCCGCGCAGCGAGCGCGCTTCGCGGATCTTCTGATCGATCACATCGCGCGCGTCGGTCGGCCCGACCGGCTTGATCAGCGTCTGCGGCCTGAGCAGTTTCAACATCGCCCACATCACTTCGCGGCGATAGTCGCCTCGGTTGCTCTCGAGCATCACGAGCAGTTCATCCACGGCCCGGCCCATCGCCATGCGCAGCTTGGTCACGATCTGGTCGAACGCGTCGTGCTGGCGCCGATTCAGCTCGGCGATGAAGTGCGGGTTCGTCGCCTTCCAGCGGTGGATGGTCGAGGGATCGACTTTGATCGAAGCGGCCGTCGCGGTGACGGTTTTGCCGAGCATGAGCAGGTTGATCGCGGTGAGTTGCCGGGCGTTGAGAGGCGGAAGGGATGAAGAGGAGCGCGCATCTTGTTCATCGTTCATCCCTCCGCCCTCATCTCTTCCCCTTGCATTGTCTTGCATCTCGTTGCATTCGGGAGATGAAGCGTTCACCTGAGCGAGTCGCGACGAGTGATCGAACCGGCCGTTGCGCAGCGCATCGATGGCGGCGGAGGTGTGATGCATGATGGTTCTCCGAAAAGGCGAGATTCAGGCGGTCGGGGAGTCGATGCACACGCATCGGCCGCGCCGGCGCGCGAGGCCTCTGGAGAACCTTCGTCGCTGCGCGAAATCGCCGATTCGCGCAGCGCGCGAGGCGCGATTTCACGCCCAACTGCATGGCGGAACGCGGGATGAGCCATCTCGGATTTATGAGCGGATCTCGGGGGTCGGCCGCGGATGAACGGCGATGGTCGCGGATGATGTTCGATTCCCTCTCCCGCCGTATTCGAGGGAGCGGGCCAGGGTGAGGGGTAGCGACGATCGAGCGCCGGCGCTCGCTCGATTGCGTCCGACTCCGTCTTCCATCCGCGTCCATCGGCGTTCATCCGCGGCGACCACTCGCCGTATGGGACCCATATCGCCCGCATAATCCGTGCGATCGGGACAGGTTGTGCGGCGAATGGCTAACTCGCGCCGGACGAACAAAGGAGGGTGCCTCGGCCTGTCGATTCTGTATGATATCGACGCGTGCTTCGCCGCCCGGCGATGAGATTTGAGACAGGGAACGCTATGTCGATCAACAAAGTGGCGGAACTGGCCGGCGTGTCGAACTCGACCGTCTCGCGCGTCATCAACAATCACCCGCGCGTCGCGCTGGAAACCGCCAAGGCCGTCAAGGCGGCGATGAAGCAGCTCAACTACGTCCCGTCCGATCGTCGCCCCGGCCCCAAGCCGATGTCGCGCCATCGCACTTCGACCGTCTCCATCGCGTTCCTCGTCTTCGGCACCTCGCAAGGCCGCTCGACCCCGGCGTTCATGGACCTGCTGCACGGCGTCTCGTCCGGCGCATCCGCATTCGATGTGAATCTCCAGTTCGCTCACGTGCTCGATGTGCAGGAACTGCCCGCGCGGATTACCGATCACAAGATCGACGGCGTCCTGCTGCACGGCCAGATGCCGGCGCTGCCGGTGCGCGAGTATCTCTCGAAACTGCCGACGGTCTGGCTGATGGGCAACCGACGCCGACCCGACTGGGGCGACCAGGTGATGCCCGATGCGTACGACGTCGGGGAGAGCGCGGCGAAATACATGCTCGGGCGCGGGCACAAGTCGATGGCGTTTCTGAATCTCGATAAAGGGTTCTGGCCCTTCCAGGTGATGGCGCACTCGTTCGAAGTCACCGCGCGTGAGGCCGGCGCGCGCTTCCTGAAGCTCGAGCAGGAGCGCAGCGAGACGCAGGGTTACTGGCCGACGCATACCCGCGAGAGCGTGCAGTTGCTGGTGAAGAAGTTCACCTCTGAAAAAGACCGTCCCACCGGCGTGATGGTCGCCGACGACATGCAGATCGCCCTGATCCAGCCGGCGCTGCAGGAAGCCGGCGTGGCGATCGGGCCCGGCAAGACCGAGCTGATCTCCTGCAACAACGAGAAGCCGTACCTGATGACGCTGAACCCGAGGCCGGCGGTGGTGGACATCCGCGTCGAGGCGATCGGCCGACGTGGGGTCGAACAGCTTCTGTGGCGGCTCGAACATCTCAACGTGCCGGAGCGCCTGATCACCGCGATCGAACCGCTGGTAATCGATCACGATGGCAAGCCGGTGGAGCGTGCGATCAGCTGATGCGGCGCTGCGCTTGAAACGCGAAGTCCGCGAAGGGGCGCGAAGAAAGACGCAAAGAAGAACTCGATGGATCAAATAGTCGCTCGATTGGTCAGAATGAGATTCTTTGTCGTCAGAGTCTCGCACCCACTTCAGACAGCAAGCGGGGCGATCATCACGCGGGACGATTTTCTGCCGAGCCGAATCCCTTGTCTCCGCATTCCTTCGCGTCTTACTTCGCGCCCCTTCGCGGACTTCGCGTTGAAAACTTGAGCTGCAGGCGTGTCGAGAGCGAACGTCTGATATTCGATTCGTTCCGGTCACCGCACGAACTTGCAGTAATTCCCATCCGCCTCGCGTAGCGGTTTCGCCTTGATTTCTTGCAGATTCCATCACCCGGCCGGGATTTGTTTGCAGGGCGTGCCGGAAACTTTCATACTGCACTCATGGCGATGGAGTCGGTGGAGAATCCGCCACGGCGTTTCGGCGTGATGCCATTCTGGTTCTGGAACGATGACCTCACCGAGGCCGAGCTGCTTCGTCAGATCGCCGACTTCGATGCGCACGGCGTCGGCGGGTTCGTGATCCACCCGCGCGTCGGCCTGCCCCGATCGATCGGCTGGGTGAGCGAGCGGATGCTCACCTATATGAAGCTCGCCGTCGCCGAAGCCGCGCGGCGCGGACTGCACGTCATTCTCTACGACGAAGGGATGTACCCGAGTGGATCGAGCAGCGGGCAGGTGGTCGAGCGCGATCCCAGCCTCGCCTGCAGATGTCTGGCGTGGCGCGCGCACGACGCGTCGCCGTTGCCCGAGGGGCACGTCCTGGTGGCAAGCGTCGAAACCAGATCTCACGGCAGGATCGACTTCATCGACCGCAAGGCCAACAGCTACATCCGCGGCCTGCACTACATCGACGAAGGCCCGAAGGAAGACGAACCGCCCGCCGGCGACATCCTCAACCCGAAAACGGCCGAGCTGGTGCTGCAGCTCGTCCACGACAAGATGCACGGCGCGCTCGCGGAACATTTCGGCAAGACGATCATCGGCGTGTTTACCGACGAGCCCGATCCGCTGGGAAAGTGCCGTGAGTCGAACAACGTCCGCGCGTATACGACGGGACTGATCGACGACGCGTCCAAGCGGTTTGGCGGCGATTTCAGGCCACATCTGCCGGCGCTGTTCTTCTACGACGAGCCGGACATCGAGCAGCATCGCGCGTTCTGGCATCGCGTCGTCCGCGCGCGGATGGATGTGAGCTGGTATGCGCCGCTGTCCAGATGGTGTGAGGATCACGGCGTCGCGCTCTGCGGGCATCCCGCCGACGGCGACGACATCGGCACGCTCCGCTACTTCCAAATCCCCGGGCAGGACATCGTCTGGCGGTACATCGAGCCGGACAAGGCCAGCGCGCTCGAAGGACCGCAATCGACGCAGGCCAAGCTCACATCCTCGGCGATGATTCATCACGGGCGAACGCGCAACAGCAACGAGTTCTGCGGCGCGTACGGCAACCAGACGACTTTCGAGGAGTTCGCATTCCTCGCGAATTGGCTGCTCATCCGCGGCGTGAATATGCTGATCCCGCACGCGTTTTACTATTCGGTGCGCGGCGAACGGAAAGAAGAACGCCCGCCGGATGTCGGTCCGAACAGTCCGTGGTGGGGAAAGTTCAAGCCGTTCGCCGATCACTGCACGCGGCTGAGCTATCTCAACAGCGAGATGACGCACGTGTGCGATGTCGCGATCGTCTGCGATCCGGCCCACGCGCTGTGGAAAAGCGCAGAACCGCTATACGAGAACCAGATCGACTTCAACTACATCGATTGGCCGACACTTCTAAATGCTCAGGTCGATGCCAACGCCGTCACGATCAACGCGATGCGCTATCGGCATGTGGTTCTCGAGGGCGATGTGCCGCAGGCGGTCGCGGCGAAGCTCGTGCCGTTCGAATCGGGTGGCGGCGTGACGTATTTCGATGCGGACGATCGTGGCTACGTGGCGCGGATCACCAATCTCATCGGAAGGGACGTGGCGCTGTCCCCCGCGCAGCCCGCCATCCGCGTGAGGCACGTGATCCGCGACGGCCGGCACTTCTACATGCTGCACAACGAGCGGAAGGAGGCGATCGCGTGTTCGATCGTCTTCGGCACGCACGGCAGGCGGTATTCCATCGATACCCGAAGTGGCCAGCGCGCCGCGCTCGCCGCCGGCGAATCGGTCTCGTTCGGCCCGCACGCACTGAAACTCTTTGAAATCGTTCCCACGGAGGATTTGAAATGAAACTCGCATTGATCAGCAGTCTCCTGGCGGCAGCGTCGATCTTCGTTGCCGTCGCGTGCGCGCAGAACCAGGCGCCGGCGACGCAGCCGACCACCAGGCCCGCACAGCCGCCGCCGATGGGCCCCAAGCCGGCCAACCCGGCGCTGCCCACGATCTGGCTCATCGGCGATTCGACCGTCCACGTCGGCACGCCCAACCAAGTCGGCTGGGGCGATCCGTTCATCAAGCTCTTTGATGCCAGCAAGGTGAACGTCGTCAATCGCGCCATCGGCGGACGCAGCAGCCGAACGTTTCATACCGAGGGCCGCTGGATCGACATCCTCGGCCAGCTCAAGCCCGGCGACCTGGTGTTGATGCAGTTCGGCCACAACGACAGCATCGCACCGGATAACAAGGAACGCCCGCGCGGCACGCTCAAGGGCACCGGCGAAGAGACCCAGGACATCACCCATCCGGCGACCGGACAGCCCGAGACCGTTCACACCTACGGCTGGTACATGCGCAAATACGTGACCGAGGCCAGGGAAAAGGGTGCGCTGCCGATCATGGTCACGCTCATCCCGCGCGCACCCGAACCTTACGACTCTGCGAAAATCGAGAAGCCGACGACCCGGCCGAGCCCGGGCTACGCGCAGTGGGCGACCGATGTGGCGAACCAGGAACATATCCCGGTCATCGACCTCAATTACCTCGTCAGCGAAAGCTACGCCGGCATGACTCGCGAACAGGTCCATTCATCGTTCTTCTACGACGATCACACCCACACGAATGCTGCCGGCGCGGAACACAACGCGAAGATCGTTTACGACGCGCTGATGGCCATCGCGAAAGAGAATGAGGGCGTTGCGAAAGCGGTGAAGTGAGGCGGCAGTTTCGAAGGAGGAGCGCGTTGAGAAACGATCATTACAATTCGGCATTGCGCGGATTCATCGCAGTGGCTGCCGCGACAACGCTCGCGTCGTCATCGGCCTCCGCGCAGCTCCGCGCCTTCGGCTCGGCCGAAGGGTACGGCGCCGTCGCCACCGGCGCGCGGGCGACGCCTTCGGTGTATCACGTCACCAACCTCAACGCGACCGGGGCCGGCAGCTTCGTCGATGCCATCAGCGTCTCGAACCGGATCATCGTCTTCGACGTCGGCGGCGTGATCAATCTCGCGTCGGCTCCTTCGGCCAAGAGCAACCTGTACATCGCCGGCCAGACGGCGCCGGGGGGCGGAATCTCGATCAACGGTTTCCAGGCGCTGGGGCTGGCGAACACGAGCAACAACATCGTCCGCCACCTGCGGATCCGTCCCGGCAGCCAGTCGCCCGGCAGCGACAACGGCATCGGCATGGGCCGAACCGGCGCCGTGATGCTCGATCACCTCTCGATCGAGTTCGGCAAGTACAACAACATCGATGCGGTCTCGCAGACGGCCGACCGTCCGCTCGTCACGATCCAGAACTGCATCATCGCCGACCCGATCAGCAACGGCACCTCCAACCGCGGACAGGGGTTCAATGCCCATCTCGAGGCGGTCAACGGCTACTTCACGCTCAGCAACAACCTCTGGGCCAACGCCCACAGCCGCAACCCGCTCGCCAAGGTCAACGAGCAGTTCAAGAACAACATCGAATACAACAACTCGACCGGCTACCTCACCAGCGGTACGAGTACCGCGTTCGATCACGACCTAGTGAACAACGCGTTCATCTTCGGCCCGGCCAGCACTTCGAGCAGCGATTACGGCCAGCTCTCCACCCCGGACCGTTTTTATGCCACCGGCAACGCCCAGGACACCAACAGCGACGGCGTGTTCAATCCGACGATCAGCAACCCCGCCGGGGGGACGATCTACACGGCGCCGCGCCACAGTTCGACGACGTCGCTGCCGACGCTGAGCGTCGCGGACGCTTACAGCTACGTGATCGCGCAGTCCGGCGCATCGCTGGTCCGTGATTCGCTCGATCAACTGGTGATCGGCCAGGTCCAGACGCTGGGCCTGGGAACGCCGGGCTACACCGCCGGGACGACTGGCCCCGCCGTGACGGATGTCCCGCTCGATGTCGAGAGCCCCTTCGCCGGACACACCGGTCTGTATCACAAATCTTCCGACACCGGCCTGCCCAACAACGGACTGGGGACCATCGCCACCGCAACGCGACCCGCGGGTTTCGACGCCGACAACGACGGCGTCGCGGACGCGTGGGAAGCCCTGCACGGCATGAGCAGCGCGAATGCCGCGGATGCGCTGGCGTTCAATCCGCTCGGGTACCGGATGATCGAGCAGTACGTCAACGAGCTCGGCGACACGAACCCCATGCGCACCTACAACGCCGCCGGCGGCGCGATCGCGACCGCCGCCAGTTGGGGCGGAACGCTTCCGCTCGCGCTGGAAAACGGTCGCATCGTCGGCACCGGCGCGGCCAACGGCGTGGCGAGCGTTTCCGGCGGCACGTTCTCGGTCATGAAACTCGACATCGGCGGCAACGGGCCGGCGGCGGGCGAAGTCGTTAACGTCAACGGCGGAACACTCGACGTCTACGACACCATCACCGTCGGCGCGAACAACGACGCCGCCTTGAACATCACCAGCGGCACGGTCGATACGTGGAACGTCCAGCTCGGGAACACGGTCTACTCGCCCGCTGCCTCCAATTACACCGGCACGATCAATCTCAGCGGCGGGACGCTGCAGCTCTCTTCGCTCGTTCGCGGCGTCGGCACGCCCGGCGCATGGACGGGCGGCGGACAGGTCAACTTCACCGGCGGAACCATCAAAGCGATCGGCGTGCTCAACATCAGCGCGCCGCTGGTCGTCTCCGGCGCGGGCGGCACGATCAACACCAACGGATTCGATGGCGCGATCAACGGCAGCCTGTCGGGTTCAGGCCCGGTGACCAAGAGCGGGGCGGGAACGCTTACGCTGCTCGGAAACAACTCGGCATACTCCGGCCCGATCGCGCTCACCACAGGCGCCATCACGTTGAACGCGACCGGCGCGAACTCGCCGACCGGCACGATCACGCTCGCCAACGGCACGCAACTCAACATCGCCACGTCCGGCGCATCGACGCCGATGGCGCTGGCGAGCGGTGCGACCGCGACGCTCAATCCGACCGGGGGCCTCACCTACGCCGGCACGATCAGCGGACCGGGCAACGCGACATTGAAAGTGAACAGCACCTCGACAGGCACAAGCAACTTCAGCCTGGGGAGTGCGATCAGCGGCTTTGCCGGCACCCTCGATTTCACCAACGCGCTCAACATCCGACTTTCCGGGAACGCGGCGCAGGGCAGCGCGGCGGCAAAATGGGTCCTGGGAAGCAACGCGGCGCTGATCCGCGTCGCGTTCGGCAGCACCGTGGACATGGGATCGCTCTCCGGCGGAGCAACCACGACGCTGCAGGGCGCGACCAGTGATTCGGCCTTGACGACGTATGTCATCGGCGCGCTGGGCACGAACACTAGCCACGGCGGCCTGATCGCGGATGGCATCTTCGCGGGAGCGAAAACCGGCGTCACCAAGGTCGGCGCCGGTACGCTCATCCTCTCCGGCCCCAATTCCTACACCGGCCTCACCGCCGTGCAGGCCGGCACGCTGCAATTGGGCCGCAGCGCGTTTTCGCCGGTCGTGAGCGGCGCCGGCGCGGACGTCGCCGGCGGCCGGCTGGTGTTCGATTACACCGGCACCTCCTCGCCGGCGGCGACACTCGTGCCGTTGCTCGACGCAGGCTACGACGTCTCCTTCGGCTCGGGCCGCATCACCTCGTCCACCGCAACGGCGGCGCGCGGGCTGGGGTGGATCGACAATGGCGGCACGTCGCAGTTCACCATCGCCGCCACGCTCTATGGCGATGCGAATCTCGACTTCGCCGTCAACTTCGACGACCTGCTCATCCTCGCGCAGGGGTACGGGTCGACGTCCGGCACCTGGATGACCGGCGACACCAACTACGACGGGCTCGTGAACTTCGACGACCTGCTCAAGCTCGCGCAGAACTACGGCTCGGCCGCGACCTTAGAGAGCGACTGGCAACTGGCGCGGTCGATCGTCCCGGAGCCGGGCGTAATCGGCGTCGCAGTACTTGCGGGATTACGAAGCGGGCGTCGCTCGCGTCAATGATTTTCCGCGCCGCGAAGAATGGAGCGCGGCGAGTTGCGGGCATGGAATGCGAATCGCGCTCTTCAACCAATGTCATCCTGAGGTACTCCGAAGGATCTACTCCCGAGCGTGGGTACCGCCGACCGGTACTCCGACACATTGGTGCGGAGTACCGAATCTGCCTCTGAGTGCTCGACGCAAGACCCTTCGGAGTACCTCAGGGTGACATCGTTTGCAGCGCGTGAAATGGACGCGAGGCATTTTGAGCCAATCCGGCATCGTCCAAAACGGCATCGCGGACAGGAGCATGGCTTCTGTCCGCGAGCGTTGGGGATGGGAGTGGTTCCCGAATGCCGAGTTACGACTTCATCAGAGGACTTCATCGGCCATGCGGCGAATGGTGTGGCTCGTGCCCAGGACCGATTCGCTCGAGCGCGCCGGGGCTTCCTGGCCGTGCAGCGCGGCGTTCCAGTCGGCCATCAGCGAAGAGCCGTACCGCTGGGCGAGGATCAGCAGGTCGTCGAAGTCGACCGTGCCGCTGTAGTTGAAATCGCCCAGGCTGAACGTGCCCGCGTTGCCGTAATTCTGGGCGAGGATGAGCAGGTCATCGAAGTCGACCACGCGATCATGATTTGCATCGCCGAGCAGGACATGGAACGTGTTCGCAAACGGTGTGGCGAGCGGAATCCCAGCGTTGTCGCGAAGATTGGCTGAACCGTCGATCGAAACGTTGTAGATTCCTTCGGGCAGCTTCCCATCGGGATAGAGATCTGAATTGAAGCTGAAGTACGCCTGGTTCGTGGCGACGTCATAGAACATCGAGCCGAGCGGGACGGCAGCGCCCTGCGGATCGGTGACGACGACATCCTGCCGGGTGAGCGTGCCCGACACATCTTCGCTGAAGGCGACGATCAGGCCCTGGGGGGCGGTGTCGTAGTAGAAGGTACTGGAGAGCACTTCGGGCGCGGGGTCTTCAACGGGGGCGACGAGTTGGTAGTCGAGGGTGTAGTTGGTCCGTGCGCCGCCGGTTTCGTCAGGGCGTTCGGGTCGGGCGACGAAGACGCGGACAAAATACGTGCCGGCGTCGAGCGAAGCCTCGATGGACTCGGACCGACGCGGGCTGTATACGCCTTGGCCGGCGATCCGCTCGTTGTCGTCGAGCTGGCCGTTGCCGTTGGCGTCGACAATGATCTGCAGGCCCGCGAGTGGGTCGCCGAGTCCGCGGCCGCCCGCACTGCGCGATCCGACGCCGCTCAGCGAGAAGAGCACGCGCTGCGCATCGACCAGATCGAACCTGTAGTAGTCGTCCAGATCGTTGTACTGGGCAGCGAACGCGTCGCTCTGCAGATATCCCGCGTAGTGTCCGGGTGTGGCACTCATTGCCACGACGTGTGCCGACCCGAAGCTGTCGTCAGAGCCCGGCAGCGTGTACTGGCTGGCGATGGTCTGATGGTAGTTTCCGTCGGTCGGAAACTCTCCTCCGCCGCGCTGGACGCGCAGGTACATGTTCGCGGAGGTTCCCACCGCGCCGGGGACGATATAGTCGATGTTGTTGCCGGAGGCGACGATCTCGCCGGCATCGACCTGGCCGTTGCCGTTGGCATCACGGACCAGGTCGCGGTAGTGAGGGGTGCCGCTGCTGCGGATCGAAAGCAGGCCCGCGGGCGCGACCATGCCGAAGATGTCGAAGGTGTCGGTCGAGCCGACGTACTCGTCGAACGAACGATAGTTGTTTACGCCCAGATCCCCGAGGCTGCGCGAGTACGGGTGAACGAGGTTGTTCGGGCCGTTGGAGGTGGTGGTATCGAGGTTGATGTCGAGCCGGTAGTTGGTGACGCTGCCGGCGTAGTAGTCGACGATGACGTAGTACCCGCCGACCGCGTTCCACGCAGGGTTGATCGAGATCTGGTTGATGTGCTCACTGTTGCTTCCGCCCAGCGACGAGCTGTAGAGGGTGTCGCCGGCCTCGATGACGCCATTGTTGTTGAAATCGATCGCGAGGCGCAGGTCGGCGTCGGCGCCCAGGCCCGAGAGGGATAGATCCAGGAAGCCAGGATAGTCCGGGCGGACGCGGTAGACGTCGCGCAGTTCGAACTCGTCGACCTGGTCGAAGAACGACTGGTTGCCGGCGAACACGCTGGGTCCGCGCGCCGCGAGGCCCGCGTTGCGCGGCTGCTCGCCGGCGCTGTCGGCGCGGAGCTCGAGGCTGTAGTTGGTGTTTGCGGATTGATAGCGATAAACGTGGATGTAGTAGAACGTGCTGGGTGCGAGATCGACGGTGAAGGCTTCGCCGGTGGTGCCGCTGGCCTGCGAGCGGGCGAGCACTTCGCCGCTGTCGACCTGAAGGTTTCGATTTTTGTCGGCGATGATTTCGACGTCTGCATCGGCGCCCAGGTTGTAGAGCCACACGGTCTGGCGCGTGGTGACGTTGTCGGTGAGGATGCGGTAGTAGTCTTCCACGTCGCTATTGCCGACGAAATCGGCGATCACGCCGCGCCCCGCATAGATGGGGTTGACGAGCCCGAACGTGCCGCCCAGTTCGCCGAACCGACCGACGGGGGTCGCGGTTTTCACCGTGTTATTGAACGCTTCGTTGAGCGTCACGCCGATCGAGTAGGTCCCCATGTCGCCGATCTGACCGCGGCTGTGGACGCCGACGTAATACGTGCCGGCGGCCATGGTGCCCTGGCTGGTCCAGGTTTCGCCCTGAGCGGCGGTGTTGACGGTGGCGATGCCGACCACTTCGAGGGTGAGGTTGTCCATCGCCTGGAATTGCGCGGGGTTGACGGTGATGGAGATGAATCCGCCGGTGGTGGTGAAGCTGAAGTAGTCCTTGTCGCCTTCGATTTCATGGACGCCCGATCCCGCGCGGCCGGAGCTGGTGACGCTCAGTGGCGTGGCGAACGCGTAGGCGTTGGAGTGGTCGTCAGCCCGCCGACGCAGCTGGGACTCATTGATCATCGTATCGATGTCGTCCTGGAGGCCGGAGTTTTTCAAATCGCCGTCGTCGCGGTAGCTGGAAGTCTGACGGATGTCCCATCGGCCGGGCGTCGTGTCCCCGTAGCCCTCACCCATGATCCAGCCGCTGCGATATTCGGTGGTGATGTTGCCGTAGAAGTCGGCAATCGAGTTGTGCTTCAGGCCGAACATGTGCCCGGCTTCGTGGGTGATGGCCTCGGCCATGTAATCGGGATTGGTCGGTCCGCGCCAGACAAAGCCGACGGACCCGAAGGAGAAGTACGGATTGTAGCTGTTTTCCTGCGAAACGCCGCCGGCACCGGCTTTGTACCACGAGCCATTTCCGCCGACGACGATGGTGGCGAAGTTGAATTGTCCGATGGTCGGGGGATAAACCGTCGTCACGTTGATGTCCAGCGGAGAGAACTTCTCCGCCACGACCCGCCACATCCGCTCGATGTTGTTGGCTTCCGGCGTGGAGAACAGCGCGGGGTTGCCATCAATGTCGTAGGCCGGGGTCGCCGGCACGTCGTACCCGCCGAAACCGAGGAAGCCGGTCGCGAATGTCCCGCTGCCCGCGCCCTCGAAATTGAGATAAAGCGAGACCGGGGCACCCGGATGACTGTTGAATTGCAGTGCGCTGGGAAGCACGCGCGTCGGCGGCGCGGCAAACGCGGGCTTGGTCGGGTCGGTCTTGCCCGGCTGGACGACGACTTCCTGAACGACCGGCACGATCGCATCCTGGAGCAGCTGCGACGCGCTGGGCGCAGGATGGCCACGGCTGCCAATATCCTGAGCGACACCGCCGTCGGAGTAACAGAGCATTCGGCGATCTTCGAGCGGCTGGAACGTGCAGGAACGATTGAAAGAACGGTCAAATTGCGAAGTAGGACGACGCATGGCAGCCTCACTGAAAAGGGACACGTCGCAGAGATGAATCGTGAAGAGCACAGGTCTGATCACGAGCGACCGTGCGAGTCCAAGCGATGGGCCGGACGCCAAGGGGTCAGAAAACTCCGCGCATTTCGGATTTGTTCCGGCGACTCGGACGCCGGGGCGGTGAAATCCCTTCCATTCGGGCCGAACTCGTGCGTTCTGATGCTTTCCTGCTGGGCGCGAGGGGATTAACGCTCGATGTCAGGGCGTCGGCTGGGTGGACGGCAGGGTTGTCGGGAGGGTCGTCGGCTGCGTTGTCGGCGACAGGGAGATCGCGCGCCAGCGATCGGCTTCGCTCGCGTGCCCGAGCTGCGCATGCA
This sequence comes from Phycisphaerae bacterium, assembly GCA_031411495.1. Classification (GTDB taxonomy): domain Bacteria; phylum Planctomycetota; class Phycisphaerae; order Tepidisphaerales; family Tepidisphaeraceae; genus JANOBD01. The sequence continues at coordinate 34,455 of JANOBD010000187.1, read as the reverse complement.
CCTTTGCCATGCCCTCGGCGAGTTTCCGCAGGCCCAGGGGGTCGGGAGCAGGCATTCTCCGCATCGCGTTGTCGGCGCGGGTGAGGACGGAAATCGCCTGTTCGGCCTTACCAAGTTCGGCCAGACACAACCCGTACCCCAGCGCGAAGCCACCTTGCCGGTCGGCGATGCCGATCGCTTCGGCGCCGGCGAAGGCTTGAGCAAAGATCGGCTCGGCACCGGGGAAATCGCCCTTGATGCTCAGGGTGTTTGCCAGCCTCAGCAGGATTGATACGAACGGCAGGCTCTTTTCGCCCTGGGTTCGGCGGGCGCGTTCGACCAGATCGCGAAAGATCGGCTCGGCCTCGCCCGCGCGATTGAGCTTCAGCAGGATGGTCGCGTAATTGTTCAGCGCAACAATCGTGTCATAGTGATCCACGCCGAGGGCGCGCGGATAACGCTGCGAGAGGTCGGCGAACTCCTTTTCGGCCAAATCGAGTCGATTCTGCTGCTGGTAGACGAGGGCTCGATTGCTGCGGGCGAGAAGGGTCTGTGGGTGATCGGGTCCCAGAAGCCGCGTCCGACGGGTAATCAGGTCGTCGTATAGCGATTCCGATTCGTCCAGCCGGCCCATGGTCATCATCGACAGCGCAAGGTTGTTGGTCGTTGAGAGTGTGTCGGGGTGGTCGGCGCCGAGCACCTTGAGGGCCGACTGCCGGCTGGAATTGAGCAGTTCGATCGCTTCCTCGAACCGGCCGAGGCTGCGGTAGAGATCGCCGAGGTTGCTGCAGATTTCGATGCCCGCGGGCGTATCCAGTTCGCCGCGCTCGCGGGTGGTCTGCAGCGCGCCGCGCAGGAGCGTTTCGGCTTCGTTAAACCGGCCGTCGCCGGACATGATCGCCGCCAGCATGACGGTCGCATCGACGGTGATATGGCTGATCGCCGCCGGCCGGGTCGCGGCGACCTGACTCGCAGACGCCAGAACCGATTTCAGCATCGTCTCCGCTTCATCGTGCTTGTCCTGCTTCAGGAACAGGTTGGCGAGCGCCATCTGAAGAAACAAAGGCGAGAACTCGTCGGCGTCGGCGGCGGGATGCTCGAGCGCGCGCCGCGTCAGCGCGATGGCGGGTTCGAGCTCGCCCTGATAGCGCATCACGTCGATCAGCGCCAGTTGGGTCTGGGAACTGGCATCGCCCAGCGCGCGGGCGCGCTCCAGCTGCTTTCTCGCGGTGGCCAGGTCCCCGAGCGAGCTGTAGGCGACGCCGAACGTCGCGCGCAGTGCCGCCTCGACGTTGGGGTTGGATGGCGGCGCGGCATCGATCCGGATGCGGCCCGCGTCCAGCACTTCCTTCACGGCGATTTCCCTGCCGCGCGCGGCGGAGGGATCGATCGACGCGAACATGTCCCGCAGGAACCGATTATGCTCCTGGGCGATCGTCTTGGCTTCCGACTCGGCGACGCGGGCGGATTCGGCGGCCTGGCGGGACTGCTCGGCCTGTTCCCGGGCGCGAATCGCGTCGTCGCGCTCGCGCCGCGCCTGGATCGAACCCCAGACGATTCCCGCGATGCCCGCGAGAATCGCCAGCGAGATCAGGCTGCCGGCGATCACGCCCACCCGATGCCGCTTCGCGAACTTCCGCGCGCGATACATCATCGAGTGCGGGCCGGCGGTGATCGTCTTGTTCTCGAGGAACCGCCCCAACTCGTCCGCCAGTGCCGAGGCCGTGTCGTACCGCCGCGTGCGGTCCTTCTCCAGACACTTCATGGTGATCCAGTCGAGCTCGCCGCGCAGCGTGGAGGAGAGCCGCGCGGGCTCCATGTCGCGCGTGGCGGCGGCGTTGGCGCGTGTCTGCAGCGTGGAAAACCGCGTGCTCGGCGTCGGCGGGTCGACCTCGCGCAGGATCCGCTGGATTTCCCCGAACGCGCGGCTGCGCAGGTCGCGTCCGTCGAATGGCGTCGCACCGACTAACAGCTCGTACAACAACACGCCGAGGCTGTAGACGTCGCTGCGCGTATCGATGTCGCGGCCGCCGTCGAAGTCGGCCTGTTCCGGGCTCATGTATTCCGGCGTGCCCACCAGCGAACGCATCTCGGTGAAAATCGTCTTGTCGGTCAGCGGCCTGCCCAGAGCCTTGGCGACGCCGAAGTCGATCACCTTTGGCACCGGCGCCCCGTCGCCCTGCGAGACCAGCACGTTCCCGGGCTTCAGATCGCGATGGATCACCCCCTTCTGGTGCGCGTGATGCACGGCCCGGCAGACGGGGATCATCAGCTCGATCCGGCTGCGCACGCTCAGGCGGTGCTTGTCGGCGTATTGGTTGATCGGCAGGCCGTTGACCAGTTCCATCGCGAACCACGGCCGCCCGCGCTCGTCCGTACCCGCGTCGTACACCTTGGCGATGTTGGGATGATCCATGATCGCCAGCGCCTGCCGCTCGGCATCAAAACGCGCCAGGATCTGGTTGCTGTCCATCCCCAGCTTGATGAGCTTGAGGGCCACCTGCCGGCGGATCGGCGCGCTCTGCTCGGCGAGATACACCTCGCCGAAGCCGCCTTCGCCGATCAGTTTGAGCGTCTTGAACGGCCCGATGAGCCGGCGATCGACGATCGACTGGGAGGGATCGAGTGTGGGATCCGCCATGAACCCCGCGCCCTCGCTGGCAGAGTCGTGTGCGGCGAGCAGGCGCTTGAGGTCGCTCCCGAGCGTGCTGTCCTCACGCATCACCTCTTGGACGAGCCGGTCGCGGTCGTCGGGCGCGAGCTCGATCGCGTCGGCAAGGAGGGCTTTGAGGCGATCGACATTCGACGGCGGTTGCGACATTCATTCATTCCTGGTCTAGAGCGATGCGTTGTGTTCCGACCGCCTCTGTTTTGAAACGGTCCGCATTCCGCTTCGAGGTGATTCACTCCGGGAGGGCGAGGCTCCGGCCGAGTCTTGATCGGCCACTACGTGTCCGCGGCCCACCGGGAGGCTCGCCCTCCCGATCGCGCGAAACGCAATGATTAAAACCAGTTCGGTGCCCAAGCCCATCAATGTGATCAATACGAATGCGCGTCGACGACGATTCTGCGAATTGCGGTTTTCTCTTTCATTCCTGGGACATCTGCTCGAACAGCCAGGCCCGCGCGAAAGCCCAATCGCGTTTTACCGTGCGGTCCGAGACGTTCATCACCTTCGCCGTCTCCTCCACGCTCAGCCCGCCGAAGAACCTCAGCCGCACCACTTGCGCAGCCGCGGCGTCCACGGTCTCCAAGCGACAGATGGCTTCATCGAGTGACAGAACCAAATCCGGATCGTTCTGATCGGCAAGCTGCGCGACGTCCATCAGGGTCGGCTTCACGCCCGAGCCGCGCTTGATGCGCTTCTTGGTCCGGGCGTGATCGACGAGGATGCGCCGCATCGATTCCGCCGCCGCCGCGAGGAACGCCGAGCGGTTCAGCGACATGATCGAGGGGTGCCGCTGCATGCGGAGGTAGGCCTCATGCACCAGCGCGGTGGCCTGGAGCGTGTGCGCCGGCGACTCACTGGCGAGGCGTTGCCGGGCGATGGCGCGCATCTGCGTGTAGACCGCATTGAGCAGGTCGTTGGGGTCTTCGGGCTGCAGGGCCGGTTCCGACATGAATGAGAGTTTAGCAAGTCGATCGGGGGGTGAGTCATTAATCTCCGGGGAAGGCAACGCGTTTCCAGGCCAAAAACCGGCAACCGGGCCGAACGGCGCCCGCCGACGTGCGACGGAGTTATCTGGCAAAGCCACGGTTGTCCATGTTAAATAGGAGCCAGTCCCTACGGTGCACATAGGCCCTTGTCTCTGCTCGGTTACCATTCGCCAAAGGGGTCCGGGGATGCCCGGTTTCACGTTGCGATAACATCTGGTGAGCCTACCGGCGAGTCCGTCTCCTGCGGCTCTCAGGCCCCAGTGCCCATCTTCGCTGTGGGGAGGACATGCACATGAAGCAGCATTACACGCGAGCGATCTCGTCCAGGCGGACCTTTTTGAGGCTATGTGTGACGGCAGGAATCGTGGTCGGCGCCGTCGAGCGCGCACAGGCGACGATTCGGGGGCCGTATTCGGTCGATGCGAACACGCTCCAGCTCTGGCACATGGATGGCAACACGACCAACGCCGTCGGAACCGGTGCGGCCGTGAACTACCTCGGCGGATCGCCGGCGCCCACGCTCAACACTCCATCGTTCCCGGGGTTCGGCTCGGCGCTGAACGTCGGCACGACGACCGGCGTGAACGGCGCGTACATGGGCGCGGGCGCGCCGGCGAACGTCTCAGGCCCGGGCGGCTCCGACAACATCAACATCGCGTTGCTGAATCCTACGACCCTCGCGTTTACCTTCGAAGCAATCGTCAAACTCAACAGCCTCACCGGCACGGCACCGATGCAGATCATGTCGGGTGAAGGCGAATCCCCGTATGACTACTTTCTCGACAGGGCGTTCACGTTCGGCCTCGAACCAATCGATTACAACTCCGGCCACAATGTGGACACGGACAAGTTCCGCCTCTCGTTCGTGAATGAACCTGGACCTCTTGCAGATCGTTACACGATCGTACTGCCGACCACCGGCCCCAACGCGCCCAACACGACGGACTTCTTTCACGTCGCGGTGACCTACACGGGCACGTATGCGCCGGATTGCACCCGCTTCTATTGGACCAAGCTCGATCCCTCCGCAACGTCGGCCGCGCTGGTCGCGCAGGCGTACGGATTCAATCTTCCGTTCGACAACAACACTCCCCAGAGATTGACGAACACCGATTTCGCCATCGGCAACGAACTGCGCGCCGAGAACGGTCAGAGCCAGCCATTCAACGGGCTCATCGACGAAGTCCGCATCAGCGGCGTCGCCCGAACGCCCCAGCAGTTCCTCTTCGCACTGCCGGCGACGACGGCCTACTGGAATGCGGACAGCAACGGCGACTGGACCGATACGACCTGGACGGGCGGGGTTTCGCCCAGCGGTGCGGGCGTTTTAGTCAGTCTCGGCGGCGGGCCGACCCCGCAAACTGCGAATCACACCATCGCCGTCAGCGGCACGCAAACCGTCGGCCTGCTCAGTTTCACCGCTGACAATGGAAACGTCATCAGTCTGACCCAGGGCTCCGCCGGCCAGATCTCGCTGGACAACGCCGGCGCGCAGGCCCAGATCAATGTCTACACCGGCTCGCCTTCGATCGGTGTTCCGGTCGTCCTCAATGCCCAGGGCGCGCTGATGACTGTTTCCAACGCGGCCGACACGCTCACGTTCCTCGACACGCTCGACGCCACCGCCGGCCCGGCCACCCTCGTGGGTCCGGGAACGGTGCAGATCGGCAACGGCACGACTGTCGGTTCGCTCGCCGGCAACGTCACGTTCAATAACAGGCTCATCTACAGCCACAGCAATAACAGCGCGCTTTCGGCCAATCTCAGCGGGATTGGAACGTTTGTGGTCAACGGGGCGGGCAAGACGACCTTCACGGGCACCAACAGCTTCCGCACGCTGGAAGTATCCAACGGCACGGTGACTCAAAGCCACGCGGCCGGCCTCGGCCCGGCGGCGCTGATCGTCCACTCCGGCACCGTCGACCTAAATGGCTTTAACCACACTGCCAATGGCCTGAGCAGTGGGGCGGCTGAAACGACCGCCATCGTGACGGACAACAGCCCGGGCGCCGGGACGACCACACTCACCATCAACCAGACCGCGACCAACGTGTTTGCCTGCAAGATCCAGGACGGCAGCGGCGGTAAAGTCGTGGCGCTGACCAAAGCCGGAACCGGCACACTTACGCTGACCAATGCCAATACGTTCACGGGGCCGATTACCGTGCTGGGCGGCACGCTTACGATCAATAATGCCAACGGTTATGCGGGACCGATGACCTTGCTGGGCGGCACGTTGAGCTTTCCGTCGGTTCCCAATCCGTTCCTGGGCGGAACCGTCGGCGCCGATCTCCAGAGCGGCGCGGTGATCTTCAACAACAGCGGCGGCACGCTGACGGGAGCCGCCCTCCAAGCCATGTTTGTCGCGGGCTACATCCAAACGCCGAAGTTCAGCTCGGGATTGTTCCACGCCTCCGTGCTCCCGCCGGGGCGCGTGCTGGGATGGTCCGACAGATATCCCAACTTGGTTGTAGTTGCCTCGACCTTGCCCGGCGATACCAACTGCGACCTGGTGGTGAACTTCGATGATCTCTTGTCGCTGGCCATGAACTACGGCAGTACGTCAGGTGCCATCTGGTACAACGGCGACAGCAACTACGACGGCGACGTCGATTTCGATGACCTGTTGGCGGTCGCCCAGAACTACGGGCAGACGGTCACCGGCTCGTTCGCCAGCGACTGGGCGTTGGCGCAATCGCTCGCGCCCGAGCCAACAGTCCTCGCGACGACGCTGGGTGTGTCGTCCTTGTTCGCGCGCCGCCGCTTCCGCCGCTGACCGGACGCAACTTCGACCGCCCTCGAGACGGCGTGCGGCAGCGGAGTCGGCACGCCCGCTCGGCGCACCGGCTGCGGCCGGTGGATGCCCGAAATAGGTGATGCGCCACATTGCCCTGGAAAACGCTTGTGCGGAATCATCGATTGTTGATTTGTGCGCTGCCGCCGTTCACTACAATGGCGGTCGATGCGAGTTGAACGATTTGCAGTCGTGTGGTGGGCGTGCGTATCGATGGCCGTCGGTTGCAGCGGCTCGAAGCCGGGTGCCGTTTCGCCGAAGATCTCCGTGGAATGGTCGGCCTACTCGGGCACGGCGATCGGGGCCCCGACGACGCTTCCCATCGACACCTCACGGGGTTGGCGCATCCGCACGACGCTGCTGGCGTTGCCTGAGAATCCGGGACAGCTCTTCAAGCCGCTGAGCGCGCGAGGGCGATTGTTCGCGCAGCCGTCGCTGGGCGATCCGATCCTCGCGAACCCGCTCTTCACGCGCGACGCCCGCATCGGCGAGGACGATGACGCCCGCGCGTGGTTCAGCGCGATGCAGGACCCCGCGGATCGCAAGACGCTGGGCGTGACCGACTCGGTCGGCGTGCTCGCGCAGGGCGCGACGCTTTCCGTGGAAGCTCAAGCCGGCAACCGCGCCATCGAACTGCGGCTGTATCGGACCGACACGGACCAGTTCGATTTGCTGGTGGCCGTGCAGTCGACGCGGGCCGTCGAAGCGGGCGCCGCTGCGTCGAGCGAATCCGGACGTGAGAGCGTCCTGATCGATTCGATTCCGCTGGATACGTCTCACCCGCTCGTTCTCATCATCCCCGCGCCCTTCGAAGGAAGCGGCGTGAAGGCGGTGGCGGCGCGGTTCGATTTCTCCCTTCCTTCGGCCGATGAGTCGTTCACGGAAGCGCAGCAGACGACGAACCAGATGCTGGAAGCATCGAACGCGGCGGTCATGTCGATTCCCTCCGCGCTCCCGACGCGCAGCGATGCCTGGAGCGGCTACCGGCGCGCGCTGATGCGCGACAACGCCACCGACCCCCACCGGGCGTCTCTTAACTTCATCGCCTCTCAGACAGATGCGGTGATCGCGCACGACCTGGTGGTGGTGGCCGATGAGGCGGCTCTGGAAGAGATGAACAAGCGCCTTCTCGAGGCGATGCCGCAACTGCCGCGCGACCCGAGGGTACTGGGCTGGCAGATGGATTTGATCGCGCTGCAGGTGTGTGCGGATCGTGCGGCGAAGGGTGCCGTGCCGCGCGAAATGCTGAGCGTGCTGACGATCCACGCCGGCGAAGCGGGGCGGAACACCGCCGCACTGGCAGACCTGATCAGGAACGTAGCGACGCGAAGCGATTTCAACATGAAGCTGATGGTCGAAAACCTGATCTCCCTCGAAGACAGCTCGCCCGCCTCGCGGGTCCGCGCTTACGACTGGCTGGCGGCGCGAGGCAAGGCCCCGCCGGGATATGATCCGCTCGCGCCGCTGCCGCAGCGTCGCGAAGCGCTGGAACGCGCGCTGGCGCCCACGGCCGCCCCCGCAACCGGACCGACCGGAGGTGTGCAATGAGCGAACAACCTGCCACACCCTCGACTGCACCAGCTCCAGAACCGAAGGGCAAGAAGCCGAAGCGCGGCAAGTGGAAACGGCGGCTGCTCAAGACGCTTTTCGGGCTCGGCGTCTTTTTCATCGTCTTCCGTGTCGGCATGTTCTTCCTGCTGGCGTTCACGCTGCGCAAGGTCGCGAACTTCTACGATCTGGACGTGACGTACGAACGGCAGGAGATCACCGTGCTCGGCGGCGATGCGGGATTGTGGGGCGTCCACGTCTCGCGCCGCGGAGAGACAACGCCGCTGCTGGAGGCGGACTACGTCCACGGCAACCTCTCGGTGCTGGCGCTGCTGCGCACGCACATCGAAGTCTGGCGCCTGGAGGCCGACGGCGTCACGCTGAACGTGACGCGCGAGGCCGATGGAAAGATCCCGCTGATGGACCTGGTGATGGCGCAGATGGCGAGCAAGCCGGTCGCCGCGTCGGTGCCGGACAACACGCCGATCGACCTGACGTCGCCGTTGAAGGTCGATGCGATGCGCCTGCACCGTCTTCGCGTGCATGTCAACGACCTCGCGGTAACACCGGCGTTTCACGACACGCTGAACTTCGATCTGCGCGTAAGCGATCTCCTGAACCCGGCCAAGCCGATCGCGATCGAAGCGGACATCTGGTCCGACTCGATCCTGAGCACGATGCGCTTCAACGGCACCGGCGAATCGAGCGGGCGCGTTGCGAAGCTGGACGCCAGCTTCCGCGGCTCGGGGCTGAACCTTCAGCCGCTTTCGCAGTACCTCGAGCCGCTGGGACTCAAGCCGATCGCGCGGTCGATCGACTGGGGCGGGAAACTGAAACTCTCCACCGATGCGGGCCCGACTCCGAAATCGCTGACGGCCAGGCTCGACATCAGCGACATCAACGCGCTCGCCGATTCGAGCGAAGTCATCTCGGTGAAATCCGTTTCGCTTTCGGCCAAGTCGATCGATGCGAACGGGGCGGCACTAGGCAATCTGACGATCGACGGCGTGCGCGTCCGTGCCGACCGCGCCAGCGACGGCCGTCTGCGCTTCGCAGGGATCGAACTCGCCTCGCCGCCGCCGACAACCCGGCCGACCGTCGTTGCGACCGCGACCACAAAGCCGGTGACTCCGACAACCGCGCCCGCGGCCAGCCCGATCTTCGTCACGCTCGATTCATTCACGCTCCGCAACGTCGTCGCGAGTTTTGGCGATGCTGCGATCTCCCCCGCGACCGTGCTTTCGCTCGACATCGACGAATTGACGACGCGCGAGATCGCGCGCGACGAGAAGGGCCGAGTCGTCGTGCCGATTACCGGCACGCTCCGCGCGCCCGGCATCGCCGGCGCGATTTCCATCAGCGGCAGCATTCAGCCGTTCGTTGCGCCGTACGAAGCCAACGTCAACCTCAAGGCCGCGCACATCAAGCCCGACGCGCTGCTGCCATACCTGGCGCCGCTTGGACTCACGTCGACGCTCGAAGATGCCTCCCTCGACGGCTCGCTGAGCGCATCCGCCGGCATGTCGCCTTCGGGCAGCGTGGATGCGAGCGTGAAACTGACCGACGTCGTCCTCCAGGATCGTGAGACGCGAATCGCGATGCCGCTGGTCCGCGCCGAGGGTGTGCAGATCGCCGCGGATGCATCGGCGATCATTATAAACGATGTCGAGTTGGTCGGTCCTGAACTGTCCGCGAGCCGCGAGGCCGATGGAACGCTGCGCGGCCTGGGCATGCGTTACCAGGCGAGCAGGGCCGTTGTCGCGCCCGCAGCGGCGACGACGAAACCCACGGTGCAGCTGGTGGAGTTGCCCGCGCTGCCGGAACTGCCGCGCGTCGAATTGAAACGATTGAAGTGGTCGGGAACCCGGATCTCCCTCACCGATGCAGCGCTGTCGCCGCCGCGCACGTTCGAGCTGACCGATATCGGGGCCGATCTTGCCGACATCGTAGTCGACCTGACCGATCGGCCGGACCAGAGCCAAGGCGGAACGGTCAAGGCGTGGCTCTCACTGGCGGGGATGGCGAACAAGCTCGCGGTCGACGGGACGATCGCTCGATCGCCGTCCTCAATGCGGTTGAACGTCGATCTCTCCGGCGAGGGATTGAACAGCGACGCCGTCGCGCCGTATCTCGCACCACTGGGCGTCCTGCCGCAACTGAGTAACGGCTCGCTCGCCCTGAAGCTCGGCGTCGAGCTGATGCGCGATAAGAGCGATCTCGCCGCCAGCGTCACCGTCGGCGACCTGACTTTGAAAGAGAGCGCGAACGAACTTGCCGGCTTGCAGGGATTGACGTGTGAACGGGTGAGGGTTGAGAACGGCGCGCTGGCGATCCGTTCGATCACCATCGATTCGCCGCGCGTCTCCGTCACCAGGCTTAAAGACGGCTCGCTGCGGTCCGCGGGCATCCTGATCCTGCCGACAAAGTCGAAGACGACTCCCGCGCCCGGGCCGGTGCTGCCGATCCCATACAGCCCGGTCCCGCTGGCGATCGACACGATCCGGGTCACCGGCGCGAGCGCGACATGGGCGGATCAGTCCACGCGGGAGCCGGTATCGCTTCATCTAAAGGCCGATGCGACGCTTTCCAAGGTCCGGCTCAGCCTGCCGGGCGATCCGGCGAACTTCGAAGCCAGCGGATCGATCGACGGCGTTGCCGAACACTTCGCCGCCAAAGGCCAGATCGATGTCGATCCGGCCAAGGTGCTGGTGAACGCCCACGTCGAGGCAAGCGGATTGACCGGCAGCGCGATCGATCCGTATCTGCCGCCCGGGACCAACACCAGCCTCGGCGGGGCGTCGTTCGTCGTCGATGCGGCGGCGTCGATCCTGCCGGTGGATGAAACCGGGCAGTCGATGGCGCTCAGCCTGCGCGATCTCAAGCTCTCGCGCGGCGAAGCGATGTTGGCGGGCGTTCCGGCGATCGACGTCAACCTGCCGCTCATCGACCTGGTCAAGAACGAAGTCGCGTTCGACACGATTCACGTACAGCACGCGGCGCTGGCGGACGTGCGCATCATGAAAGACGGCGCGATCGAGCTGCCGGGCATTCGTTTCGGCGCGCCTCCCGCGGACGCCGAGTCGGCGAAACCCGACACGGTGGTCGTCTCGGCCGATGGCGTGGCCACGAGCGATGCCGAGATCGCCGCAGCGCTCGCCACCGCGGGAAAGCCGTTGCCAATCGTGCGGATCAACCATCTGGATATCGGCGTCGATCACGTGGGCGTGTATCTGGACGCGCGGCCGGGCGCGGCGCCGGTTGCGCTCGAGAATCTTCATGTTACGAACGGCACAGCGATCCAGATCGGCGGAGCCAAAGCCGCCGACCTGCCGCCGGTCCTACTGAAGATCCAGACCGGTTTGTCCCCGCTGGTGAAGCAAGTGGATATCGACCTTTCGGCGGCACCGTTTGCGGGCGAGGCGAGTTTTTCCGGGTCGCTGTCGGCGAGCCGGATCGACGGCAAGGGCCTGATCGAGCTGATTCCTGAAATCGCCGGGCTGGTCGACGGTTCGGGGCTGACCGACGGCTCGTTCCAGGCGTCGTTCGATGCGAAACTGCGCGTCAACCGCCGGACGCCGACCGATTTCGATCTCCGTCGTGGCTTCGACGCGGAGGTCACGCTTGCCGATGTCCGGTACCGAGTCGATCCGGCGTCGGATGCGGTCGCGGGCATCGAATCGATCATGCTCGAAGGCGTCCACATGAACCCCTCCTTCAACGGCGGAACCGTCAAACTGATGACCGTGAACAAGCCGATGGCGCGTCTGCTGCGCGACGAGGACGGCATCCACGTGCTCGGCTGGACGATCAGGCTGCCGACCGGCGAAGCGACAACGCGACCCAGCGAACCCGCCGACCCGACGACGAAGCCGGACACGGTGTTGGTCGCGAACACTCCCGCACCCGCGCCGTCCGGGCCGGAGTTCAAGATCGACAAGCTGCTGGTGAGCGGCGGCGACGTGCTGATGACGGATACCTCGGTCGAGCCGGCACTGGTCGTTCCGATCAACGCGCTGGATGTGGAGGTGAAGGGGCTGAGCAATCGCGCGCTGCTGGAAGACAGGACGATCCGATTCAGTGCGCTCGTTGGCACGGATAAAGTCGAACTGCCCACGCGCGCCAGGAAGGGCGAAACGGCAGATACTGCGACGGAGCAGCGCCCGCTGCTCTCACAGGTCACCGCGACCGGGCAGCTCAAGCTCTTCCCTGCGCTCGAAGGGTACGCCAAGGCGTCCGTCAGCGGGTTCGAGATGCAGTCGCTTGCCGGCGAGGCCAAGGCGTTCGGCATCACGCTGGGCGACGGCATTTTCGACGGCAGTTTTGATGCGCGGTTTCAGGAGGGCGGGAATCTCAATCTCAAATCGAAGCTGATCGTCACCGACCTGAAGATGAGCGAGCAGCCGAACGGGCTCGTGCAGCGCACGCTCGGCCTCCAGGCCCCGATCGATGCGGTGATCGGCATGGTCGAAGATCCCAGTGGCTCGATCACCTTGCCTCTGGAGGTGAAACTGAAACACGGTGAAGTGGATATGGGGTCGATCTATGGATCGGCCATCGCAGGCGTCGCACAGATCTGCACCACGGCGATGATCAGCGCGCCGGTGAAACTGTTGCAGGGTTTGGGCGGCGACGCGAAGCCCGAAGCGCCGCGTCCGCCAGTCACTCTCGCGTTTCTCCCCGGCGATACCAGCATCGAGCCCGCGCTGCGCAGGTCGCTCGATGCGCTTATCCTGGCGATGCGCAAAGAGCCGGACCTGACGGCGACGCTCTCACACAAGCTCTCCACGATGGACGTGGCACGCGCGGCGATTCTTGCGTCGCCGACCGCACAGCAGATCGATCAGATCACCGCTGAACTTCGCGCGCAGCGAATGCTGCTGATCAATCGGCGAGCGATCGCCGCGGCAGGCGTCTCGGCGGATCTCGGCTCGGGTGGAGCGGACGAATGGGAAGTCGCCGAACTGCGGGCACTGGATCAGAAGATCGTGGCGAATGACGACTCGCTGGAACGCCTGCTCGACATGACCCGACCGGGCGCGAACCTGCTCGCGGGACGGCGTACCAAGGCGGCGGCAATCGATATCGCTTCTGCGCGGCTGGAGGCCGTGCGGGCATACCTGCTCGCCGCCAGGATCGAGCGCCCCGAAGAGCGAATCTCGGCCGTCAACGCGCGTTTTGAGGTGGACGAAACGCTCACGGACGGCGGACTCGTCAGCATCGAACAAACCGCCAAGAAACGCGCCAAGTGATTTTCAATTTTGTCGATTCGCAAAAAACCCAGCACCGACGATTTCGCCAGGCCACCGACCAACGCGAGCGGTGTTTGAACCCAACGGTCTATCGGCGCCGGGTGGAGACTGCGGGGAATAGACCAAGGCCTAGGTTTGCTCTGCCGCCTTGCGTGCCGACTGTTCGCGAATGGTCCGGGCGCGTTCCCACGCCTGCTTTGCGGGCTCCCGCGCTTCCGACCAGTCGAGTCGCGATCCATCGCGCGATTGTTCCCACGCACTCTGCATCTGCGATTCGACCTCCGCGAACGACTGGGTGCCGTACGCGTATGAGTTGATGTAGCCGAAGCGGTACGCGGCGAGGTAGTCGTGATCGAAGCTGTATTGTCGATGATCTTCGTCGACGGATGCGTCGACCGAGGCGTCGTACTGCTCGCGCCAGTAGTCGGCCTCCTCGGTCGGGAAGAGGACCTCGGCGGCGCCCTTGCCCGCGAAGCCGCCGACGACCGCGCCGATCGCCGTGCCGACGGCGACGCCGATTGCCGTGCCGACGACCGGCACGGCCGACCCAATCACACCGCCGACGACACCCGCCGTGGCCGCGCCGACACCAACTCCCATCGGATGGGCACCGCGAGTTCCGGTAATCGGATCGCGGTTCGGCGTCGATTCGGAAACGAGATCGGTGGTATCGAGCGTATCTGGATTCTGATCTTCGGGACGTTTGACGGCTGCCATGTTGCGCTCCTTTGTTTGGGTGTGCGCGGTTCGAACTCGACACTTAGTATTTCCCCCAATCGTCGGAAAAGCATCAGGGGCACGCGGCGGACTCGGCCCGGCTATACCGCGCCGCGGCCTCGGTTAAGCCCTGATATATGCAAGGGTTGGCAAGCGCCATAAGACGGTTCCCGATACCCCCGACAGCAGAAACCCGAGGGACACTTTAACGGCTGTGCACAAAGCTAAGGACTTCGAACTTAAAGGAGACATCGAATGGACAGCCCCCAAGTAAAAGCAATCGGACGCCGCGACCCTGATACGCTTCCCGCCACCGAACCTCGGTTCACACCGAAGCAGGAAGCGGAGATGGGTGTTACGGATGCGGCGGGCCGAAAGATCCAGCCGACGAGCGCGGCGATCATGATCGGTCTGATGTACCTGTTGATCGCGGCGATCGCCGTCGTCGTGGCGGTCGTCGTGATTCGATTTACGTCATGACCGGCCCGGTACGCATGGAAATGGAAGAAGGCTCGCCCATCGGCGAGCCTTTTTTGGTTCTGGGTTATCCATAGTAGATCAGGCGACCGCGGCGGTACGGATGACGGCCTGCTCGAAATCATTCGCGCGGCTTTCCAACACATCCAGCAGCGGCTTGAGTTGAATGGGCGCTATGTCGAGCGCGCCGCTCGCTCCCAGGTGAGAATCGAGCTCCGTTACGGTCTCTTCGAGACGTGTTGCGGCCCCAAATACCTCGCCGTAGTCCGTGCTCCAAAGCGCCATGGCGCTCGAACTGGGCACCCATCGCTCGATTCGTCGGCGGATGTCTCGAAGACGCAGGAGCAACTCATCAATCGGGTCGGTCGCGTCGAACGTGATCCCTGTGCGGTTTTCGAAACCAATGCCGTTTGCGGAAGCCATGTCGTTCCTTTCCACTCGCAGATCTCCGGGCACGAATCATGCAAATGGGCCTGCCGGTTCAGTATCAGGAGAAGACTGATCGGCTGAAGCGCCGGGCGTATTCATAAGGCAAGATTGTTCGCTTTCGGCAAGGATTCGGCGCAGAAAGAGTTGCGCCCGCAGAGGTCTGACATCACTTCGTCATCTTTTGGCTCGAATATCGTCGGCGCCGAGGGTCAGGGGCCGCCCCCATGCCTTCAGCGATTACGACTTTTGCGGAACTGAAGCGAGCACGCGCACCTGGCTTTTCCCGAGGGTCAGCTTGATCGCGTTCGCCTCAGCCTTGAACCTGCCGCCTTCGACTGCGTCGTCGAACTCGAAACCATCGAGGCCCTCAACGGGCAGAGTGATTTCGCCGACGTCGTCGTCCTTCAGGTTCGCGACGACGATCGTCACGCTTCCGTTGTCCGTCCAGCGCTTGAAGGCAAACAGCTGTCGCTCCTGGTCGGCGAGAAGCGTCTGGAAGAAATCCGAACGCAGGGCCGGGTCGCAGTTTCGAAGCGCAACCAGGCGTCGGTGGAACTCAAGCAGATCGGAGTTGTCGTGGTTGTCGAGCAGCGACCAGTCGAGCGGCATCGGGTCGAGCGATTTATCGCTCGGCATTCCGAACTCGGTACCCATCCAGATCATTGGAATTCCCGGCGCGGTGAGCAGCAACGCGTGGCCGATTTTCATCCGGCGGAACGCGGCGTCGCCGAAAAGGTGGCCTTCCTCGCCGAGGATGGTCATCGGACGCTTGTAATCGTGATTGCCGACGAAACTGACGGCGCGCGTCGCCAGTCCGTAGCCGTTGGTTGCCGGGTCGAGCATTTTGGAAAGCGCGTCCAGGTCTTGCGGCTTTTGCCCGCCTTGCTCCGTGAAACTGATGACCGCCTGGAGCAGCCGGCCAAGTGGCTCGTGCCACGCCGCGTCCATCGGCCGGCCCCGCTCGCGACCGGTGATCTCCGGGTCCTGCGGGACGTGCTCGGCGATGCAGATGAACGGCTTGCGCTCTTCGACCTTTGAATACGCGGCGTCCGTGAACTCGCGCATGATGTCGAAGTTCTTGATTGCGGCGGTCGCATCGAAGCGGATGCCGTCGATGTGAAACTTCTCAACCCAGAACAGGAGCGAATCGATCACGTATTTGCGCGCGGGAAAGAGGTTGTAGACGGAATCGAAATGCTCGAAGTTGTACTTCGGTCCCCAGTCCATCTCCGGACCGTCGGGATTGGTTCGATAGAACCAGTATTCGTAGGCGATCTTGGCAAGGTATGCGTCGGCGTGCGCGTGATTGTAAACGCCGTCGATGATGACGCGGATTCCCATGCGGTGACACTCGTCGATGAACCGGCAGAGGTCGTCGGGGGTGCCGTAGGAGTTTTCGACCCCGAAGAGGCTCTTGAGACTGTAGCCCCAGCCGCGGCCCGGGAACTCTTTGACGGGCATGAGTTCGACCGCATTGATGCCCAGTGATTTGATGTAATCGAGCTTCTCGATCGCGCCGAGGAATGTTCCGGTCTTCTCTTTTGTTCCCGTGAAGTCGCCGATGTGCATCTCGTAAATCACGAGCTTGTCGTTCGTGGGAAGGGGAACGGCATCATGCTTCCATTCATACGTCGTCCAGACCCGCTTGCCGTCCTTGATGCGGAGCACGGCGTTCTCGTCTTGATCCGGGCGGACCTGGAGCGCGTAAGGATCAGAGATATCCAGCATTTCGCCGTTGGCAAAGTAGCTGGTGGACTTCACTCGAAATCGGTAGAGATGCTCTCCGTCTTCGAGCGTGACGGGGACGCGCCACCAGCCGTCATCACCCTTGCTCATCGGCTGGGGTTTCCAGTCGTTCCATTGGGCGATCAATTCGACGTGCTCGTTGTGCGGAGCGAACAGCGCGATATCAATCGTGGCCTGCTTGCGCGATGCATTTTCGGGATGAAGTGTAGTGGGTTGAACGACTCGAGACGCGACGTTTATTTCCATGCGGTGACCATAGGATCCCTCGATTCCGTGTCCATATCAGGCTTTTCCGGAAGCGGTGGGCAAAGAACAACAATTATCAGGCTGTTGGAGTGACGCTCGCGGCGGGAGACGCCGTGTCGAGCGGTTTTGGCGGGTCAAAAAGCGTTGGTTCCGGGGGTTCCTGGGTCGCTTCGAACTTCCGGCGCGATTTGGCATCACCGCTCAGCAGATACGCAAACGGTGCGAGCATCGGGATCTGCTTCCCGACGACGACAATGCAGATCGTCATCGGCATCGCGAGAATCATCCCGATCGGACCCCAAAGCCAGTACCAGAAGAACGCCGCGATGACGACTCCCAGGCTCGAGACGCCCGTGCTGGTTCCATAGAGCCAAGGTTCCAGCAAGCCGTTGGTGATCGTCTCGGCGCCCAGGAAGCAGAGGGTGATCCACATCGGGCGACTCCACCCGGGGAAATAGGCGATCGAAAGCATGATCGGCAACGCAGCCGCGAGGAGCGGACCGATATATGGCACATAGCGAAGCAGCGCCGCCGACATTCCCCACAGCGCGAAGTTCGGCACGCCGAAGGCCCACATCGCAAACGTGACCATCGCACCATAGGAAAGGTTCACGATCAACTGCATGCGCAGATAAGTCCCCAGCCGCTTCATCGTGTCATCGATGGTTTCATCCGTGATGCCCAGATGCAGTCGGCGAATGAGATAGCGCAGCCGGACCAGCGCAATATCGCTCTCGAGCAGGAAGAAGAAGACGAGCACGAAGACCATGCCCGCAACGGCGAGCGGTGCGAGAAACTTGTCGATCAGCGTCTTCGCGATCGTCACGATCGTCGGTTGCGACTCGACCAGCGTTGCGGTCACAGGACTCGCCGGCGTTCCTTTGCCAGGGACGTCGAGCCCAGTGGGCTGGGTTGTGATGTGCGTTTGAATGTCTTCGATCGTCTTGCTGACCTCGGCAAACGGCTGATTGGCAGAAGAACGAAGGGAATCGAGTTTCGTCAGCAAATTCTTTTTGTAAGAAGGAAGCTCAGTCATCAGGTCCAATACCTGCGCACTGAACAGGCCGATCAACGTGACGACCAGGGCCGTCGCGGACACGGTAACGAGCGACACCGCTACCGCCTTGGGGAGTCGCGCGCGGCGGAGCTTGTCGACGAGCGGCGCCAGGAGAAACGAAATCAGGATCGCCAGCGCCATCGGCACGAGCAAATCGCGAGTCCAATACAGGACCCCGACCAATAGCACGCCTGCTGCGAAATATTGAACGCGGGAAAGCCTTGCGGCGCGCGTTTGCGTGGAAGAACTTTCCTGCGGTATTTTCGGTGCGCTCATGTGGGTGTCGATTGCTCGTAGGCGTCTGGAACGGTCGCGGCATCGGAATGGGAAGGTTGATCGTCGTCGGGCTTCACGGTCTCTGCGGCGACTTTCGCGGCAACGACTTGCGCGACGATGCCGCTGAGTGGCTTGAGGAGGCGGGTGAGACTCGCGGTGAAAGATCCGAGACCCGACACCGCCTTGCCGCTGCTGCCGAGCACCACGCCGATCGTCGCCGCAGCGCCGATGACGACGTAGGGATGCTCCTTGACGGGGCGAAGCGGGTCGATCGAATGAATGACGTCCGCGAGACGCTGTTTAGCCTCCGCAACCGACAGCTTCTCATGCCGGGTCAGAGGATCGGCGGCCGGATCCCGGGGAAATGGGGTTGATGTGGACATGGGCTCAATTCCTCGACTCTTCGGGCATCCTTATTTGCGGAGCGTCTTGCGGGCGATCAACAACGCCGCGCCCGCAAGGCCGATGGCGACAATTCCGAAGACGAATGCCGCACCGAAGTTCTCCAGATATCGCGCGAGCAGCACAAACCCGCCGTACAGGAGGAACATGACACCCACGAGGATCAACGCGAGTGCCAATCCACCGAGGCCGATGGCAAACAGGAACCGGGCGGCGTGACCCTTCAGCGCGCGACCTTCGGCCTCGATCAGATCGGTCGATGCAACCATCAGGCGAGAGATCGTTTCCATATCGGCTTCCCTGTTTATATGAGACAGCACAATCAGCGACTGAGAATCTTGGCGATGATGAAGCCGACGCCAAACGCGACCAGCGCGCTGGTGAGCGGTCGTTCACCCAGCACTTCGCCAAGCTCTTCGATCTGCTTCTGGCCCCGATCGGCGAACTCGTGGACCTTGTCCTTCACATCACCGACCTTCGATTCGGCCTGACCTTTCACGGCGGTCGCACTGGCCTTGCCCGCGCCCATGGAAGTGCGTACCAGGTGTGCCACATCGCTCTTGAGCTGCGCGAAGCTGCTCTTGAGTTGTTCGAGGTCGGCCGAGAGGCGCTCTCGGGTTTCTTCTTTCACGTCATTGAGGCTCGGCTGGTTCATATCGGTCTCCGGAAAAAGTGTATTAGTTCCGCTCGGAACGGGCGTTCGCGCGCAGACGGCGCAGACGATGGTGAATACGCCCGATGGCGGCGAGTTGTGACTGAATCAGGGAATGCAACGCAGGCGAGATCGACTCGGAAAGGGCTTCCTGATAGGCGGACTGTGCGTCGGCTTCGGTCCTTTCGCATTCGAGAAGAATGGGAACCACGGCATGGTTCTCAACGGCCTCTCGCAGGGCGCTCGAGTTCCGGCGCAGCGGCTCGTCGAGCGAGCCCGGGCTGACGATGCGGTCACCCAACACCCGCAGTGCGGCGAGAAGGTCGGCAACGAACTCCCGACGCTGCCCGGAGTATTGCAGGAGCTCGGCTTTGAGCAACCGCTCGGGAACTCCGCCCGCGGCGATCTCGAAGGTAAACTGCGTATCGCGACACGCGTCGACCAGTCGCATCAGCAGGTCTGCCACATGCTGTGAGGTTACATAATTTGCCATAACCAACCACACTCTCGTCGGCATCAGGATTCACTACTCCATCGTGAATCTCCGCCCGGCTTGTCTGTACCGACACTATCGCCCCCATAATTGCACGCCACTCGGGAAATCACCGATAGGGGCCGCCGAAATGCCGCGATAGAACGATTCCCTCGAGAAACTAGGGTCGACAAACGGGTCGGGTAGGGGACAATTAAGGCGTACAGGAGAAACCTTTATGACAACTACAGCAAGTACGACAAAATCGTCCACCGGCAAAGCCAAGATCCTTCTGGTCGACGACCATCCGGTTCTTCGTCGTGGCGTGGCCGAACTGATTAACGGCGAAGCGATCTATGAGGTATGCGGGGAAGTGGGCACGCTTCATGAAGCGTACGCCGCGGTCGGGTCACTGAAACCCGAGCTCGTGGTCGTCGACATTTCGCTCGACGGCAACAACGGCGTCGAACTCATGAAAGAGTTGACCTACCGCTGGCCCACGCTGCCGATCCTCGCCTACTCGATGCATGACGAGCAGATCTACGCGGAGCGTGCGCTGCGCGCAGGCGCCAAGGGTTATGTGATGAAGCAGCATCCGCCCGAAACACTCCTCGAAGCCATCAAGACGATTCTTCGCGGAAAGATCTACCTGAGTCCGGCGATGTCCGATCGCATGCTCGGCAAGCTCGTCGGCGCCGGCGCCGGCGAGAAACCGATCCAAAGCCCGATCGAGAAGTTGAGTGACCGCGAGCTGGAAGTCCTTCAGCTGATCGGCAAGGGAATGACCACCGCGCAGATTGCCGACAAGCTCTGCCTGAGCGTAAAGACGATCGAAACGTATCGCGAGCACTTGAAGCAGAAACTGAGCCTCAAGTCGGGACCCGAGTTGGTTCGCTACGCGATCGAGTGGAGCCTCAGCCAGTCGTAATGACTCAACTGTCGCTCATTTTGGCCGCCCCAACGGACGCCGCACTGGAGTTCGCGAGCGCTCGCAGTGAGGGGCACTTGGCAATCGGCATTACCTGAATGACGCAGGCTGCGATGTTTCAGACTCGAAACCGCCGGCCACCCGTTTTGCATTTTGTCTATGCGGCCGGGCTGGTCGTACTCTCGCTTTACATCCAATACGTCATTGAAACCCCGAACCATCCACCGGCGTTTCAGTTGTCGCTGCTGGTCATCGCGCTGTCGGCATTCCTGTTCAGCAATATTGTCGCGCTGTGGGCGCTGCTGCTCTGCGCGGTGGGCCAATACTTATTCATCGTTTACCTGACGAATAAGTTCGTCATGAACGACGTCGGGATCATCCTCCAGTACACGCTGTTCATGCTGGTCGGTTTCACCTTCTGTTACGTCATCGACCGGCTCAAGCACGCCCAGTTCACGAACGATTCGACGCTGCGCGAGCTCATTCGCAGTAATCGGGCACGCCAGCTTTCCGATCTGCGTCTCGAGGCCGGCCTCAACAGTATCGATGATCCGATCCTGCTGCTCCATCCGGTGCGCAACGCCAACGGAGCCATTGACGATTTCCTGATCGAGTATCTCAACGCTCCCGCCGCCGCGCTCAGCGGGCAGGGGCCGGACTCGCGTGAATCGCACATCGGCAAGCGCGTGTCACAGGTGGCGCCGATCCATCTCCAGCACAACCTTTTCGCCGACTACACGAACGTCCTGGAGACCGGCGCGCGGCTCGATCGCGAAGTGTTGATCGAGTCGAACAGCGACGGAAAGGTCCGGGAAGTGCAGGTTCGCGCTCACCGCATGGGCGACAGCGTCGTCGTTCACTGGCGGGACGTGAGCGACTATCGGCAGGCGCAATCCACGCGCGCCATCAGCGAGGGGCGGTACAAGTCGCTGGTCGAGGCGATCGGCGCGATCGTCTGGAACACGCCCGCGAGCGGCGAGTTCGAAACGCCGCAGCTCGAGTGGAGCGTCTTCACCGGCCAGAAGTTCGAGGAACTGCGCGGCTGGGGCTGGCTCGATGCGGTCCATCCCGACGACCGGTCCCGGACGGCGCAGCAGTGGGCGGCGGCAATGGCGAATCACCGATCGCTCGATCTGGATCACCGACTTCGCCGCGCCGACGGACAATTCCGCTACATGCACGCCCGCGCCGTGCCGATCATCGACGCGGGTGGCGTGGTGCGCGAGTGGCTGGGCGTGCACACCGATGTGACCGAACGGAAGCGCGCCGAGGAAATCATTGCCGACAACGAGCGCCAGCTTCGCCGGGTGCTCAACGCCCTCTACACGTTCGTCAGCGTGCTTACACCCGACGGCGTACTGGTGGGCGCCAATGACGCGCCGCTGCGTGCCGCCAATATCCGTGCGGAGGACGTCGTCGGTAAGCCATTCGCCTCGACCTACTGGTGGGACTTTTCCGACGAGTCGCGTGACCGGGTGAACCGATACATCGAACGCGCCCGCAGCGGCGAAGTCGTCCGGGAAGACGTAATGTTCCGCGTCGCCAACGGGGCGCTCGTGCACATTGATTTCATGCTCTATCCGATGCGCGATGAGAATGGCGTCATCACGAACCTGATTGCATCCGGCGTCGACATCGGCGATCGAAAGCGCGCCGAATCGCAGCTCGCCGACAGCGAGCGTCACTACCGCCAGCTCATCGAAGGCATGCCGCTCATGTCCTGGTCGTCGACACCCGAAGGCGTGTGCGACTTTCTCAATGCCGGGTGGGTCGAATACAGCGGCCGGTCGATTGCCGAACTGCTGGATTGGGGTTGGCTCGAATCCGTGCACCCGGAGGATCGCGCGTCGCTCGTCCGGTCGTGGAAGGAATCGGTCAGGACCGGTACGAAGCTTGTCATCGAGTTCCGCATCCGTTCCAAGGAAGGGGAATACCGGTGGCACGACACGCGCGCGGTTCCGCTTCACGATGCGAGCGGCAAGGTGATCCGGTGGTTCGGCACGAACCTCGACATCGACGGCCGTCGACGGGCCGAACAGCGCTTCCGCCGACTCTACGAATCGAACCTGGTCGGAATCGTCTATTACAACGCCGATCGCGAGCTGTTCGACCCGAACGAGGCATTCCTATCGATCCTCGGGTACGACGAGTCGGAACGCGATGTCCGTCTGACTGCGCACGCCCTCACTCCCCCCGAATGGCTTGAGACCGACGACGCACAATGGAAAAACATCTATTCCCAGGGGAAGTGTGGCCCGTTTGAGAAGGAGTTCTTCCGAAAGGACGGCACGCGCGTTCACGTCATGATCGCGGCAGCGGACCTCGACCCGGGCAAGCACGACCAGGGCGTCGCCTTTGTCGTCGACCTCACGCCGGTGAAACGCGTCGAAGAAGCACTCCGGCAGACCGAGGCCAATCTGCGGCAGGTGAATGAGTCGCTCGAGAATCGCATTCGCGAGCGCACGGCGGAGTTGCAGCTCCGCTCGGATCAGCTTCGGGCGCTCGCGCTCGACCTCACCGAAACCGAATCCCGCGAGCGCAAGCGCCTGGCTCAAGTGCTGCACGATCACTTCCAGCAACTGGTCAGTGCCGCGAAACTGAAGGTCGGCATCATCCGCCGGAAAATCTCCGACCCGGCACTTCTGGAAACGATCACGCAGGCCGAAGGACTGCTCGCCGAGACGATTGACGCATCGCGCAACCTCGCCACCGAACTGAGCCCGCCGGTACTGCACGATGGCGGTCTGCAGGCGGCACTGGAGTGGCTTGCGCGGAAGATGGAGCGCGATCACGAACTACACGTCAACGTTGCAATGGACCCGGAATGCGAACCTGAAAACGAACAGATGCGCACCATCCTGTTTGAGTGCGCCCGCGAACTCCTCTTCAACGTGGTGAAGCACGCCCAGACGTCGCATGCCGAACTCGAAGTGTCGATGTCGCGCGAGGGGCTGCTGCAACTGACCGTGCGTGATCGCGGAAAGGGGTTTGACCCCAACCAGCTCGAGACTGCCTCCGGGCAGGACGGGTCCTTCGGGTTGCTCAGCATCAAGGAACGATTGGCGCTACTGGGCGGTCTCGTGCGGATCCGCAGTTCGGCCGAGAGCGGCACGGCGACGACGATCTCCGTTCCCTTCGCGACGGCCAGCCCGGTCGCGCGGCGCGGACCGGTGAATCGGGTGACCGTCAGTTCGGTCGATCACGCCCGCAAGGTGCCGACCGTGCGCGTGCTGGTCGCAGACGACCATCGCCTCTTCCGCGAGGGATTGATCTCACTCATCAGCCAGGAATCGTTCGTGGAAGTGGTCGGACAGGCGAACGACGGGCTCGAGGCCGTGGAAATGGTGCATTCCCTGAAGCCCGACATCCTGCTCTGCGACATTACCATGCCGAAGCTCAATGGGATTCAGGTGGCCGCGCAGCTCAGCCGCGAAATTCCCGACATCAAGATCATCGGCCTGTCGATGCACGAGCGCGAGGACATGGCCCACGCGATGATGGAAGCGGGTGCGATCGCGTACTGCACGAAGGGTGGACCGACGGACCATTTACTCGCGGTGCTGCGCGACGTCGCATCGATGATCGGTACGGGTCGCGAGGCGGCGCAAGTCGAAGCCGATCGCATCAGGGAGCCGGATCACACGCCAGAGGCGACGTGAGCCACAAGCCTCTCGGGCTTCCTCACCCCTCTTCCATTCGCCGATCCGAAAGCCGCTGCTGCAGCGCGCGGACGACCTGTTCCTTGGCGCGGTAAACGCTGTTGAGGTGCATCTCGAGCGTCTCGGCGACGAGTTCGGCGGGCTTCTCAAACATCACGTATTGCTCGAAGGCCTGGAAGGCCTTGGTCGACCCCATCTGCTCGCGGACGTCGGCGATCGCCTGGCGCAGCAGTTCGGCTTCCCAGAGGTCTTCCCAGATGTGGTCGATGGCGACATCGTCCAGAAACGCCGACTCGCCCGTCAAGCGGCCCGCGCGGATCGCCGCCTGTCTGCGGCGGTTGGCGGCGTTATAGGTGCAGGTTTTCAGGTAACCGCGAAAGCGCCCCTTCGCCGGGTCGTAAATGAAAGTGGGCGACTTGGAGTAAAACCCCATCATGACGTCCTGGACGACGTCGTCTGCGTCGGAATCGCGCATTCCCAGCCGCCATGCGAACTGGCGGATGATCGGCGTGTAGCGACCGTGGAACTCTGCCCAGGCGATTTCGCGGGGCCTTTCGTCGGTCGCGCGCAGCCTCAGGAAAATCGTCGGATTCGTCACCGGGCCTTCAGACATTCGCCGATCAAGTGTCACCGCCCCGGGGGCAATTGCAATATCTATTCACATAGAACTCGAACCTTCAGAAATCGTTGTTAGTCTGTCACCCGGGAGAAGCTATTGCT
The DNA here is from genome assembly GCA_031411495.1 of Phycisphaerae bacterium. Classification (GTDB taxonomy): domain Bacteria; phylum Planctomycetota; class Phycisphaerae; order Tepidisphaerales; family Tepidisphaeraceae; genus JANOBD01. The sequence continues at coordinate 9,447 of JANOBD010000187.1, read as the reverse complement.
AGTAGCCGGCATTATCCCCCATGTCATCCGACCCCAATCAACCCTCGTCGGTCGGCCCCACCCAGGTGCCGCTCTACAACCCCAGGCATCTCGCCAATGTGGCCGCCGCGCTCAGCGAGGACCGGCATCCCAGACAGATCGGGCCTTACCAGATTCTTGAGCCACTCGGCGAAGGCGGAATGGGGATCGTCTACAAGGCACAGCAGCTCACGCCGATTCAGCGTACCGTCGCCATCAAGGTCATCAAGTTCGGAATGGATTCGCGGGGCGTGCTGGCCCGATTCGAATCCGAACGACGCGCACTGGCGCTCATGGATCACCCGAACGTCGCACGGGTGCTCGATGCCGGCACCACCGACACCGGTCGGCCCTATTTCGTAATGGAGTTCGTCGACGGCGAGCCGATCACCAGCTTCGCAGATCGCAATCGACTATTCGTCGCGCAGCGCCTGAAGCTGCTGATCCAGGCGTGCAGCGCGCTGCAGCACGCGCACCAGAAAGCGATCATCCACCGCGACATCAAGCCTTCGAACATCCTCGTTACCATGCAGGATGGTGCGCCGCTGGTGAAGGTGATCGACTTCGGCGTCGCCAAGGCGATCGAACAGACGCGCGCCGGGCAGACGATCTTTACCGAGGTGGGCCAGCTGATCGGCACGCCGGAGTACATGTCGCCGGAGCAGGCGGACGGCAACAGGGATATCGATACGCGCAGCGATGTTTACTCGCTCGGCGTCGTCCTGTTCGAACTGCTCAGCGGCGCGCTGCCTTTTGATTCCAAGACGCTCCGCGCAGCGGGCTATGGCGAGGTGTGCCGGATCATCCGCGAAGTCGATCCGCCGCGGCCCAGCGCCAAGCTGTCGAGCCTGGGTGCCAAGGCCACATCCGTCGCCGAGCGACGGCAACTCCTGCCTTCTGCACTGGTGCACCAGCTCCGATCCGAGCTGGACTGGATCGTCGTCAAGTCGTTGAGCAAAGAGCGAGAGTCGCGATACGCATCGCCGAGCGAACTCGCGGAGGATCTCGAGAATTACCTGGAGAACCGGCCACTGCGGGCCGGTCCTGAATCGGTCATCTATCGCGCCCGCAAGTTCGTCCGGCGGAACAAGATCGGCGTGGTCGGCTCGGCGGCGGCGCTGGGATTGTTGGTGCTCGGCACGGCGGCGACCAGCTGGCAGGCGATCCGCGCCACTCGCGCCGAGCACGCCACCCGTCTGGAGCAACAGAAAACCCTTGCCGAGCAGCAGCGCACGCTGGAGGAAAAACAGAAGGCCCTGGACGCGCAGAAGCGGGCCGAGGCCGCCAATGAGGCGAGTGAACAGGTGAACGAGTTCCTCACCAGCATGCTGCAGAGCGTCGATCCCGAGTTCGCACAAGGCCAGGAAGTCCGCGTGCGCGACGTGCTCGACAAGGCCTCGGATTCCGTCGATTCGAAGTTCGCCGGCCAACCCAAGATCGCATCCGCTCTCCATTCGGCACTCGGTCAGACCTACGCCAGCCTCGGGCTGCTGGACAAAGGCGACGCGCACCTGCAGGCGGCATATGACATCGACAGGATACTGTTCGGCGAAAACTCCATGGAAGCGATGCGCTCGTTCGGCCGGCTCGCCGTCCTGCGCAACATGCAAGACCGGATCGAAGACGCCTACGCGATGGACCTCAAGAGCCTCGAATGGGCCAGGCAAACCTTCGGGCCAGATCATCGAATGACGATCAACGCGATGGTGGAGCTCGGCGTCGTCTCCGAGACCATGGGAAAGGTCAAGGAAGCCGAGGAGCTGCTGCGCTCAGCCCTCGCCGCGGACCAGCGGACCCGCCAAGACAACACCGAAGACCATTTCATCACGATGGGGAACCTCGGCCAGATGCTTCGCCAGAACGGGCGACTTGACGAGGCGGAGGAACTCAACCGCAGGGCCTACGAGGGCATGGCCAAGCTCAAAGGGGAAAACTACCCAACGACGCTCGGGATGCAGGGCGTCTATGCCGATGTTCTGCGACTCAAAGGCGCACTTCCCCAGGCGGAAAAGATCATGCGCGACTACTTCGACCGCGCCATGAAGGTGTTCGGGCCAGATCACCTGCTGTCGATTCATCCGGAACAAGGCCTCGCAGTCGTCCTCGAAACCGAGGAAAAACATGATGAAGCACTCGCTCACTTCCGAAGCGCGATCGCGCGTGCACGAAAAGTACTGGGAAGCACCAATCGCGAGACGCTGGGAATGATTCAATCCTTCGCGGCGGCGCGCGCGAACGCCGGAGAAGCGGAGGAAGCAAATCAACTGTTCCACGAGGCGTACGAAGGTTGGGTGAAGGCGAGCGGTCCGGACCATCCGCAGGCCGTCATCGCGCTGTACGGACTGGTGCAGAACCTGTACACGGAAAGCCGCTGGAGCGAGGCGATCGGTCCTGCCGAGCGACTCTACCGATTGCTCGAAGACCCGAACCATATCCAGATCGCGCCCGGCCGACGCGCGCGTTACCTTTCTGCGTATGGCATCGTTCTCGCGCACCTGTTTCGTTTTGAAGAAGCCAAGGGGCCGCTGCGCTTCGCCTACGAAGCGCTGATCAAGGAAGACATCACAGGCAAGGGGAACCTTCAGGCCTACCACTCGGTGGTCAGTTTGCTCAAAGGTATTGCCGAGCATTCCGATCAGCCTGACGAGGAGACCTTCTGGGAAAAGGAAATGAGCCGTTACGGGCCGCCGCCCGACTATAAGGGGAGCCTTGTGTGGCCGACGACGATTCCGACCACGCAGCCCGATCCCTCGTCGGCAACTGGGCCTGCCCTTTAACAACAGACAACGGACGCTCGGATGTCAGCAAAGGGATGAAAGCGTCGGTTCGGCGCATCAGCCTGAAGTCGAGGCGGATCTCGCATGGTATCGACGGCAAGTCAATGACGCCCATCAATGACGCCGCCCGGGCGAACCTGAGCAGTTTCAGGTGCGCTCCGGGCGAGGTCGACAATCTGCGTTGGTGCAATCAACCGCGCGGAACGCCGCGGATCCCGTTGAACACCAGCGAAACGATAAAGAGGACCAGGAATACGAAGAAGAGGATGACCGCGATATTCGATGCGGTGCCGGCGATGCCGCCGAACCCGAGAATGCCCGCGATCAAAGCGATCACGAAGAAAACAGCTGCCCAGTAAAGCATAGATGCCTCCAGTCGGATGTGCGGCCCGCGGCCGCAGGTAAAAGTCGTTCAACTCGCCGCTTCGAACCGCATCAGTTCTTCGCGTCATGCGCGACATCCTGAACCTTTTCGCCGGCGCGCTCGGCGTCCTTTCCGGCTCCTTCGACTGTGTTGCAGCCGGTGAGCTGAAGCACGACACACGCTGCGGCGACCATCAAAACACTGCGAAATACGTTCTTCATAACAGTCTCCCTGTATTTGTCAGTTCCAGCTCTTCACCTGAAGAGCCGATCGCGAGGCGTTGACTCGCGATTGACAACAGACACTCTAGACGCCGCAAAAAATCTGCACATCGGGCCATCCCAAGAACCTGCTCTCCGGTATTCGCCCAGGTGTGTTGGGACTTTGCCTGATGAAGTTGTGACGATTTTTCGGGCCATAAACACTTCGACCCGCGTGGCTTACCACGCGGGTCGAGTGAGGGAAGGGAAGGCTCGTTGCAGCTGCGCGACAGGAGTCTGCGTCAGCGATGAATGAAAGTTAGTGCGCCCAATCGCCTCGAGCCATCAGGGTTTTCCTCAATTGCCGTTTTTCTTTCCCAATATGAACTTCAACGGACGAGCGAGACACCGAATCGCAACGTGTCGTCGTTCTCGTTGTAGTTGAGGATGCTTTCGCCGTAGCCGCTGAAGAATTGCACATCGAGGTAGGCGTCGAAGTTCCCCAGGGAGAAACTCCGGATCGGATAGGTCGCGTCGACAAGCACTGATCCGCGCCCACCGCCTTCGCCGATCCGGCCCGTCGCCGCGAGTTGGATGCCGCCGGCGCGCCCGACGACCAGCCGCAGGTCGCCGTGTCCGCGATAATTCTCGATGTCCGGATTGTCGCTGAGGTCGAACACGTAGGTCCAGACGCTGGGCGCGATCGAGATGAACCACCCGTCTTCGTTTTCGAACTTCAAGATTGGACGAACGTAGAGAATGTTCACGCTCCGCGAATCCGGGGCGGTCTTGCCGTTGGATTCGTGCTTCAATCCCGCCTGCAGGTTGAAGCTCATTCCATCGGGGAGAAAACGATTTCCTTCGCGATCGTGGAAGAATCGGTCGAGGTTGTCGTAGCTCAGCAGGATCTCCGGCCGATAGCTCGAGTCATAAAACGGATTGCTGTTCTTCTCGTCGCCCAGATCCCAGAACGATGTCTGCGTGTACCCGAAATAAACCCCGCCCAGCGGCGGCACCTTCTGCGCAAGCGGACCGACCGGATCAAAAATCTGATACTTGAAGCTGAACTGGAACTTCGTCGACGGGTCTTCGTTGCCGGCCACGATGTACACCGGCTCGTGAGCCTTCACGCGGTAGGCCAGGTACTCCACCAGACCGCTTTCTCGTTGAAAATTCGGGTCCTGTGCGGTGAAGATCGACAGCGGGTTGTCGGAGCGCGGCGCCGGCAGGGTGGCCGCGTTCTTGCGCTCGATGGGCGCGCCGATCGGCACGACGTTCACCACGGTCGCCCCGGGCTGATCGTTCAATTCGACAATGACCCGTCCCATGGTGAACAGCTTCGCCGAATAGGTCGCGCGGACGAACGTTCCCGGTGCGATGGTCCGCTCGCCTCCATCGCCCAACCGAATCGCCTTCGCATCCACGACGCCGTCGCGGGTCGTCAGCCGGCATTCCAAGGCATCGGGGAGCGAAAGGGTTTGCGGAGCGGCGTCATCATTGGTCACGATCAGGTCGAACCGAACCTCGCCATCGGCGCTGGGCAGTTGCGTCGGCGGGGTAAGGGCTATCGTCGGCGCGGCGCTGGTCACGCCTGCGCCGATCCACCCGGTCATCATCACGCACGCCATTGCGTACATCCGTGCTCGCTGTTTCATGCGGCACAGGGTACTCAAACTCGACAGATTTCCACCATCGGCCGATCGCGCGTCGGTGCCGCCGCGGGGGAACTCTGCAACGCTTTGTCTTGAAACTTCAAGTCCACGCCCTCGTCACGCGGAGCCGAAAAGTGCACAATGTTTGCCTTCCCGGCCGGGCGGTGCGCGTGCATGCTGTCGGCCGGCTTCCAAGGAGCGATACGTGAGCGAAGTTCGTCTGGCCATCATCGGCGTCGGAAACATGGGTTACTCCCACCTGAACCACCAGAAGCTGGAAGGCGTCAAGCTCGTCGCCATCTGCGACATCGACCAGTCCAAGCTCGATCGTGCGGATGCTAAACTCAAAACCCTCGGCATCGAGGCTAAGCAGTTCCTCAGCTCCGAGGATCTCCTCAAGTCCGGCGTCGCCAACGCCGTTCTCATCGCCACGCCTCACTACGACCATCCGCCCATCGGCATCCGCGCCTTCGAGACCGGCCATCACGTGCTGGTCGAGAAGCCCATCGCCGTCGGCACCCGCGCTGCGAAACAACTCATCGACGCCGCGAAGAAATATCCGAAGCTCGTCTTCGGCATCATGTTCAACCAGCGGTCCAACCCGATGTACGCCAAGCTGCGCGAATTGATCGCCGATGGCGAACTCGGCGAGCTTACCCGCATCACCTGGCTCATCACCGACTGGTTCCGCCCGCACGCGTACTACGCCAGCGGCGGCTGGCGCGCCACCTGGGCCGGGGAAGGCGGCGGCGTCCTGATCAACCAGTGCCCGCACAACCTTGACCTCATCCAGTGGATCACCGGGCTCATGCCCAACCGCATTACCGCGGTCGGGTTCATCGGAAAGCGGCACCCGATCGAAGTCGAAGACGAAATGTCCGCCATCCTCGAATACCCCAACGGCGCGATCGGCCACTTCGTCACTACAACCGGCGAGGCCCCCGGGACCAATCGCCTGGAGATCAGCGGCGACCGCGGCAAGATCATCGCCGAGAACAACAAGCTCACCTTCACCCGCACGGTCAAGAAGGTCAGTGACATCAACGAGAACTGCAAAGAGTCGTTCCCGATGATCGACAAGTGGGTCATCGACCTGCCGTTCAAGAACCCGCCCGCCATCGGCGAGCATGAGCGCGTCTACAGAAACTGGATCAACGCGATCCAGAAGGGTACGCCGCTTCTCGCCCCCGGACATGAAGGCATTCGCGGCTTGGAAATCGGCAACGCCATGCTTATGAGCGCGATGACCCGAAAGGGCGTCGACCTCCCGATCGACGGGGCCGCTTACGACCAGCTCCTTCTCGACCTCGCAAAGCAGTACGGCGGCAAGAAGACCCTGACGACCAAAGAAGTCGAGGTCGACATGTCGGCGAGCAGTAATTCGTTCCGCTGAGCATCGTCTCACGATCGATGCGTCGGCTGACCGCGGCGACGGTTGAAACCCGTTTTATCGGTTCCGATGCCGCAAGAGGCGTGTGTGCGACCGTCGGGTAATGCAGCAGCCGTCCCCTTGCGGCGGCGGCATGCGTCGCTGCAGTACTTGACCTCGTCCCAGGTCTTGGCCCATTTGCGCCGCCACGTCATGGGCCGCTGGCAAACGACGCAGAGTTTGGTTTCTTGTCGCTTCATGTGCTGCTCGCCTTGCCGCGAACGTGCAGGTCAATGAATGCTTTCCGCTGTCGCATCATCTGGCTCATCTCGTCTGCGGCAATCTTCTCTGCGTTCTTGAGCATCATTGTCATTCGTGGATTGCTCTTGAACTGATCGGCGAAGTGATGGAGAAATGTCCAGAACAGGTAGTTGAAGGGGCACGCCTTCTCGCCAAGGCGCTCTTGAGGATCGAAACGGCAATCTCTGCAGTAATCGCTCATGCGGTTGATGTAGGCGGCGGAACTGACATAAGGCTTGGTCGCGATGGTCGAACGGTCGGCGTTCATTCCCATGCCGACGACATTTGGTGTCACCACCCAGTCGAAACTGTCAACATACATCGCATAGAACCAATCGTTGACGGCCTGCGGTGAGAGTGCGGCGAGCGTGGAGAAGTTGCAGATCACCATCAGCCGCTGAATGTGATGCGAATAAGCGCGATCCATCACGCCGGTGATGCATTGTGCCAGGCAATTCATCTGCGTCTTTCCCGTCCAGAACCAAGCGGGCAGTTCCAGCTTTGAGTTGCGCGCGTTTCGCAATCGGTATTCGGGCATATACGTGCAGTAGATGCCGTACACGTATTCACGCCAGCCGATGATCTGCCGGATGAAGCCTTCGGCGCTGTTGAGTGGGACGCGGCTCGCGCGGTAGGCCGCCTCAACGTCCCGCACGAGTCTGAGCGGCTCCAGCAGCCCGACATTCAGGAGCATCGACACGGACGAATGGTTCATGACCGGCTCGTTCGTCAACATCGCATCCTCGAAATCACCGAAGCGGGGAAGTCGATGTTCGACAAAGTCTGCCCAGGCGCGCTGCGCATCCGACCGGGAGACAGCCAGAGAGAAACCTGAAGTGCGGCCGGGATGGTCAGGAAAAGCGCTTTCCACATCACGAATTGCAGTTTGCGTCACTTCATCGGGCGGGAAAGAAATCGGCGGAGTAAAGGTTATCCCGCGCTTGGCCGGCTTGCGGTTCTCTTTGTCCAGGTTCCATTTTCCACCGACGGGCGATCCATCCGCCTCGAGCAGTACGCCGAACGTGGTCCGCATGCGTCGATAGAATTGCTCCATGATCGGCCGCTTCAACGGGCGCACCCAACGCGCAAACGCCTCGCGATCGGTCAGGAAGAGGGTGTTCGGTTTCACCTCGAAGCGAACGCCTAACCGCGTCGAAAGCGTTTCGATCCATCGGGCACAGTGGTATTCCGTCGGCTCGATCACGAGAAACGATTCGTCGCCGGTCGTCTGCCGCACGTGAGCGATGGCGCTCAGCGAATCAAAGTAGGGCTGGCGCTCAAGCCCGTAGTGATGGACTGACACGCCCGCGTGTCGTAACTCATCGGCGAAATGGCGCATGGCGGCAACCTGGAACAGGATGCGTTGCTTGTGGAAGGGCCAAGCGCGAAAATGGGTGCGCGATTCGATCAGCAGGACGCGCTCGGGCCGGTGGAGCCGCACAAGCTCGATCGACAGTTGATCTTCGAGAAGCCAGAGTGTTGCCATAGCGTGGCTCGAGCGGTCGTTTCAACCTCAGCAGAATAGACGTCGCGACGTTCGACATCTCTCTTCGCATCATAGTTCAACAATCGAACAACAGTTTTGCACAATTCCGCTTCTCTGCCGCACCCCTGTGCGGGCGGAAATCCGCCGGGCCGGGTTTGTGGTACATACAAGCCCCGACGGAGGTCCGACCATGACCCAACTCAACGTGCTCTCGCCGGCCCAGCGCGCAGCGCAGATCAAGGCGTTGCCGGTCACGCTTGGCGTGATCATCGGCAATCGCGATTTCTTTCCGGACGTGCTCGTCGGCGAGGCGCGCGGCGATCTGCTCTCGCTCTTCACCCAACTCGGCATCGGTTCGGTGATGCTGGACGCGAACGCCACCAAGCTCGGCGGCGTGGAGACATTTGCGGAAGCACAGAAGTGCGCAGCGCTCTTCGCGCAGCATCGTGAGAAGATCGACGGCATCCTCGTCTGCCTGCCCAACTTCGGCGATGAGAAGGGCGTCCTCGAAACGATCAAGGCAGCCAAGCTGAACGTGCCGATCCTGATTCAAGGATATCCGGACGAGCTGAGCCAAATGAACGTCGAGCGGCGGCGCGATGCGTTCTGCGGGAAGATCAGCGTCTGCAACAACCTCAAGCAGGCGGGCATCCCGTTCACGCTGACGAAGAAGCACGTCGTCCATCCGATCAAGGATGCGAGCTTCAAGGCCGACCTCGCGAAGTTCGTCGCGGTGTGTCGGACGGTGAAGAAGCTGCGCAACGCCCGATTCGGCGCGATCGGTGCGCGGCCGGGCGCGTTCAATACGGTTCGGTATTCGGAAAAGATCCTCGAACGCAGCGGCATCACGGTCCACACCGCCGACCTCTCGGAGATTCTCGGCAAGGCGAACAAGCTCACCGGCGACGATGCGCGGGTGAAATCGAAAATCGCCATGACCAGCGCCTACGCGAGCACGACGGCCGTGCCGGACGACAAGCTGGTGCTGATGGCGAAACTCGGCGTTGTTCTCGACGACTTCGTCGCGGACAACGGATTGGATTCGACGGCGATCCAGTGCTGGACGAGCCTGCAGGCGAACTTCGGCTGCAACGCGTGCACGTGGATGAGCATGATGAGCGAATCGCTGGCGCCCAGCGCGTGCGAGGTGGACATCACCGGCGCGCTCTCGATGTATGCGCTCTCGCTGGCCTCGCAGCTTCCCAGCGCGCTGGTCGACTGGAACAACAACTACGGCGGCGACGACGACAAGTGCGTGCTGTTCCACTGTGGCAACTGGCC